>NZ_JBIBZI010000022.1:0-77143 GCF_043084105.1 Streptomyces sp. NPDC014676 | reverse complement strand
CCCGCGGAGCGGGTCCCCTCCGGGCTTCGCCCGGAGGCAAGCGAATCCCCGCGCTGCGCGCGGGGATTGCGCTCACGCTCCGCGTGAGCGCTGGCAGGATGCTGCGCATCCTGCTCACCCGCCTTGCGCAGCAAGGCGGGTGGCGTCCCGTCCGCTGCGCTCCCGGGACTGCGGGGTCTGCGGCCCCGTGGGTGGCTTCCGCTGCGCTCCAGCCACCTGATGGCGCTGCGCGCCATGGGGCCGGCCCCGCTGCGCGGTGCCGGCAACGGGCCTTCGGCCCGAGCGGCAACAAAGTGTGCGGTGCTGTCACGTTGCTGCGGGTCGCTGTTCCCGGGAGGGAACGCCGCATACAAAGCCTCGGCATGCACCGCGTCTCATTGACTGATCAGCAGGCGCTCCACCCCGCCGTCGTGCCGGCGCAGTTCGATTTCCTGTCCTTTGTCGAACTCCACCCGCACCTGCGGGTTCCTGCAGACCGCCTCGGCCTCGCCGCGCATCATCTCGAACCAGATGCCGCGTATGGCGTACTGGAGGTCATTGCCTCGGTGGTGCAGTACTCGTACCCGGCGGTCGGTCAACAGAAGCGAAGCGCGTCGCGGGATCAGACCCCACAGTGTGCGTCCGTACGTCATCGCGCAGCCGGCCGTCATCCATTCGCCCTCAGGGACCCACTGAGTCAAGCGTTCACGGTCCACCGACCACTTGGCCGCTTCCATCACCATCCCCCTCGTCTTCCGTACGGCAGCGTCACTGTTCGGTGCTCATCTGCCCGGAAGCAGCACAAGGGAGCGGGCTGGCCGAGGTGGTCAGGCAGACGGACGGCCGGTGATGGCCGGCAGGGTCGTTGTCCTGATCCTGCGGTAGGTCCTGAAGCCGTAGACGGTCAACGCTGCCCAGATGACGGTACTGACCAGAGGCCACCACAGGTCCCGGCCCTGCTCGCCCTGGAGGAGATTGACGACCCAGTTCACCGCCCAGCTGACCGCGAGAATAAGAGCCGCCCACCTGGCCCACCGCCACATCCGCATCGTTCCTCGGGCACGGGTTTCCTGTGAGCTCTGATCATCCTGTCGAAGTCGTGTGCCATCCATACCTCCCCGCCTACCCCCTGCCCGTTCCTTGCCTCCCGGCTTCTAGGAAAGGGCCGAAAACGGACGGCCTCACCGGCTTCAGAGATACACAGAGGTGGTTTGGGGAGGGACTGGCTGTTGGCGACGGCTGGCTTGCAGCCAGATGTCGAGGCGCAGAAACACGATGAGACCCGGGCTTCAGGTGGTGCTGCTTTGCCGGCGGTGGGTCAGGCATGCGCGTGGCGTGGTGCAGTCGCCTTCCCTGGTGCGGCGTGGTGCGCGGGACGTCGCGAGCCTGCAGTCTGGAGGCGCTTTAGCCACAGGGAGGCTGTGAGCAGGAGGCCGCTGAAGACGGCCAGGAGGAGGGCGGACACCCACATCTGGCGGCTGCCGGGCAGCTGCCAGCCCGTCCAGGCGGTCAATGCCGCCCACAGCAGGACGCCACCTGCGTAGAAGGTGCGGACCCGGCGCAGCTGCCGCACGGCCCGCAAGGACATGACGCGATCAGTTGTGGATGCCATGCCGGCCCGTGTACCCCGGTGCATGCTGTTCAACGGAGTGGGTTGATCGGGTTCGTTCTCCGGTCGCCGTTCCTTCTTGCTGCTGGGTGCGGCCTTCGAAGTCGCGGCGTACTGCCGCGCCTTGGTCCTCGACCAGCCCTGCATTGTCGGGGAGGTCCAGGACGGCGCCGCAGTGGCTGCACAGTTTGCCGTCCTCGGCCGGCGTGCCGCACGCCTTACAGAATCGGTTGCCCTTGTCGTTTCCAATGGTCTGTGTCATGACTCTCTCCGGCAGGGTGGACAGTGATAGGCGGGGAGTACCCCTGGTGTCTGCGCTGATTCCCAGTACATCTGCTTCATTCTGTGCTTGCGATAGATTTTGGAGTTGGATGGCTCCGTCGATGTGAGTTCTGTGGCCCGCTTGAGGGTGGTCATCTGTGTCCGGAATCGGGGCGTGGGTCCGGTGTCGCGGTGTAGGCGCTGTGAGTCAGGGGCCTTTCTGACATGGTCAGTTGGTGTGTCATGGTGTAGGCGTGCTGTCGTCCGGCTTGCGGGAGAGGGTGGACTGAAATGGCGGTGAGGGAACTCCGTCCTCATCAGCGGGAAGCCGTGGACGCGGTACTGCGGGTGCTTGAATTTTCTGCAAGATCTACTGTGCCGGAGCGGGGGCTGCGTACTCAGGTGGTCATGGCGACCGGATCGGGCAAGACCCTGGTCGCCGCACGGAGCGCCGAGGAGCTGCGTGCGGGTCGCGTGCTGGTCCTCGTTCCCTCCCTTGATCTGCTCGCCCAGACCGAGGCTGCGTGGCGTGCGGGAGGACGCACGGGCCCGATGATCGGGGTCTCGTCCCTGCGGGGCGGGGAGGCGTCCTTCCCGAACACCACGGACGTGGGCGAGCTGGTCGACTGGGTACGGCCGCTCGACAAGGTCACCGTGTTCGCCACGTACGCCTCGCTCGGGCTGGGCACGCTGGAACGCGCGCACGCCGCCGGCCTTCCGGGCTGGTCACTGATCGTCGTGGACGAGGCGCACCGGACGTCCGGCCGGATCGGCAGACCGTGGACGGTCGTCCACGACAACACCCGCATCCCCGCCCTGCGGCGGCTCTACATGACCGCCACGCCGCGGCTGTGGCAGCTGGACGAGGATGCCGACCAGGGGGCGCCGGGTGAGCTGGTGGCGAGTATGGAAGATGACCCGGACGGGCCGTTCGGGGCGCGTTGCTACACGCTGACGTTGTCCGAGGCGATCGACCGGGGGATCTGTGCGCCGTACCAGGTGGTGTGTGTGGACATCACCGACACCCAGCTCCAAGCCGCGCAGTTGCTGGGTGTGGAGGGCCGCTCGGACGAGGTCCGCGGGGCACGGCTCGCGGCGCTGCAGACGGCGCTGCTGAAGGCGTCGGCGGAGGAGGGCTTCCGTCGGACGCTGGTCTTCCACCACGTCGTCAAGGAGGCTGAGGCGTTCGCGGCCGGCCTGCCCAACGTCGCCAAGCGGCTGCGTGCCGCCGAGCCGGAGCTGTATCCGCGCACGGTATGGGCCGACTGGCTGTGCGGCGAGCACAAGCCGGGCCACCGGCGCCGCGTCCTGAACGAGTTCTCCACGGGGATCGCCACGGACGGCACGGTCGTGGAGAAGAGCTTCCTCGGCTCGGTAAAAGTGCTGGGCGAGGGCGTCGACACCAAGAACTGTGACTCCGTGTACTTCGCGGACGTGCGTGGCTCCATGCCCGACCTCGTCCAGGCCGTCGGCCGCGCCCTGCGCGTCCAGCCCGGTGAAGGCAAGGTCGCCTCGCTCGTGGTGCCGGTCCTGCTCGGACCCGGAGAGACAGCCGACAGCATGCTCACCTCACGGGCGTATGGCGGGCTCGCAAAGCTGCTCGAGGCGCTCCGGGCACATGACGCCCGCGTCGTGGAGCAGCTCGCCGAGCAGCAGGCCCGCAGCAGTGTGAGGGGCGTGCAGAGCCGCAGCGGCGGACCGGAGGGTGAGGAAGTCGGGAGCGACCGAAGCGACCGTGGTCTGTCGGTGCCGGCCCGGGAGCTGCTGAAGTTCAGCACGCCGCGTGACCCGGCGCAGCTGGCGGCGTTCATCAACCTGCGGGTGCTCAACCCCGAGCACGCCCACTGGCGGCGCGGTATCGAGGCCGCCGTCCTCTACCACCGGCTCCACGATGACCTGCGCGTACCGTTCACCTACCGCGTCCCCGCCCATGACGCCTCGGAGGTGGAGGTCGAGGGGTGGCCGGCCTCGCTCGCCGGGTTTCCGCTGGGTCAGTGGATCGCCGACGCCCGCCGCTTCTACACCCGCGGGGACATGGACGCCGACCGCGTCGTCCAGCTCGAGAAGCTCGGCATGATCTGGTCGCACTACGACGTCGCCTGGGAAGAGGGCCTGGCTGCCGCCCGAGGGTGGGCCAAGGAGAACGGGCACCTCCTGGCACCGACCGACGCCACCTACCAGGGATACCGGGTAGGCACCTGGCTGAAGAACCAGCGGGCCGCAGCCCGCAAGGCGCAGGAAGTCGAACAACGCCGTGCCGAGGGCCTGCCCGCGGGGTCGTCGGCCGGCGCGCTGTCGGAAGAGCGGCGCGAGCAGCTCACGGACATCGATCCCGCCTGGTGCCCGGCCTGGCCAGTGGAATGGCAACGCTGCTTCCACCTCACCCGGCTCCACCTCGAGGCCGGCCACCCGCTGCCCACCTCGCCGGGGAACGTCGTGCACCAGGGCGAAGACCTCGGACGATGGGTGCGGGCGCAGCGACTCGGCTGGGACAAGCTCACCAGCGTGCAGCAATGGCTGTGCGAGCAGGTCCTCGGAATCGAACCCGCGGCCGACGACGAGAAGCCGCCCCCGCGCCGCAGCCAGGCCGACAAGTGGGCGCTGAACCTGGCCGCCGCCCGGCAGTTCTACCAGCGCGAAGGACATCTCCGCGTACCGCGCAAACACACCGAACGGATCATCGGCGGCAACGGGAACGGCGGCAGCGACGAGGACCAGGATGTCCAGGAGCTGAAGCTGGGGGCATGGATCGGTAACCAGCGCAGCCGGGCTGCCACGCTCTCCCCCGAGCGCGTGGAGCAACTATCCGCCATCGGCATGCGCTGGACATAGAAGCAGGTGTTGCGGCGGTGCTTTGTCGGAGGATTCGTCATCTGTAAGCATTCGAACGGGTGTTCATTATGAGGCACCAGTTCGCCATGGGATTTCGTACTGAAAGTATTCTCAAATACCGCCAGAGTAGGACAACTTCGGTCTAGATCGAGCAGAGCGTGGCCTTCTGCGGCGGCTTACCGGGCCGTAACCCTCCAAGTCGGACAGTATGCGGCCAACTGGCGTAGTCGGGAGGCCCTCACGTAGGGCAGACTGATACGCGAGCCTTCGAACGTCGGGGGCGCCCTTTGCCGAGGGTGCTCAGTGTGGCCGGTGATCGCTGGTGAGTCCAGGTCAATGGGGCCTGTGCGCATGCGCAGGCCCCGCTCTCCCGTGTTGTCCTCGGGAGGGAAGTAGACAATGAGAAGGAAGAGGATGATCAAGCGGTTCTTCCGGCGTCGGCGCACGACGTCGGCCACCCCGTTGCGGGTTGCTCTGCACGGCACCGCCGTGTCCCTGTCCAGCGCCGGTTTCGGCTACGGCACCACGTTCATTGGCGCTGACGCGCCGTCGGCCGCGGGGCTGGGGCTGAGCGCCTTCACGGTGCTCCTGACTCTCTTCCCCCTCCCCTCCCGCAAGAACTCGAAGGCGCCTGACTCCGAGGTTGCCGAGCGTACGAGCGGGGCGACGGAGCAGGAGGAGGTCGAGGGGAACGACGCGTTGCCGAGTGATCCTCGGGACTCCTCCTCCAGGGGCACCGCGAGCAACGCGGACCCGGCTCTGATGTCCGACGACGAGGAGCCGATGCTCTCGGCCGTCGATACGGAGCCGAAGCCGGCGACCGGTGACGAGAAGCGCACCCTGCCGGTCGTCGACACGACGGACCCGAAGAGCATGTCGCCCATCAACGGCATGCAGCAGGAGCCGAACGTCCCGGTCCTGGTGTGGGAGCCCCGGCTGGAGATCAAGCCCCAGGTCACCGTTCACCCGACCGTCTTCAAGGACGCGTCCGGCACCGGCACGGTGTCCGCGCTGCCGACCGCCGAGCCTGACGAGGGGCTCACGCGGTCGGACGAGGCGAGCTGAGCAGAAGGGAGGCGTGCGTGACTTCGGCACAGGGGCGTCCGCTGAAGCCGCTGTCGGCTGATGCCGATCCCTTCGTCGCCGCCGTGGCGGAGGTCCTACGGGACCTCCGCCTTCGGGCGGGGCTGTCGCTGCGTCAGCTTTCAACCAAGTGCAATTACTCGCCAGCCACATTGTCGATAGCCGCATCGGGAAAGTCGCTGCCCCGTATAGAGGTCGTTGAGGCGTATGTGAGGGGATGCTTCACCGAGCTCGACGAGGACCCCGAGCGTGTGCTGGAGGAGGTCCGAGGCAAGTGGCTCGAGGCCCGCAGAGTACAGAACGCACCCCGTCCGGATGCGGCAAGCGGCACGGAGCCGGTCGGCGCTCGGCATCCGGCACCGGACACGCCGGCAGGAGAGGGCGAGGCGCGGCGGACACGGCGCTCCCGTAGGTCTGCCCCCATGTCCTTTGCGGACGCGGTGGAGCCGGCCGAGCACAGTCACAGAACCTCTCCCGGCGGGCCGCCCTCCCGCCCTACGGTTTCCGCAGCTCGTCGTGAGAGGTCCGCGAAGCCGACCGTTCCCCTCCGCGATCCAGGCGACTCCGTCCAGGGCCTGGTCCATCAGGCACACCTGATGAGCAACAACTCCTCGCAGACCGCGCTGAACCTGTGCAGCACTCCGGAGCACTTCATCGAGCTGCTGTCCCGGCTGCGCGAGCGCAGCGAGCTGTCGTTCAGGGATTTGAGCAACCGCTGTCGGCAAAACGGCTACCCGGTCTCCAAATCCACGCTGCACGACCTTCTCAAGGGCAAGGAGCTGCCCAGCACCGAGCTGCTTCACGCCTTCCTGCACTCCTGTGGCTGTGACCCCGCCGACTGGATGGCCTGGCACCAGACCCGGACCCGGCTGAAGATTGCTCAGCTTCTGGCCCGGCCCGATGAACACGAAGTCATCGGTCTGCTGCGCCGTGATCGCTTCTCGCGCACGGCCGTGCTGAGCGTCATCACCTTCCTCATGCTGGTGGGGCAATTGATCACGGCGTTCTTGCTGACGAAATGATCAATGGTTCCTGCGTCGGAGGGATGGGTGGGGACAGCGGAGGCCCGGCCCATCAAGGGCATGGCCTCCAGTAGGCAGTCATTGGCACCGTTTGCTCGGGTGGGATGTGCTTGGTCTGCTCGGCCGTCCGTCGTCAAAGAATCACGGCTGTCCGCACGCCTGGGTGATCGTCAGCTCAGCCAGCCGTCGGCGCGCTGGTCGGTGTGCGCGTACAAGGACGGATGAACGCGCTCAGGGCGATAGCTCAAGGACCTCGCGTGCGGCGTCGCGTACGTCCGCGTCCTCATCCGTGGCAAGTCGTTCAAGCGTGGTGCGGGCCTCGGAAGCTGGCCTTCGCGCCAGTGTCCATGCGACCCCGTATCGGACCTTGGGATCAACGTCGTCAGCGCGGGCCACCAGGACATCGGTGACCATGTCGTCGCGCGACGAGTGGAGGGCTGTCACGGCTGCGCTCCTGACCTCGGGCGCAGCATCGTCTGTCCCGGCGATCAGAATGGCCCGGGCCCGTGAGGGATCACCCGTGCCGAAGACGGTGCCCAGGGTGCTCATCGCGTCGGCGCGTACCCGCGGCTCCGGGTCGCAGGCCGCGTCAGCGATCAGCCCGAAATATTCGGTCCCGCCGAAGTCGAGGATGCTCAGGCCCCAGAAACCGACCAGCCGCATCCCGGTGTCGTTTGAGGCGACACAGTCCAAGACCAGCTTGAGCGAAGTCTCGGGCCAGGCGTCGAACAGGGCGAGGACGTCGAGCTGCAATGTGTCCCCGTCGTCGTTTCGATCACTCGCCATTGCGCGCAGCAGGGCGGACAGGGCCTCATCGCCACAGGCTCCTGCCAGGATGCGGGCCACCAGGTCGCGGGCGAGGGAATCGTCCGCGTCGACGTAACGGGTGAGTCGTTGTTCCAGCTCCGGCCGCAGGAACGCGGCTGCCGGTGTCCGCAGCTGTTCCACCAGGCGCTCAAGTCGGCGGCGTGCTCCGGGCTCGCGCTCGATGCCCGTGTCGAGCCGCGCGTCCAACTCGCTCAACGCGTGTCGCAGCGCCGCGCGCTCCGCCTCGTTTTCTGTCTCCCCGGTTCCGGCCATGCCGCTCACCCTACGGAGGGTGCTACCGGCATTCTGGCCTGGAAGGGACCAAGCGGCCGGACGGTCATGGCGGGATGAGGTACGACCGGCCGTACGCGTTCGGGGGCGCCCGGCTGGCATCTGAGCCTGTACCCCGGCATCCCGCCGGGGGAAGGCACCTCAGCTCCGCACAGAGCACTTCTCAAGTATCTGAGTTTCCCAGTGCGGACCGCGGACCGGCACCTTCAGATCAGTTATCGGGCAGACCAGGACCACGCCTTGGCCGGGGCAGACCACGACCACGGCGGCGTAATCGCCCTGAGCAAGGACGAAGGCGCGGCAGGCGGGTGCCGTGTTGTCGCTACCCGGGGGCTGGGGAGATGCGGAGGAGGTGGCAAGTGGCGTGCGCTCATCGCGTCCCGCTGCGGGCGGATCACGGCGAGTCTCAGCGGCCTGCTCGGAAGCCTCCATGCTGGCTGCAGCACTCGGGGAACTGCGGACGGCAGGATCAGAAGCAGTAGTGGTGAGGACAAGGACGTAGGCGAAGAGCACCACCGCCAGCACGCTGGTGAAAACCGGCACGTGGCGGACGATGGGCTGGACCGTCCTCACAAGCAGCCGCGTCCGCATAGGGGCAGTGGTTTGTTCAGCAGTACAAACGCCGAACAGCACATGTATGTTCACCGCGTTCAGCTGGTCCCGCCACCACTGCGGATCACACAGGTGGGAAGCGGGCCGGTGGCCGCGGCGCTGCATACGGTGCACGCAGACCTCCGCGAGGGCGGCGACCAGGTCCGCCGAACCGTCCGGTTTACGAAACCAGCGGCGCACCCTGGCCGCCGGCTCGTGCACTTCTGCAGCCAGATCACCAATGCCGAGTCCGGCCTGCTGTACCAGTCGGTGGAGCTCGTCTCGAAGATGCTCCAGGGCTCGCTGGCAAGCACACTGCGCCGCGGCGCCGTCGTCGTTCACGCCAGGTCCTTCTCGTTCCCTTACTGCTGCGGTTAGGCCGGCCGCTTGATGCGCGCTGTCTTGCGCCGCCCGTATCGGCGTGGCGCGGGTTCGTCCCACGGGGACTTGGGACAATCTCTGCTAGCGCTGTGCGGTCCCGATGCTATGGAGAACTGAGGCCGGTCGTGCTTGAGTTCCCGCCGTGGGCCATAGCTTCGTTTTCTCAACAACTGGGCTGCTCGGCTGGCTGGTTGAACACAGGGGAGCAGCTCTTCAGCGGCCAGTGAACAACCCTCGCCGACCTGAACAAACATCATGATCTTCAACGGTTACGGTCCAGTCACCGCAGGTCACAGGAGTGTGTTTAGTGATGCCGTTCACGATTGTTGTTGAAGTGTCCGCTTGCCTGGACCGAACAACCCGTGCGATCGTTCTATAGAGGACGCCACCGATGCGTGGCGCTGAAGCCAGCTTGTTGTCTACTGACCTGGACGCCAGCGGCTCTGAGGCTCCCTGCCGGCAAGCGGGGAGCCTCAAATATTGAGGGACCCACGCGGTGAGGCGCAGCTTCGAACCTGCCCGCCAGCGCCAGCACCTGTTGCACGCCGTCGACCGGTGCAAAGCCTGACCTTTCATACACCCCGGCTCCGCCCGCAGGAACCGGCGACGCGGCCGTTCACCGCTGCACCAGAGCACACACTGTTCAAGACCCGCCGCTGAACAAGGCGAGGCTGGCGGCGCCGCCCTTGTTCACCCCGGCGACGAACGAACAAGTCCCAGCACCTGCCCCACCCGGCAAAGGCCTCACGGATGGAAACCGTGCAGGGACGGTGACCCGCCCGGAACAGGCGACAGGGCCCGCAGACTGAAGCTGCGGGCCCTGTCGTGGACGTTGTCGAGAGAAAATTCAGGGTATCTAGCGCATGGCAGCCACCCGCTCACCCTTGGAGGTCAGGTCCAGGTCGACGACCGTCTCCTCACCGGCCCTCTCCTGCACCTCCCCCACCAACACCAGCCGTTCACGCCTGAGCTTGCGGATCGATTCACTGACCGTGTGAAGGCTGCTGTCGTAGACCGCGCGCAGGCGCCCCTCGTGCAGGCAGACCGTCAGCTCAGCCCGCTCCTCGTCGCCCTCCGCGGCCAGCTCCGCACGAACCGGCCCGGCCTCGGAACCAGCCCGCCGCAGGTACTCCAGCAACTCCTTCTCCACAGCCGACAGCTCCACCGGCTTGATCGGCCGGCCGCTGTGCCTGTCCCACCGGGCCTCGAAACCCCGCACCTGATCGGCGAGGAAGACCGGCCCGGACTTCAGCTGCGCCACAGCAGGAGGGAAATCACTGCGCTGGGCCAGCTGAGCCGCCCGCTGACGGCCCACACCGAGCATGTCCGCGATCTCCGAGATCCCCGCCAGATCAGGCACGATCGGCTCCGCGTTACGGCGGTCGAGCTCCTCCTCGGTCAGCAGCTCAACCCCGACCACCGCCTGCCCGAGACCGACAGCCTTCGACGCGGCCACGACCTCCTTCAGCCCAGCGTCGATGGCCTGCCTGGCCGTGGCCGTGTCGACCCAGATCCGGACCGACAAGTTCCCGTTCGGCGCCGCCCCCACCACAGGCTCACACTCCGCCAAACGCTCGTGCAGCTCCTCGATCATCGAATCGGCAGCGTCGCGAACAGCCAACTCGACGTAGACAGTCCACGCCTGCGACATTATGTGCACTCCTCTTCCTTGATTCCTTGTTCCTCATGGTTGAGGGGTAACGGTCCGCCGGGTGGCACCCCGGCGGACCCCCCTCGTCACTAGTCGTGGAACCCGTGCCGCTTCAGCGTGGCCTTCAGGTTCTTAATCGTGCGCGAACTCGACGGCGTACAGGGCAAGTTCACCACCCACTCCTTGTTCAAGAAGACGGCGTAGTAGTTGCTCTTCAACGGCCTGACCTCGAAGTTCTGGCGCTCCAACTTCTTAATCAACTGCTGGATGTCCTTGTTCAAGCGTACCTCTTTCCCTCGACAACGTCCACCTTTATTGTACCACAACCCTAGACAACGGTAAGAGTAAGTAACATCCCGCCCGACGCCACTGACCCCCAGACACCCCCTCCGAGCACAGCCGAGAGCGCCCTGGCCGGGGCTAGTAGCAATTCGTTACATTGAGTGATATTGGCTGGTTGTAGGCAGCCTCTCAAGGTAAAACCGGGGAAGGGCGAACGGCTCCGATGTGTACGCGGCACCGGGACGTAGGCGAAGCAGCCGATGTGTCCGTCGGTCCGGGACGGTCAACCGTGCCGAGCCGGTCGGGGACACCGGACCCGCACCGGCGCACGCCCACTCAGGGCGCCGGACAGAGTGCGGGGGGCCGGCGGCGGCGCCTGCTGCTCCGTACGGGTGACCTGCCGGGCGAACCGCCCCGGGCAGGATCTGATTGCCCGTATCTGTAGTGGTTGTGATCACAAACCTGATGCGTGCCGCGGCCGTCGCCGCCCTGGCCCTACTCTCACTGGCTGTTCCGGCCTCCGCCACCCCCGAGACCGGCTCGGCGCGGGCGGCGATCGACTGCCCGTCCGGCTACGTGTGCATCTACCCCGAGATCAACTTCGGTGGACAGCCCTGGGTGCGGCGCGCGGTGGACGGCAGCGTGAAGGACCTGCCCTCCGCGATCCGTGACCGCGGCAGCTCGATCCGCAACAACTCCGACCGCACCGCCCGCGTGTACGAAAAGCGCAACCACGCCGGCCGCTGGGTGTGCGTCACCCGCAGCGGCGGCTCCATCCACGACCTGCGCGGCTACAACCTCAACGACCAGACCCGCTCGCTGAAGATCAACCGCAACGACTGCGGCTGACCTGCCCGCACCACCACATCGCAGGTGCCGGTGCGCCCGGCCGGTCCGGGCGCAGGTGCCCTTGTGGGAGGTAGCCGCCTCCAGTAGGCAAGCACGTTTGGCTCCTTCAGGGGGCTGCGCGCGTATCCCGGCAGGTGTTATGGGAGTTGATCACGGTATGACGAAGTCATCCTCCCGCGTCCTCACCATTACCGCGCTCACCACCGGTGCAGTCCTTGCCTCCGTGGCCCCCGCGCAGGCCGGCATCATCGACGGCACACTCAACAACGTCTCTGCCCTGACTTCCGGCAACCCCCTGGGCACGCTCCTCAACGGCGTCCTTCCGGACAAGTCGAACAACAACGCGAACGCGAAAACGTCGGGCAAGGAGAACAACAGCCCCAACTGAACACCTGCACGGCCCAGGCCCCGCGCCCACCGCTACAGAGAGCTGCCTCGGCTTCACCGCGACGCCGAATGCGTGGTCCTGTGGCTGGTCGACGAAGACTGCCAGCACTGGCGTCACCGGCGGCAGGAGCACTGCCCTCCCGTGGCACTTCACGACGCCGACCACCCTCACTACCGGGCGCGGCCCTGTCCCGGGCAGCCGACGGCTTGGCCGTCGGCTGCCCGACGGGTTATGGGGCCGGCTCGTAGGTCACGGCCTGTTCGGGGCAGCCGGCCGCCACCTCGCTCAGGGCGGTCACTTCGGCTTCGTCAGCCGCAAGGCTCCAGCGGAGCTTGGTGGCCACCCACTCAGCGACGTACCGGCAGTGCACCCCGGCCGTCGGCGGCAGCCACTCGGCGGGGTCCTGGTCGGCCTTGGACCGGTTCGAGCGCGCGGTGACGGCCACCAGACTGGCGTCGGCGCCCTGGTCGTTGGCGTACGCCTCACGACGCTGCGCCGACCATGCCGACGCGCCGCTGTCCCAGGCCTCGGCGAGCGGGCCCATGTGGTCGATGTCGAGATTGGAGGCCGACGTCACCCAGACCTGGTCGTAGTACGACCACCAGCGCCCGCCCGACAGCCGGCAGCCGGGTCCGACTACAGGGGGTTCGACGGCCTCGGCGAGCAGGACCTCCGCGCGGGTGTTGCATCCGTCGGACGGATTGTCCCCGGTGTTCCAGTGGCGGAAGGCGTCCCGGCTGTAGCCGTCGCGGGACTCGGTATCCACCGGCAGACGGGTGACGGCCTCGGCCAGCGGCAGCGTCTCCGCGGCATGAGCGGGAGAGGAGGCCGTAAGGGGCAGCACGGCGAGGGAGGCGGCGGCCAGGCCGCGCAGCACAGAGGTGAGCATGAGCCGTTGATAACGACCCTCAAGGGGGCGCTCTCAGACGTTCCTCGAGTGCGCCGCCCGTATGGGTGCAATGGTCATACCGGAAAACGGGCGGCACGGCCTTCCCGCAGCACCTCACGCTCGAGCGCGTCCGTGCGCCTCGTCTGTCCGGAGAGGAGCAGGCTGATCAGATCCCTTACAGCCAGGCAGTCAAGTTGCAGGAAGTCAGCACGCACGCCCCGCCGTACCCGGTCCGGGTGACGCTGCCCAGACAAGAGAACTTCGGCAGGCGCCGGAGCCTCGTGCCGGGCGTGAGGCCGATCAATAACGCGCACATAGCAGAGCCGGGACTCGCGGTGGTGGAAGTCGCGGCCGCCGATGACGAAACCGTGTTCGCCCTCCAGGAGCTGCTCGCCACACAGTGCGCGATCGCCGCGGCGGACCGCACGATCCACGAACCGGGCGTACGACTGCGCTGCTACCTGGACCTGCGGCAGCAACCCGACGCGTGAGCTGCGAAGGCATGCTCGGTTTTCTCCAGTCCCAGCTTCGCCAGCTTCTTCATCGCTCTGTGCACGTACGACCGGCCGTCGGCATCCTCTGCCGTGATCGCCTGAGCCACCTGCCGCACCGCGGCTATCCGCATGCACTCCAGCATCCGCAGCGCATCGGCCCGCCTCTTCGGGCACTTCGGTTCTCGACATCAGTACTTGGCCGACGGGTCCTCGGTCTCCTCGTCGCCGGGCCCCTGGTGTCTCTCCACCAACTGCTCGATCTCTTGGGGAACCCAGTACAGCGCGTCCAGAACCAGACCCCACGCCCGGTTCCGCAGCTCCTCCGGCACCTCATTCTCGATCTTCTCCGCGAGACTGTCGATCTTGGAGTGGGCGTCATACTCGGTGCCCGTGGTCGGTGCGGTCACCACTGCCCACACCAACCGGCCCACCCCGGCCGCCGCTCGGCCTATGCTGCCGAACACCGAGCCCACATCCGTCTGCGCTCCCTCCCCTGACGGTTGGTGCCCTGCCGCAGCGAGGACCACCTCAGTATGCGGGGCAGGACACCGCCTCGTTTCAGGCGGTGGTGGGCCAGGCCCGCGACAGAGCAGCAATCTCCCCTGCGGTGCAGGCCGGGTCAAGGAGCAGGTCCTTCAGAGTGATGACGTCCTCGCGGACGGGTTTGACCGTCGGGGCTTGAAGCACTACCACCACCAGACACCAAACTGATCAGTCCAGGCCAAACCACAACCTACTGATCAGAAAAACCGCCCCTGGACAACGCTCTGCGGGAACTGGGCATGGATTGGGCATAGGGCCGCCGGTAGGAGTGGCGTGTGAATCATTGCCACGGCGGTGTGGGCGTGCCGTCCGGGTCCAGGCCGTTGGGCCACCGCCTTATGGGGATCGTTTTGGCAGGTTTTTCGAGAGGCCCACGGCCCACTCCGTGATCGGCGGCCTGCCGGTAGAGAGTCTCGGCGCCCTCCCGATCCCCAGCCTCCTCGCGCATCTCGGCCAGGTGTGCCAGGGCGTCGAAGTAACCGTCGGCGGCGGCCTGTCGGGCGAGGGCTTCGGCACCCTCCCGATCCCCAGCCTCCTCGCGCATCTCGGCCAGGCGGTACAAGGCTCTGGTGCTGCCCTGGTCGGCGGCCTGCCGGTAGTGGGTCTCGGCACCCTCCCGATCCCCAACCACATCTCGCAGCACGGCCAGGCGGTATAAGGCCTCAGGGGCACCGCCGTCAGTAACCTGCCGGTAGAGGGTCTCGGCACCCTCCCGATCCCCAACCACCTCCCGTAGCATGGCCAGGCGGTATAAGGCCTCAGGGGCACCGCCGTCAGTAACCTGCCGGTAGAAGGTCTCGGCACCCTCCCGGCCCCCAACCTTCTCCCGCAACGCGGCCAGGTGGGCCAGGGCGTCGGGGTCACCGGTGTCGGTAACCTGTCGGTAGAGGGTCTCGGCACCTTTCCGGTCCCCAGCCACATCCCGCAGCACGGCCAGGTTGTACAAGACGCCGGGGTCACCATCTGCGGCGGCCTGCCGGGCGAGGGTCTCGGCACCCTCCCGATCCCCTGTCAGCTCCCGCAGCACAGCCACGCTGTCCAAGGCGCCGGTGCTGCCGTGGTCAGCGGCCTGCCGGGCAAGGGTCTCGGCACCCTCCCGATCCCCGGCCCTCTCCCGCAGCACAGCCAGGCTGTCCAAGGCGCCGGTGCTGCCGTGGTCAGCGGCCTGTCGGTAGAGGGTCTCGGCGCCCTCCCGATCCCCGGCCCTCTCCCGCAGCACGGCCAGGTAGAACAGGGCGTCGGGGCTGCCGCAGTCGGCGGCGCGGTGTCGGAGGTGGTGGGCCCATTGCAGGCGGTACCGGCTGTCGGCTGCGTCGGCGAGGTTGTTCAGGTCGTCGGGGTGGGTGAGGTAAGTGTGGGCGGCGTGCCAGAAAGATGCGGGTGGACACAGCGGTCTGCGGGTGGTGCGGCCGTGTTGTTCGAGGTAGTCGGCGAGGCGGAACACCGGCCCCGTCGGGCGGGGTGAGGGGGCGCCATCCAGGGAGGGGCCGGGCGGGCGTCGTTGTGGCCGCGGGGTGATGCGGCTCAGTGGGGCGTGCTTGCCGTGGACGTGTTCGGCGAGTTCGGCGTAGGCCTTCTCTGCCCAGTCGTCGGTGAGCTGGTTCCAGTCGGTGTCGTGGAGGTAGTCGGCGGCGGCGTCGGTGAGGAAGGCCTGCGGCAGGTGGAGGCCGACGCCGAGGCGGCGGGCGTCCATCGCTGCCTCCAGCAGTGCTCGGGCGGCCGGAGTGCCGGTCTGATAGCGCTCCAGGAGTGCGGGGCCTCCGGCAAGGTCCTGAGCAAGGCGTCCGTCCTTGCCGGCGCGGGTGAGGGCGCCGGCCAGCAGCCGGTCACCGCGATCAGCCTTCACCCTCGCCTCGGCCAGGGCGCGGTCGTCGAAGGCTTCGGGGATGCGCACGGTGCGGCCGGCGAGCAGCTCCCGCACCCGGCTGTGCGGATCCGGCCCACCGGGGGTGGGCAGAGCGGTGTACTCGGTGGCGTACTCGGGCCACAGCGTGCCCAGCACCAGCACCGGAGCACGCTCGGAAGTGGTGAGCAGGCCGTGGAGCGCGGCGGCGATCCGCTCCCCGGCCCCCGGGTCGCCGAGGTAGTGCTGGGCCTCGTTCAGCCACACCACGGTCCAGGGGACGACGCGGGCCAAGTCCTCGAGGGCGGCCTCGGCGCGGGTGGGGTCAAAGGGATGCCACAACCGCCACCCCTGCCCCGCCAGCGGCTGCACGGCTTCCCAGCACGCCCGGGTCTTACCCGTCGAGGAGGAGCCGACCAGGACCAGCATCCGGCTGCGACCAGCCGCCGCGTCCCGGACCGCATCCGCCAGGATCCGGTCGTGCTCGCGGGGCACATAGCCGGGCAGCTGCTGCTCCGGCGAGCCGGTCCCGTCCTGGACGGTGCCGGCCGGGTGGACCTCCAGCGCGTGCGGATCCCACTGGCCGATCGGCCGCCCCGGCCCACCCGTCGGGAGCGTGTCCGGCTCCTCGGCCGCGGTCCGCCGCAGCTCCAGCAACTCCCCTGCCGGCAACTTCAGCACGTCGGCCAGCGCCGCCACCGTCTCCGCAGACGGCACAGGCTTGCTGGGCGAAAGTGCCTCCGACACGACGGTGCGCCCCAGCCCCGCCCGGGTCGCGAGCTGCGTCTTGGTCAACCGGGCCCGGGCCAGCCCGTCGGCCAGCTTCTTGCGCAGCTCGGCCAGCGCCGCACCCGGCGTGTGGCCAGCCTGTTCGTCGTGCACGCGCGCCCCCGCAGGTGGTGAGGTGTTCGCCGGTGTTCATCTTCATCCCGGCGCACCCCGGCGCACAGCGATTCCGTCACCTTCGTCTACGTCAACACCCCAACCCCTGACGGGAGTCTGCCGTGAACGTCGCGCTTGTCTTCCTCACCACCGCACTCGTACTCGTCGTCGCCGTGCTGGCCGCCGCCGGGGCGGGCAAGCTCGCCCGCCTGGACGGCGCCACCTACCCCGCCGCCCTCACCCGCGCCGCCACCGCCTTCACCACGGTCCTCACCCTCGCCACCGCGACGGCCGGCGCCCTCACCGCCCTCCTCACCTGATCCAGCCCACCGGCCATGGGCCGACACCGGTGCCAGGACCCTGGTTCCCTTCCCTGAACCGTCACCGCGGCGGCGTCGTATCGACTAGATGATCGATTCCAAGGGATCGTTCTGACCGTGGGCAGACGCATAGCATGCGCGGATGGCCTTGGTGCATCTGCGTCGCTCGGTCCGCGCGGTCGTTCTCGACGGGAACGACCGCATCCTGTTGTGTCGGCACGTCATTCCCAAGCCGGCCGGCCCGAGCGTCGTATGGGCAGCGCCGGGTGGAGGCGTTGAGCATGGCGAATCCGTCCTTGCCGCCCTGCACCGGGAGCTACGCGAAGAGGTAGGGCTCACCATTGACGCCGATCCGCCACATGTCTGGCACCAGGAGGTCACCGAACCCGGACTCGCGGCGGGCTATGACGGTGTGATCAACGACTACTTCCTTGTGCGTACCGCATCGTTCCATCCCCGCGGCGCAATGTCCGACGACGAGCTTGCCGCCGAGAACATCGACGGCTTTCGCTGGTGGCGGCTGCCCGACATCGCCGACTACCGCGGATCAGACCTGTTCTCACCCCGCGACCTGGCCACACCGCTGGCGGCGCTGATCGTCGGCGGGATTCCAGCCAGAGCGGTGCCTCTCGGCCTCTGAGCTGGGAGCGACAAGCGACAAGCCGCCGTACGTCATCGTGGAGACGTACGCAGCGCCGGTTGACCTGCGTAGTCGAGGGCGTGGTCGGGGCTGGCGGTGCCCCGACCACGAGTGTTCCGGCGGCCACGGCCGGCCTACCGGCGGGGCCCGGCCCACGGACCGACCAGTACGGCGTAGCCGAGGATCGCGATGGGCACGTAGGCGCCGAGCATGGTGCCGGCGGCGCTGAGCGGGTCGGCCCACGAGGGGAACAGGCGTACCGCCAGCAGCGTGCCGAGCGTCAGCAGGACACCGCAGAAGACGAGCGTCACGACCACGCTGCGGCGCACGACCACCGCCAGGTGGGCAAGCGGCTGACGGGTCGAGGTGAGCGCGTCGGGGTCGAGGGTGGTCGGGGTCTGGTCGGACACGGTCGTGGACTCCTTCGTGATCGGCGTGGAGCAGGGGTGAGTCGTCCCGGGACGGGACGTGGTGGTGCGGGACCTTGCGGTGCCTTCGGTGCTTGGGTCTCGGGCAGGACGGCCCGAGCAGGAGGCGTCAGAGTGCTGGGTGCGGGAGTTAGCCCTGCAACCCCGCGTTGACCAGCACGAACACGGCGGTTGTGATCTCGGACACATGGATGGGGTGAGTGGGCGGCGGGGGTTTTGCGGCGACACCGACTCTTCCCGGCCGAGCGCCCGTATTCAACGCCTCTGACCTGGGAAAACGGGCGGTCCCTCGTATTGAATGCGCGCAGCCGATCCGGTAGGTGCCTCTACTTAGGTGATGGGGCGCATGTTCGGGTGCGCTGCTGCAGCGGGGACGTCTTCCGAAGCCGGCGAGCGAGAGTCGGCCGCTCTTGTCACCAGTGCGAAGCGGGTGACCTGCGGGAAACGAGGTCGCGTCCTGGGTCGCTTCCTGGGTCGCGTCCTAGATCGCAGCCTGGGTCGCGCCCTAAGTCGCGCCCTGGGTCGCATCGGTCGATGCCGTACGCAGGCCTTCGACATGTGGCCTGACCAGGGAGACAAGGGGTCGGCACGAGGCCGGTTGCAGCGCCGACTACTTCCCTGGGGAGCCCTCTGCGGGAGCACCGGCCCGGTCCCGCCGGGTCCCCGAGCCGCACCGACCATGCAAATGCTGCGCCGAACCAGCCTCGCCGGGCCCGCCGACGACGACGGCCAGGAGCACGAGCAGCTGCCCGGCGCGGCCGGGGGGAAGTTCACCGCCTCGCACGCGCGCCTCGCACGCGCGCGTCGCGCGCGCCTTGGGCCCGGCCGGAGCGCGGCACTGGGGCGGTGAAGAAGAAGTTCCCGAGACCGGGATGATCGGGCGATGACCGACCGCCGCCCGCTGGGCACCGGAACCGACCGCGCCACCACGTCCCGCACGCAGAACACCGATCCGGTGCCGGCGCCACGCGCCCAGCTGCCGAACGCCTCCCGTCCGTCCCGGCCGCCGAGCCGGAGCCGCGTCCGGCAGCTGGGCGCCGCGTCCTGGGCGTCGGCCCCGGCACGCCTGAGCAATCACCCCCGGCATAACTGGGCATGGGCTGCGCTGAAAGCCCACTGACTCTTCCCAGAGAAACGCTGAGGACGGGAGTCCTCAATTGTGGTCGGGTAGCCGGATCGCGTTGCCGTGATCCGGCTACCCGACCACATCAATGTGTGACTGAGCGCTTCAGTCGGCGAGTTGAGCGTTGGCCGGGCTCCGACAAAGCTCCCTCATCGCCAGGAGAGCTGTCTGGTCTTGTCTCTCTCAGGAGCTCGGTGGCCGAGGGGGCAGAGAGACCTGTTCACCTCGTTCCCACGCAATCTGAAGTGCTGCCGATCGCGCGTCCAGGATGAGTCGGTGCACATCCACCAGCTCGAGGGGTTCCAGCCCTTGGTGCTGCCGCTCTGTGTTGATGCTTTCCAGAGCTGCCGTATGGACGACCTTCACGAGCTGGAACGGAGCGTGCTCCTGTGAGAGGTCAAGATCCAGATACTGGCGGACCAGGTCTCGCCGTGCAGCGACCCCAAGGTGCACTTTCTGAGCAATTGCGGCTTCTCGACCTCCCCCAACGATGCCAGCGAGACTGTCCAAGTGCCGAAAGCGGACAGCCTGACGCACCGGCATCCGCGCGGCAAGCAACGCCGCCGCAAGGGCAACCGCAGCACCGATCAGGGCTCCGCCGAAGCCTATGAGTGCAGAAAGCAGTTCATCGGACATGACCGAAGAATATGCGCCTTCTCGTAACTCGCGGTGGCTGTACGCCTCAGTTGGCCAGTTGGCACCTGAACAGGCAGGGTATCGGCACGCCGCCCAGCTCGCCCGAGCCGTCGATGCTGCCCACTCAACTCGCCAACTCGCACGCTCACTCGCCAACTGAAGCGCTCAGTCACACAATGCAAGAGAATCCCGCCCTCGGAGTTCCTCCTACAGGTCGAATTGGAGATGTTCTACGTCGGTAAATTCGATTTCCAGGCCGTGAGCACGGCGGCCTCCGTCCCGGAAATACACCTCTCCCAGTCCTTCGGCGGCGATGCCGCGCAATTGCTGCTCACTCGCCCCGGCGTCCTGGGCGTTGAAGAGACGGGCCGCGTATTGCGGGGGCAGGACGAGGGTGAGGTGTCGGATGCGGGCGTCGTCGGTGGTGCCGGGCGCGGCAGTGAAGCCGAACCGGGCGCGGGTGTCGACGACCAGGCCGGTGCTGGTGGCTGCCTGGCGCCGGGCGCGTTCACGGACGCGGGGCTGCCAGCGCTCGCGCACCGCGTCCGCCAGGCGCTGGGCGAGGTCGGCACGGGGCCGGCGGATCTGGTCCTTCACGTACCGCTCCACGGTGCGCTGGGAGACGCCGAGGGCGTCGGCCACTGCGCGGGTGCCTTTGAGCTGCTTGACCAGGTAGCGCATCTGCGCGCCGGCAGACTTGGGGATAGGGCGGGTGAATGCCTGCTGGACGGCGTGGTTGAGGCCGTCTCCGATGACGCCCATCGGGGCTCTCCGTTCATGATCGGCTGTGTGGGCCGCTGTGGGGCGATCACGGGCGGGCTGAGGAAGTTGTCCGGGCCGCTCGTGATCGCGCCGCAGAGCGGCGTGCAGGGCGGTTACTGAGCTTGTCGGCGTGATGTCGTCAGGGTGAGTCCGGTTGCGGCGAGGCATCCGTCGATGGTTTCGCTGCGGTACTGGAGTTCGCGGAGGGTGCGGCGCAGGACGTGCATCAGGTGGTCGGGGTCGGTGAAGGCGGTGTTGTTCTGACCCGCGCGTCGGACCAGTGACCAGATGCCTTCGACCGGGTTCAGGTCGGGTGCGTAAGGCGGTAACTGGTAGGCGGTGATCCAGTCGCGGATGCCGATGAAGGCCCGCAGCCGGGCGTCCAGGTGCACGTTGAGGCTGTCCCAGACGAGCACGAAGGGGGCGCCGAGTTGCTGGTGGGCGGCGGTCAGCAGGTCGCGGTAGTCGGTCCAGGTGAAGCTGCGCCGGCCACCGCGCTTGTGGTCGATGTGCCGCTTGGGCCGGAAAACCAGGCGTGAGCGTTCGCCCTGCTTGTAGCAGGCCAGGGCGGCGATCGAGAACCGGCGCTGGGAACGTCCCCTCACTCGGATCACGGGCGTGTGCCCGCGCCTTGCCCAGGTCCGGGAGGTGGGCGGCGTCATCGAGAGGCTCTGCCAAGATTTTCGTGAAGCAGTGACGCAGTGTCATGTTGGGCCGGCATGCATGGTCTGTGCTGTGCTGCGCCGGTGACGCGCCGGTCGGGGCAGCAGGACGCTGCGATCGTGTGAGGCGATGCTGCAGCAGCTCCTCCCGTACCTGGCCGCGGTGCTGGTGGAACAGGTGCGGGTAGAGGGGGAAAAGGTACTGATCGTCGCGCGGACCCGGGACGGCACGATCGTGCCCTGCCCTGACTGCGGTACGCCAGCTCGGCGAGTCCACAGCCGCTACCGGCGGCGCCTGGCCGATGCCGCCCTGGGCGACCGCCCGGTCGTCATCAACCTGTGCGTCCGGCGCTTGTTCTGCGACAGTGCTCACTGCGCTCGTCGAACCTTTGTCGAGCAAGTAGCGGGGTTGACCGTGAGATACGGGCGCCGCACGGCTGCCCTCGTCGAGATCGTGCAGGCGATTGCTCTGGCATTGGCGGGGCGGGCCGGTGCCCGGCTCGCGGCCGTCCTCCACGTGCCGATTAGCCGGGCCACCTTGCTCAACGTGGTGAGGGCGCTGCCGGACCCGCCCCAACCTGCATTGCACGTGCTCGGCGTTGACGATTTCGCGACCCGCCGGGGCCGACGCTACGGGACCGTGCTCGTCGACCTGAACTCCCATCGCGTCGTGGATCTGCTGCCCGGCCGTGAGAAAGCACCCCTGGCCGCCTGGCTGGCCGATCACCCCGGCATCGAGATGGTCTGCCGGGACCGGGCTGGCGCCTACGCGGAGGCGGCAAGCGCCGGAGCACCCCAGGCCCGCCAGATCGCCGACGCCTGGCATCTGTGGGACAACCTGGCCCACGCGGTCCAGCGCACCGTGATCGCCCACCGGTCCTGCCTGACGCCACCGCCACCGGAGCAGGCCGGGCCCGTATCGGTGAAGGCGCCCGATCCCGCCCTCAACCCGGACACCGGTGCCGAGAAGTGGCTGGTCACCCGCACCCGTGAGCGCTACCAGGCCGTCCAGGACCTGCTGGCCCAGGGATGGACGATCAGCGCGATCGGACGCGAACTCGGACTGGCCCGCCACACCGCCCGCCGCTACGCACGCTGCGAAAGCCCCGAGGCCCTCGCCGACCGCGCCATCCGCACCACCCGGCTGGACGCCTGGCGGCCCTACCTGATCAGCCGCTGGAACCAGGGCTGCACCAACGCCTCCGCCCTCTTCCGCGAGATCCAGGCCCAGGGCTATCCAGGCCGCACACCGCAAGCCGTCCGCCGCTTCCTGCGTCCACTGCGCGACACCGCGAAGGCGGCGCCCGCACCGCCGCCCAAACCCCAGGACCTCACCAACTGGATCACTCGTCACCCCGGACGCCTACGCGCCGAGGAGGAACGACAACTCGACGATGTCCTCTCCCGCTGCCCCGAACTGGCCGCACTGCGCACCCATGTCCATGCCTTCGCCCGCATGATCTGCGACCGCACCGGCACCGACCTTCCTGCCTGGATCCGCGCGGCCCGCGCCGACGACCTGCCCCAGCTGCACGCTTTCGCCGACGGACTCGAACGCGACTGGGATGCTGTCCTGGCCGGCCTCACTCTGCCCTGGAGCAGCGGTCCGGTCGAAGGTCACGTCAACCGGATCAAGATGCTCAAGCGACAGATGTATGGACGGGCCTCGCTTCCACTCCTACGCAAACGAGTCCTTCTCGCATGACTTTCCGTCACTGCTTCACGGAAATCTTGGCAGAGCCCATCGAGAAGCCGGCTTCGTCCTCGAAGACGATCCAGCCGCCGAGCGCCGCCGCGGTCCTTTTACCTGAGGCCAGGTCTCCTTCACCCAGCCGACGACCGCGTCCTCGTCACGCTCCAGTGCCCGTCGGGCCGGAACCTGGTGGCTCCACCCGTGACGCCGGAGCATCCGCGCGATGGCCGAGAGCGTGAGGGTCCGGTGGAACCGGCGCCCGATCAGCGTCTTGATCCTGGCCAGGGTCCAGGTCTGATCCGGCCAGCCGTGGGCGACCGGCCCCTTGGCCAGCTCCTGCTCCAGAACCGCGAACAGGGCCTCGTTCAGCTTGGGCCGGGCGGCCGATCCCTTGGAGTGCAGGGTCTGCCGGCCGCCTTCCTGCCAGGAACGGCGCCAGCGCTGCACCGAGCGCACACTGACCCGCAGCTCCTTCGCCACCGCCGCGTTGTCCTGTCCTTCAGCGAACATCTCGGCCGCCTCCATGCGGATGCGTTCGCGAAACGCCCGCCGCTCGGCGGTCAGGCCGCCACCTTGCGGATACCTCATAGTTCCGGCATACCGCGACAATCGTCACTTGTCAGCCTCGCGACATCACGCCGACAAGCTCAGTAGAGGGCCAGTTCTTCCGCGCCGGACATATCGCGCAGGCGGCTGTAGTGGAACTGGTGGGCCACGGTCACGGTGGCGGTGGGCCCGTTGCGGTGCTTGGCCACGATCAGGTCGGTCTCCCCGGCGCGCTCGGACTCGGGCTCGTAGTAGTCCTCGCGGTGCAGCAGGATGATCGCGTCGGCGTCCTGCTCCAGCGCACCGGAGTCGCGCAGGTCGCTCACCGCCGGGCGCTTGTCCTGCCGTTGCTCGGGCCCGCGGTTGAGCTGGGCCAGGGCGATGATGACCGCGCCGGTGTCGGAGGCGAGGATCTTCAGCTCGCGGCTGATCTCGGTGACGCGGTCGTAGGTCGACTGCCTCGGATTGCGCTGGTCGGTCTGCATCAGCTGGAGGTAGTCCACGACCACCAGCGGCGCGCGGCCGGTCTCGCGGATGATGGTCTTGATGCGGGAGCGGATCCGGGCCGGGCTGACGCGGGCGCTGTAGTCCATCCACAGCGGCAGGTCGCGCAGTTCGGGGGTGTGCCGGTCGAGGCGGTCCCAGTCGTCCTGCGTAAGGCTGTCGACGCCGTCGCGGATGTGGTGGAACGCCACCCGGGCCCGCGCCGACAGGATCCGGTTGCTGACTTCTGCGCGGCCCATCTCCAGGCTATGTACGAGGGTGGGAGCTCCCTTGCGGGCGTTGGCGGTGGCGACGCCGAGCGCGAACGCGCTCTTGCCCATGGCCGGGCGTGCGGCGACCAGAACCATCTGTCCGGGCATCAGCTTCATCAGGTTGTCCAGGTCGGTGAACCCGGTGACGGCGGCCGGCGGGACGGAGACGGCAAGGCTGTCCAGGTGCGCGTCCAGGTGGTCGCCGAACCGGCCGAAGGTGTCGTCGTCCTGGTCGTCGGCGGCCAGATACTCCAGCTCCGCCTGGTGGGCGGCGATCGTCTCCGGCACCGAAAGCGGATCCGCCTGGCGGGCGCCCTGCATTCCGCGCACCAGCGCCTGCTGGTAGCGGCGCACCTGAGCGTAGCCGTGCACAAGGTCGGCGTAGTGGCCGGCCTCAGCCGCGGAGCACGCCTCACCCGCGATGCGGGACAGACCGACCGCACCGCCCACGCGTTCCAGGTCACCGCTGCGCCGCAGCTCTGCTTCCACGGCCGGCACTCCGGTCGGGCGGCTGGCGCCGTGCAGCCGCTGCACGGCCGACCACACCAGCTCGTGCGCGGGCTCATGCCAGTCGCCCGCGCGCACGGCTCGCGCCACGTCGGCCACCGGATCGTAGGCCGGGGTGGCCATCAGACAGGCGCCCAGCGCTCGACGTTCGGAGTCCACGGAAACGGCCTGCTCCTGGTCCAGGGTCGTGGTCACTTGGCCGCCTCCACTTCGCTACGGGTGATGCCGGGGTGCGTGCAGCGGCGCTGCGGGCCGCTGTCGTCGTCGTCCAGGAGCCAGCCGTACTCGTCGCACGCAGGGCAGGCCGCGATGACGGCGCGGGCGGCCGTCGGCCGCGGGCCGCTGCCGGTCGGCGCGGGAGCGGTCTGAGGGCGCACCAGGGCGTACCGGCGCAGGTCCTCCACCCAGCCGGGCAGGCACTTGGTCCAGGACGCCGCGCCGCCGGTGTTCTTCAGCACCTCCGCCTCGAGCAGCGTGTGCTGCTCAGGACCCATGTCCAGCAGTGACGGCCAGCCCTGCTTGTGCATCGTGCGCAGCAGCTTGGGCGCGCACCTGTGTGCCGTGGCCGCGCCCGCTTGCCAGCGCTGCATCTGCTGGAGGAAGTCCTCGGCCGCAGTGATCTCCTCCGGAGAGAACTCCGCCTCCTCCCGCTGTGACGGAAGCGACCGCGAGGTGCGCGTGGGAGGGGTAGGGGAGGAGGAATCCTCCTCCCCCGGGGGGTGTGGGGGGGGCGAAGCGGATCGCGGGTTTTCCGCATTCCGGCTCTGACCAGGCGAAACGCGGGTTTCCGGATCGCGGGTTTTCCGCGATCCGGAGCCGGATTGCGGGTTTTCCGCATTCCGGCTCTGACCAGGCGAAACGCGGGTTTTCCGCAATCCGGGGGGCTGGGAATCGCGGGTTTCCCGCACTTCGGCGCTGACCTGCTGCGATGCCGCGATGCCGAGGTCGACGTACTGCTCGTTGTTCGCGGGGTTGCGGTAGACCCGCGTGACCCAGGTGGGGCGCTGCGTGGTGTCGTCATAGACCGGGATGCGGGCGAGGTGGCCGGCCTTCGTCAGGCGCGCTGCGATGGCGTTGTATCGGTCCTTGCCCATCTTCCAGCCCTGCGCCTGCAGGTCCCGGCGGATGGCTTCCATGGTCGACGGCAGGCGTGGGTCGCGCAGCAGCAGCTCTGCCAGGACTCCGATGTCTTCGGGCTGCAAGCCCGGCGTGCGTACCAGCTCGCGGCGCAGCACGACTTCCTCAGGCGGCTCCCAGCCGCGCTCGAGGTAGCTGGCGCCGAAGTCGTCAGGTGATGGCAGACGGTGTGGGCTGTGCAAGGGGGCATCTCCCCAGTTAGGGGAGTCATGACCAGCGACTGTGACGTACTGCCGACCCGGGATAGTGGCGATGCGCGCGGAGCCGCGCATATCCTGGGTATAGGTGACCACGCGGGCTCTAGGGTCCACGGGCATCACCCGGCAGACGAGGTCACCTCGCTGCTCACGACTCGAGCTTTTGGAAGGGTTGCGAGTCGATCGCTAGGAAGCGGTCCCGTTGTGGCGACGGGGCCGCTTCGGCGTTTACGGGCTGGTTGGCATCAGTCTCCTTATCCAGCCTGTCGTTCCGGTTCTGGAGCCTGTACCGCCTCTGGATGCTTTGCCGCCCAGCCGTTCAACAGGCGAACGTAAGCCTCGAGGTGGCGTCGGCGAGGCTTGGCCAGGCCGGTCTCCCAGCGGTGGAAGGCCACGCGGGTGACGCCGAAGACTTCGGCGACTTCTTCTTGCGTCAGCCCGTCGGCTTTCCTCAGCCGAGCCCGGACGTCCGGCGGCGGCATGGTGTCCGGCCGTGCGAGCAGAGCATCGACTGCGTTGAGTAGCTCAGACACTGATCCCCCTCTCCTTACGTGATCCGGAACTATACATAACGCTGCACTTTTTCAGGCAGAGATGACAGTGTGTCATGCGAAAACTTTGATCTGTGTGCAGTTCTAAGCGAGCCTGGCGCAGGCACAGGCTGACGAAGAGAGGGGCAAGGTTAAGGTCAATCGCATGCGCCTCGCCCTCTTCGACCTGGATGGCACCCTGGTCGACCGCACCGCTGCCTTCGCGGACGCCATAGCCGTCCTCAGCCACGACCACGGGTATGGGCCGGAGATTGAGCAGTGGCTGCTGAGCGAACTTGCCGACCGGGCTGAACGTCACGACTTCGTCCGCCTTTGTGATGCCTTCAACCTCGATGAGGACCCTGATCACCTGTGGCGGGTCTACATTGATCGCATGGCGACTGCCGTCACCTGTCGCCCAGAAGTTTTCGAAGCCCTGAGTCGCCTCAAGGAGGCTGGTTGGCGGATAGGCGTCGCGACTAACGGAGCCAGCGACATCCAGCGTGCCAAGGTGCGCGCGACTGGTCTTGCTGACCTGATCGACGGCATCGCCGCCTCGGGTGACATTGACGTTCGAAAACCCGATCCGCGACTGTTCGAGCTTGCCGCAGCCCGCTGCGGCACTCAACTGACCTCCAGCGACTGGATGTGCGGAGACAACCCCGAGACCGATGCTGTCGGCGGCTACAACGCCGGCCTGCGTGTGATCTGGGTACGTGACCGACCCTGGCCTGACGGCCTTACAACCCCACACCACACAGTCGATGATGTCACCCAAGCCATCGAGTACCTGCTCACCCACTCCGTGGAGTAGTCCAGTGACCCACCAGCCTGTCGTTGGCATCCTCCACCCCGGCAGCATGGGCGCCCCCGTCGCCGCCTGTGCTGCGACGAACGCGGCTGCAGTCCTATGGTGCGAGGCCGGGCGTAGCCCTGCGTCCGCGGCGCGCGCCCAGCAGTTCGGCCTGACGCCGGTGGCCACGCTACGGGACCTGCTGGACCGCAGTGACATCGTCATCAGTCTCTGCCCACCGGCTGCCGCCGAAGACCTGGCCCGCGATGTCGCCGAGCACGGCTTCGCCGGGGTGTATGTGGAGGCGAATGCCATCAACCCCGAGCGCATGGTCCGCATTGCTGAGCTGCTCAAACCTGCGGCGGCCGTTGTGGACGGCGGCGTCGTAGGCTCCCCGCCCGTACGCGGCAAGACGCCGACGTTGTACTTGTCCGGACCTGTTGCCGCGACCGCGCAGATCGAGGCACTTTTCGCTGATACTGCCGTGCAGATGAAGACGCTGGGCAGAGAGGTTGGGAAGGCGTCCGCGCTGAAACTGTCGTATGCATCGTTCCAGAAGACCAGCCGAGTACTGGTGGCGCTCGCAGTTGGCATGGCGCGTGAGCACGGCGTCGACCAGGAACTCGTCGAGGTCGCCTCCCGGCGCACCGACTCGTACCTCGCGGAACCGGAGTACGTCGCCAAGACCGCCGCGCGCGCCTGGCGCTGGGGCCCGGAGCTGCAGGAAGCCGCCGACGCCCTCGCGGCCGCTGGCCTTCCACCGGAGATGTTACGCGCAGCCGCGTCCACGCTGGCACGGTGGAACGACGCCAAGGGCGGCGAGCTTACGCTCACCGACGCCTTGGACCGACTCGCCCAGCCGTAGCCCGCTCTCATGCCGTCGCCGCTCTTGCCCGCTGCGCCAGCAGCTGGTCAATGAGCCGTGCCGCGTCCTGCGGAGACGCCGCCGTGGTGTCCACCATCAGGTCCCAGATCATGCCCGGGTGCGCGTCCAGGTCCTCGCGGGTCGCGTCCCATGCCGCCAGGCGCGCCGCAGTGTCTCTGTCGCCGCGATCCACCGACCGCTGCCCGGTCGCTTCACGAGGGCACCACAGCAGCACCGCCGACCAGTCGGCCGGATAGCCGTCGACCAGGGCCCGGATGCCGTCGACCTGCCCGAGGTGCACTACCGGCACCCCGGCGGCGAACGCCGCGTCTAGGCCGGGCGTGTCTATGACGTACGTGTTGCCGTATCGCGAGTTCGCGTAGACGACGTCGCCCGCGGACTCCAGCTCGCGCAGCTGCTCCGCCGTACCCATCCGGTAGCCGGCCGACTTGCCGGTGCCGACCTTGAGCCGCGCGAACTGCGCGTACCGAAGGCTCAGCTCGGTGAGGGCTGCGGTGACGGTGTCCTTTCCGGCGGCCGGCGGACCGTAAAGGATTACGCCTTGTCGTTCGGTCACGCGTACATCGCCCCCATCGCCTGCCGGGCTTGGTCCGCGAGCGACACTGCGGTGCCTAGACGGTTGTCGACGACCAGGTGCGGCACTGCCGGGCGCAGGTCCAGATCGATGGTTGCCATGTACTCGTCCCAGCGCTGGAGCTTCCATGCGTCCCGTGCGGCTGAGCGGAAGGTGATGTACTCGCGCATCGACTCTTCGTCGCACCGTACCCACACGGGGAAGACATCGACGCCCAGTGAGTTAGCGCGATTAGTCAGCCGCTGCATCCAGTCCGCATCCGTCATCTCTGAGATGAACGGCGCGGTCAGCACGGTTGAGATGCCGCACTTGATGTTGGCCATGGCGGACTGCATGAGGCAGTCGTACTCCACAGGCCGGACACGTTCCCGATAAAGCTCTGTGTGTCGATCGTTGGGGTCGCTGCCCAACGCCACCAGGAGCCGCTCCACCAGCGGTCTGGTGAGAGGGTCCTTATCGAGCAACGGCCAGCCGGTGAGCTGGACGAAGAACCTGGCTAGCTCTGTCTTCCCGCTGCCGGCGAATCCGCCGACCAGGATCAGGACAGGCCGGTGCGGGTCGCCGCCAGTATGCCGTCTCTTCCAGGCGTCGATAATGCGCTGCTGGAGCGCGATGTGGTCCGCACCGTCGCTGCCGGGTGTGATGCGGTGGATTGCACGCTCAACGGCGAGGACGTGCGATCCGTTGAGGCGACCGTCCATTGGCGTGAGCTTGAAGGACGTCTCTTCTCCGGGCAGTGGATTGCGGAAGCCGAGATCAGGTTCGGTGGCCCGGTAAAGGAGGCAGTAGGCGCGCCGGTAGTGGGGGCCTGGGTAGACCTCCCCCTGCTCATGCTGCCAGAGCGTCTGTGGATTGGCGGCGGGGATGCCCTTCAACCTGGCTTGCTCGGCCACCTGTCGGAGACGTTCGCCCGCCTGCTCCAGGGTCAGCCCGTGCGCTTCACGATGCTCACGCAACCGTTCAGGCCGCCACCCGATGTGGTTTTTCCCCACCTTTTGCGCCTCCGTCGTCATGATCTCGGAGCCTAGAGGTAGATCCCAAAATCCCATGTATACGCGGATGTTGAAACCGTGTGTATGAACAGGTGTAGGAGCTTCGACAAGCCGCCGTGATTCTGTTCCGAGCTCGCTACCGCTGTGATGTCCCCACAAGGAGAACCGTCAGACGGAGGGCGCGGTGAGTGGTGCTTGGTCAGCTTCTCCTGTTGTCGCCGGACTCAAGCCGCTCCAAGCGCTCAGTCAGGTCAGCCACCTGCTGTTCCAGTCGCTTGATCGCCTGGGCTGTTGGATCGGCGACGGCATCGACAGCCGTCTCCCGGATGAAGGATCCGCGACCCTGGTGGGAGTAGATGACGCCGTCTGTGCGGAGCTCTGTCAGCGCTCGCTGCACTGTGCCTGGGGCAACGCCGTAGTGGTCTGCGAGTTCTCGGGTGCTGGGCAGTTTGTCGTTGCCCTTCAGGCGGCCAAGCCGGACCTGGTCTTTCACTTCCTGCACGATGCGCTGGTAGGGCTGCAGGTCCTCGGTTGCCATGAGCCACATCGTAGAGACCCTTCGCTGATTTAGACAGGTTTACCAACTTGGTTGACACGGTTATGACTGTATCAGCTAAGTTGTGTAACGCAGCACGGTATGACGCCTGGAGAGCTCGTAAGGGCTCGAAGGAAGCGCCGAAGGAAGCGCCGGTTGATTGACAACTCAACAGAGGACACCCGGAGCCACGACTCGCTGACGCCTCCGAGCAAGAGATCTGCGGAGGGGCGTCATAGGGCGAATCCAATGGCCACCCGGGATCAGGCAACTGCGATAAGCCAGCCCTGCCTGCGCGAGCAGCCACGCACCTTCTCCCATGCCGCCCTCACAGGCGGACAAGTGATCCGAACGCGCAGGTGAGACAAGGGCAAAGATCGCGCCGCACCTTCGCAGCCCGCCGTACACCGCCCCACCTTCCTGGTCGGGCCGGTGGCCGGCGGAGTGCGCAGGACGCACTCATGCGACGGCCCCCAGGGATTGCGCCCCTGGGGGTCTTGTCGCGGTCACCCTTCGCGAGAGGACGACCCACCACATGCCCAGCATGACAGCACCTCCGGCCTTAACCACCCGACCGCCGCTACCGGTGAGGCCCCAGCCGCACGAGCGCGACGGACGCCAGCCCCAGCCCCAGGCCGACAGCCGACCGCACCCGCACAGCGCGCGGCATGAGGACACCGACACCCGCCAGCTCCTCGACAGCCTGTACCGCCAGTACGCCCCGATGGTCACCCGGGCCGCTGCCCGCGCGCTGCGCCCCGAAGACCGCGGCTTGGTCGACGACATCGCCCAGGACGTCTGGCTGGACACCTGGCAGCACCTGCTGCGCGGAAACCCGCTGCACTCCCCGGCCGGGTTCCTCACGATGCGGGCCCGCCGCCGGGCTGTCGACCACTACCGCTTGGCCCGGGTCCGGCGCGAGCAGTCCACCGACTTCACCGACGCCCTCGCCCTGCATCGCCTCGCCCAGCTGATCGGAGCCGCAGCATGAACCCCGCCACCGCTCTTCCACTGTCCAGCGCCGCCGACGAGATCGGCCCGCGTCGCCCCGGCGCGATCTACCAGAACGTGGACGGCCGCTTCGAGGTCTTGGTCCTGGTCACCGATCCGGCCGACGCGGCGAAGCTGCTGCGCCGTGACAGCGCCCGGTGGGCGGTCATCGTCCGCGACACCCTGCGCCCGGACGGCCAGCCCTTCGCGGTCGGTTCGGTGTGGACGACGTCGGACTACCTGATCCGACCGGCCAGGACGGCCTACGCCCCCGCCGCCTGACGGCCCGCCACGGTCCCTCTCCCGCCCCACCAGAGCGTCAGGGGGCGGGAGAAGGGCCGTGGCTGGCCGCCTGGCCAGTCACAAGGTGACAGCCCCGGAAGGTGAGAGCTCCGGGGCTGTCCGGTCAACGGAACCTTAGGAGAACCCTTGACCACGACGATCATGACACGGGCCATGGCCCGTGTGACAGAGTCTGCAGCCAACCCGGAGTACGCGTGCACCTGGTGCGGCAACTTCCACACCGGGGCCTGCCTCACCGTCGCGCATCGCCAGCTCGGTGACCTCCTGGAGCGCATGGTGCGCGAGGCTGACGCCCGGATCCCGGACGGCCGGCGCGCGCGCCGCACGCTGCAGGAGATGGCGCCCGGCTACACCCGCCAGCCGGTGCTCACCCTGCACCGGCCGGTGATGGCTGACGACGCCTGCCCGCTGTGCGGGAGCTGGTCGTGCGACCCGAGCACCTGCCCGCCCGCGTCGGTGGCCCCCGCGTCGGTTCCGGCCACTGCGTCCGGCAAGTGGCAATGCGACACCTGCGGCGGCTGGTTCGGCGTCACCGGCGCCCGGCCGGCCCCGGCCACCGCCTGGACGTGCGACGTCTGCCGCGCCATCGGCCGGTGACATCCCGCCTCATATACGCGGCCTGGGCAGCGCAGCACCGCGCGACCCGGGCCGCGTGCGCGGTCGGCCCCGCGCACCCGCTTACCCGCCTGTTGTTCGCGGCCGCCGCCGTGGCGGCAGCTGCGGCATGGGAGGCGGGGTACCGCGTCACCGACCTTCACCCCAACCGCCGGCACCAGCACCAAGGACAACCCCGTGCCTGACGACCTGTACCAGCGCTACCAGTCAGCGCACCGCGTCCACCAGGCGCACCGCGCTGACTGCACCCACTGCACGGACCGCGCCTGCTGCCCCGAGGGCACGCGGCTGTGGTCGGCGTTCGAGCGGCTGCAAGACGCCTACCTCGCACGCCAGCGCACCACCCGCTGAGGCATTCCTGCTCAGCCGACATCGCCACCTCTGTCGGTTGCCTGACCCGCCCGGCCTCGCCCCTCGCATTTCGCGTGCGGGGGCGAGGCCGGGCGCGGTCCAGGGGAGCCGCACAGCCCCGGCACCCGCCGTTTCGGCTCCACCGGCCGCTGTTTCGGGAACGCGCCGCCGCGTTTCGGGAGCGGCCCCCCTCATTTCGCCCGCACCTTGGACGCCCCCTTTGGAGGCCCCCGTGTCGATCACTGAGACGCCGCAGACGGCGGCTCTCGATGCCCCCGTTTCGCGCCCGCCGACCGCCGTTTCGGAGCCACCCGCCCCCGTTTCGGGAGCGGCGGGAAGCGTTTCGGGAGCACCGAACCGGAAGGCGATCAAGCCCCGACGGGACCGGCTGATGACCGCGCTGTCGGTGGCTGCCGCGATCGGCGGCACGCTCGTCGGCGTCATCGGTTTCGCGATGTCCTACAGCACCCTCGCGAAAGTTGCTCTGGCCTGGGGGTTCAGCGAGGATCTGGCGCCCTGGTTTCCGGTCGGTGTGGACGCGTCGATCATCGCTTTCCTGGCGCTGGATCTGTACCTGATCCGCAAGGACACCCCGTGGCCGCTGCTGCGGATGGCCGCCCACGCGATGACCGGCGCCACCGTGTGGTTCAACGCCAGCTCACAGGGCCACATCGCCGCCGACCCGGTCAAGGCCGCCAGCCACGGCGTCATGCCGGTCCTCTTCGTCATCGGTGTGGAGGCCGCCCGCCGCCTGATCATCCAAAAGGCCAGGCTGGAGGCCGGTACCGCGGTCGACCGGATCCCGCTGCACCGCTGGATCCTCGCCCCGCTGGACACGCCGCGCTTCTACCGCAGGATGCGGCTGTACGCGGTCGCCTCCTATGAGGAAATGGTCCGGCGCCAGCAGGACCTCATCGCCTACGAGCAGTGGCTCAAGCGCAAGCACGGCGGCGACCTGTCCAAGGCGTCCGACGACGAGCGGCTGCCGATGACGATGGCCCCCTACGGCTACACCGTCTCCGAGGCCCTCGCGCTGCCCGAGCAGCAGGAACGCGAAGCGCAGAAGCGGGCGGAGGAAGCCGAGCGCCGGCGCCTGGACGCGGAGACGCGTCGGGAACTCGCGCAGAAGAAGGCGGAAGCCGACCGGCTGGAAGCCGACGGTGAGCTGGAGGCCGTCCGCGCCCGGGTGGAAGGCCAGACCGCCCAGGCCCGCGCCCACGCACGCGCCCAGGCCAGCGCCGCCGAGCGGGCCGCTGAGCTGGAGGAACAGGCACTGGAGACGGCGCTGGCCGCCGAAGCCCGCGCCCGCCAGGCCGAGGCGCAGCGCAAGGAGGCCCAGGAGCGCGAGGCGAAGGCGGAGGCGGACCTGCGCGCGGCCGAGCTGGAGCGTCAGGCAGCCGAGAAGCGGAAGGAGGCGGCGGAGGCCGACCGGGTCGCCGCGGCGGAGGCGCAGGCGATCGAGACCCAGGCCGTCGCCGAAGCCCGCAAGGCCGCTGCCGAAGCGGACAGGGCCGCCGCCGAAATGGAGCGGGCCGCCGCCGAAACGCGGCGGGCTGCTGCCGAAACCGAGCGTAGGAAGGCAGAGGAGGAGCGCCGCCAGGCGATCGCTCTCGCCGACGCCAAGCGCGCTCAGAAGGACGCCGCCGAAGCCGAGCAGGCCGCTGCCGAAACGCGTCTGGCCGCTGCCGAAATCGAGCGGCGTGCGGTCGAAGCCGAGGACGTCGCGCGGCTCAAGCCGCGTGAGCGGTCGGTGCGCAGGGTCGCGCGAATGATCCTCGTCGCCGCTGACGGCGTCGCCGAGCGGCTGCCGCTGGCGGATATCCAGCACGAACTGGCCGTCTCCTCGCCCGCCACGGCGTCCGAGTACCGCCAGGAAGCGGCCGAGCTGCTCGCCGGCGGCTACCGCCCCTGACCACCCCACCGCATCGGATCGTCCGACGGTTCCGCCGGCCCCCGAACTGCTGCTGACAGCTCGGGGACGCGGCGAAGGCGCCGTGACGCCAATCCGCAGCTTCCCACCGATCCGGATCACACCACCACCCCGAGGAGAAATCCCTGATGAGCAAGGACATCGCCACCCGGGTCACCACCGGTGTGCAGGCCCTCGCACTGCCCGGGCAGCGTGAGGGCTGGCAGGCCCAGCACCGCGGCAGTCTGCTGACCGACGCCCAGACCTACGACGCCCTGGCCGACGCCATCCAGGCCGACCTCAAGGCCCGCCGCCTGGACGGAGACCTGCCCTGGGGCATCTCCGCCGCCGCCCGGGCCCGCAAGCGAGTCAAGCCGCTGCGGGACGCCGCGAAGGCCATGCGCCAGGCCGCCAAGGCCATCAACGGCACCGTCGCCGCGTACGAGGAGACGCAGCCCGAGGTGGTCCTCAAGCGCCGGGAGGACAAGGCCCTGCGCAAGGCGCAGCGCAAGCAGCAGCTCGGCGCCGCCGCCCACAACAGCGCGCAGGCCACGCTGCAGCGCCTCGCCCCGGCCGACAGCGACGACGGCCAGGCCGGCGCGCCGAAGCTGCTGGGCGACTACTTCGGCAAGCAGCAGCGGGGCGCCTGATGGCCGCTGGAATGTCCCCGCGCCAGGCGGCCCACTGGAACGCCCGATTCGAACAGGCCAGCGCGGCAGGCGAGAAAGGCCCGGAGGAGTTCTTCCGGGCCTGGCTCGACCTGGTGAAGATCTCCGCCCTCCGGAAGGTGAAGCGGACCGGCGACCACGCCACCTTCAACGCCCTGTCGGCGGAGCTGGAACGGCTCTACCGGGATCACTGCCAGTAATCGTCATCGTCATCATCATCACCGCCGAAATGGGGGTTGACGGGGGTCCCAACCACGCGTACGCGTACGCGTGCGAGGCGGCCCCCTTCCCTCACCGGCAGTCACCAGGAGAGGAGGGCGCGTGTCCGACGACGACAGCCCGGACAACGTGGTTTCACTGCCCCGGATCGGCTCCCCGCCGCTCCCGCCCGTCCCGTCCCCGCCCGTCCTCAACGACGACCAGGCGCAGCGGGCCGACGGGAACGGCCTTGTTCGAATCAGTGCCTTCGACGCCCCCGCCGTCCCCCACGCACCGTCCCCGCCGGACGCCGTGCCGACGGCCCTGCGCAGCGACGGACTCGACGAGCAGCAGGCCCCCGGCGACGCCGGACCGCCGCACGCCGGGGCACTGTCCCTGGCCGCGATCCTCGCCATCGCCCTCGCGGCGTTCGAGGGACTGCAGACCTGGATCCAGGAGTCCGGACCGCGCCGGGCGGAGGCGGCAGCGCACCAGCGGGAGCTGGAGTTGCTGGCCGCGAAGGCAGCCGCGGATGCCACCCGGCACCACGCGGAAGCCGGCCGCGAGCACGCCCGTGCCCGCCGCGTTCCCTCCAGCCACGACTACGGCCGCAGCGCCCTCGGGCGCGGCTCAGGCGGCCCGGGACGGAGCGGCGGCGGCATCGGTCCGGGCAGGACTGGAACGGGCCGCACAAGGCCGCACAGCGGCTCCGCGCAACACCGCACCGGATCCGAGGCCGGCGGCCGGTCGACCACCGGCCCCGGCTCTGGCTCCGGCCGAAATGGCAGCGGCTCCAACCGAAATGGGACCGGCTCGAATCGAAGCGGCTCCCTGGGGGACCGAAACGGCGGGCCGGGCACCCGAAACGGCGGCGGCTCCCGCCGAAAGGACGGCTCCGGGAGCTCCGGCGGCAGCGGCACCCGGGGCCCGGCCCATCCGGGCAGCGACCGCGGGAGTGCGGGCACGGGCGGGAGCGGGCGCCGCTCCGCCCGCCGAGCCGTCGCGGACTGGTGGGGCAAAGGCAACAAGAAGAAGTCCGACGGCAAGGGCGCGGCCGGTGCGGCGGACATGAAGGCCGCGCTCCGCAAGGCCGTCAAGAACAGCAAGCCGGGGCCGACGTTCTGGGAGAAGGCCGGCGACCGGCCGCAGGACCGGTGGCGCAAGCCACGCTCCGGCTCCGACGCTCCCGGCACGGGCACGAACGGGAAAGGAAACAGCAAGGGCAGGAGCACGGGCAACGACGGCTGGACACCTTCCGGCGACCGGGTCGGTTTTCGCGACGCCGTCTTCGACGCCGTGAACGACCGGTGGAAGAAACGGCGCGAGCGCTGGTCGGCCGACGGCGGACCGCGCCGCAAGCCAGGCCGCCCGTCCTCGTCCCAGCAACGCGACAGTTCGGACAGCACGACCAACCGGCCGGGACCGTCAACCGGCCCCGGCCCGTCTGGTCCCGGTCCCGGCCCCGGCTCCGGCCCGTCTGGTCCCGGCCCGGGGCCAGGCACTCCTGGCGCCGGGTACGGGCAGGCACGGTCCTCGCCGTTCGACGCCGACACCGAACCCCGCGTCACGATCACCGTCGAACAGGTCGACCCGCCCGGCGCGCACGCCAAGCGCTGGGAGCCCGACGCGATCGGCCCCGCACCCAAGGCGCTGCCCGCCCAGAGCCAGCCCGCCCTGCCGCGCGCCCCGCAGCGCCCCGCCGGGCAGCGCCCCGGAACCACCCGCAGAAAGGACCCCATCCCCATGCCCACACGCCCCGCGAGGACGGCCACCGCGCCGGCGCCGGTCACCGCCTCGGTATCCGCGCCGGGCGGCATGCCCGCCCAGCACGCCACCGACATCACCCTGGACGACGCGCTCAAGGCCCTCACGCTGCTCACCACCGCGGGCATGGAAACCCACGACGAGTGCGCCGCGCTGGCCAAGCAGGCCCGGCTGCTGCTGGGCGAACTGGAGTCGATGGCCAACGACCTGGCCACCACGCACAACGTCACCGGCACGCGCACCCTGCGCGCCGTGTCGGTGCTGATGGAAAGTGTGGCGCAGTTGGTCGTCCAGTCCGAGCGGATGGCCCGGGCCGCTCTGAATGCCGCCGAACTCGCCGAAGCGGAGGAAATGGCCATGGCACGGGACTACCGGCCCACCCAGGAAGCGACCGCCGACGCCGGCCTCGCCACCCCCAGCGCCCGCATCCACAACGAAAACTGACAGGAGAACAGCCGATGGGGCAGCTCGCACCCGCCGTCGGCGCCGACGGCGCCAACAACGGCTACACCGCGCTCGTCGCCAAGTTCACCGCGCTGCAGAACGCCGCCACAGGGCTGCTGGAGGAAGCCGAGCGACTGGCGCAGCGCATGCGCGCCAACGCGAACGCGGCCATCACCGTGGCCGACCTGAGCGCCGCCGCCCACGTCGACGACCGCCACGTCGCCGCTGTCGCCGACGTCGGCACGGCGTTCGGCCGCGTCGTCGGCGGCTGCAAGCAGCTGATGGGCGCGGCCGAGGCGATGCACACCGCCACCGGCCATCTCAAGGCCGAGCACCAGGCGGAGTACGGCGCCATCCACGCCGCCGTCACCGCATCCAGGGCACGGCAGGCCGCGCCGGGCTTCTACCGGCCGCAGTAGCCGCCCACCGCACCCACCCCCTTGTGGGGCCGCACCCGAGCGCCGGGTGCGGCCCCACCGCCGTCTCCGCCCACTGGCCACGCCGGACGTCGCACCGCCCCGGCCGAGGCGGTGCGGCGTCCAGCACGACCAGCGGACCCCCAAGCCACCGCACGAAAGGACCCGTCACCGATGAGCACGCTGCCCACCCGGGCGAAGGCAGAAATGGCCGCCTACGGGGCATCCGCCGCCGTCCTCACCTATGTCCCCTCCATGGAGCTGCTGCCCGCGCACGCCACCGCCGCCGCGATCAGCGGCGGCTGCGTGTGGTGGCTGTACCGCAAGGTCAAGACCCGCGACTTCCGCCGCACGATCCGCACCGCACAGCGCGTCCTGGGACCGGTCACCGGCGGCGCCGTCTACGCCGCCGCCGCGATCGTTCCCGGCCACTCCTGGTGGGAACCGGTCGCCGCGCTCGGCTGGGGCGCCGCCATGGCCGCCGCCCTGCCCATCACCCGCTCCACCTGGACCCCGTCGACCACCGAGACGGCCGTCTACCCGCCCGACTTTCGCGGCCTGGTCATGCAGATGTGGGACGCCGCCGAAGTCGCCCCCGGCACCTGGCTGGAGAACATCGAGCAGACCGTCTCCCCACAGCACCCCGACTTCACCGCCGACGTCGTGGCCCCGGCCGGCAAGCCCGTGCCGCGCATCGACCTGGTGGACGTCGCCGCCTGCTTCGGCTTCCCCCTCGGCTGCGTCGCCCTGGACGAGATCCCCGGCACCGGCCCGGGCCGCATGCGGCTCACCGTCGCCCCCACCACCCGCCGACGCGGCGGCAGCATCGAGGAGATGTGGGCGGAGAACGTCGCCCGCCCGGACGGCGCCATCCCCGGCAGCAAAATCGTCCGCGTCGAACAGTTCCCCGCCACCGGTGACCTGCCCGCACGCGGCATGATCCTCGCCCAGGTCGACATCGGTAAGCTCGCCCGCGTCCACCACGCCCAGCTCTGCTCCGCATTCGGAGTGGAACCCGAGGAACTGCGCCTGGTCGCAGAAACCCGGGGCCGCGAGGCCCTGGTGACGCTGTACGAGTCGGCGCCGCTGAAAGCCTCGCGCCGCGCCACCCGCGAGCTGCTGACCCTGGACGCCTACGGCCGCTACGTCATCGGCACCGCCCACGACGGCAGCGACGCCAAAGTCCACATGCAGTCCGCGGCCGGCACCCTGCACGGCTTCCTGGTCGGCGTCACCGGCTCCGGCAAAACCGTGGCGCTGGCGCTGATGTGCGCGGCGTGGGCGCTGGCCGGCCTGGCCACCTGGGTGACCTCCGCCCGCCCCGACGCGCAGATGAGCGCGGTCGGCCGGCACATCGACCGCCAGGACGCAGGACCGATCTTCACCTGGTGGATGCTGAAAGCCGCGATCGCCCTGATGGACATCCGCGGCGCGATCAACAGCGAGGTTGGGCACGACTTCTCGGCCCACTCCCCCTACCCGGGCCTGGTCCTGGTCCTGGACGAGTTCAACTCCCTCGTCGGTGACGACGCCCTGGGCGACGAGATCGCCCACATGACCGACGTCCTGGCCCGTGAAGGCCGCAAGTTCGGCATCGGCATCGTCTTCGCCGGCCAGTCCCTGAACCTGTCCAAGCTCGGCGGCGAGGCCTCCCTACGCGACCAGGTCCAGGGCGGCATCGGCGTCGTGCTGCGCATCGCCAATTCCTCCGGCGGCATCGCCGCCCGGCAGGCCACCGGAGGCCTCGCCGGAGACATCGACCTTGCCGAGATCCCCGACCGGTTCAACGCCTCCATGTCCCTGATGGACCGCATGCACGGTGTCACCGACGACGTGCCCGGCGAGCCCACCCAGGGCGTCGGCCACACCGTCACCGGCTCCGGCGCGACCATGATGCGCAGCCTGTACGTCCACCTGCCCAAGGACGGCAGCCCCGACGGCCTGGACGAGATCTTCCCCGAGGACGGCTCCATCAACTGCCTCACCGACCGGGAGATCGACACCCTGACCGAGCTGGGCCTGTGGCACGACTGGACGATGCCGCCGCCCTCCAAGAACGACAAGACCGAGGGCGACGGCGAGAGCGTCGCGCTGCCGCCGCAGTTCAACGGGATCGGCTCGTTCGCCCCACCCGCCGTCAAGCCGAAGAACCGCACCGTCAAGGACAAGATCCTCGACGTGGTCGACCGGCAGATGACCGCCAAGGAGATCCGCGCGCAGGTCGACGCCGCCGCCGGCACTATCCGCAACGCGCTGAGCGACCTAGTGGCCGACGGCCGCCTGCGCCAGGTCGACCACGGCGTCTACGCGCCCGCGAGCCCGGCCGGTGTCGGCTCCAGCCCTGAGAACGACTGACCGCCCCTCCTGCTCACTGCGGCCTCCGGCAACACGCCGGAGGCCGCTATCGCCTCATGCACGAAAGGACTCCGTCTGTGATTGTTTCTATCTCCCTGGCCTTGCTCCTGGCCGTCGTCGTGGTCGTGCTGCTGCGCCAGCGCATCGTCGGCTTCGGCAGCGCCCTGGCATGCGCCGCGTTCGGGTTCTGCCTTGCCTCCACCGGCCTGGCCCCCGTCATCGAAAACTTCCTGGCCACCATTGCCAGCCTTGCCGCGCTGGGCTGACGGGAGTCCTCGCCATGGCCGCCTCACTGCACACCGCGCCCGCCGCCCCATCCGGCCAGACATCCCCGGCAGCAGTGTCCGCCGACGGAGGCTGTCTCAGCCTGGACGCCCGGCTGGCCGCTGCAGAGGCGGCCATGACCGTCCGTCTGGAAGAGGCCGCCGTCGCTCATGAAGTGCGTACCGCGCACATCGACACCACCCCGGTCGACCTCGGCGACGTCGTCACTGTGCCGCTTACCCCGGCCCCGCAGGCACCGCCCCAGGCCTACACGTCTCCGGTCGCCGCGCTCCTCGAGCGCGCCCGGCACCGGATGGAGACCCGCGGTTGGTGCGCGGGCGCCGCGGTCGACGAGGACGGCGCGGTCTGCATGATCGGAGCGATCCGCGCGGAGGCCGGCGGCAACCGCGGCCTGGAAGCCGATGCCGCGTCCGTCGTACTGGACGCGATTCGGCGCCGCTTCGGGGACCACATCGACTCCGTGCCCGCCTTCAACGACGCCCACGGCACAGGCCGGATCCCGCTGCGCATGCTCGACCAAGCTGCCAGCCTCGCCGACGCCCGCGGTCTGTAAGCCCCGCTCCGGCTACGACGGTCAGTCGGCCGGCGTCCAGGGCGGAGGCGGGCTCGTGCTCTCCCCACCGCAGTTCCAGCACTCGAACTCGTCCGGCACCCGGTACTTCTGCGTCCACCACGAGACGACGGGCTCGCCCCACACCATGCACTCGGTACCGCACCAGCCGCACACGAAGACGAACTCCACGAACACCCTCCCCACTGCCTCGCCCCTGCCGGCCAGCATGCCCGGAAACCCACGTCAACGCTCCACCGATTCCGGCACGCTTCAGCGCTGCCCCGTCGCCCTGTCCGGCCCTCGCCCGCCCCGTATCCCCGGGAGACGGGCGAGGACGGGACAGGCCGCCCGGCCGAACGCACCACCTGCCGCGCCCCGCCGACACCAGCACCACGTCGACGGGGCGCAGCGCTGCCCACCGACGACTGGAGGAGATCACTCGTGCTCATCCCCCCGCCCGCGCCGCCGGATCGGCCGGCCCCGCCCCGCCGTGCCCGGCCCCCGCTACCCTCACCGCCCCCGTCGCCTGCCCCGCTCCTGGAAGACGCGATGACCACCCGCCGCGCTCGGAAACGACGCCAGACACACCCCCGCACCACGCACGGGTTACCCGAATACGACTGGAGGACCGCACCGGCCGAGCTGCTGGCCACGCGCCGCCAGCTGCGCGCGGACGGACTCCGTCCGGGCGGGCAGGAACCCGTGGCAATCCTGCGGTGCAAGGCGTGCGCGACCCGCCCCCACCGCACCTGCACCCGGCCCGCCTACCTGTACCGCCGCGATCTCGCACTACCGGTCCGGCCGATGACCCTCGCCAAGGAAGCCGCGCTCGACAAGGCAATGGCGGCACGGACCACGTGCCCGAAGTGCCGGCGCCGCTATCACCACGTCCTCCCACTGCGCACCCTCGGATCGTGCCTGGAGTGCCACGACGGGACGCCCGCGGACCCTGCCACCTACATCGCCCCGCCCGCCCACGCTCTCGCGGCCTGACCGGACGCTCCTCGTATGGCCCCGCCGCAGCGCTCCAGACGCGCGACGGCGGGGCCGGTATGGCGACACCACCCAGGTCGACGTGCTGCTCACGGAGCAGACCGAGGCCGCGTACACCGCCGCCGGACGCGCGGCCACTGAGCGCCACCGCACCACGACCGGCGGCATCAATCCCACCGAAGGAGATCAGATGGCCCTCGATGAAAATCCCGACACCCCAGGCACCTATTTGCGGCAGCTGGCTGAAGACCAGCAGGCCGGACGGCTCTGGAAGTGCCAGTGCGGTGAACCCAATCCCGGAACCTACGACACCTGCTATTTCTGCCAGCGTCCCAACCTCTCCCCGACTATCGACCCTGCGTAGGAGTGAGCACCAAGTGACCACAGCCCTCACCTCCCACACCGACAGGAACCTGGACGCTGCCTGCGCCGCGGGCGCCACCGAAATCGGCCGCACAGACGGCAAGGCAAGCCTGCTCCTGGCGTTCAACGGCGCGGCCTTAGCCGGTCTGGCCACCCTCGCCGATATGAACCTGCCGACTCCCGCCCGCGTGCTCAAAACCCTGGCCGCCACGGCGATCGGATGCGCCACGGTCCTGCTGCTGCTCGTCGTCCGCCCCCGCCTGGGCGGCCAGGACCACGCCTCATTCCCCTACTGGGCACAACTGGCAGAGACCGAGATCCACGCCAGCATGACCAGCGACACCCGCGCCGCCCGCATCCGGATCCTCTCCGGCATCGCGGCCGCCAAGTTCACGAAGCTGCGGCGCGCCGTGGACTGCACCCTCGCCGCCCTCGCGCTCCTCGCCCTGGCCGCGATCAGCACCCCGCTCTAGCCAGACCCCGGGACGGCCGCAGCCGCCCCGGCTACTTCCGTCTCCGTCAGTTCCGGAACGGAAGTCTTTCCAGCCTGCGGCCGACCACGGCCGACCGCAGACCATCACACGGCAAGAGGCGCACCCCACGTGCCGGCAAGCCCCGGGGTGCGCCTCCCTCATTCCGCCCGTACGGGCGAGAACGGAAATCCCATCATGCTCGCCAAAGCCCTCTTACGGCAGCCGTCCCGCACCCTCGTCATCACCGCGGCCGCCGTCCCCCTCGCCCTGGCCATCCTCGCCGACGACGTCCGCGTCCGCCGCCAGCTGCACGCGGCCCGCCGCGACCCGCTCTCCGGCCTGCCCGGCCGCGAGGAACTGACCGTCTACGGCGACCGGCTCCTCGACCGCCGCGCCGCGGTCCATGTGATGCTGCTGGACGGCAACGGCTTCAAGGCCGTCAACGACACATACGGCCACGACGCGGGCGATGCTGTCATCGCTGTAATGGGCCGGCGCCTGGCCCGTTGGACTTCCAGGCGCCAAGCACTGGCGGCCCGCCTCGGTGGCGACGAATTCGCCGTCGCCGCTGTCCTGCCCGCCCAATCTGCACTCGCCGACATCACCGCCCTGCGCGAGCAACTGCACCAGCCCTTCACCCACGACGCGCACACGCTACAGATGACCGTGTCCATGGGCATCGCCCGCGCCGCCGACCTGCCCGGCGAAGACACGGCCCGCCTTCTTCGCGGCGCGGACAGGGCCATGTACAAGGTCAAGACGGGCGAAGTGGAGTTCCCCTACCTGGCCACCCGCGCCGACGCCTACGCCGACACCGTTAACGGCCGCCGCGCCGGCCGCCCCGGCACCCACCTGCCCGCCGGATGAACCCGCAGCCGGTACAAGCGTGCACACGCAGCATGGGCCGCCCTCGCAGGAAACCGCTGTGGGAACCGGGCCTCATTCCCACCGCCGGTCATCCCTGGACTGGCGGGACGTCCGGCACTTCGACTGCTTCCGCGATCTGCCCTGCGTGCTGTGCGAACAGCCCACACCAATGCGCTCCCATCACGGCGAGCCTGCGCACAAAACGTGCGCCGAAGCATGGATCGCCACCCACCCGGCCGAGGCACGACTCGGTCGCTTCGCCTCCGACGTACAGCCCAAGAGCAAGCACGACGATGACCACGCCTGACAGTGAGGATGTTCGTGAGCGTTCCTCGGCGGGGTCTGACCCAACGCCTGACTGACTCAGGGTCCTCAACAGGATCTGTCGGCCCCGGCCGGGGGACGCTCACGAACATCCGCCGAACCGGGGGACGTGACTTCATAAGAGTCTGGTCAGAGACCCCATCACTGTCTTGTCCGCCCTCCCGTTCACCACCCCTCCGACCGCCTGCCGCCGCCAGCCCGGCCACTTCTCCCATAAAGAGACGACGAAGCCGACCGCACGGACAGACATCACCCAGGCCCGACGGGTTTGCGCCGACTGCCCGATCGGGGAAGCCTGCCTAAAATAGGCGCTCACCCACCCCGCCGACTCTCGCGTCGGCATCTGGGCAGCCACCACAGCCCACCAGCGCACCCAGCTACGCCGACGTCTGACCGCGCGACTCGAACCCGACTGGGCCGATGTGATTGCTCAGCACGGTATTGACCGCATTGCACCGTTTTCTTAGTGCACCGCACCCTTAGCGCCGCGACCTCAAGGCCCTGGAGACGAGATCCCTTCGTCTCCAGGGCTTTTTGCGTTCTTGGTTGGCTCACGCATCCTTGCAGCGGTCCAAGCCTCCATCACAGTTACGCCAGTAACAGCGTCAGATGGGCCAGGCCGAAGGTAGGAGCAGGCCAGTTGGCAGGGGCGATCCGGTTGGGGGAATCAGGCCAGACGGTGCTGTACCGTCAGCGCCGCTGAAGTCGACCGTGCCGCCGGAGAACGTTGCCCCATCAAAGTTGACCGTGCCGCCAGCGAACTCCGCTCCGCTGAAGTCGACCGTGCCGCCGGAGAAGTCCGTCCTGAAGGCGATGAACTGGTTGATCGCCCAGCTGCCGAAATCGACGGTGCCGCCGGAGAACTCCGCCGTGACGAAGCTGACGGTGCTGCCGCAGAAGGCCGCCCCGCTGAAGTCGACCGTGCCGCCAGCGAATGTTGCCCCACCGAAGTTGACCATGCCGTCGGCGAAGACTGCTTTGCGGAAGTCGACGGTGCTGCCGGAGAACTCCGCCGCGGAGAAGAGGACTGTGCCGCCAGCGAACTCCGCCCAGTTGAAGCTGACGGTGCCGCTGGCGAAGGTTGCTCTATCGAAGCTGGCCGTGCCGCCAGCGAACTCCGCCCAGTTGAAGCTGACGGTGCCGTCGGCGAACGTTGCCCCACCGAAACTGACGGTGCCGCCAGCGAATGTTGCTCTATCGAAGCTGGCCGTGCCGCCAGCGAAGACCGCTTTGTTGAAGCTGAGGGTGCCGTCGGCGAACGTTGCCCCACCGAAACTGACGGTGCCGCCGACGAAGACCGCCCCGGAAAAGTCTCCGCCGTCAAAGGTGACGTTGGTGAGGTCGAGGTCGTGGCCCTGCCAGGAGTGCGGGTGCTCAGGGGCGAGGCGGAGGTGGTTGCGGAGAAGTCGGACCACGGTGTGCCGTACTTCCCGCAGGGCCAGGTAGGCGTGCCGGGCTCCCGCGTCGCCCGCCGGCAGGTCGGCCTCGGCGGTGTAGGGCAGGCGGAGGTAGGAGCACAGCACGTCGATGCAGGTCTGCCGCAGGGCACGAGTGGGAGCGTCGTCGGCGAGGCCAGCCAGGGCGTGCACGCCGCCGAGGCGGACGGCCGCGGACTCTTCGCCGAGCTGGGAGACGGCAGTGGTGAAGCGCTCGGTGTGCAGGCGGGTGGCCTCGCGCAGAGCGCCGTCCTCGTCGACGCGCTGGCGCCGGTAGGCGACGACCAGGGCGACCAGGGCGCCGGCCCCGGCGACCACGCCGAAGGACAGCTTCACCAGGTCGAACAGCGTCTTGGAGTCGACGCGGTGCTCGAGCTTGAGCCCTCGGGCGCCGAGCAGGTCCCACCCGGTGTAGAACACCGCGGCGGCCACCAGCACCGCCGTGGTGAAGGACAGGACGAGCACGCGGCCGACCGGCCACAGGCGCAGCCCACGCCGTTCCGCCCGGAGCCGTAACGTAGGTATTCCCATACCTGGTCAGGACTGTTACCGGCGCGAGCTGGTTGCGCCCGCGGTGTCCGCGTGACGGCTGCGGGTCGGGTGCCGTCGTGTGGGCTCCGGATAAGCTTCCTATCTTCGGAGCCCTGACTTCCGCCAGGCCGTCCCCGGTTCCGTTGGCGAGAGCGCGGCCGATAGCGTCCAAGCGCATGAGCAGCGTTGAAATGGCAGGCTTGATCGAGGACTTCGGGCATGTGATCGCCCTGGTGGAGGTGGCTGGCGAGCGCGTGACCATCACTGCGGAGGCCAGCGGGTGAGCGTGCTTCTTCCAGCAGCCGAGCTGGCCGAGCTGGAGCACTTCGCACAGCGCGCGGACAGGGCGCCGATACCAGCTCCGGACGCGGCCGAGGAACGCGCCCGCCGGGCTCGGAGCAGCACGGCCCGTACACCCGGTACGTGCACGCGGATGGCGAGCGTATGACCTTCACCCGGGGCCGGGTTGTCGTGGCCGAGCTGCGGCCCGCGAGCTGGCTCGACTGGCTGGAAGAATGGGCCATGCACGGACGCCAGGGGTACATGGACCCGAGACAGTTGAAGGCGTTCGTCGAGTTCCTCGACCGTCAGCCCTCGGTCGGCGAGGAGTAAAGGGGGAGGGTTCGATGGGGCCTTATGCCAATAACCATGACACCGGGCGTAGCCTCGGCCGCTAAGTCCCGCACTGGCGTGCACCAGGTTCTGGGATGATCCCCAGGCGGGCTAGGTAGGACGGACGTTGCGGGGGGATGGGTGGTTACTCAACGCGGCAGTCTGCGGCGGTGGTGGCATGAAACGGCATCCGCTGTCCGGTGGACTGTGTATACCTGCCTGCCGACGGCTGTGGTCCTTTTTGCGGCAGGCGTCTATGGCGACAGCCGAGGATGGTGGGAGGACCAGGCGTTCCTCACGAACCTCTTCTCCAGTCTCACGAGCCTTCTCTTCGGTGTACCCACCGCTCTCCTGCTCATCAGCTCACTCGGCGAAGCACAAGCGCAGGCGAGGGAACAGCGACGTGTCCGCATGGTCGTCCGCCCTGAAGTGCAGGAGCTGGAAGCCCTTCTGCTTCGCAGATGCAGGGTGCAGAGCTTGGACGAACTCCAACAGCGCTGCTCAGGTATTCAACAGGGTCTCGCTCAGGCCCACCAGCGGGGTCAAGACACTCGTCCGTTGATCGATATGTTCGCGGACTTGTACGATCCGCGCGATGCCGCGGGGAACCGGCTTTCTGGCGAAGATGGCCGACGGGAGCAGGTTGCTTGGGTGCGTGATTTCCGAGCGCAGTGGGAGTTCATCGACAGCGATCTGCGCCCCCGCGCTGTGCAAGCGAGTATCGAATGGGTGCCGCACCAGTGGTCAGGGCGGGTCAAGGGACACCTGGATGCGCTTGATCCCAGAGTCCAGATGAGGCTTGAGATCAGCGATGCCTGTGAAGCTTTCTCTCATCTTGCCGCTGTTTCCCAGCGCCTAAGGCAGCTGTACGGCTAGGGCCTTTCGTTTGGATCATGGGGTTGCTGTTGCGTGGGCGGCTACGGGTCCTGAGTGGTCAGCCGTCGCTGTCCAGGGTGGAGGAATTCGTGGAGATGTGGATGCTCATCAGCGAACTGATGCGCGCCAGGACGCGCGAGTACCTCGCCTCTTCGCCCTTGAGCCCGGACGAAATGCCCGGGCTCAGGCCTCCGGCGACCCCCGCACAGGTCAGGGAACGGGAAGCCCTGGCCGGCCAGCCGCTGGACCCGGAGTACCGGCGCTTTCTGTCCTTGACGGACGGGCTGGACGGATTCCAGTACACGATGCCGCTCCTGGGATGTCGTGACTGGAAGGACCCGGAACGGAGCGGACTGGGCTCCATATTCCGCGACATCGTCCTGGAGGCTGGCCCGCTGACCGAGGCCGGAAAGCCGGGTCGTTCATTGAGCGCCTCGGTAGATGACCCTTCCCGGGATCAGTCGCAGACTGAGCAGCGGTGAGGGATCAGCTACCCCAGCCCAAGAGGGGGAGGCGGTAGCACAGGTCCTCCATGCATCGAGCTCAGCTGCTGCAGCCAGCTGTGGATCTGCTCGATGGGTCTATCCACATTCGGCAGGGTCAGCCACAAGGCCAGGAAGAACATCACCGTGAAAGCACCAGCGTCTCGGCTGTGCTTCTCGTTCTCCGCGACTGCCTGCTCCAACCACCCCTCTTCAGACTGACGGAACATGTTGACAATCAAGGCGCCGGGTGCCGCGTGAGCCTCTTCAGACCACACCCGGTACAAGATGTTGTAGTGATGCGTACGCATCGGATCCGGCGACGCTTCAGCAAGTTCGAATGTTGTCCGTCGGCACCAACTTGACACCCATTTCACCGGGCCCTCCTTCGACTTCGCTCGGAAGTCGGTGAAGTCGGACTGCAATAGCGACTCCAGCTCAGCACGGAGCTGGGTGTCAACCGGGCGGCCCTTCTCCTCTTCGTACGTCATCCGTCGAAGCTGCGCGAGGATCATCTGGAGCATGCCGTAACGGGAGAAGAGGAGCGTCGCTCCCTCGCGGCTTTCCTGCTTAGCCAAGTACTCCATGTTCACCAGCAACTCGAATAGCTGGCGAACGATGCCGACGGCGTGCTCCCAGAAACCCTTCTCCAGCAGGGCCCGAACAGCCTTCACGCTGTTCGCACCACGCATCAGAATTTCGACGTCGAACCGCACCACCGGATCTTCGGCATGGGGCGTGGTCAAGAGAGTCCGCTCTGCCGTCACTGCTATCTCATGGAAGAGACTCAGCAGTGGCTTCAAAGACGTCTTCGGGCTGCGCGTACGCTGCTTGCGGGGGTCGCGCGATCCTGTCGCACCTGACCTCTTCCGCCCCTTCTTCGTCTCACGCCGTCTGCTCTGTGTCATGGCCGAACGGTAGCCGTATCCACTTCCTACGGCGCAGCCATTTACTGGATGACTGCGGCTTCCCGGTCCCCCGAGGCAGCGTCCGTTCCACAAGCTGCCCGACTGCCGCCATCCGCTGAGAAGGGCCCTGGTCACCGCGTTACCGGTGACCAGGGCCCTTCTCAATTGTGTTCTTGGCGGCGAGGGTTCCTGACCGCCAAGGGTCAAGCCAGCTGCTGATCCTCGGAGAGTTCAAGCAGCAGAGCGCGGTACTCCTCAGGGTGCTGCGTGCGAAGAATCGTCAACCAAGCCCGCGCCCCCTGAGTGAAGTCGGCAGGCGTCATCTTTACGTGTAGGTGCTGGACGACGTAGATCGGATCGTCGTAGGGAAGCTTCCTCGGCTGGTCAGTACCCGCCTCCGATCCTCCGGTGGATGCCTCCATGTCAGCTGCCGGGGTATTAACGGCGTTAACGGTCGACGGCGCAGCCTCGGTACGTTCCGCCTCAGACGGCGAGGTATTAACGGCGTTAACGGTGGGGGCAGACGCCGGGCCGACCGCAGCGGTTTCCTCCGGCTTGGGGCGACGCTGCCGCGGGGGCTTAACGGCGTTAATAGCCTGCTGCGCGGCCTCCGCCTGTTGTTCCTTGGGCATACGGCCGATCCGGCGGGCCGGCTCCACCTTCAGCTCGCCGCTCTCGACCTTCTCCTGAAGGCTCGGAGTGAGCTCCAGGAGCGCCAGGCGCTGGGAGACCCATGCTGGTGTCTTCCCCAGCCTCCGAGCCACGGCTCCCTGCGAGCCATGGATTCCCACAAGGTCCTGGATAGCCTTCGCCTGATCCATGGGAGGAAGATCAACTCGGTGGATGTTGGCGATCAACGCGGATTCCACGATGTCCGCAGCACTTGCGGCGAGGTCGTCGTTGACATCGATCCGAAGTTCTTCAAGGCCAGCCAGCGTGGCGGCGGCCAGGCGCCGGTTCCCGTCGATGACGACGTATTCGGCCTCCCCAAGCGCCTCTTCCTGCCCCGGGTGAGCACTGAGGAAGGCCGAGCGACGGACAACGGTGAGGGGCTGGATCTGGCCCTTGGCCCGTAGCGACTCCGCGGTCTCTTCGATCTCGGTGAGCTCTTCGCGGGGGTTGAACGGGTTGTGCGCCAGCATCGCCAACGCGACAGCGGCTGGAGGCCGGCGACCTTCACCGTTCATGATCTGTTGGCGGGTACGGACCCGTCGTGGCGACGGCGAGGATCCCGCACTGTCGTCAACACTGAATCCGCGGGTGATGCGCTCCTTGCGCGGTGTCATACGGCAAGCTCCTTCGCCAGGTCGCGCATGACTTGCGCGTGTTCACTGTTCGGGGCGTAGACCAGCAGCGGGATCTCACCGTCTGCGGCTTCCCGGCCTTCTTTCAGATCGCCGATCACGGCCAGCACCGGTGGCGAACTGCTCTTCTCCCACTCGTCCTTGTTCTCCTGGACGAGCTTGCCCCGGCGGCTGTCGTACGCGTTGATGATCAAGCCCAGGTAGTCGACCTGGATCCGGCCCTTCTTGCACAAGTCATCCTTCTGCGCCTTCAGCAGGCGTACAGCACGGTGGGAGGCCCGGTTCGCCCACACCGGAGTGATGACGCCGGACCGGTCCTCAAGCTCGCCCTCCCGTCGGCGCACGTAGTACAGGGCGGTGTCCATGTTCAAGCCCAGGCTGGGAGGGCCGTCGATGATGATGACGTCGTAGTCGTCCTCGAGAGGTTCCAGGGCCCGCTCCAGCGCGGCCTCGCTGAAGCTCACCTTCGACAGGGCCACGTCCCGCAGGAACGCGTCGTCACTGGCGGGCAGCAGGTGCAGCCGGTCGCCGAAGACGTCTTCATCCAGCGCCACCAGCAGATCGTGTATGTCGCCCTTGGCGCTGCCGTCCATGTGCATCATCAGCGTCTCGACTCCGTCCTCATACATGAGTTCTTCGAAGCCGAGTTCTGCCGTCAGGTGGCCCTGGGGGTCGTAGTCCACCAGCAGGACACGGTGGCCGGCCTCCGCCAGTGCCTGTGCGATACCGGAGGAGAGGAAGGTCTTTCCGACGCCGCCCTTCTGGTTGGCCACTATCACCCGCACCACCGGTTGCTTCACCAACGGCGCGTTGGGGGAGGGGTGGTTGTCGAGCCACAGGGTCAGCGCTTGTGCCAAGCCCTGCACGTAGGTCACCCCCCGCTCGGTGCACACCGACTTGAACTTGTCGGGCTCGCCAACGGGAAGGAACGTCCCCCATGTCTTCGCGCCGTCCGTATCCACTTCCGGCGCACCATCGTTCTCGTACCAGGCCTTGATGGCGTGTTCCGCCGCGTCCTGGATGTCCATGCCGTGCTCGAACGCACGGATCTTCAGGTGCCTGCGCAGCTTAGGGGTGAGAGCGGTGATTAGCTTCTCTCGTTCCCCCCGAGGGCTAGGGATGCTCATGAGACCGAACATTACTAGGTCATGTCTGAATTGCTTCAACCGACGCGGTAACAACTCACGCGCGATGCTCCCGCAACAGCCTGGCGCAGGGAGAACCTCAGTGTGACGGGCAGGGCTTGCTCTCGGCCCGCCTCTTTGGAGTTCACAACAGGCACCCGTTCCAGAGGGGCTACGCGTTGTTGTGGCACTGAAGGTCCCGCTCTCAGTGCTGACAGGCTGCCTGCCACTGCCACCTGTAGCGCATGGGGGGCAAATTATTGTTCCGCAGGAACTTGGACATGAGCCGCGAGCAGGTCCACGAACATCTACTCGCGGCTCATCCACATCAGGTGGTGTGGCGGTCAATCTCGTGCTGCACTGCATGGCAGGCGGCCCTGATCTCAATCAGAGCGGCCTGTATGGGAGGTTTCAGTATTTAGCGGGCGTGCGGTGTGTGTCACGCGGTATACAGCGCGGCTGCAAACTGTGGGAGCGCCGCGACCAGGATGAGGGTGCCCCGTTCCACCCAGCGGTACTTCTTGCGGATGATGTCGCTGGTGACCATCAGAGAGGTGAGCAGCGGCCCGGCAGGGTCGCGTGAGGCACGCTCGAATGCGCGGCTCAGCCTCTGGGCGTTCATCTCCGCCGTGATGTGTCCGAAGTATCCGGGGCCAGCGACATCGTGCCGTCTGCCGGTCCGGTGGCGCGGCATGATGGCGCACACGAAGCACAGGACGGCCAGGAGCGAGGTGACGACCGCGCTCCATCGCAGGATTTCCGGGCTTGGGGAGACACCGATGAAGGCGCCGAGGACGGCTCCCGTCACCCCGAGCAGGACGGCCGCCTTTGTGTCTGCCCGTCCGATTTCCGCCCGGTTCGCCACCATGAAACGCTCCATCGCCGCTACGGTTTCCGGACCGCTGGCGCGCGGGTTGTTCATGGCGCTCCGTCGGCGCGTCCGGTGCAGTTGCCGATGGTGGTGTGACAGAGAGCGTGCGGCGGTACCCGTCACAGCACCCTCCCGTTTGCCGCCCCACCGTTGTAGGCCCATGCGTCCTGTTGTTTGGGAACGCGCCGTCCGAGCGAGTGGAGACGGTCACGCAACAGTTCGGACAGTTCCTGACGCTCCTCGTCGGAGAGCTTGCCCAGCAGTCCGGCCATCTCGTCCTGCCAGGTAGTCTCCTGCCGGATCAGGTTCTGATTACGGACGGACCAGTCCAGTACCTGGCTGACTTGGTCTGGGTGCCTGAGAAGCCACAACGCAGCGAGAGAGACCGGCCCGCTGCGTACGGCCTGAAGGCAGAACTGATACTCCTCGCGGCGTTCGTGGTTCCAGGCGAAGGGTGCTTCGGTGGTACTCGCCCGGCCCAGTCGCAGTTCGCCTTCCGTGTCCCGGGCCTGGATGTCCGTGACGCGGTAGGTGAGGCCGGCTTCGTCGAGGACGTACGGCTCTGCCAGATGGTGCATCAGCACGGAGGCGCTGAGCCCTTGGCCGTCGGCCTCGTAGGTGTCCTCCAAGTGGTGCAGGCGCTGTGTGAGGTCTCTGCGTACGGCGTCCCAACTGTCCGCTGTTCGGGTCCGTACGACTTGCACCGGATCGTGTACCCACCACAGCAGACGCAGGTTCATCGACTCGGTTCCGTACGGAGCCGCCAGGCTGATGGCCTGGGTCGCCGGCCTCTCTGTCAGATCGACGCGGAAGGCCCTCTTGTACCGGCCGAACAGACTCGGTGCCAAGGCATCGTCCGTTGTCTCCGCGCTGTGCTCGCTAGAACTCAGGACGTGATGAACGCCGTTTGCGGCCACGAGGACCAGGGCCCGGTCCCGGCGTCCGGACCAGCGCTGCCGGAGAATCTCCCGCCAGGGGGCGTGGGTGGCCCGGGTGCAGACGGGGCGGTTTCTTTCGGTGGTCACGGTGTCCTCCCGTGCGGTTGCGTGGGGTGGTCTGCATGCCCTGGGAATGAGGCCGGCGGCTCGCCGTTGCGCCATGCGTCCAGAGCCTGGCGAGCGATGTGCCGTCCGGTGATGGCGGGATCTCCGTCCCGGTCGATCATGACGAAAAGGCGCAGGACACCATGGCGCATGTCCTGGGCGAGCGCCGTCAGAAGGGTTTCGACGGCTGTGTTGTGCCGGTCGTCTCCGGTGGCCGCTCGACACCATAGGACCAGGGCCTGGCACATCGGGTCGGACAGTTCGTCGTCGTTGATGACCCGGCGGGTCAGGTCCACGATGGGGCCGGCGAACTCGTCATCGGCGAGGAGTTGTTTCTGGCACCAGGTGTCCGAGACCAGCAGGTGGGGGAAAATTTCCAGCGAAAGGCGTGCGACCCCGCTGCTCTTCGTGTCGGTCCATGTGGTGAGGTGCCGGAAGACCGTCGGCTGGTTGCCTGTCGAGAAAAGGTTCACCAGGGCATGGCGGACCGCCTTTCCGACCGCCACCTCTTGCCGGCTCCCCTGGCCTCGATAGGCGTTGCGCAGCAGCCGCATTGCCTGGTCCGGCCGGGCCGCACCGAAGTCCGTCCCGCATGCCCGCGCGACCGTCCAGCGGACCTGCCAGCTCGACCGGACGCTCCACTGGAAGAGGCGGTGCTTGACCTCGCTTGCGAGAACGGGATCCTCGGCGGCCATGCCCAGCGCGTACGCGGCGACGGCCCTGCCGGTGGCCCGGTCGGACTCGGCCAGTTCACGGATGTGCAAAAGAGCCCTGCGTCCACCACCCCACCGGGCTGCCATGCCCATGATCCGGCCGACCGGCTGCGTCAGGTCGCTCTCGCCGTTGACCTCACCCATCCAACTCGTCAGGAGTCCGGAAAGCCGGCCGTACTCCCGCCATACATGCCGCAACACAGCCTCCCCCTGCCGATGACGGGTGAATCTCACCGGCTCTACCACGTAGGTGTAGCCGTGCGCCGAGTGATACTCCTTGAGCCCGTACTCCGCGCCTACCGTGTGCAGCAGGTCCGCCAGCGAGCGCCGGAAGATGAAGCGTGGATTGAGCAGCGATTTCTGTGGGTTTTCGGGCTCGCCGGACGACTCCAGTGCTCCCGGCTGCCTGGCTCCCCCACCCGTGATTACACCGGTGCCAGGCCGGTTCCCGGTGCTCTCCAGAAGGACGGAGTGCAGTTGGCCGTCGGCCAGATCGATGAGGCGTTCCGCCTGTTCGCGCACGATGCGGTGGTCGAGTCCCTCGAACACGCAAGTTGCTAAGAGGAAGGCAAGACCGTCGGGGTCATTGCGAAGGCTTCTCAGAAGGTCGGGTACCTCTTCCTCCACGAGGTAGCTCAGACGGTTGCGGATGTCGCCTGACGTCATGCCCCCGTCGCCAGTGCTGACGACCGCGTCCACCAGTTCGCGGACCTGAGCAGGCATCAGCCGACCCGCGAGCAGTTCGTCCAGCAGGCCGGGCTCCAGGTTCGCGAGAAGTTGGGCCCGTTCCGTCTGGCTCGGTACCTCGGCCTCGAGCCGTGTCTCGAACACCGCCCGCGGAGGAGGCGGAGAGCACCGCACGGGCGTGACGTGAAGGGCGCGCGCCAGGCTCCGTACGATGACCGGATCGTCGGGCAGCACGATCACCATGCGTGCGCCGACGTCGTTCAGCAGGCGCCGCAGGTTACCGACCGCCCCAGGCTGCAGTGGGCGGGCCGGGAACAGTCCGTCCACCAGATAACCGCGGGTGGCGGTGTCGGTGGGGTGCCAGGCAGCAAGGTCCTCGTCGCTGTCGACTGCCCGCAGGTTCATGCTTCCTCCCGCGTGGCGGTGCAGCAGGTTCAGCGCGGCGGTCCGACGGCCGGTTCCCGGTTCGCCGGACAGGAACAGCACACGGCTGTCGAGTTCCGCCAGGGCTGCGGAGAACCACTCCGGCTCGGCGAACCCGGTCACCGCGTCCAGGATTTCCGTCGCCGAAATAGGGCCCTCGTGGGCTACAACCCGCGGGACACTGTTTCCGGCCCTGGCCAGACCCGCGCCGTTGTCCACGCGCTGACCGCCTTGGACGGAGCCGGTGTTGACGGTGCTGTTGGACACATAAATCTTGTTGTACGTGTACCTCAGGCCGTCTATGCCCGGAGCGCCGAAAAGTTCGTCGTCGAATCCGTCGTCGAACGTCTCGGCGCTGGATTCCTCGTCATGCGCGGGATCCAGCTCAACACCCGCCGGGCGGATGCCATCCGGCTCTGAGACGTCCGCGGCTTCGGCGCCGGCCATCGGCAATCCATGGCTACCCCCGGAGGAGGCGAGCGCAGATCGCTGACCGGGCGGGGACGGCTCGTCGGCGGCCGCGCTCACCGGTTGCCCTCGTACTTGTCGCCGTGGATGGTGTCGCCCTGATTGCCGTGGACCGTGTCCGCCTTGTTGCCCCGGACGTAGTCACCGCCAATGTGATCACGGCCCACGTCGATGTTGCTGACGCTCTGACCGCCATACACCGTCCCGCTGTTGACGTTGCTGCGGTCAGCCCTGACCACCGACCGGGATGTCGCGGCTGCTCCCTGGCCGGCCAGGTGCTGCCGGGAGCCGCCGTCCGGCTGACGCTTCTCCTGGTCGTCGATGACCTGGTCGCCGAGGACACGACGGTCGTACAGATTGCCGGATGGCACGGGCACGTACAGCCAGGCCCGCTGGGCGAACGGTTTGCCTTCGACAGTCGCCGGCACCTCGATGAAGTGGTCCGGATGACGGCCTGTGTACCCGCTCGCTACCACGTCCTGGTAACACCGTTCCGAAAGAATCGCCGCGACCTGCGTGACGTTGGCGCTTGAGGCCGCCAATACGGCTTTGACGGGGCGGGAGTCCAACAGCCGGTGGGTGTCGTTGCGCGGTGTGCCGTTGCCATCGAACTCGTCGCCCGTATCGGGCAACGGTCCGATGTTGAGGCTGGCGCGTAAGCGGATACGCACTACTCCCGCCGAGTGCATGTTGAACTCCGTCAGCACGTCCTGGAGAGCGGCCAGCCAAGGATGAACGACGAACGGCATGACCACCGGATCGAACCCGAATACGTAACCGTCGCCCGTGGAGTCGGGGAACCGCCGGTCCTTCCACACCTCCGAGATCCCGGCGCGCTCGAACGACATCTCCAAAAGCTGGGGGATGGCCCGGCTGATCGACCCGTGTTGCACGGCCGGATACCCGGTGAAGTCCTTGGCGTCGACGGCCAGGATCCCCCGGTAGGGAGGAAGAGGACGACTGTGCGTGTAGGGCTGATCGGTATGCGGCATCGGAGCTCCTTGCGTAGGCCTTCGTACGTCGTGGACGACCTTGAGCCTGCCGGGAAGAAGGGTGACCGTGTGCTCGAGGAGTGCAGAAACGGCGTGACGGCCGCCACATTCGCCAGCGACTGTTCTCCTACGCTTCCCGGCTCACGATGAGGCGCAGAGCCGGCAAGTCATCGATGAGGATCCGTCTCCGTCCCGCGCGTACACCACAAGACGCAAGGTCGTTCAAGGCGGCGGTGATGGTGTTCCGGGACGTCCCCAGGTGCTGGGCCAGCTCGTGACGGGTCAGCGCAAGTTCTACAGGGCCGCTGGCGCTATGCGCGAAATGAGGATGCCCCGAGATGTCGATCAGGTGTACCAAGGTGGCGGCCAGCCGGATGCGGACGTCGCCACCGCCGCGTGCCTCGTCCGATTCCCGCAACCGAGTGAGGGCATACCTGACGAGCACGGGGAACAGACCGTGCCCGTTGACGAAGGTCAGGAACTCCGCCTTGCCCATGACCCCCACAACACATTGGGAGATGGACTCGACGCTCGCCGAGCGGACCCCGTCATCCAGCACGGCCACCTCACCCAACAGTTCTCCAGGACCGCGGAAAGCGAGCAGCGACAGATCACCGTTGCGTTCCTGCCGGATGACCTTGGCTACGCCTGCTATGACAGCAAGCACGTGCGTGCCGGGCTCGCCCTGCCGTAGCAGTACGCTGCCCGCTGGGTGCCGCCGTTCAAAGGAATGCTTCAACAGGTCAGCCCAGACTGTTTCTCCGACGAAGTCGCGAAGGCTTCGCCGTGCTGGAGTCGACTCCCGTACTTTGCGCTCAGCCACGTCGTGGCCTCAGTCGCTGCACCTGGCTGGTACTTACCTGTACGCGGAAGATGAGAGAAGCAGATTTGCCCCGAAAGCTGCGCCTACGTGTCCTCCAGCTCCGCTGATGCAGCGTCATGCCGTCCATCATGCTGCATCCGTAGATGAGCTCGAGCCGTGTTCGCATCGCCACCACATCGTCAGCCACGCACTGACCGGCATTGGAGAGGCTGAACGCTCCATCCCCAGTTTCGTCATCGCCGCCTTGTCCTTGGCGATCATGCTGTTCCTGTCTGCCACTCAGTGCAGGGCGGGCCGAGAATTCGGCTCGGCCGGCGCGGTCGCCGACTCCAAGCAGACGCTGCTGTGCACCTCTCTGTCCGCCGTGCTCCTGGTCGGCCTGGTCCTCAACGCCCTCCCCAGCTGGTCTTGACGAGAGATGCGGTCGGCCCGGTCGGCGTCGGTTCAGTGACGGAAGGCGCCGGGGGCACAACCTTGTGCGGTCTTCCTCCTGGATCCGAGGGCGGTGAGTGCTCCGGGGACGGACGGGGCGGGCTTGTGTCCGAAGCTTGGCTGGCGCCTTGCCCGCAGGGGTGATTGTCCGCGGGCTTCCTTGCGGTGGTTGGTTGTGCGCGGGGTGGCTGGGGGTGGCGAGCCGTGGCGAACGTTTGATCGGTAAACGTGACTCTGATCACAGTTCTTTACGTATATGCAGGTCACACCCTGCGTCACAACCGGATGACTACGCTCCGCTGAGAACTTGTGCCGCACAGTTAACTCCCAGCGTCCTTCCCAACGGTGAACGGGTTGAGGGCCACGGTCCTCCCCCCGGACGGCAACTGTGCAGCCTGGGGGACGAGTTGAGTTGAAGGAGGGTCTGTGGGGCTTCACTGGGCCTGGTACGCGCTGGCGTTGGTCGGCGCCTACCGGATGACCGCAGCCGGACTCGACGCCGCCGTCAGGCGCATCGTCCGCACCGCCTCGCTGGCTCGAGACGAACACCGCTATCACGCGCGTCTCTCCGCACCTACGGCACCGGCACACCCTGCCGCGCCGGCCGTACAGCCCATGGGGCTGCCGTTCGATCCGGGGCTCACCGCCGCGCTGCAGGAACAGGAGGAGCGGTGACCAACCCCGACGAGCGGGACTTCGGGCTGATCGAGCCCGTCGACCTGCCCAACGACTTCGAGGTTTTCTTCGCCCGCTATAAGGGCGACTTCCTGCGCATCACTGGCTCCCGCCTGCGCGATCCCCACGACGCCGACGAAGCCCTCATGGACGCCGCCGTCGTGATGTACCGCAAGTGGCCGCGGATCCTTGCCCACGCCAACCCGATCGCGCTCGCCCACCGCATACTCGACAACGCGATCACCGACTTCTACCGGCGCCGCGCCCGCACCGCCGGTCGTGAAGTCAGCCATTCAGAGTTCAGCTACGCCGACGTGCCGACCGCCGATGACCTAATGCTCCTGCGCGGTCATGACCGCCTGGATCGCGCCCTAGCCGACCTGGACCAGCGGGCCCCGCTCCAGGCCAACTGCGTCCGCCTGCGCTATCTCACCGAACTCGACTTCACCGAGATCGCCACCCGCCTGGGCATCACACCCAGCGCGGCGAAAACCAACGTCCATCTGGGCCTGAAGAAACTCCACCACCTGATGGGTCTCCCAGACACGGGGAAAGGGGACACCTGATGCTCGAAGATCTCCTGCGCGCCGAAGCGCAGGCCCTTCACGAGCAATACGACCACCACGACACCGACGACTTCCTGCGCCGCCTTGCCGCCCGCATCGCCCAGGAAGCGGCCCGACCCTCCCGGATCATGCGCGCAGCCACCGACCCAACTTCACCACCCGTGCCAGTAGAGGCACCGGCTCAGATCTCGCCACCGGCTGGCGCCCCCGTACCCAACCGGCCCACTGACTCCCGGCCCCGCACCCGCCGCGGCCCACGCCGCCGCCCCACCCCCATTCTCACCACCGACCCCGCCACCACCCCGACCGCCGTCATCGATCACGTCCGCAGACTCTGCGAGACCGTGCTGCGCTCCAACGACATAGACTCCCTCGCCGCTTTTGCCGCCGACTACGACCAGACCGGAGCTCGCACCTTCGCCTGCCTCCTCTACACCCTCGACCGACGCGAAAGCGCCCTGTACTGGTGGCGCTTCGCCGCCGGCGCCGGAGACCCCCTCGCCGCACACCTTCTCGCCGCCCACCATGCAGCCGTCGGCCACAGCAGCCCCGATGCCCGCATCTGGCGCGCCATGGCTCGCATGCTCGGCTTCACCCGAGACCGCCACCTACCGCAACCTGTCCGATCCGCCACCCACCTCGCTGAAGGATTCGCCAGCACCGTGCCTTGGGGGTCCGCTCTCAGCGCCTTCATGACCACAGACCGACTCCCAAGAGAACTCGCTCACCACTGACCACCGCAATCACCCGAAGCTGACGATGGGGCGGCCGCGGGCACCGGCCGCCCTGGGGAAGGTGTACCCACGAGGCATAGGTGCCCGGCGACAACGCAGCCGGAGCAGGAACTTCCTGGCCCAGCTTCCTGGCTCATCCGTACAGCTGCTTCGTGCGTATGTTGAGTTCGACCACGTCTTGGTTGTCTATTTGCAGTCTGCCGGCTGAGCATGGTGACGTTCGTCCGGGGCGAGCGAAGCCACACAGCAGGATGGAACCTGCTGTTTGTGCGCGGCAAGACGCTGGTCAGGTGGTGAGGATGCGGGCCTGCTGTCAGGCCAGCGGTACTGACCCGGCAAGTTGGGCAGAAGACCGCCTCGCTCTACTGTCCGCGGCCATGGCTGGTGAGGTAAGTGTCTGGTTCGCTGTCATATACGTGGGCGGCACTATCCCGCCCACGCGCTGGCCCACTGCCGGCGACGATGCAATGTCGGTGGGGCGGGTGAGACTGGTGACGTGTTGATCTGGTCTCTCATCGTGGTCGGCGAGCTGGTGCTTGGGATCGCGATCCTTCTCATCGCCATTCCAGGACCGGTTCAGCGCTGGTGGTTGGGATGTCTGGACCGCTTCGAGCGACTGCGTGCAGATTCGGGGGTGCGTCGAGCTGCTCCGCTTCTTACGCAGATGCTGCTGCTGCCACCACGAATACGAGACCGGGTCGGCGGCCACGGATTGGCCCCTGGGTATGTCGTGCGGTGGTGGCGTGCCCGGCCTCTGGCCGGGCCGTTCAAGATCCTCCGGTTTGTACTGCTGCTGTTCGTCGTGGCGCGCATCGACGATATAGCCGACTGGGAGAGTCTGCGGTGGAGTGCGGACCCCGGACCGCACCCCGGTGTGATGCAGACGCTGCTCAGCAGCTTCGTGGCCATGCCGACGTCGGTTGTCACCTGGGACTCTTCCATGATCAGCAGAGTGTCGGCGCTCTTGCTCGTGGCCTTGATTCTGATCGCCGAGGTGCGGTTCATCAAGCGCGTGAACCTGACCGGCTCTGGCAGAGGCACGACACTTGCCGCCTACGACCTGGAGGTCCTCACCAGGCACGCGGACGGGGAGAGTGCGCTCATCGAGGACCGGCGCTGTTGGCCGGTCGTTGCCCTGCTGACGGTCGCAGCCCAGTGCGCCACGGTTCTGCGGCGCTGGGAGGAAACCCAGCCGGACTGCCAGATCCCGCGTGTTTCCGTGCAGCCGGTCGAGCGCGCCATCTGGAGGGCCCACCGCACGCGCCGTGCTAGAGCCAGACGACACAACGAACGGCAGTTCAAGGCCCATGCCGCACTGGTGGTGGGCGCGCTGCGACGGGCGGAAGCACGACAGGACTCCAAACCGGGCCCCGCTCTGGAAGACCTCACCGTAATGCTCCTGACCATCGCCGAACGCTACGCCGAGGGCCGTATCGATGACCTTCTCGACGCAGACCAACTTGCAGGTGCGACTCCGGCCGCACCGAGAGAGCGTTTGCGGGGGCTTGTGGTGGGGCTCACGGTCGTCCTGGTGATGACCGGCGCAGCCTTCGTTGGGTTGCCCGACGCGGCCCTCATCCCTCTGCTGCCGGTCGTGGCCATCTTCGTCGCAGTCGTTGTCAACCGCGGGCGGATACCCACCGCGGGACAGCTCACCGATCTGATTATCCCCCGGTGAGGCGGAAAACCCCGTGGACCAGCTGCCCGTCCTGAAGCCCTGCGGGTAGCCGGTCCACGATGCCTTCCTCCAAAAGATTCATGAAGTCTGTGGCCGGACCTCACCCGATGAGTGAAGGGGTACGGGGACGCTGACGCTGGCTGCGGTCAGACCGGCAAGAACAGCAGCGGCCACGGCACCGCCGTTGAGGAAGGTGAGCCCTTCCCACGACGACCGCGGTCACGCCTTGGCGGCGGAGCCGACGCCCAGGGCGCGGCGCCCGGCTGCCGGACGCGGTTTCGGGGCGGCGGCCGGGGCAGTGGGCAGGCGTTCGGCGGCGAGTTGTGCACGCGGTGCCGGAGGTAGCTCGGTGTCGGTGACGGCGCGGTCGGTTCCGGGGCCCAGCGGGCGGCGGTCGGTCATTGTCTGATCATCCCGGTCTTGGGAACTTCTTCTTCACCACCCTGGCTCGGTTCGGCCCAAGGCGTGCCTGCACGGCGGTGAACTTCTCCCTGCTCAGTCACCGGCTTTGACTTGCGTATAGGTCACAGCCGCGACGTCCTGGACGTCACGCTCGTCGACCCGCGGCTGGTGGTGGATTTCGCCTGCGATGCCGTCGGCCGGCGGCGCCACCCTGTACACCTCCACCGTGTCCGCCTTGACCTGTCCCGGTGGGCCGTAGCGCGGTTCGGCGACTGATAGAGCAGGTCCCAGGCCCGCTGTGGCTTGCTGATTTTCGCTGCTTGCCGAGCTGTGGCAAGTTGATATAACTGGAAAACTTGCCGATTTTTCGAACTTGCCACTGAAGGGCAAGTCTCTTGAATCGGCAAGTTTTCTGGTTCTCGTGGAGTTGCCGTGCGACGATCAGGGGGTGGACGACGTCACGACTAACGCAGAGGCTGCCAGCATCTTGGAGCTGGGCACCCAGAAGCTGCGCGAGCTGCTGGGAAGGGAATGGGACGTCATCGCCCAGCCCGAAGAGTTCTCCAAGGTTAATGAGGGAAGCCAGGGGTGGGACGCGGTCCTGCGGATCACCTCCCCCGGAGACGGGATCTTCACCGAGTTGCTCATTGACGTCCGTACCCGTGTCATGCCCAAAGAGGTCGCCGACGTGCTCGGCCCCACTGCGATGCTGGTGCGCAGGGTGAACCACAACACTCGGCTGATGGTGTTCGCCCCGTGGATCAGCCCTCGGGCCCAGGACGAACTGAACAAACGGGGAATCGACTATCTGGACCTCACCGGCAACGTGTCGCTTCGCGTGTCCAGGCCAGCCATAGTCCTTCGCACTCAGGGCACAGAGAAGGCCCCTGCCAGCCACCGGCCAGCCAACAAGAACAAACCCATGCTCACCGGTCCGCGAGCGGGCCGGCTCGTACGGCTACTCACGGACGTCCGCCCCCCTTACCGGGCAACCGAACTCGCCAACCACGCCACGCTGAGTCTGGCGTACGTCTCCAGGCTGCTCGACAGCCTGGAAGACCAGCTGGTGATCGAGCGCGACGGCAAGGTCGTCAGCCACGTTGACTGGCAGCAGCTGCTGCGCCTGCGTGCCAGCACTCTGGACCTGATGCACCAGACACGGCCCATGGGGCTGCTGGCCCCCATGGGCATCCAGCATGTACTGGGCCAGGTGGTCGCCCGCGACGGATACGTTGCAGACACAGAGGTCCTGGTAACAGGCTCCTACGCCGCCCGCTCGGTTGCCCCGGTCGCTGTCGGCGGGCAACTGATGCTCTACACCTCCTCCAATGAGATTCGGAACGCGGCGATTGCTGGCGAACTCGGCCTTCTGCCCGTTTCCGAGGGCGCCGACGTTCTGCTCCTAGGGCCCTGGGATTCGAGCGTGCTGTATCGGCCCCGCAAGTATGAGGGGACCTGGCAGGTCGGCCTCAGCCAGCTCGTCCTGGACTGCCTCTCCGGCCCCGGCCGCATGCCCGCAGAGGGCGAGGAAGTGCTTAAGTACATGGCCAGAGACGAGAGCGCCTGGCGTCTGGACACCCTCCAGCAAGCTGGGACCTACCGGAACACCAATTTCGGTACAGACCCGACGGCCCTGTTCTAAGATCCCCCCACGAACACGGGGGGCAACATGTCGCAGGCACCAGCAGGCGTCGACGCAGCGGAACTCAACCAAGCAGCACGCAGTGCCCTGCTCGATGCCCTCATCGCTCTGCAGAATCACCGTGATGCTCTGACCATCGTCGGGGCACAGGCCGTCTACCTGCGCACCCAGACCGCAACACTGCGCAGCGCCGCCTACACCTCCGACGGCGACATCAGCATCGACCCCCAGCACCTGGGAGACGATCCGCTCCTCGAGCAGGCCATGCACGCGGCTGGCTTTGTCCGGCGGGACAACCAGTCCGGCTTGTGGGAACGCCCCCAGCAGGTCGGCTCGCTGACCGTCCCAGTAGAGGTAGACCTCCTGGTCCCGTACAAGCTTGCGCCGCGCCCCAACAGCAGACGCCGCACAGAGCTGCCGCCCCACCACGAGTGGGCGACGAAGAAGGTGCCCGGCCTCGAAGTGGCCGCGGTCGACCGTTCACTCATGACGATCACCGGTCTGGCCCCTGGGGACTCCCGTCGTCTGGAGGCCTACGTCGCGGGCCCCACCGCCCTCTTGGTCGCTAAAGCCATCAAACTGGACGAACGGATTCAAGACGCAAAAAGGCGGCCCGACCGGCTTAGCAGCAAGGACGCCGGCGACATCTACCGCATCATGATGACGGTGCCCCCTGCCGAAGTCGCACGCACTTACGCAACGCTGCGTGATGATCAGCGCGTTGGCGACACTGCACAGGAAGGTATGGAGCTGCTGCGGACACTGTTCGGTGCAGCGTCCACTGCCGGCACTAGGCTTGCCGTGCAGGCTCTCGCGGGTGACGTCCCTGTCGACCGCATCCGCCAGCTCATGCCGAGTTACATCGCCGCTGCTCTCAGCAGCTGAACCCGGAACGCCTGCCACTGCCGACCGGCGTGCACCTCGTGGTGGAGGTCGCTGTGAACGTCGCCCGCAGTGAGGCCGGCCGGTGGCACCATCCTGTACGCCTGCACCGCCCGCGCCCCGACCTCCTGCTGGAGGTTATAACGGTGTTCGGCGTGTGACCGTGCTTGTAGCACAAGCTGTGTCATCACGTGGTGATGTTGGGGCAACCAGGGCGTGAGGTGCTGCGGTGCGATTGGATGATGCTCGGCAGGCGCAGGGACGAGCGAGCCGACATGTCGTTGGTCCCTGTTGTGATCCGTGAACCACGACCCGGACTCCTGCACTCAACCAGCCGCTTGCGGACGCCTTGGCCTCCGCCTGACCTCATCAGCTGTGCCTGAGCTTTACTGTCGGCGTGGAACTCAGTTCTGACCGTCTTCTGGTCGAACTGAGCCACATCGTCCCGGTTCGACCTCTGTCACGAAGGTATCGAAGCGGTGGATGTGCTCACGTTGTGGATCTTGGGTGCGGCGGGCGCGATGAGCGTCTTGTTGTTTACTGTGCGGGCCCTTTTGGATCAGCTCCCTGAGGTTTTCGCGGCCTGGCATCGTGCCAAGAGAGCGGTCCGAGACCGAGCTGGCGAGGACGACCAGCTGTCGTAGCCCACCCACATCTTGCCTGTGCAACCGACTGTGCAGCGGTGGCGTGGGATGTGCACTGTGCATGGCGTCGGCAGCCTGCACAATTCGGCCGTTGTGGCTGCGCGATGCTGTGACCTGCGGTGGTCGGGCCCACGGTTGGGGTTGCGCAGCCCTTGGTCGAGGCTGCGCATTGGCCTGTTCCCGCTGTTACCTGATGTGCGCAACGACTACGGTGGCGTCGACCTGATGAAGATCACTTGGAGGCGCACCGGGTAGACGGTGGTGCGCATCGTGGTGCGCATCGGATGGACGCGGTGCGGACTGGATGGGCGCTCCACCGCACCGGTGCGCTCCTACCCGGTGCGGTGGAGCGGTCAGTGGTGCAGAGCCACGGCGTTCTCCACCACCGCGCGGGCCCGCGCCACCTGTTCATCGTGCAGCGCCTGCAGAGTCGGGACGGCGTCCGTCGTTGCGTCGGCGAGGATCTGGCCGACGAAGTGCGCGATGGTGTGGGCGATCCTCGGTGCGGCAGGCGCGGGGGCGTGCGTGGCCCACTCGCGGATCGCCATCAGGTAGATGACGCCGACCTCGTCCAGGACGAAGGAGTCGGCGCAGGGGTCGGTGTCGTCGGACAGTGCGGTCACGGGGAAGACGATCAGCTCCGCGAAGCCTGGCATCAGTCCCGGCAATTGCTCCACCTCGGGCGCGAGCCGCGCGGCCTGGGCGTCGTCTTCAGCCTCCACGGCCAGGACGTAGTCGAAGCCGAGCTGGACCAGGTGCGGGGGCAGGGAGGGAACGATCGGGGACATGGGCAGCTCCTGACGTACGGGCGCCGTGCCGATCGCGGCGACGTCCCAGCAGGGTCGGCCCGCCAGCCTGTGGACAGAGGGCAGAGAACTCTTCCCCTCCTCCTGGATGGGATGAATCGGGGCTGCAAGGGTCAAACCCGGCTCACTTGTTTAGCAGGGTCGACCCGACCACGGACCCGACCATGCCCCCTTGTCCACCTCTGCTACCGCCCCGACCACGACCGCGTTTCGCCTTGACCACGTTTGCTGCCGGTGGCCGTCAGACCGCGGACAAGGGGGTCCCGGGGACGCTGCTCCCTCGAGTCCCCGCCCACCAGGGCGGCCTGAAGCGAAGGAGCCACCGCGATGACCATGCGCCGACCCCCGGCAGGCGCCCGGCGCGCCCGCCCCGACCACGGGCCCGACCAGTACCGGGCAAGCCGCCCCGGACTCCTGCGGTACGCACTTGGGACGCCACTGTGGAACCCACTTTGGTGCCCGGCACCGATCGGGACGAAGAAAGCCCAGGTCATCACGCAGGTACGGCTGCGTGCCGCGTTGTCACGACCCTCTTTTTTCCTCCTGAACTTCTCTGTGATGTCCGTGGAGGAGGAGATCATCGGGTCCGGGGGCCGGATGCCCTCTGCGGCCGGCCGGCGCCCGGCCAGTGGCCGCGTGGGACAGACGACGGGGAGGGAGCGCAGCTGATGGCGGGGAAGCGTGAGGAGAATCCGGCGGGGTCGTCGAACAACCTGCGCGGTGACGTGCTGCGGGTGCTGGGGGTGCTGAAGGTCGCGACGGTCGAACAGATCCAGCAGATCGCGGCCCCGCACCTGAGCTACCGGCACACCGACAAGCCGACCCCGTCGAAGCGGAAGCAGGCCCGCACCGCCTCCCACACGGGTGCGCTGTCCGATCTGCGCAAGCACGGCCTGGCGGAGAACGGCGGGCAGATCCCGGGCGGGGACACGCTGCGCAACCTGACACCCATGGGCCTGAAGGCCGCCGCTCGCGAACTGGGGCGGCCGGTGGGAGAGATGGGCGACCCGGCCCGCGGCGCGGGCCGCACCGGCGCCTCCCACCCGATGGCGGTCAACGAAGCCGTGCTCGCCCTGCTGCGCCCGAAGCCGGACCTGTCCCAGCTTGCAGGCGAGCCAGCCGACGTTCGCGCCGCCGCGCAGGCCGCCTTCGACGCGCCGGACGGGTTGGGCACGCTCGCCTCCTACGCGACCGAGGTGGCGCTGCCCGCGACCGGCACCTGGTCCAACCCCAGTAAGGGCGGCGCCCAGGCGGACATCGTCATCACCGCGCCCGAGGACGGGGTGCCGTTGCTGTTCGTGGAGATCGACAACTGCTACGAGTCCGCACAGGTACTCGCCGCGAAGATCGACAAGTACATGCGGTTCTGCCAGCGGAAGGTGAAGGACGTCGACGGCACCGAGCGGCCGATGTGGCGCACCCGCTGGTGGGTGCCCGACGGCCGCCACGCCGACCAGCCGCACCCGCCGTTGCTGCTCGTCTTCAACCGCGTCGGCCCCCGCAACCCCGACACCGTCACCGCGCAGCTGGCCGAACTCACTCGCCGGCACTGGCAGGGCACCGCCCACGACGGCTTTCACCTGTACGACGGCAAGCTCCCCATCGTGACCACCGGCATGAAACAGCTCCAAGAGCACGGCCCGGCCGGGGCGATCTTCCGGCGCTTCGGCCGTCGACACCACCAGACCCTCGTGGAAGCGATCGGTAACCCCCGCCGCGAAGCGGCCGACGCCCGCCAGCAGGCCGAGTACCAAGCCCGGATGCGGGAGCACAAGGAGCAGCTGCGCCGCGCGGCCGAACAGCAGCGGGCCGAGCGGGAGGCCCGCCGTCCCGTGTGCGTCGGCTGCGGTACCCGGTTCACCGACGCACGGTGGAAGGCCATCGAGCCCGCCGGGTGGGGCGTCCCGCGCGAGACCCACCCGCACCTGTGCGACGACTGCAAGCAGCAAGCCGTCACCGCCGAATGCCAAGCCGAGCACACCGAGGACGGGCACCAGGTGCAGGACCGGGCCGTGCCCGAGCAGAAGGCCGGCAGCACCTGGCTCTCCCGCTTCCGCACCTGACGCTCACAAGACCCGCCCCGTTCAGCACAACAGAATCGGAGCGCGCCAGATTCTTCCCGGCACAGACCAAGAACTGAACGCTGACTTCGACGGATCGTCGGTCCTGGCGGCTCCAGGCCGCGCAGCCGTCGGCCATCGTCAGAGCCGACTAGTGGCCCAGGCATGTCGACGAAGGGCCTGTGCTCGACGTACGGCCCTCCGCTGGCGTCCGCGCCGCTTCGGTCATGGAGTCCCGCGTGGACGTCGCCCCGGTCTTGCGGACACGTGAGCGTGACCGCAAGACCGGGGGCGGGCTTCGCCGTCCAGCCGCGCGCCCCCGCGGACGAGGCGGGATCGCGCGGCGGCCGGACGAAGGTGGCGGTGAGCAAGAGGCCGCCCTTGGACAGGGCGGCCGGTCACCGGCGGGACCCGGTCCTGTTGTTCTTCCGCGTGGGCCGATGAACCTTCACCTGGAACCGGCGCTCGCGGTGGCGCAGCCACGCGAGCAACAGGTCCCGCTTATGCTCGGACTCTTCCGGCATGACGATCTGCGCCAGGCCCAGGACAAGGGACACCACGAGCGTCACGGCCACGGTGCCGACGACGGCCTCCCAAGGGGCCCCGGCCATCGTCAGGGCACCGACAACAGCCCCACCACTAATGGCTCCGACCGCTGCGCGGCGCGCACCGCTGGTCCTCGGGGACGGCTGGACCGGGGTACTCATCGGCCCGCCCCCTTCGTCGCGTTCTTCTCGGCCGCCGCGCCCCGGGCCCACTCCATGTCGATCTCCGGGGGCACGTGCAGAGCGCCGGCCTTGCGCAGATTCTTGACCTTGGTGCGGAAGGCGTAGCGGGCATTCTCGACGTCGCCGATCTTGATGCCGAGCTTGTCGGCTATCTCGCTCCTGGACAGCCCGTCCAGGGTCATCAGCCACACGGCCCGGTCCCGCGGCTTGAGCTCGGTGATCATGCCGGTGAGGGTGTCGCACAGTTGGGCAACACCCGCGGCCGCCGGTTCGGAACCGTCCAGGCCGAGCACGCGGACGAGCATCTCGGCAGGCATGCGGCGCGCGTGACGCTCGAAGCGGTCCTCGCGCTCGTCCCGCCAGGTGTAGAAGACTCGAGGGAAGACCAGCCCGCACCGCTGGTAGAAGAACGAGGTGAGCTTCGCCGGCCGACCGTTCTTACCGCAGTTGGTGGACGGCGCGTACCCGCCGCGCTTGAGAACCGTCGGGAAGGTCTCCAGCGCGACGTAGATCGTGCGTACGGCGAGGTCCTCACGGTCCGCGGAGTTACGGTGCAGCGTGGAACGCTCCTCGTCACTCATCCTCAGCGGCGTCTTCGACTTCTTGGTCAGCGCCACGAGCTTGTCGGTACGACGCATCGCTCCCCTCAGAGGCCTGAATGCGTAGCCGAAGAGCTCGTCGGCCGTCTGCTGCCACAGACGCCCTGTGAAGCCGGTGTCGACAAGTTCGGCGACGCGGTCGACGTCGCGCCGGATGTCCTCGGGGAGTCTGTCGGTGGGACTGCCCGTGCTGGTCCTGGACTGGGTCTCCAGACCTTCCATACTGTTGGAGCGCATCTTCTTCCTTGTGTCCCCACCGCTGATCAGCGACCGCGGATGCTGGTTATAAGGCCTGACGCTCTGCTGTATGCAAGGCAACGACGAAAACCATTAGATTCGCGCGAAAAAGTTTCCTGCCGCGCTCTAATCACCCGCCCAACTGGGCTTATTTCAGACCCGCGACATCTACGGAACCCCGACCGGGAGCTGTCTGGACAGCACTGATGCGGAGTGGGCCGAGGCGAACCGGTTGGAGACCGAGGCAGCGGAGCAGTGCCGTCGAAAGAAGACGGTGGAGGCAGAGACGCCGCAGATGATCGCCGACGCGGAGCAGGCGCGGCGGCCGATGCCCGGCACCGGATCGCGGTGCTGGAGGCCAAGGCCGCCACGATGGACGACTGGGCCGGCCTTACCCTGCGCCGGCGCAGGGCGCGCAAGGTGGCCTGCATGATCGTGGCCGCCGGAGGCGACGCCGACCACGTCGACGTTGTCGCGCTGGTGGACATTGAGGCCGCAGTGGCTGTCGGCTGGACCGTGGCCGGGGGCATCTGCAAGGAGGCGCAGGGGCTGCTGGTCGGCGGCCACGACCCGGCCACCGCGTACACCCCTCGGAACACCGCTGACGAGACGACGCCGCCCGCCCCCTGCGGGCGGCGCTCCCACGACGGGGGTGCCGCCCGCAGTCGTGTGCGGGGCCCGGCGGGAGGCCGGGACGGTGCGGGCCCGACCACGGCATGCCGGGACCCCGACCACGGCAGGTCAGCCGCCTTGCCGGGCCGGGGCAGTTGCCGGAGCAGGCACCGCCTCATGCGGCTCGGCCTGCGCGGCCCCGACCACGAGAGTGGCCAGGACACCTGCCGCGGCCACGGCGACCGTGACCGGGCCCATGAGCGCCGGGTGACGGTGGACGAGATAGCCGAGGCCGACGACGACGACCAGGCCGACGAGCACTAGGAGCAGCAGGACGAGCAGAGCGAGCGTGGACACGAAGTCCCCCTAGAAATCAGGCACGCGGCGGATCCGGGTGCGGTGGATGGCGGAGCGTGGGCTGTCTTCGCCCCTTGCGTCTCGGGGAGAGCACTCCGACAGCAGACGTCAGGTTCGTTGAGGAGAGGGCTAGCCGCGCAACCCCGCTCTGACCTGCACCTTCCGCGCTGGAGGGATCCTCGTCACACGGTTGAGTGCGGGTGTATCCAAACACTGGCGCGGTGCTGACTCTGCTCAACGAAGGAGGTGCATTCAATCCTCCTGACCTGCGGATGCGCTGCCCCGTGGGCTTGAATGCACCGGGCAGACCCGGTAGGCCTCACGGCTCCTGCTCTTATTTGTGTTGTGGGGCGCGTGTTCGTCAGCTACTCAAAGTCCAGCGAGTCGAACGCCCGCGCCCTGATCCGGCCGGTACGGGGCCTGGACTGCACGTCGGTGTGCCAGGAGAGACGGCGGCCGGGGAGAACACGGAGCCATGAGTACCACTCGCCCCCTGCTGATCCAGCGCAAAGCCACCGCCGCGTACGACGCGTGAGCCGTACAACGATCCGACGCCGGGAGACTGGCGAACTGCCCGAGGCCGTGCTCGACGACAACCGCAGCTCACTCATCCCCCGTGGATGACCGGCTTGCTGCCCGATTCCGGCCCGACGCCCCGCCCCATCCGACGAGACGGCAGTCGGCGACCAGGCGCCGGACGGGACGCGGCAGGACACCGCTCCCAACAAAACGGCGGCGGCCCTGCGGACCGAGCACGCCCTGGCGCTCGCCGACGAACACGACGCCTACGACCTGGAGGAGAGGGTGGGGAGGGGACGGGCGGGTGGCGCGCTTCGGGGGATCGGGCGGCCGGGAGTTGCTTGCGTGTCGGCGGGGCCTCCGCGGGGTGTCCCGACGCCTGGCGTCATGTAGCCATATGTGGAGCAGGGCTGGGGTGCAACCTTGCACGTTGACCCCGTACGATCGAAGTGCGGATGACACGTAAAACTTGACGAAGAGGGCCCCGTCCTCGGGCTCCTACCCCCGGTTCCAGGGCCCTCTCCATCCGTGACACAGCTAGTGGGCCCGGCCGTCCGCAGTTCGGGTGGGCCCACTGCTGGACCCTCCGTGGTGTACGTCCGGGATCACGCGCTTCCCGCTTACGAGAAGAAGTGCTGTATCACGAGGTTGGCGACGCCCGCCGCCACCGGTGACCAGTCGATCAGAAGCTGCCTGATGAGCCGGCGCTGTTCCCGACGCTGCTCGGCAGTCTCCTGCTCCTTGTCACCGTCTGAAGCGGCCGTCTGTCCTTCCATGTGATCCTCCGTGGCATCTGGAGACAGCCCGGCTGGGCTTGCCGGGCTCTTCACCGGTTGGTGAAGCGCTGGGCAGACGCCGTGGAGGAACGGGACCAAGCATAGGGCCGCATCCCGCGACCGAAGACCCGGGGACCACAACTTCTGGGCGCTTGCGGACCCTGACCTGCGAGGATGCCTCACACCTGGTAGAGGTTCCTAGCTCATCAATCAGGTTCTCGAACGCTGTGCTGGTCCTCGCGGCTCTGACCGATGGCAAGTTGCCGAAGCTACCGACGATCCTGTGAGGAGGGTTGGGAGTTCATGTACTGCCCCTTCTGCAGGCTGTACGCGCCACCAGAGCCGGCGGACGACGAACACCTTGCCCCTCCACGCCCGCTTTTCTCTGCATAGTGAATCCGGCCTCGACGCGCTCGGCGTCTCGCAGCGCACGGTGGAGCGGTACGTGAAAGACCAGATCCGCCGGCCCCGCGCCGACCTCGCCCAGCGTCTGGCGGGTGCGGTGCGCGAGCGCTGGCAGCCCTGCGTCCGTGAACGCGCCCGGCGCCAGGCAGCCACCAGCACCGGCCTGGTCGTCGACACCCGCGCCCGGTTCGGCTTCACCGCCGCGCCCGGGACCACCGACGACGCCCGCATCCGTCACCTCACCCTCGCCCTGCCCCCGCAGCACGCGGCCCGCCTCTTCGACGCTCAGGATGCTGGTGCCAGCGAGCAGCAGCTGCGTGCTCTCGCTGGGGAAGCCCTCGGAGAGGTCTACTTCCGCGACGGCGGCCGCCGCGCCCACGGCCTGGAGGTGGAGTTCACCGACGTCGAGCACCTGGAGTTCGACCTGTAGCTGTGTCCTGTTCCAGTGGGATCTGGGTGTCCGCAGGAGATGAACCGGGAGAGGTCTCCTGGAGCGGTGCTCCGTGCCAACGGCCGCCTTCTGAGCGGTTGGTGCCTCCCTCCACATCGACTGTGTGCTCTTAGCCCACTAGATTGGGAACGCTAGTTCGAATTTGGTTACGAGAAGCGATCGAAAGCCTGCGAATGCCGAACTGTGCGTCCCAGTACGCCCGTCCCAACGGCATCGTTAGGCACTACAACCGCCAAGCCCGCAGTCGTGGGCGGTGTGCCCTAGGTACGGCAGCAGGAGGAGAACAGTGAGCGACCGCAGTTCCATCGAATGGACCGAGGCGACCTGGAACCCGACCACCGGCTGCGACCGCGTCTCCTCCGGTTGCGACAACTGCTACGCCCTCACCCTGGCGAAGCGGCTGAAAGCCATGGGAGCGGCGAAGTACCAGAACGACGGCGACCCGCGCACCTCCGGGCCCGGCTTCGGCGTCACCCTGCACCCTGACGCTCTCGACGTCCCCTATGGCTGGAAGAGTCCACGGGTGGTTTTCGTGAACTCCATGTCCGACCTCTTCCATGCCCGGGTTCCGCTGGACTTCGTCCGCCAGGTCTTCCAAGTCATGGCCGATACACCGCAGCACACGTACCAGGTTCTGACCAAGCGAGCCCGCCGCCTGCGCCAGGTCGCGCACAAGCTTGAGTGGCCGGCCAATCTGTGGGTGGGCGTCTCCATCGAGACCGAGAATGAGCTGGCACGCGTCGACGACCTGCGTGAAGTCCCTGCCGCAGTCCGGTTCCTGTCCTGCGAGCCGCTCCTCGGCCCTTTGCCCGGCCTCAGCCTCGAAGGCATCCACTGGGTCATCGCCGGCGGTGAGTCCGGACCACGTCACCGCCCCCTGGAGGAGGCATGGGTCACCGGCATCCGAGACGCCTGCCAGGACGCTGGCGTCGCTTTCTTCTTCAAGCAGTGGGGCGGCCGCACACCAAAGGCAGGCGGCCGCGAACTGCACGGCCGCACCTGGGACCAGATGCCGCTGCCCGTTGCCGTATGAGCAGGGTCGGGCGGCATGTTGCCCGACCCAAGCACGTCAAGCGACGACACGTCCCGGAAAAACCTTGATCTCCCGGGTTCGCTTCACGCCCACACCATTGCTGGGTGTCTTGCCCTCGCCGTGCAGGCGCTGCACTGCTTGGCGGGCCGCGGGCTCGGTCACCTGCCCGTAGAAGTCTCCAAAGATCTCCAAAGTGTGGTCCACGAGCCTGACCGGGCCCCGGGCGCGCAGCAACAGCTTCTCCAGGTTCTTTGCGATCTCGGGAACCGCCCGATTCGTGATCTCCTTCGGGTCCGGACGCATGGGCCACAGCGCCAGCTTCCCCTCGCTCTCCTCGCGGGCATCCAGCGTCTTCCACCATTCGTCACGAGCCCGGGCAACCGAGTCGCCAAAGACCCACAAGCCGTACTGACTCCGGGTGGCGAAGACCAGCCGGTAGACGGCCCGCTTGTGCGCGTCGTGGGAGACCGGCACCGACTGCACGAACATGCCGGTGCGCTCCTCAAGCAGACGGGAGTACTCAGCCGCCACGGCCTCGATGGCGTCCTCAGCAGCTCCCTCCTTCGCCTTCGGGGCAGCAGCCTCTGCGAAGTACTCCCGCCACCAGGTGCCACCGCACACATCGTCGAAGCGCTGCAGCGACCTCTCGTTGCCCTGCGGGGAGCGCACGTGGCCGCCCAAGCGCCACACCGCCATCATGCTGAAGTTCATCAACAGCTCGGTCGGCGGTTTCGTCTCACGCCGCTGCCGGGCCAGCACGTCCACCAGACGATCCTGAGGAAGAACCAGCCCGCACGGATCCAGGAACAGGAACAGCGGCGCGCCTGCAGCCCGCTGAACAACACTGTCGAGAATCCCGTCGACCTCACCGCGGCGGGCATGTGCCAGCACACCGCCGGCCCGATACTGCTCGACGACCTGATGCAGCCGATCGAACGACTTCTGCTGCGCCTCCGTGAAGAAGCACTCCACAGTGATCCCGTGCTGGGCACGGAAGTGGGAGGCAACCCGCAGAGCGATCTCCGCCGAAGCAGGATCACCGTTCTCGTAGCGGCCCTCACCTGCGTATCCGTCGAGGTACACCACACGCTTGTCCCGCGTCTGCGAAGCCGTCATGCCACCGAACTGAGGCATGTAGCGCTTCAGCAGCTCGTGCTTGAACACGCTGGGCAGAGCCTTGTCCGCCCAGTAATCCCCACCCGTTCCAGTGGACATGGCCCCCCACTCCGTCACGGCTCAACTACCCGTCTGTAACGCATAGTCAGCTACACGCCAGATTCCGACAAGAGGCCCACCACGCCACCTGTCCCAGTTCTGGGGCGGCTGTACCGGTGCAGAGAGCTGCGGACCGTCCCTTGGTTCCGGGCATACCTCGATCGAGTGAGTTGACCAAGCCAGCGCTGTGCACCAGGCGGCTGCCAGCATGCGACAGCAACAACCGCCGCCCGCACGGACTCCTACAGCGCTGCGTCGAACAAGAAATTGGGAGATGTGGCATCCTTCGCCGTTTATGCTTTGAGCCATGCAGAACGAGTGTAAGCAAACCTACGTTGGGCAGTGGTGGCTCCCTCAGCATCCCGAGCAAGTAATGCACGGCAGCCTAGAAATCGAGCTAAACCACCCAGAACTCTCCGTCTATGAGAAGCTTTCACCCGGTCAGAGCAGCATAGCCAAGCGGAGCCACTCCGTCATACACGGCAGAAGTATGGGCGTTGGAGTGACTCTACTGGGCGCCCTTTCCACTGGCGGAAGCAGAAGCAAAAACGTTGAGGGTGAAGAAGCATACGAGGAAACCCAGAATAGGTTCGTGGCAAATACTGCACTGATCGGCGACGAACTCCTTAACGAGGAGGAGTGCAGTTTCAACCGTGCCTACTTTCGCTTGTATAACTTGGATCAGTGGGCCAACCGCACGGTGTATAAGCATTCTGACAGGGTGGTCGAAGCGCTCGATGTACCAGACCTGGTAGCCAACATTCCCGGATGCCAGGTGTTACTGCGACGAATTACCACATCCCACCTAGGCCGACTGACGGATGCAGGGTTCACTAGTCATGAAGTGATTGAGCTCAAAATCGAGGAACGAGTATCCCTTGAGGATCTGGAGCAAAGATTCATCAGACCGCTCGAACAATTGATTACCCTGGCCACAGGGCGGCATTGCGAAGCGTTCTCTCTCCAGGTAGGGAACTATGACGAAACCAAAGAATGGCTAGAGACCTGGCCCGTGAAGCTCTACCACGTTCGCCAGAAGAGGAGTGACCAGGGACAACCGGGTAAGCCGATGATTCGCGAGCATATGCGCTTCGGAATGAACAGCAATCATTGCCCACCCAATGTTGAGTTCGGTGCCGTCGTCCTGAAGTGGTACGAGCAGCAGGCCAAACTGGCATCCGCATGCGACTGGGTGTTCTCTCTTCAATCTGAGGTAGGAGGGTACCTGCAGCAACAGGTGTTCACGATTGCCTCAGCGATCGAAGCACTGCATCGAGGCCTCAACCCGCACTATGAGGAGAAAACAGAAGAGGACCGCGCCAGAAACAGGGCGATCCTTTCAGCCGTCAAGAAAGAATCTCCAGAGCATCACCAGTGGCTGGCGGGCGTCATTCAGTACGGTCACCGAAAGTCTTACGTGTTTCGCGGGCGTGAGCTACTTCAGTACACAGACCATTTCATGGCTGAAATTGTAGGAGATGAGGAAAAGTGGATCCAGGAGGTTCGGAAAATCCGTGACGGGATTGGTCATGTGCTGAATTCGAGTGACGAATATGACGTAGAGCAGATGGTTGCCTTGCTTAGGACAGCCCGCCTGTTCGCCGAAAGTGTATTGCTTCGACAACTCGGTTTCAGTGCAGAAGAATGTCGTCAAGCGTTTTGTCATGATTGGGAGCTGCAGAATGCCGAGCGACGAATGAGGAAAAGCTTCCCGGAATGGTTTGGTGTGACCGAGGGCGAAGGCTGAGTCCAGACTCCATCCTGAAGACTGTTTGAAGCAGGGGGTGGCCCGGTTCTGTCAAAGCTACATGCTGCATCACCTGATGCAGGGTCACCCCTCCCTCTTACTGCTCGGGCCGTAGGCCCGTTGGCCGCACCGCGTAGCGGGGCCGGCCTTTCGGGCGCGGAGCGCCCGGGGTGGCTGGAGCGCAGCGGAGGCCGCCTTGCGGGGGCGTAGGCCCCGCTGCTCCGGGAGCGCAGCGGACGGAGCGTCACCGGCCCGGCGCAGCCGGGCCGGTGGGCTGGTCGCGCAGCGACCAGCAGCGCTCACGCGGAGCGGGAGCGCAACACCCGCGCGCAGCGCGGGTGTTCGCTTGCCTCCGGGCGCAGCCCGGAGGGGACCCGCTCCGCGGG
>NZ_JBIBZI010000021.1:0-85313 GCF_043084105.1 Streptomyces sp. NPDC014676 | reverse complement strand
GCCATCGCCACCCTGGTATCCGACCGCACCATCACCGCTTAACAAACGCCGTGAACAGAGCAAACACGACTCACCCACTATCACACACCAACTCGTTAGAGCTCATGTCATTCGGCGGGTCCGCGGTAGCGGACGAGGGTGCGGGTGATGCTGGTGAAGGCGGGGAAGTGGTCGGCCTTGCGCTCATAGCGGCGGTGGAGCCGGCGGCAGCCGGCGAACCAGGACATGGTGCGTTCGATGGTCCAGCGGTGCCGGCCGAGTCGCTGTGAGGTCTCGACGCCCTTGCGGGCGATGCGGTGCCGGATGCCGCGCCGGAACAGTTCCCACAGCTCGCCCGGCACCAGCCGTTCGACCATCCCCACCACGGTCAACAGCCCGCCGAGCCGAATGAGATGACGTCTCAGGGAGAGGACATGACCGGTGTATGACACCTGACCGAGGACCGCACGCTGTGTTGTCGATCACTTTTGAGGGGCGGCTTGAGCCTCGGCCACCTGGTTCTCGTCGTGTCGATAAGGGGTGACGCGGTAGGCGTCAATTAACGCGTACTGAAAGCGTCCGGCGAGTGACAGAAGAGGTAACCATGCGGAGCGGTGAACTCACCGACAAGGTAGCGGCACTCGTTGAGGAATCGGGTCCTCTACCCATGGTCCAAGCAGGTGATCCGATTCTGAGGGAAACTGTCGCTCCATACTCCGGGCAGCTCGATGACGAGCTGATGGAGCGGTTGATCAGTAAGATGCGAAGCACAATGGAGCAGACGCCCAATGCCGTGGGGTTGGCTGCACCGCAGATCGGTCTGCCCTTGCGCATCGCGGTAATGGCACTGCAGCCGAAGCCGGTGACCGCCCGAATCGCTCGGTCAAATAAATTCGAGCAAATTTCAATCCCGTTCACTGTGCTGATAAATCCTTCTTACAGGGTGCTTGGCGAAACACGAGCGGCGAGCTTTGAGGGATGTTTGAGCATATCGGGCTGGCAGGCGGTGGTCGTACGTCCAGAGCAGATTCAGATCAGCCGCGAGGACGAGACCGGGAAGCAATGCACGGAGAACTACACAGGTATCGGTGCGCGGATCGCCCAACATGAAATTGACCATCTCAATGGAACGCTTTACATTGACCGAGCCGAATTGCGATCGCTGTCGACGGCGGAACAGGTAGTGCAGCGCTGGCATCGTATCGGCATGGCAGCGACCGCCAAGGAACTCGGGTTCGCTCTGCCGGAATGAACCTGGTCGTGACGGCCGGAAACCGGGCTACTGCCCGACCGGGCTGCACATCTGGGAATCTGCCTGTACCTATGAGTCATTCACTTGAGCGATTACTGGCTCAAGCTCACCTATTTAGTCGAGATCGAGAGGGAAGTGCGTGAACAACCACAGGTGGAATGTGAGGATGGCCAGTTTGGCGCTTGCGTCGATTTTTGTGGCCGTGGGGCTTTCGGGATGGACTTCTGATGCTCTTGGCAAAGACAGTTCGCAGGAATTTGCTTTAGTCTCTTCGGTGTCCGCGTCGGGCAATGAGTCCGGATTTGCGGCGAGCCCAACCGCTGGCGATTTCAACGTAAGTGCCGTAGCCGCAAGGCTGTGCAAGGATGCATTTTATGTGAATTGCATCTCGGTTGGGGGGATCAAGCCTAAACTGCTGCCTGTGCTTGACGACAGTATCAGCTCGGTGGAAAATATCGGGTCGGTCCCGGTCTGTATTTATGCCGATGAATACTTTCACGGTCGTTGGGTCTGGATTGCCGCAGGCGCCAAGATTCCCAATCTTGGGGATGGCGGTTGGATAAACGATCAAGTCTCTTCGTTCCGTGCGGAGCCGTCGCCTGGTACCTGTTGACCTCGCGCTTGCATGACGGTCCGCCGACGGAGTCGGTGGACCGTTTCGCTTTGGGTGGCCGATGGCGGGCGTCCCGAGGGCCCGGTGCCGCCTCGGGCGGGCGCCGGGTTCCGCTGCTCCGGGCGGGGTCCTCTTCTCGTAGGGACAGGCGGATCCGCTGGTCAGCCGGGGGTGGGCAGGAGCGCAAGTCGTTCGAGTGCGGCGGTGGTCTCGCCGGCCTCGCGGACGGTCTCGACCAGCACACGCCCCCTGCCTGGGAGACGACCTGACGGCCGCTGCCCTCGACGCGGACCGCGGGGAGGACCCGATCCGCTTCTTCACCTGGAGAGTGCTTCTTCCGGTGCGGCCGACAGGGCCCTGGACAAGTCTCATCGTTGCAGGTCAGGAGCGTTCCGTGCTTATTTGGTCAAGCCTCGGACGCCCCGCCTCGTGAAAGCGCGAGGCCAATACCGCATCCTCTTCGGCCCGGTGCGGGTGAGATCGGCGCGGACATCGACGGCGCAGGCCACGCATCAGCGTGTCCGTTTGCTGTGTGGGGTCGTTCCGGGGCCGGCTCCTTGGAGCTGGCTTTTTCGTGCCTGTCGAGCCGTGCACGTCAGGCCCCCCAGAAGTAAGTACGTTGAAAAGTCAGACACGCGGCTCCTGGTCGACACCGGGCTGCAGCACGAAATCGAACTCCGCGTGCAAGTAGGGTTCGTCGATCGTTCCTCCGTCAGGAGACGCGCCGGCCGGCTTTTCGACGAACTTGACGATCAGTTCTTCCTTCGTGCCGAAGACGACATCGGTGTCGAGATAATCAGACCCTTGCTGGAAGAGGTGTGTGATGAGCTTGTGGTAGCCCGGGTGATCGATCAGGAAGTGAGCCTCTTCCAACCTGACGGGTGGTTGGGTCGGCGTCCCGGTGGCGGGCGCGAAGAAAGCTCCTGGTAGACGGGTTCACGACCAAGATCACCAGTCCGCCAGGAGCTCTCGTGCTTGTCTACCCATCTGCCATTGATCTGTCCAGCCGCACCCTGCAGCGGCTGGCCGGTCTGCTCGCGGGGCACCGGCGTCGGATCGGCTCCCGCTGACGCCACCTCACCTGCGGTCGGCAGGCACTGCTCGTTCTCGCGCACCTGCGCTGCGGTGACACTTACGCCCGCCTGGCCGCGGGTTTCCGTATCGGGATCGCGACGGTCTACCGCTACATCCGCGAGGCAGTCGACCTCCTCGCCCCGCTCGCTCCGACGCTGGAGCAGGCCATGGACACGGTCCGCAGGAAGGCGTACGTGATCCTCGACGGCACGCTCCTGTCCATCGACCGCATCGCCGCCGACCGCCCGTACTACTCAGGAAAGAAGAAACACTATGGCATGAACGTGCAGGTCCTCGCCGACCCGGCCGGGCGCCTGATCTGGGCCTCGGACGCGCTGCCCGGCGCCGTCCACGACCTGACCGCGGCCCGGACCCACGACATCCCGGCCGTTCTGGCCGCCGATGACATCAAGTGCTGGGCGGACAGGGCGTATCAGGGTGCGGGCCCCGCTATCCGTGTCCCGTTCCGGGGCAGGAATCCGCGCGGTCGGCGCCGGCGTCACAACCGGGACCATGCCAGGATTCGCAGCCTCGGTGAACGAGCCATGGCGATCCTCAAGGGCTGGCGGATCCTGCGGAAGCTCCGCTGCAGCACCACCCGGATCACCGCCGTCGTTCGAGCCGTCGTCGCCCTCGAACTCGCCAACTGATCAAGATGGAAAACCCTCACTCTCCTGCCCCGTCCACGACCCCGTCACCCACGCTGAAGTGGTCGGCCTGGAGAAGGCACCGCCAGGCCGTCGCCCGCCACTGCCACTACCGAAAACGCAGCTCAGGACACGAACCGCGGCTGGAGTACTAAGCGCCGGATTCCTCCCATGCCTTGCAGTCGTTGCGGTTCCCGGGGAGCGGCCGGCCGACCACGACGACGCAGTGGGTGTCGGCGTCGATGACGACCTGGTGGTTGGTGGAGTACCGGTAGTTCTTCGACCGCTCGGCGATGGTGTGGTCGCGGGTGGGGACCAGGGTGCCGTCCACGATGAGCACAGTGTTCTTGGCGAACCACTTGCGGGACTGGAGGGCGAGCCTTAGCCCGAGGTGGTCGATGATCCGGTCCGCCGCCGACTTGGAGACCCCGAACAGCGGGGCGAGCTGGCGCATTGTCAGGTTCGTGCGCCAGTACGCCGCGACCAGCAGGGCCCGGTCCTCCAGAGGCAGGCTCCACGGCCGGCCCTTGCGGACCACATCCGCGCCCTGGCGCCGTAGAACCGTCACCAGCTTGCCGAAGGCGCTAGGGCTCAGCCCGGAGAACGGGGCTATCCAGGACGGCTCCGACGCCGTGATCACACCAGTCACATCCGGAGCATCCCAGCTCGCCGGTTGCCTGCGGACCTTTCACGGATGACGGTCCGCCCGCCTCCTCATGTGGTGACGGTGCGCCGCCATTCCCAGCAGGGCCAATCCCGCGAAGCCGACCAGGAGGGCTGTCCACTCGGGCATATGGGCTGCCCGCATGAGGCCGGCGACGCCAAAGCTCGTATCCCATCCGGCCTCCGTGATGGCCGAGCCGAAGCCCTGGATGACAAGGATGGCACCGAACAGCCACAGCAGCCCCTGACCTGTGCTGCTGTCCGGCCGCTTGAGCTGATTCGCCATGACGAGCTTTCCCTCCCGATGTCCGCGCTTCGTTTCGATGCGCTCGCATCACATCGTGCAGCCATGCTGGATATGATGCAAGTGCATCAGAACGCGGGGAGGAGTAAACCGTGCCCAGACAGGTCGACTACGAGGACCGACGTCGGCGGATCGCCGAGGCGGTCTGCACACTGATCGCGCACTCCGGCATGGAGGCGGTCAGCCTCCGTGACGTCGCCGCCCAGGCCAGCGTGTCCATGGGAGCTGTCCAGCGGTGCTTCCGCACCAAGGAGGACATGCTGCTCTTCGCGCTGGAGCACATCTCCCGAGACGTCAGCGAACGCGCCAACCGGCGCATCGCCGCCACCTCCACCCCTCAAGCAGCGTCGACTCTGCTGTCCCACACTTTGGCCGAACTCGCCCTGCTGGATGAGGCATCGAAGGCACAGGCCCATGTCTGGCTGGCCTTCGTCGCCCATGCCCCTGTCAGTGAGAAACTGGCCGCCGTCCTGCACGACACCTATGCCAAGCTTCACGGCCTCATTGCGTGGCTCATTCGCTACGGCCAGGACACCAGGGAATTCCCCGAGATCCTTGACCCCGATCGCGAAGCACACACGCTCCTCGCCGTGGCCGACGGCCTCACGGTCCACGTCCTGGCAGGCCACCACTCACCAGCCACCGCGCTGGCCACCCTTCAACGCCACATCGACCGCCTGCTGGAAGACGCGTCCGACTGCAGCTGACCCCTTCACTACAGACATTGGATCCGACCAGTCCCAGGCTGGCAGCCTGCTCAGGCTGAAGCAGGAGTTACGGGACATCGCTTAGGTCGCCGAACTCAGCGTTATGACGCGTGCGAGGGCGGCGCGTACTCACCACAGGTACGCGCCGCCCTTGCGCTTCACTCCCCAGTCGATCGGCCATCTACCCGCTGCCGGACCGCTCATACCGTCCTGGCCGCGTACGGGAACTCATGCAGCCGCACGCTCCATAGGGCCGGCTGACCCGACAGATCGCAGGGGCCGTCCCCGCTCGCCGCGCACCGGCGCAGCCTGTTGGCCCGCTTGGTCAGTGCGGTGGGGAAAAGTACAGGCCTGCGGTGACGAGCTTGCGGACGGCGATCACGGCGGTGGCCGTCATGATGGCGTCCCAGCTGGGCTCACCCGCCAGCCTCAGCAGCCCTGCCGCGATGAGGAAGTCCAGCAGAACGGCCAGTGCGGGCATCAGCCGCCTCGCCGCCGCGAACACCACCGCGGCGGCGATGAGCCCGAAGGCGGTAGCGGCGAGGGCGGCCAGGTGCAGGAGGGCGGTCACACCGGCCCCGCCGGGGCCCGGCAGCCGTCCGCCTCCTTGCGGCGCTCGCGCTCGATCTCGGCGCGCTCGTTGGCGATCTCCCGGCTGAGGAAGTAGTTCAGGGCGGTCCGGATCGCGGCGATCGCGGCGAGCTGCCCGATCTCGGTGAAGCTCGGCGCGATGGCGGTGCGCAGCACGTCCCCGGCGAGCTGGAACTCCAGGCCCAGCGCCAAGAACCGGCCCAGAGAGAGCCGGATCCGGTTGAACTGGCGACCCACGCCGCCGCCACGGATTCCTGCCAGGAGGAAGTGGCCGAACGCCCAGGCGGCCCCCACGAAGATAATCAGGGCCCCGGCCGCCTCCACCAGTCTCACCAGCAGGTCCACCATGTCCCGGAGCGTGGACTCGGGCAGCACTTCCACCGACAGGGAAACGTCCATGAGCGGCCGGGTACCCCCACCCGGCCTGGCCAGCACGGCGGACGGGGCAGGGAGTCGTACTGCACGTCAGGGACCTGCACGCTCGGTCGGCGCTACCGGTACTCGGCCACCGACGCCTGCATGGCCAGGACCGCGGTCAGGACTGCGGCGGTCAGACGGCGGCCGATGATCACCTTCTACGAAGGCCGGAAGCGGCAGGCGACGCCCTGCCCGTGAAACAGGATGGGGCGCCGCTGCGCCGGCGACGACTACCGGTCAGCCGTGGTAGTTGATGTAGCCGTTGCCGTCGCGGTCGTTGGCCGTCTTGGTGTAGGCGTGGACGTCCGCGCGGCTGCCGGAGGGCTTGTAGAGGCGTTGTCACGTTGTTGGGTGCGTGACTGTCTGATGGTGCGTCGGAGTGTGTTGGGCCCGGTTCGGGGCCTGTGCTCAGGCCGTGGTGGGCCGGCTGTCGGCGCCGGTGACCTGCTCCCAGATGGCGAAGCGGAGGGTCATCTCGGCTCGGTAAGCGGTGGCGGTCATCAGGTGGCGGCGGGGCCGGAAGTGGGGTGAGATGCTGCTGAACGCGGACAGGAACCGCTGGGCTGCGCCGGCCAAGCGGAAACCTTTCATGGCGCGTTCCCGCTGCCGGGTGGGCTGGTGGCTGTTCTCGGCCCGGTTGTTGAGGCCTTTGTGCGAGCGGTGCTCGACTGAGGGCATGACCTCGCGGTGGGCCGCGCCGTAGGAACGCAGCTTGTCGGTGATTACCACCCGCGGCACCGCACTGGTCCTCTTCAGCAGCCTGCGGAAGAAGCGCCTGGCCGCGGCCTTGTCCCGGCGGCTCTGCATGAGGATGTCCAGCACGTTGCCGTCCTGGTCCACGGCCCGCCACAGGTACTTCCGTTCTTCGTTGATCCTGATGAAGATTTCGGCCAGATGCCATTTGTCCCCAGGCCGAGGCCGCCGACAGCGCAGCGCGTTGGCGTAGGCCTGCCCAAACTTGGCGCACCAGCGGCGGACCGTCTCGTGGGAGACGAACACGCCGCGCTCGAGCAGCAGCTCCTCGACCTCCCGGAACGACAGCGGGAAGCGGTGGTAGAGCCACACACAGTGGGAGATGATCTCCACCGGGTACCGGTGCCCCTTGTACGACGGTGGCGCGCTGTCCACGGACGACCCCTCCCCGGTATGACCAACCAGAAGATCATCCCACCTGGTCAGTCAACGTGACAGTGCCCCTGGAGAGCATGGTTCAGGCAAGGATTGAGGCCGCGAGGGCGGCCACCACGGTGAACACAGCCACCGCCAGCATGGCCGGCCGCAATCAGCCCGGCCGACCCGCGCCGTCACGGCCTGCCACCCCCAGTCCGGATATCTGGTCGCTCGATGAGCCGAACGTTGCCAGCGTCGGCGGCGCACGCCACCCAGGCCGTTCTACCCACGGCACCGGCCAACCGCGGTGCAGCAAGGGGTACAACCAAGTCCGCGGCCCTCCGCACGTCTGCGATGCCCAGGAGAAGGTGCACATGGGGGCCTTTTTCCAGCACACCGGCGCGTCTGACGTAGCTCTTCGACGAAGCCGGTAGTGGTGTGGTCCCGTCTTCTGTGCGGTGATCGATGCTGATTGGCGTTCCGTGTCCGGGCACGTCGGCGGATCGAGGGCCGTTTCAGCGTCTTGTTCGGAGACCAAGGCGGTAGTTGCCGCTGCACCTCCCCCATAAGGTCCATCCGACCTGCTGTCACCATTTCCGGCATCCCAAGGAAACCTTAAAAGGTACTACCAAAGAACCTCTGGATGTCGAAATATAATCTACGTCACACTGAACCCGGATCGTCGGCATCCCGTTGTATTGACGCACCGACCGGATGCGCCGGTGATGCCCAACCGCGCACGGCGCTTTGCGCCTGCTGCGGCTTCGTCCTTCCTGAAGATCCGTCGCTCGCCCCTCGCGTCAGGGAAGCGGGACGGCCAATGCCGGGACATCCCCAACCAGTCGGTGATCCTCTAAATAAAGGAGATCACAATGCCTGAGATAAATCGATTCTGCTTCGTTGCAGACAAGGAGACAGCCAAAAAAATCAAGCAGCACACGGACAAAGTCAAGCAACTGGAGATGCTCATCGCGTACTACGCGGCGAAAAGTAACGCCGAGGCTGCGGAACGACAAATGAGTGCCTTGCCGGACGGGGACGTGGTCCAGAGGGCTGCCGAGCGTGATGGAATCCTCCCCCACCGTCCGGGCGAGGCCCCAGCCGCCGTGACACGTGACGCTGATGAGTTCTCTGCTGTCAAGACGACGGCCGCCGCTGTCGAGGAGACGGCACCTGGGCTGCGGGACATTGCCGAGAGCACTGGCCACAGCGCTGGGATGAACCGTCTCGCCGTGCCCGCCCGGACCGAGCCGGCGCCGGTGAGCACAGCGGACGACGTCTTTCACCCGTCCCAACGTACTCACTCCGGTCCGGTGTACCCGACCGTGGATCCGGACGTCCGTGCCCGCTGGGCCGACCGGTTCACCAAGGCCCGGGAAGTCCTCGAGACGCTGCCGGAAACAAAGCGGGAACAGCTTCTCGGACAGGCTGCCGAGCTCATGAGCGGGCGCCATCAGCCCCCGCCGATCGACCGCGCCGGCATCGCCGAGGGCTCGCCCGAAGCCGACTATGCCGCGCTCTTTGACGACATGGCCGCTGTGATCGCTGAACGCGTGCACAGCGAGCCGCACCCGGACTCCTTGGAAGAGTCGCCGGCACGGCTGCTGTCCGAAGAACTGCGTACCGCATTCGGCACGCGGACGGTAGCGGGCCTGCCGGGAGGCATGCGGGCAACGAGTCACAGCACTGCTCGGCCTCGGGCGTTCCTGGACGGCCCCGCCTCCTCCCACCGGGAAGGCAATGACACCTCTCGCCACACGTCGGTGTCCGGGCAAATCGCCAAGGGGCCCGTCGCCCCTCTCGCACCCAAACAGATCCTGCTGCCCGATGACCGCACTCCTGCCTCATCCCATGCAGCAGAAGTAACTTCCTCCGCAGGCTTCGAACCGCATCCGGCTGAAGAAGTATCTTCCGAGCAAGCTCTTGCCAATGCAGTCCTCGGCGGCCTGGCTCCCATTTCTAAGGAGCGGAGGGAACTCCGTTCAGCAGAGACGGCGCTGTCCGCTCAGACTCCCGCTAATGAGGCGAACAAAGCGACAGCGGCCGCTGCCGTAAAGACAACCGCCCAGGCCCATCATTCGATCATCGAATTTCTAAAAAATTGGAAGACTTATTCCACTGCCTCCGGAAAGGGTCGTTCGGAGGCGCTGCGCGAAATCGACACCGCCATCAATGAACTCAGCATTTTCCCCAAAGACAGATATCGCGCACATGTCGCACTGGAAGCGATCCAAGCGTGGGAAAAATCAAAATCCAAATCTGTCCGCCGTGAGGCAGTTGCGGAGCTTAAGAGGCGCGTAGAATCTCTGGCCGAGGAAATTTCCAACTCGGCCAGGATTTCCTCCGACGTTGCAGAAATCCTCGATCTTGCAGGTTCCGTCGAAATTCCACACTATTGGGGCGATCTGGAGTGGCGCAAAGACAATAATGGTGTATCTTATGCCGATCTTCCTCGCGAGCATCCCGTGTTCGAGGCGGTTCAGCGGTATGTCAGCGCCTCGCAACAGCTCTCCCCGTACACCTCACAGGCTGGCGAAAATACACGAATGGAAGCCATACGAAAGAAGCTCGCCGATCCGAACCTGAAACTTTCAGAGCAGGACAAACAGCGCTTGCAGGACAGGCTTTCCGAGGGAAAGCCAGGTGGGCCGCCCCCGCCCACGTCGCGACACATGGAGATCGAAAAGATAGAGGTAATCGCCAATCCGGCACTTTGGGAAAGGTTTTCCACAGCCAAGAGGGCATTCAGGAATTCCATGACCGAAAGAAAGGAATCCGGATTTTCAGCATCCCCACAGGTTGCTGTTGACAGGATCGAATGGTCCCTGGGGGAGCCGCCCCTTTTGGATGGATCCGCACGTTCTGTTCAACTTTCAAAATATATAGGTGATATATCTGATGCGCGCCGACCAGCTGCATTGATCCCGACTCCTGAAGACTCCAGAGCAGAAGTCTTCTTGTTCCATGGAACATCCCTGGAGGTAATAGACAAGATCAGGGAGTATGGATTTCGTCCTGATCTTTCTGCAAACAAGGGAACAATCGAAAAGCCAAGGTACGGACCACTTGGTCAAGGCGTCTACGTCGCGGACAACGCATCCAAAGCTCAAACATATGATGTTTGTTCTGTGTGCCTTGACTATGACTGTGTGGACACAGCTCATCCCTTGCGGCAGATGCTTCTTAATAGGGTTCTTCTTGGGGTTCCGACATTCGCCCATTTGTATCAGTCCCTACGGGGTCAAGACCACAAGTCGATCAAGCCTGGACGGACTTCAGTTGTCAGCCAGGGGCTGCTGAAGTTCCCGCACAAGATGGGTGCGTCCGCCACCAACGAGTTTCTGATCAAAGACGCATCCATGTTGTACCCAGAACTGCGCATTTTTTATCGGGTAACCGGAACGCCAACCGCCATAATCGTCGAGAATACTCCCAGCGAGAACAGCACGGTACCGGCTCCGGCGGCCACGACTGATTCCATCGCGCCTGAGGGATTCCTCGCTGCGGACATTGCTAAGAGCAGCGATACCCTGCGGCACGGTGCTATGCCTGATGTCACCCTTTACATGGCGAACACCGCTGACAGCATGATCAACGGACTACGTTCATCCCTGCGAGCGCGGATCACGCAACTGGCCGACGCGATGGTGTCCGATGACGCCGCACTCGATGACCTGGCAGCGTTCAAGGAGAATGTCAAGCAGGTGGTCCTGGACGACTCCCAAGTTCAGTTGTTGGACGAAATGCTGGCCTCGCACCTGACACCGGGCCAGCTAGGGGCCGCCGAGTCCGGCCAGGCCCAGGATCGATATGCGAGCGGCCTCTTCGACGACTGGTGGAGGAACCACCGCTTGTCTGGCGCCCAGCCTGCCGGCGCTGCAGGACAGCACGCCATCGAAACTCACTTCGAGCAGCGGCCCTCAGTGGCCGCTGTCAGCTCCGGCACGGTACAGGAGACGTCACCGTCACTGATAGCCAAGGTTGGTTTTGAAATCGAAATCCCGGGAGTCAACCTGGACTACCCATCCAGAGGTGAAATCCTCGTTCAGGGAACGGGTTGGCGACTGGAGACAGACCGTAGCGGTGCTGTTTCGAATTTGGAATTCGTGTTCGCACCGATGAGCGATTTGCGCGACATTATAAGCGCCGGTGAAGACATCATCGGGATCGTAAACCGAATGAGGACCCTCGCTCTGTCCAAGGGATCGCGGCAGGTCGTGATCTCAGAAGCTGCCACTGGATCCCTTCGTCCCTACACCGTGCTCAAGGACCAGATCGCCACCGTCCACGACCTGCAGTTCGGTGGGCGCCTGCAGGTCACTTACGGTGTTGTTCTTGCTGATGTCGCCGCCGCCATCGATGACCTGCTAACTGCGAACCAGGCTGCCACCATCCACCGGAAGGTGGCCCGCATAGAGGAACTCCGCTCCACCAGGCACTCGACACCCCTGTCTCCGGATGCGCGCGGCTTCATCGAACTTATCACCATGTATCTTGAGCGCGCCGATGCCCGGTCGCACCATGGTGGAACGGTTCACTCACTGTTCCGGATGATGTCGCGAAGCGACTTCACGTCGATTTATGACAGGCTACTCAGCCCGGTGGATCGCCAGCAGATCGGAGAGCTGATCGTTCCCGACGACGAGAGCACCCTGCCCATTCTTATGGAAGCGCTTGGAATTGATGCCGAAAAGCTGGTCTTCCGAACGCCCTACAAGGCGCCACTGAAAAACTCCCCTATTAGTGGACCAACCGTATCGGACTGGCTGAAGTCGATCGTATACGGGCGTGCCGACGGATCGATCAGAAAAGACCTGCTGTCTCCTCCACCAGGGATCCCCCCGCATTCCGGCGATTTGGACGTCGACTACGGCATGGGTGCCATGGGGGTGGACGAGCAGAATAAAGCCGTACTCTTCGAAGTGCGGGGAGCGCCCTACCGACCTGAACACATATCACTGAACGGGCGCATTCTGAGCGCTTTGGCCATCGAGTACGGAAAAGCCGCACATTACAACAGTTCGCTCCTGAAATTTTCGATGCCGCCCCAGCATTATATGGGTGCCGTTGACCGAATAGCAGATATGCACGCATCTCTGCTCAGCATATATCAGGCAGTCATACGAGTCGGCGAGGAATCGACCGCCGTACAGAACAAGTCATTCCGAAGAAGTTTGATCACCTCCGGAAAAATCCTGACGGACGCAGGGCAGGAGTTGCGCGGGACAGGCCGATTCGCGGATCTTCTGACAACGGCATCGAAAACAGTTTCCCATATCGAGAAGCTGGACAAGTCCCCGGATCTCCTCCTGAATTCACAGCATCGCCGCGCTTGGCTTTCTACCTTTGCCGACCTGCTGAATCTCCTCGCCCAATCGTTGTGGGCCGCCGGAGACGACTTGGGACGCGAAATCAGCCGGGCAGTGAGCGCACCCCTCTCACTACAGCGACCTGTGCCAAACTCGGAGGCCGGCCGAAAGGTGGCCGATGTGATACCCATGGATTCTTTCACTCCGTCGGACCAACAGATCGCTCCTAAGGAAGCGCTACCTTCTGCTGCGTTCCCGAGGCCGGAGCCGGTCGCGTTCCTCGAAGCATCCCGCACGGGGGCAGAACCAACCCATCCAGGCGAGGTGAAAGAGCTCATGCGGAAGCAGGTGGCCACCGCCGCACCGGACACGGAGCACTTGCTGCTCCTGGATCACGGCCCTCTCCAGCGCGAGGAGTTTGTGCAGGCACCAGATGTCTTGCAGGCTGGATCGCTCGAGTCGGCGCCTGTCGGGCAGGATGAGGAAGATCTTCTGGCAGCATTCGCCGACAAGGTCCGCCCGGCCGTGCGCCTCTGGGACCGGCCGGTCACCGAAGAGTTCAAGGCACTGCAGAAGATTTTGAGATCACCCGGGTCACGATCGCTGATCTTTGGACTTGTTGCGAACGGCCCGGTGTGGGCGGTCAACATGTCCGGCACCATCACATGGCGGACGAATTCGCTCGAGCCGCTGTCGCCCCCCGGCTTCGTCAACAGGCCGGTTTTCTCGATCGACATCGACAGTCACGGACAGTTGACAGGCCCGGCAGCGCAGCGACTCAATGACACAGGGACAACACTGCCGGAGGACGTAAAAACCGGCTTCTGTGACCTGAACCTCGGCACCGACATTCACAAGATCCTTAAGTGACAGGCTTGGTGGAACGAACCGCAGAACGAAAACGATCCGATTGCTGCCCTGCGGAAGGAAGGGAACAGAGCAGCACCGCGGCATTCCACAGCTCGCACACAGAGGAACCGATGGTGTCCCGCTGTGTGGTGTAGGGGATCTCCGCGGTTGAGTGCGCGGGTTCTGCTCCCTGGGGTGCACCGTCTGCCGGTGTCTGCTCCCTGCTCGACCGGCAGGCCACCGTGCAACTGTCCGGAGTGAACGGGCGGTTCGATCCCAGGGGGTGCACGGTGGCCTTGTCCCGGCGTGACCTGCTTCGCCTGCTTGAGTCCCTACGTTCAGCGGATGGTCTTGAACGCTTCCCGAGCCCGACCGCTTCGACATCCTCCGTGACGCCCGCGGCCACGTGGCGTTCGGCCACGGCATCCACCACTGCCTGGGTGCGCCGCTAGGGTCTGTTGCGAAAGTGGATCTTGGTCGTAGATGATCACGCTCTGTGGGACGTGGTGATCTGACGAATGGCCAGTGGGCCCGGCTGGAGCCGTTGTTGCCACAGGGCATCAAGCCGGGCCGTCCGCCGGTGTGGACGCGGCGGCAGCTGATAGACGGCATACGGTGGCGGACCCGGACAGGTGCTCCCTGGCGCGATGTGCCGGAACGCTACGGGCCCTGGGACCGGGTCTACGACCTGTTCCGCCGCTGGCAGCGGGATGGCACCTGGGCCAGGATCGTCACCCACCTCCAGGCCGAGGCGGATGCGAAGGGCCTGATCACCTGGGACGTGAACGTCGACTCCACCGTCTGCCGGGCCCACCAGCACGCGGCCGGGGCGGCGAAAAGGGGACCTGCAAAAGGAGCCGCCCGGCGGCATTGCCGTCGAGCCGGCCGACCACGGCCTCGGACGCTCCCGAGGCGGTCTGACGACCAAGATCCATCTTGCCGTCGAGCAGGGGCAGAAGCCTCTGTCGGTGCTGATCACGGCCGGGCAGCGAGGCGACTCTCCGCAGTTCGAGTCCGTCCCGGACGCGATCCGGGTGCCGCGGATCGGTCCTGGTCGACCCCGTAAGCGACCGAACCGTGTGCGGGCCGACAAGGCGTACGACTCCCGCCGCAACCGGGCCTACCTGCGAAGACGCGGTATCAAGGCGACCATCCCGGTCCCGGCGGGCCGAGTTCGCAACCGCCAGAAACTCGGCTCCCGAGGCGGTCGGCCGCCGAAGTTCGACAAGACCGACTACCGCGAGCGCCACGCGGTCGAATGCGGGATCAACCGCCTCAAGCGCCACCGGGCCGTGGCCACGAGATACGACAAGCTTGCCGTCCGTTACGAGGCGACCGTGCTGGTGGCAGTCCTCACCGAGTGGCTGTGACCAGTGGGTTTTGTCGTCGACCTCAGTCTGTTGGTGTCGGCACGGCGCAGGCATCGGCGATAGCCCGCGTGTCCCAGTAGAACGGACGGACCTCGGTGATCCGCCCGTCCTTGACCGTGATCGCTTGCAGAATGGGGAAGCTGAGTTCACGGCCGGTCGCGCGAGCGCGAGCACGGACCTTTGTGAGCACGACCGCAGTCTCACCGGTGGCCAGGAACTCCTGTTCCACCATCTCGAACGACTCCCACACCTCTCCCATCATGAGGAAGAACTGCGTCATGCCGTTGTGCCCACGCCAAGTGCCTCCGTAGGGCAGGGCATCTGCTTGATGCAGCTCGACATCCGGCGCAAAGAAGGGGGCGAGGAGGTCGAACGAAGCCTCGCCAGGGCCTCCCGCCTCCAGGTACTCCGCCTCAGCCGCATACATGCCGGTGAGAACTGTTGCTGACTCCGTAGTGGATGACATCGTCATGCCGCCAGCATGAGGACCACAGCAGGACCTTGCTGGCGGTAATCAGACATCGTTGTGCTGCACGGTCGGCACTTCCGCCACACGCCCTAGACGACCTGGTCGACGCCGACGGCAGCCTGCCCGACATCGAACCCGGCGTGCTGATGGACGGCGACGACCTCGGACGCTGGCTGAAGCGGCAGAAACAGACCGGCACCTGGAAGCAGTTGTCGACCGAGCAGCAGGAACGGCTGACCGTGTTGGGCGTCAAGCCGCTCGAGGCCCAGTCCCCCGCCCCGGCGGAGGCGGCCCCGGCGGCGGCCGGCGCGGCGGCGGCCGGCGCGGCGGCGGCCGGCGCGGCAAAGGGCCCGAGCAAAGCGCAGCAGGCGTTCCAGCGCGGTCTGGCAGCCCTCGCCCAGTGGGTGGAGCGGGAAGGTGCCCACCGCCCGGTGCCCCGCGGGCACGCCGAGGAGATCACGGTCGGCGGCGAGGCGGAGCCGATGATCGTGAAGCTAGGCGTATGGGTCTCCAGCACCAAGACCCGGCGTGACAAGCTCACGGCTGAGCAGCGGAACGCGCTGCGGGAGCTGGGCGTGGAGTGGGCGTGACGCCGCGGACCGCAGGTCTTTGATCTGGCGGTACACCAGCGCACAGAAGGACCCCGGGCCGTCATGGCGGCGCCCCGAGGTCTTTGGCCCGTCTCACCGATTCCTGGTGCCGTCTGTCATCTGTCCGAGCGGCTTTGCGGGGCGGTCAAGCGGGCGACGCAGTCAGGGTCGTGGTGATGGACCGCTTGCCAAGTCCTTCCGCCAGGTGTGCCATCTCCACGGAGGTGCCGACGAGGCCGTCTCCGTTCAGGGCGGCCGCTGCCAGCCGGGCTTCGCCCAGCGACATGTGGCTCATCTCGCGCAGGGCTCGCAAGACGGGAACGAGACTGGCCTCTTTGGTTGCCAGGCGAAGCCGGGCGGCCCCGTGCTCGGCCAGCAGTGCCTGTCTGACTTCTTGGGGAGGTGGGCCTACGCCCGTCTCGCACCACGCGTTGGGGCAATCCTGGCATCGCCCTTCGATGCCCCAACGAAGCTGTCTCCGGTCGATGAACTGACCGACATCGCGGACCAGCACGCCAGCACAAGCCACGCACTTCGAGGTGACCTTCACTCCCTGGGTGACAGTGATCATTGGTCTCTCCCCACCATGTCGATCTGCTTGATCCTGCCGCAAGCACTGGAGCCTGACGACTGCGTTGTCCGCGGATCAAGGTTCGGCAGCGGGATGTCCATGCGACGAGTGGCTCCGGCGGCACGGTCTGGCAGCGCCGTCCGCCGCGGTGGGAAGCACCATGACGCAGTCCTATGACGTCGGCTGCAGAGGCATTGAGTTCATCTTCGTGCTGGGGCGGGTGCCACCGGGTGACGGGTGTCAGTCGTGCTGCCACCAGAGGGGTGGCGGGACCCGGTAATTTCTTGGACAGGTGTCCAGTTATTCTGGACACCTGTCCAAGAAGAGGAGGGCTCGCTGCTCATGGAAATCGTGGCGAACGTGCTGGTCGGCCTGGTGGCCGTGTTGCACATGTACATCCTGGTGCTGGAGATGTTCCTGTGGCAGCGGAAGCCGGGGCGGGGGCTGCACGGGTTCGACCCGGAGACGGCCCGGGTGACCGCTCCGCTGGCCGCCAACCAGGGCCTCTACAACGGCTTCCTCGCGGCCGGACTGGTGTGGGGGCTTCTCGCCGCCGACCCGACTGGCTTCCGGGTCCAGGTGTTCTTCCTGTCCTGCGTGGTGGTGGCGGGCGTGTTCGGCGCCACCACGGCCAACCGCCGCATCCTGTTCGCCCAGGCGCTGCCCGGCGCGCTCGCGCTGGCCGCCGTCCTCGCTGCACGATGAGCCGGGCGCCGCACGAGGACCCGAGGGCGGCGCGCACCCGCGCCAGGCTGCGCGCCGCCCTGCTCGCCGAGTGCGCCGAGCGACCGCCGGCGGAGGTCGCCGTGGCCGCGCTGGTGCGCCGGGCCGGGGTGGGCCGGGCCACGTTCTATGTGCACTACGACGGCATCGAGGCGCTGGCGGTCGACGCGTGCGCGGACGTCGTACGGCAGGCGGTGGACGCGCTGCACGCCTGGCGGGGGCGGCCCGATCCGGTCCACGCCCCGGCCGCGCTGCGGGAGTTCTTCACCGGTCTGGCCCCGCACGCGGCCCTGTACCGGTCGCTGCTCGCGCCGGGCGGCGGCGGGCCGCTCGGCCGGGTGCTGCACCGGGACCTGCGGGCCCGCAGCCTCGAGGAGCGCGAACTGGCCGGCGCGGCTGACGCCCCGCTGGTCGCGTCGGCGGTGGCGGCGACCTTCGCGGGTGTCCTCGCGGACTGGCTGCACGGGCTGCTGCGGGCCGCGCCGGAGGAAGTCGCGGACCAGATCTGGCAGTTGCTGGTCGCACTGCACCGAAGCCGGTGACCGGTCACTTGCGGGCGACCTCCCGCGCCGCCCGGGGCCAGGCCTCCACTCCGGAGGACGTGCGGACGTAGGCGGTGTCCCGGTCCTCCGTCAGCCACAGGTGCCGGTCACGGTAGTGGTACCCGGTGTCGCGGGCGCCCGCGGGCATGCGGACCTGCTTGCGGTACGGCGCGCTGAGCAGCCCGTCACGGGCGAGCACACCCTCGGGATCACGGACGTACGTGCGGCCGCCCAGGGTGAGGAAGCGGACCGACTGCCAGCCGCAGTGCTCGGCTCCGGTGGAGCTTTCCAGCCGGCTCACCGGCACCCGTGCGCCGTCGCGGTCCGTCCACACCCCCAGCCCTGGGCGACCGCCACTACCGGAGCGAGCTGCACCCCGTTCTCGTTGATCGTGTTGCGATCCTCGGTCGCCCCGGAGGGCGACCGCCAGCTCCGTGGCCGTACCGCCGGCCGGTGCGTGCCATCCGAGGTTGCGATCCCCGGTCGCCCCCGGAGGGAGACCGCCAGTTCCTTCTGTGCCTGCACGACCTTGCCCATCTGGGGGTGTGTCCAGTAGACGGCTGATCCAGTTTTGTAGGGGTCAGTTGGCGGCCGGGGTGAGCCGGCCTTCGAAGGCGATCTGGAAGGCGTTCAGGGGTGCCTTCCAGCGCATGGTCCATCGCTTGCGGCCCTTGCCGGTCGGGTCCAGGCTCATCAGCGCCATGTAGACGCACTTCATGGCCGCGGCCTCGTTGGGGAAGTGGCCGCGGGCGCGAACGGCCTTGCGTATGCGGGCGTTGACGGACTCGATCGCATTCGTCGAGCAGATCACCTTGCGGATCTCGACGTCGAAGGAGAGGAAGGGCACGAACTCGGCCCAGGCGTTCTCCCAGAGCCGGATTACCGCCGGGTACTTCTTCCCCAAGTTTCCTGGAACTCGCTGAACCGCCCGGTCGCGGCGTTCTCGTTCGGTGCGGTGTAGACGGGCTTCAACGCTTTGGCGATCTTGTCCCAGTTCTGGCGGGCCGCGTGCCGGAAGGAGTTCCGCAGCAGGTGAACGACGCAGGTCTGCACAATCGTTCGAGGCCAGACGGCCTTCACTGCCTCGGGCGGCCTGCGGGGGCTACATCTGCTTCGAGGACGAAGCAGGGTTCACCCGGAAGCCGCCCCGGGGACGGACCTGGGGCAGAGGGCGCACCCCGGTCGTGACGGTGAGCGGGCGCCGCTCGGGGCGTCTGTCGGTGGCCGGGCTGATCGCGACACGGCCGGGCTCGCGCATCCGGCTGTGCCACCGCCTGCGCACCCACCGAGCGGGCAAGAGCATGCGCCGCAGCATGGGGGAGCGGGACTTCATCGCCCTGATCGACGGCGTCCACCAGCTCGTCAAGGCACCCATCGTGCTGGTCTGGGACCGCCTGAACACCCACGTCTCCCACGCCATGGGCAAGCTGATCGCCGAGCGGAAATGGCTGACCGTGTTCCTCCTGCCCGCCTACTCACCCGACCTCAACCCCGTCGAGTGGGTATGGGCCCACGTCAAACGCAGCCTGGCCAACCTCGCCGTCATCGCCCTCGACCGGCTCGAAGCACTCGTACGCAACCGGCTCAAGCGCCTTCAGTACGGGTCCGGCACCCTCGACGGCTTCATAGCGGGAACCGGCCTGACCCTCGACGACCCAGCGTCACCCTGACGAGCCGAAGTCAGTACTAGGCGATCCGGGGGTGGCCCGTCCAGCTCAGCGGGTGCTTGACGGCAGGGGACGCTCCAGGAAATCAAGCCGCACCTGACGTGGCAGTGTGCTGTGAAGGCCGAAAGCGGTGCGGATGGATTCGGCGCTGACGTCGCGTGGGATGGCGAGGCGGTGCTCGGCGTCCCCTGCAGCTGCGGGTGCGTCTACGCAAGACATCCCACCCGGCGTGCTCGAGGTCACGGGACGGGTGTACCTGACGCAGCCGGAGTACCGATCGAGTGGATTCCCGGTCGTGTGGGCTTCCCGGGCGCCCGTGACGAGCTATGTCTTCCGGTAAGTCACCATCTGAGAGAAGGGTTCCTGACACCCGATGAACGCCTTCCCCACCCCGCGTCGGCGCCGCATCGGTGTGGCAGTCGGACGCTACGCCCGCAAGCGTTTGGCCATCGCGGTAGCCACCCTGGCCGCCGCATCCGTGGCGGCGTCCCCGGCAGGAGCCGGCTCCACCTTGGTTGCCGCAGACTGCTTCGATCGCAGGACGCAGCCCTATACCTCGCAGGTCGACGGACACCTCCACTTCCGGCCCTTCGGCGGCAAGGCCATTCCCTTCGACGAGGTCGTCTCGTATCTGAGGAAGAGCGGTGTCCACCACGCCAACATTTTCGGCATCGGCCAGAAACTGCCCGCCGACTCCGACTGCACCTACTACCTGGACTGCCCGGGCACCCCGGTGCTGCCCAGCATCAAGAACGACGTCGTGAACGGTGAGAATTACCTGGAATCGCAGCCCACTGACCCACACCTGACGTTGTCGATGACGTCCTTCGACGTGGCGAACCCCGAGACCATCCCGGCGGACCTCGCCATGTACGACGAGGAGTTCCCGGGGCAGTTCCGCTGGGGCGGCGAGCTCAATGTGGTCAAGGCGGCCCTGTTCCACAACCATCACGAGCCGACCACGCCCGAGGACATCAACCAGTGGGCGAACTTCATGACGGTGCTGGAGGAACGGAACATCCCTCTCACCCTCCACTCGGATCTGGGCAACGATCAGCACCCTGCGAAATACCTGCATCTACTGGAGCGCGTGCTGGACCGCTACCCGCGCAACAAGATCGTGTGGGCGCACATGGGCCTGTCGAAGGAGCTCGCGACGATGGACCCACGCGTCCACATCGCCATCACCAAGCGCCTCCTCGACGAGCACCCGAACCTGACGCTCGACCTCAGCTGGCGCGTCCTGCACGACCAGTACTTCACCAAGCCGGCAGTGCGCAGGCTTTATGCGACATTCCTCAACGCCTACCCTTCCCGGGCCATTCCGGGGACGGACTTCGTGGCGTCGGCCAACAAGGACTACGCCGTCTACAAGGAGGAGTTGGAAGTGACGAGCCGCATCAACAAAGACCTCAGTGACGAGGCGTTCCGCGGCATCGCCCTCGGGCAGAACTACTTCGACCTGCTCGGTCTGAAAGACCGTGCTCCGCTCATCTGCAGGGCTCGGCCAGCCACCGGCTGAGGCTCGCCGGTGGTGAGAAGGTGTGCAGGCGGCGGTAGTGCGCGTTTGCACGCCTCCTGGCAGAAAACCGGCTGGGTTTGCCGCCAGACATGTCTGCACCGCCGGTCGGCCCGTTGTGCGATCACCGTGCGGATGTCGAATCCGCGCAGGTGGTACGGAATCCGCTCGGGTGACGGATCCGCCGGCAGAGGAGGACACTGCGGGCCGGCGAACTCGATCCGCACCGCAAGGAGCTGCTGCGGTGGCTGGAGCAGCGATCCGGTGAGCTGCGCTCTCACCTCCAGGCCCCACCATAGGTTTCCGGCCTGATCGACGCACACCTGAGCGCTGCCATCGTTCTCGTTACCCAGCTGTCGCCTCTTGACGTCAGGGACGGGGCTCAGGGCGCTGAGAATGCCCTGAGTCGCTAGGACGGCCACACGACGGCGGTGCCGGCGGGCAGGGTGCGGGTCTGGCCGCTGCGCAGCCAGTGGTCGCCGGCGATGGGGGTCCGGCACTTGTTGTCGGTCACGTAGGACGGCTGGTCCGTCCTGTTGACGAAGGTTGCGTCTCCCTTGGTGGGGTCGCTGGCGTAGCAGGTGCGGCCGGTCGGGTGGGTACAGGCGGTCGTCTGGCCGTTCTGGGTGAGGTACAGGGTTCCCGTGGCCGCGCTCGCGGGGATGGTCAGTCCGACGGTGAGCAGACCGGCGGCGGCCGGCGTGCCGAGTGAGGTGAGGATCTTGCGCATGGGGTTCCTCTCGTGATGATGGGCATTCTTCTGACGCCTGCCTGGACCGTAAGTCTGATTGGCCGGTTGCGGGGCGGGGCCCTGCGGGGCGGGGGGGGGCGGCGCGTTGGAGCATTGCCGGAGGCGCAGCTCTCATTCGACGGCGACTGCGCGCGCCGCTGCGTGCTGCCTGTGGTCGGTGAAGTTGGTGTGGCGAGGCTCTGCCTGGCCGCTCCCCGAACGGTCCTGCCGGGCCGCTACGCCCCTGCCAGGCGCTTGAAGTACACGGGCTGCAGCACCACCCTGTTCCAGGCCGTCGGCCGCGCGCTCGCCGAGCTGCTCACCCCTCCCACGGCCGCGCACCCCTGGCAGGGATGAGCCTTCTGACCTCGGGCTTTCATGCGGCAGCTGTCCGGTGGTGATCAGAAGCGCGAAGAATGCTCCTGAACTGCAACGATGGGACTTGTCTAGGTGTCAGGTCGTCGCATGAAAGGAGCACTCTCCAGATGAAGGAGCGTATCGGGTCCTATCTGCCCGCACCGGAGGCGGTGGTCGGGGGGCTCCCGCTGGCGGTTGCTGCTGGTGGAGACGATCCATAAGGCCGGTGTGGACAGGGCGATAACAGCGGTACTGGCGTCATGGCGCGAACCACGGATGGTGCTCGACCCGGGCAAGGGCCTGCTGGATGTGGTCCTCGCGGTCGCACTGGACGGTGACTGCCTTGAGGGCGTCGGTCTGCTGCGTTTTGAGAAGGGGCTTCAGTAGCCTGCGGCAAGTTGCACAGCGGCGGCGGCGCCGGCCAGGTAGCCCGACGCCATGGCGGCCGCCATGGACGGCGGGACCGAGGTGGCCGCATCCCCGGCCGCGTACAGCCCGGGGACGCCGGTCCGGTGCATTGCGTCTACTTTGATCGCCTCGACGCTGAGCATCTCGTCCGGTTCGGTCAGGGACGCTCCGAGGTCGCGGGCCAGCGTGGAGCGCTGGTAGAGAGTCGTCTTGACCAGCAATGCACCAATGGGGAGTTCTCCGCCGTCGGCGAATACGGCGGACCGCAACTCGGCCCCTGGCCCGTCGAGGCCGGTGATCGGCCGCTCGTCGAGGCCCACTCCGCCGACGGCCAATTGCTCGCGGTGCTGGTCGGTCAACTCGCTGCCGTTGGTCAGAAGCGTGATCCGATCGCTCCAAGCACGGAGGTTCAGCGCTCCGTGCACGCCGACCGCGCCCTCCGCAAGAACACCCATGGGGCGATCGCTGACTTCCCAGCCGTGGCAGAACGGACAGTGGAAGACCGAATGACCCCAGCGCTCGTTCATGCCGGGCAGCGGTGGATAGCGGTAGATCATTCCTGGGGCCAGGACCATGCTCCGGGCTCGCTCACGACGGCCGTCGCTGAAGGTCACAGAGAAGCTTCCGTCGTCCTCCTGCACGCCATGGACGACCTCGCCTCGGCACAGCTCGACGGACGGGTAGGCCATAAGTTCCGCGCGCCCTGCGGCGTAGAACTCAGCGGGAGGGCGTCGATCGTGTCCGAGCAAACCTCCGATACCCGCGGCGGCGAGGTTGCTCTGCTGGCCGGCGTCGATGACCAGGGTACTTCGCCGGGCCCGGACGAGTGTGAGCGCGGCACTCATCCCGGCGGCTCCGGCGCCGACCACGATGCAATCCCTCATGCCGGTGTCGTTTCCCTTCATAACACTCACCGAACCAGCTGCTGACGTGCGCGTACATACACAGTTGGTGCGGCTGAATACGAGCTTGTACGGCGCATAGAATCGAGCGGGTGGACATGATCAGTCAGGCGATCACCAGCCTCCGGGTCGGACGTGGAACCGTCCGACGATTCCGGCAATCGGGTTCGTGGGGTATGCGGTACTCCGGCTTGACCGGGAGCGGTTTCCACGTGGTCCTCCGGGGCAGCGGCTGGCTCATCGCCGTTGATGCGCCACCCGTCGCACTCCGGCCGGGCGATGTCGTCCTGATCACGTCTGGAGCAGATCACGGGCTCAGCTACGCTCCGTGTGCGCTTCGCGGGCTGCCACAGGTGGTGTTGAGCCTGGACCAGCCGGTTTCCGGCTCCGCCGACTTCGAGTTCCTCTGCGGCGCCTACCGGTTGGACCATGGTCAGGTGCACCCGTACCTCGGGGCGATGCCGGACCTGCTCGTGGTGTCTCCCGACTATGAGCGGTTCCCGGCGTTGCGATCGGTCGTCAGCCTGCTCGACGACGATGCGTCGCAAGCGCGAACGGGGACGGAAGTGACTCGGTCGGCGGTACTCGATCTGATGCTCGTTCATATCCTGCGCCAATGGGTGGAGGATGAAAGCTCGAAGGGCCGGCCCGCAATATCCGACCCGGCTATCGCCGCCGTACTGCACACGATCCACAACAGTCCGCAGACGCAGTGGACGGTTTCGCAACTCGGCGAGACTGTGGGTATGTCCCGGACGGCGTTCACGAGACGCTTCACGTCAGTGGTCGGCAAGCCGCCCATGACGTATCTGAGGGACTGGCGACTCAGTTGTGCCGCGCGCCTGCTTCGAGAAACCGACACATCGCTGGCCGCGATAGCCCGGCAGATCGGCTACTCGACGGAATTCGCTTTTGCCGGGGCGTTCCGTCGCGAGTACGGCGTCTCACCGGGTCGGTTCCGCCACCGGGAAAAAGGTAATAAGGTACCCCATCAGCAGTCCAGCTGGAGATGACGACAAGCATCACGTAGAGTCACACGGCAGGGGTGTCCGGTGGGTGATCAATAACGCGGAGAGTACTCCTGACCTGCAACGACGGGACTTGTCTAGGGTCCTGTTGGCTGCAGGGAAAGAAGCATTCTCCAGGTGAAGAAGCGTATCGGGTCGTACCCGCGTGTCCGCATCGAGGGCGGAGGCCGGGCGGTGGTCTCGCAGGCCGGGGGCGTGCTGCTGGTCGAGACCGTCCGCGAGGCCGGCCTGGCCACCGCGATATCCGCGGCACTGACACCGTGGCGGAAGGCCCGGGCCGTGCAAGATCCTGCTGGACGTGGCCCTGGCGGTCGCGCTGGGCGGCGACCGCCTCGCGGATGTCGCCATGCTGCGGGCCGAGTCGCCCGTGTTCGGGCCGGTGGCCTCCGACCCGATGGTCTCCCGCCTCATCGACACTCCTGCAGCCTCCGGCGAGAAGGCCCTGCGGGCCATCCGTGCCGCACGGGCTGAAGCCCGCCGCCGTGTCTGGCGGTTGGCCGACCGGGAAGCTCCTGATGCGGACGGAACGGTGACCGTGGACCTCGACGGGGTGCTGGTGATCGCGCACTCGGACAGCGCCTGCTCCTGGCGCACCGTGGGCCGCAGAAGGAACGTGCAGGCACGCATCACCCCAACCACCCCCCGTCGCCATCACACGGTCACAGCCAGTCCAGACAACCTAGCGGGCCCCACTGACAACCGTGCGAATTTTCCGCCGGTGGACCGCCAGCCGGCCGCATTCGGCCGCCCGATTGCGCCGGCAGACGTTTCAGAGGTCGAAGAACTGGGTGATGAGATCTGCTGTGTCGAGTTGGTGGCTGGTCTTGCCGATGAGCGCCGGGGCGGAGGAGGAGGGTGCGGGAACGGTGTGGCCGCCGCCGTGGATGGTGTAGAGGACCACCGGGGGGACACCCTCCGCCTCATAAGTTGTCCGTTCGACCTCGGTGGGGTCGGCCGTGGTCTGCTTCGGCAGGCGGGTGGTCGTGGGTTCGGTGGTGATTCCGTTGCGCTCGGCGAAGTAGCGTGCGGTGCGGGTGGTCGACCAGGTCGGGCCGCCTGCTTTGAAGATGGTGCGCAGGGCCCAGTTCATGGTGCCGCCCTGGTAGGAGACGATGGGGTCCTTGGTGCCGTGGATCAACAGGACCGGCAAGGGCGCCCGAGGTGTCTGACTCGCGAGGAAGTTCTCCGGTGCGGGCATGGTGGCGGCGATCACCGTCGCACCCGCCAGCAGGTCAGGGGTTTCATGGGCGAGCCGGATGACCATCTGGCCACCGTTGGAGTACCCGACGGCGTAGACCCGGCCGGGATCGATGCGCCGGTCTGCTGCGAACGTGGCGATGACCGCACGGGTGAAGCCGACATCGTCGATGTTGGCTTTGCGCGCCGGGAAGTGGCTTTCGCGGCGGGCGTCGTTCCAGTTGCCGCGGTAGCCGTCGAGGTAGGCGACCAGCGCGCCGCGGGCGGCGAGCGCGTCGAAGACGCCGCCAGTGAAAGCACGGTGCTTGTCACCGGTCTGGCCGGAGCCGTGGAACACGAGAATCAGCGGCTTGGCCTCGCCCGGCGCTGCGCTGCCGACGAGAGTGAAGGTGCGGGTGGTCCCGGCGACGGTGACACTGCCGCGGGTGGCTGTGAGGGTGCTGGGCATGGTGTTTTCCTCGGCTCAGGCGAAGAAGTCGATCAGGGTGCGGGCCATCCATTCAGGGGCTTCCTCGGGCAGGAAATGCGCCGCACCCGGTGCGATGGCGCCGCTGGTGTTCGAGGCAACCTGCCGCACCGCCTGCTCGACGCCATCACGCATGCCGTGCTCGCCCCCGATGGCCAGAACCGGAATATCCAGGGGTCCCTCGGCAGCCAGCGCGACTACCTGGTCCCCGGACTCTCCCGCGCGGTAGAACTCGAAGCTCGCGTGCAGGGCGGCGGGGTCGCGCAGGGCATCGACGTAGACGTCGACCGCGGCCTGAGGGATGGCGTCGGGAGATGCGGCTTTGGTGGCGAACTGGTAACCGAAGTAGATCTCCTCGCGGCCCGACACCATGCGCTCGTTGATCTCGGCCAGACGGTTGAAGACGAAGTGCCAGGCCAGCTCGTTGACCTCGGGAGGCATGAGCAGTGGGGGCATCGGGGTGAAGCCGGCCAGGACGGCCTCGGCCAGCACGAGCTTGCTCACCCGGTCACGATGGCGGGCGGCGAGCACGTATCCGACCATCATCCCCATGTCGTAGCCCGCGACGTGGAAACGGTCGTGACCCAGGGAGGTCATCAGGGCGGCCATCTCATCGGCCACCGTGATGGCGTCGTACCCGGTGGCCGGCTTGCTGCTGGCACCCATGCCGCGCATGTCGGCGGCCACGACCGTGAAGTGCTCGGCGAGAGCGGGCATCACCAGCCGCCAGCCGTACCAGAACTGCGGCCACGCCGGCAGCAGCAGGAGTGCCGGGCCGCTCCCGCCGACCACGGCGTGCAGTTCGACCCCGTCGACGTCGACAGTGTGGCTGGTGAAGGTGTCGCCGAATCCGGCGGGAAGGTGCGGGACGGCGTCTGCGGTGAAAGGCATCGGTGTCTCCTCGTACGGGACCCAGCCGTAAACGGATGAGTCATCCGCTTCAACGTAGCACAACCGGATACCTCATCTGGTTATGGTGGGGATATGAGCACGCCACCGCTGCGCAAGGACGCCGCCCAGAACAGGAACCGCATCATCGAGATCGCCCGGCGATACGTCGATGACGGCAGACCCCTGCAGCTCAACGATGTGGCGCGGACAGCGTCCATCGGCGTGGCCACCGTCTACCGGCACTTTCCGACGCCGGAAGCCCTGCTGGAGACCATCGCGCTGCCTACCATCGAGAAGCTGCTGCAGCAAGCCGAGCATGCAGTGGCCGGGGATGACCCGTGGATCGCGTTGCGTGAGTTCCTCGCCGCGGCGATCGAAGTCCTGCTGACCGACCCGGCGGTCCCGCCCGTGTTCGCCGCGGCCACCGACACCCTGGAGCACACCGGCGAGCTGAAACGAAGGCTCGCCACAGCCTTCGCTGAACTGCTGGCACACGCGCGCGCGGCCGGAGTGATCGATCCCGGCGTCACCGAGTCGGACATGACCCCTTTGATGTGCGGCATCGCCTACGCCGCGAACATCCACAGCGCCCTCGACCCGACCGAACGAGCCACCCTCGGCCTGCGCTACCTCGACCTGCTCCTCACCGGCCTGCACCGCTCCTGATGGCGACTGCTCTCGGTATGGAGCAGCACACCAGGGGGTCAGTCACGGCAGTTGCAGACGCTGCTGCCAAGCTTCACGATCACGGTGGGGTGTCACCGTATGTGCGTCAAAGGTGGTGGCGAAGGCGGGCGCGGTGTTGGTGGCAATGTGCAGCATGACGGCGGCCCTCGCGGCCGGACTGCCACGGCACCGCCAACTCCCCAAGCAGACGGACGAGGTGACGCCGAGAGATCCCAGTCAACAACCGATGCGCCGGCACCGCACGATTGACCGTGGTCGCCGAGGTGGGACAGAAAACGGGCCGCGGGTGCCAGCGCCCGTCACCAGATGGTGTTCATCGACCGGCTGGTGGCCACGTTGATCCACCTGCGCCGTGTTCTGCCGCACTCGGTGCTCACGCTGCTGTTCGGTGCCGACCGCTCCACCATCACCCGCGACCAGGGAGACGCGCCGGCCCTCGGCCGAGCGGGGGTGCGCGGTCCCCGACCGTCCCCACCTGCGTCTTCGGACGCTGACGGGCGTGTTCGCCTACGCCCCTGCCGAAGGCGTGGAACTGCCGCGGGACGCCACCGAGATCCAGGTCCGCCGGCCGCCGGCCAACCACGGCGGTCGCCGCGCGTCTGTCTCGGGTGAGAAGAAGCAGAACGCGATGAAGGCCACCGTCATAACCGACTGGCGGGGACGCACGGGCATGGACCGATGCCCTGCGGCCTGGACGTACGCACGACGCCACGGCCGCCCGCACCGAAGGCATCACCGTCCGCCTGCGACACTTTCCCTGACGCCGAGGTCCTCCTGGACAACGGCTACCCGGGCCTGAGCCGCGACCACCGCGGGCAAGCCGTCACACCGCCCGGAAAACCCCGGCCCGGTGCATCACCCGGCAGAGTCGATCAGTGCGAACGCGACCGTCACAGCCACCCATCCGACCGCATCACCGTCGAACACGCCCTCGCCGACCACATACGCCGGAAACAACTGACGCGCTGGACACACCGCCGCGACCACCTGCCCGACACCTACCGCGCCAACTCCGGCCCCGTCTCCGACCGCACCGACAACACCTGAGAACAGGCCACGACCAAGCCACACACTCCTCACCCGCTATCACGCACCGACTCGTGAGCCCCGAGCCGGAACGTCAGGTTGTCCCTCCCCGACGACGGACGGCCTGGACCGGCCGGCCCGCCCGCTGCGGGAACTGAGCCGTAACGAGACGCACCACCACCGGTGCGTCGATAGCCACCCGCCGTCGTGCGGCTTGGCGATCTCAGTCACGGCGCGCGAGCCTGCCGCGTGCTCCCCCGGGGCTCAACCGCTTTCCCACCGCACCCGACATCGGCATGTCGGCTTTATGAGCACGTTCCTGGACGACGGAGGCACGACAGCTTCCGAACGTGCGGCCAGTGACTGACCTCTCGCCAGGAGGGGCGAATACGATATCTTCCGGGAAAGTGAGACCTGCCCCGCGTGCCCCATATCGTGGCTTCACGTGACCGACTCCGAGATCGAGATCACCGCAGACCTGGTCCGAGACCTGCTGCTGGAGCAACATCCAGACCTTGCAGGGCTGACCGTCCCGGTGGCGGGCGGCTGGGGCAACCAGATGTGGCGCCTCGGTACGTCCAGGCTGTGCCAGGGCCGCCGGAGTGCGCCACGCAGACGGGGCCCCGGCCGGCGATGCGGTAGACCTGCCGGACGCCACCAACGGTGATCTCGCGAGTACTCAATGCGCTTACGGTGTCCAACTTGTTCTCCGATCAGGACGGTGCTGACCAGACCGGATGCCCGGGTTACCGGGAAAGTTCGCTCAGGTGCGGAGATTTTTCGGGTCGGGTGCCCGGGTGGAAGAGAGTGACCGAGCGAACCCGCCCTTGGTGCAGTGACTGCAGCCACACCGCGTTCGGCGGGCAGTGGCTGGGGTTCGCGGGCGGGCTGACGAGTTCGGGTTCCCAGATGAGCACGTCGCCGGCGACGACGTCGATCAGGCCGGGCCTGACGCCAGCCGCCAAGTCGTCCTCCCTCGCCCGGACGGCCAGTGCCGCCCCGCCGCTGACGGTCGAGGCCGGCACGGTCAGCTGAGCGTCGGGCCACCACAGTTCGCCCACGGCATGGTGGAAGTCACCGCGCGCCGTGGCCCCCATGGCATCGGCGGCTTCCGTCCGACGGGCCTCGATCCGTTCCGAGACGTCGGCGTAGGCATCATCGGCCATGGCACGCAGCGCGGTTGCGAGCGTGCGGTGGGCGTGATGCAAGCGGCTTCGCATCGTGCCGACCGGGATGCCGCAAACGGTGGCGATGCCGGCGTAGGGGCGCACGCTGCTGAAGTTGGGACGACGCATTGTCCAGGTCACGACATGCTCATGCGACCTCCACTTCGTAGAAGGAAAGGTGGTTCGCGATCTCGGCCACCTCGGGCTTCGGGTCCGCGTACGCCCAGGCCAGGTTCGGCGCGTCCGGCACCGACCAGTAGGAGGCATCGCCCTTGAAGGGGCAGTGCGTAAGGGCGTCGGACGGGGTCAGCAGGTCGAGGCGAACGTCCTGGGGCGGGATGTAGTACGCGTCGGGACAACCCGGCTCGCGCAGCACCAATGCCCCGTCGCTCTCCGCCAGCACCTGCCCGTTTCGCACCACGCGCACGTGCCGACCACTGGGCTCGACGGTGATGCGATGTCCCGCACGCCGAGGAAGTGCCTTGGTCATGGTCGTCTCCTCTGGTGATAGGTCCTGCTCGAGTCAGCACGACGGGGCACCGAGTTCTTCCCGCGGTCGTGAAAAGGCATGGCAAAGGCACGCGTATTCGGCGGTTGTTCTCTCCCTGCCGATCCCGACAAGGTCCGCACCGCTGCGGGCAGGGTTTCACCGAACCCGCTGCACGTTGCGACTGCGCTTCGGCGCCCACGGGACCGGCGACCTCGACACGCTGAACCTTCACTGCGGTCCTGGGGGTTGCTGCGTGCGGGCGTGCGGGCGAGTGTCTCCGAGCGCTCCCCGCACCTCGCTCGTCGACAGCCCGAGGCGCGCGAGCACCTCCTGGTGGGCGCCCATCCGCATGTTGACCTGCCAGCGGGGCTGCGAGCCGAGACGCCGCCCGTGGTCTCGCGCAGGGGGCGACGCCCGTACCGAAATCTCAGTGCATCGGACATCCGCTGGGCGCCGTCGTCGTGGGAGCCGACGGCCGTGCAGGACCGCCGGAAGGACACCAGACGACGGGAACACGTCGGCTGGGTCCGGCTGATGGGGGTGTTCGCGCACGGGTCGGTCCGGCCGGCGGCCGGACCGACCCCAAGCGTCAGGCGGCCGGGGTCCAGCGCTGCGCGGCTGCGCCGTTGCAGTCGTAGATCTGCAATTGGGTACCGTCCACCGTTGAACTCCCCGGGTCGTCCAGGCACCGCCCGGACTGCGGGTTGATCAATGAGGAGTTCGGGCCCGTCACCCAGCGCTGTGCGCCGGTGCCGTTGCACGACCAGAGCTGGACCTTGGTCCTGTTGGCGGTCCCGCCGCCGCTCACGTCGAGACAGCGGCCCAGGGCCCGCAGCGTACCGCCCGCGCCGGGACCGTAGGTCCAGCGTTGGGCGCCTGTGCCGTTGCAACTGTAGAGTTGCACGGGTGTGCCGTCGGCGGTGCCGGAGTTGCGCACATCGATGCACTTGCCGGCGATTCCCGAACGGAAGGCCACCGTGTCCGTCTGGCCGCTGGACTCCAGAGCGGACTGCACGAGCGTCGCCGCCGCTCTCATCCCCGCCTCGTTGGGGTGGTAGGTGGCACGGCCCGCGGCCGGGCGGTACGACTCTACCCAGGGACTGGCCGAGCATGCGTCGTGTCCGCGGCTCGCGGCGGCCAGATCGACCAAGGTGGCCCCCGTGGAGGCCGCCGCGGTCGCCGTGGCCCGCGCCAAACGAGAGGCGATGCTGCGCTCGAATGTCGCCTGGTTATCGGTCAACGGGACGTTGGCGCACACCCCGGAGGCCGGCAGGAGGGTGAAGTAGTTGACCAGGTAGACATGTGCCTGGGGTGCCGCGCCGCGGATTGCCTTCACGACACTTTCGATCCGCCCGGCCAGCGCCGGGAAGGTCTGATCGATCGCGTTCCGGTCCACCGTGCCGCAGTTGGTGCCGCCGCTGGTCTGGCAGGAGTAGGTGTTGATGCTGCCGAGGTAGTTGACATCGTTGCCACCGATCGTGACGGTGACCACCCGGGTCGCCGCGGTCACGGCCTGCACCTGCGGCGGAAGGCCGGACTGACTGGTGGTCAGCACGTTCGCGGTGGTCGCGCCGCTGCACGAGACGTCCGTGAGGTTCGCTCCGATCTCGCGGGCCACGATGCTCGGGTAGTTGGCGGCCGACCGGGCGCACGTGGTGGCACCGGCGCTGTCCTGTATCGGTGGGATTCCCGGCCCGGCCGCGAAGGAACTGCCCATCGCGACGTAGTCGAGGCCCAAGGTGACGGCCGCGAGCTGCGGCTCCCCCTGTGCCTGCGCGGTTCCCTGCGCCGAGGCGGTGGACGCCGTGGCGGCGACGACTGCCGCACAGGCCGCCGCCAGGGCGACGAGAGCGCGCACCGACACCGGTGCGCGTAAACGGTTCTTCGGGTACGGACCCGCCATCGGCTTCCTCACAGTGGGTAGGGCACAGCCGGGCTCGGGGACAGCGCCCGGCCGGACGTGGCTGGTCCGGACCTTAGCGGGCGTCAGGATCCCGGCCAAGACCGCGGGCATTTCCTGTGCGGGGCGCGCGGGCCACCGGTCTTGGGCCACGTCGGGGGTGGACAGCGGACCACGGGCGGATCGTCTTCTGCGGGTCACGGTCCGGACGGCCGAAGATCACACCTGGATACAGCGGTTCCTGGCCGAGCCGGCGGCCGGGTATGGAAGAGCGTCCGTGTCCGGCAGGGGCGCGGACGCCGGAAGGAGACGTTCGCCGTGCAGGTGCGGCGTCGGGTGCGGGCGACGACCGCCGATCGTGGTGAAGCCGTCAGGGTGTCGCGTTCGTCATGACGGGTCTCGGGTCCCTGGTCCGGACCGGCGAGGCGGCTCAATGACCAGCTGCGCCCGGCGCGAATGCGGTGCTCATCGCCCGAAGTCCAGCCGGTGTCACACGGTCGGGGCCCGGCTTCCGAAGGGCCTCGTGCCTCGGTGGCCCGGCCTCTTTCGCCCGGCCGTGTTCTCACCTGCTCGTCCCCCGGCCGAGGGAACACGAGCAGTGCACCATGGCACCACCGGCGCCTGGCATCGATGGCTCCCTGCCTCTTTACATCGATGAAATTCCCGTGGTGCCATAAGCCCGCCCACTCATGTCGTGCCCACGCCATGGCCGGGTCCTTCTGGCAGAAGTAGGGAGACATCCATGCGCGCTCGGTTCGTCACCACATTGGTAGCCGCCCTGTCCGCCCTGCTCCTGGGCCTCGTCTGGTCGCCGCAGGCCACCGCCACCCTCACCGAGGGTGCGCGGTCCGCCGCGGCGGTGGGAGGAACGTTCCGCAATCCGCTCAACACCGGCCCCGACCCGTTCGTGACGTACACGAACGGCGCCTACCACCTCACCACAACACAGGGCGACAGCATCAAGATGTGGCGCTCCCCCTCCCTGAGCACCCTTCTCAAGTCCGACCCCATCACGGTGTGGAGAGACACCGACCCCTCGCGCAACAAGAACATCTGGGCCGCCGAGTTCTACCGCTTCAACAACCGCTGGTACATGTACTACACGGCGGACGACGGGGTGGACGAGCGCCATCGGCTGTACGTCCTGGAGTCGGACGCCGACGACCCTGCCGGGCCCTACCACTTCAAGGCGAAGCTCACCCCGCCCAACCACGTCGACGACTTCGCCATCGACCCGGGGATCCTCCAGCACAACGGCAGGCTCTACCTGGCCTACAGCGGCATCAACGCCCACCAGCACAACGGCCTGAACATCGCGCCCATGTCCAACCCGTACACCGTCTCCGGCAACGCCGTGGCGATCAACGGGGCCGGAGGCTGCCCCGAGGTGCGGGAAGGCCCGGAGTTCCTCTACCGCAACGGCCGTACCTGGATGACGTACTCCACCTGTGACACCGGCAAGCCGGACTACCAGGTGTGGATGATGTCCCTGCCCAGTGGCGCCGACCCCCTGGTGCCCGGCAACTGGCAGCAGCACAGCGGTCCCGTCTTCTCACGCAACGACGCCAGGGGCGTGTTCGGCCCCGGCCATCACGCCTTCTTCCGCTCCCCCGACGGGACGGAGGACTGGATCGTCTACCACGCCAAGACCACCTCGGTCTTCACCTACTCCGACCGCACCACCCGTGCCCAGAAGATCAGTTGGCGTGCCGACGGCAGCCCGGACCTGGGTGCTCCCCTCGCCCTGGGGGCCACCCAGAACCTCCCGTCCGGCGACCCCGGCTCGGGCAACCACTGGATCAACGACGACGGCCGTTCCAGCGGGAACGGCACGGTCACCTACCAGGGCGCGTGGAACTCCGGCACGGGCTGCGCCGCGCAGTGCTTCTGGAGCGACGATCACTGGAGCGACCGGGCCGGCAACACCGCGACGTTCACGTTCACCGGCACCCGGATCGCGCTGCTGTCGGTGAAGGACACCGGCAACGGCATCGCGGCCATCCGCATCGACGGCGGCGCCGAGCAGCGCGTCGACTTCTACGGAGCCATCCGCACCGGAGAGACGCTTCAGTACCTCAGTCCCCGGCTGGCGTACGGCACGCACACCCTTCAGATCCGGGTCACGGGGGAACGCAATCCTTCGTCCTCTGCCGGGTTTGTGAGCGTGGACCGTGCCGAGGTCTACACGGACTGACCCTGCCACCTCGGCTCACCGGCCGCCCCGACGACCGCGCAGCGGGCCGTCGCGGGCGGCCCCACACTGCGAGGGAGAACGTTCGGTTTGACAGGGTGCCGACAGCAACGTCTAATGCGGTGTACCGAACGTTCTACCTCATAGGGCGTCGGTCCGGGCCGGTCTGCCGACCTGCTCTTCCTGCTGCCCGATAGGACACCTCATGCGCATCCGTATCTCTCGTCGTGTCGCGCTCGCCGCCGGCGCCCTCGCCCTGCTGGGCGCCGCCACGGCTCCGGCCGTGGCGACATCGGACGGCGATCAGACCACCGCGCCCAAGCCGACCGTCGTCCTCGTCCACGGAGCCTGGGCGGACTCCTCCAGCTGGTCGCCCGTCATGGAGCGGCTGCGCGAGGACGGCTACCCGGTGCGAGCCATAGCCAACCCGCTGCAGGGCCTCACCAGCGACACCGCCTACGTCTCCAGCTACCTGTCCGCCATCGACGGCCCCGTGGTTCTGGTCGGCCACTCCTACGGCGGTGCCGTGATCACCAACGTCGCGGCCTCCGACCCCGACGTCAAGGCCCTCGTCTACATCGCCGGTTTCATCCCCGCCAAGGGTGAGACGGTCGGCGAACTGGCCGCGAAGTCCTCGCCGCCCATTCCGCTGGTTACCACCAACGTCCCGGGCGGCACGGAGGTCTCCATCGCCCCGGCTCACTTCCGGGAGGCCTTCGCCGGTGACGTCGACAGGACCACGGCCGCCAACCTGGCGGCGGCGCAGCGACCCGCCAACCTCAAGGCGGTGACCGACGCCAGCGTGGCCGAGGCCTACCGGAACGTTCCCTCCTGGAGCCTGATCACCCGCCAGGACAAGGCGATCGCTCCCGACCTCCAGCGTTCCATGTCCAAGCGGGCCAACGCGCACATCGAGGAGGTCAACGCCTCGCACGCCGTGATGATCAGCCGTCCCGGCGCGGTCACGAAGGTGATCGAGGACGCGTCCCGCGGCACCCGCTGACGCATGCGTCCGGCTCCACTTGCTGGAGCCGGACGACAGTCCGTGAGCGGATGGCGGGCCCGGCACGGCACTGTCGTAGGCCGGTTCGAGCGAGACGTCGCCCACGGTGTCCAGCACGCGTCTGCGAAACGCCGCGGGCGGTGAAGCACGCGTGCCGGAGTCGATCAGAACCTTCCATGCGGTGAGAATGACCGAGAAGTCAGCCCTCGTCCCGTGTCGGCGCACTGCGTCCTGTCAGCGGAGTGACAACGCGGGCCCGCCCGGCTGTTGGGCCTTCGCGCATCGCCTGCCCGTTCGGGTGATCTGCCCCGCCGTCGCCTCAGCGGACCATCGTCCCGTCCGCACCGCCGAGGAGAGGGTGGCAGATGGCTGGCAGGCCTTTGCTGAATCGTGCGCTGGCCGGGCTCGGGACGACCGTCTTCGCGAAGACGTCGGCGCTCGCGGCCTCGACCGGCGCGATCAACCTGGGCCAGGGGTTCCCCGACACGGACGGGCCCTCCGCCGTCGCCGAGGCCGCCGTGCGCGCCATCCGCGAAGGGCGGGGCAACCAGTATCCACCCAGCATCGGGACGCCCGCGTTGCGAGCGGCCGTCGCCGAGCACCAGATGAGGTTCTACGGGCTCGCCTACGACCCGGACACCGAGGTCGTGATCACAGCCGGTGCCACCGAGGCGCTCGCCGCCGCGCTGCTGGCCCTGCTGGAGCCCGGCGACGAGGTCGTCACCCTCGACCCCGCCTACGACGCGTACGCGGCGTGCCTCGCCCTGGCCCGTGCGGTCCGGGTGCCCGTCGTGCTGCGTCCCCCGCCTTCCGGCCGGACCCCGATGCCCTGCGGGCGGTCATCACCCCGCGCACAAGGATGCTGCTGCTGAACTCGCCGCACAATCCGACGGGCATGGTGCTGACTCCGGACGAACTGCGCGCCGTTGCCGAACTCGCCGTCGAGCGCGACCTGCTGTTGGTCTCCGACGAGGTCTACGAGCATCTGGTGTACGACGGCGCGCGGCATCACCCGATCGCCGCGCTCCCGGGGATGCGCGACCGCACCCTGACGATCTCCTCCGCGGGCAAGACGTTCTCCTTCACCGGCTGGAAGGTCGGCTGGGCCACCGGCTCCGCGGACCTGGTCACGGCCGTGCGCACCACGAAGCAGTACCTGACCTTCGCCGGTTCCGGACCGTTCCAGTACGCCGTGGCCGAGGCACTGCGGCTGCCGGACGCGTACTTCACCGGCCTGCGTGAGGAGATGCGCGAACGCCGCGACCTGTTGTCCGACGGCCTGGCGGCAGCCGGCTTCGACGTACTGCGGCCCGCCGGGACCTACTTCGTCAGCGCCGACATCGGCCCGCTGGGCGAGGACGACGGCGTGGCGTTCTGCCGTTCCCTGCCCGGGCGTTGCGGCGTCGTGGGCATCCCGCACTCCGTGTTCCACGCGGTTCCGGAAGCCGGACGTTCCGTGGTGCGCTTCGCCTTCTGCAAGAAGGTGGCCGTGCTGGAGGAGGCGGTGCTGCGGCTCAAGGAGCTCGCGCGCCCCGGCACCACCGGGTAGCCCCTGGGCCGGGTCGTCCGGGTGTGAGCACCGACCCCGGCCTGCTGCCCGGCACGCTTCCACGCACCACCACGCCCCTGGCGGCCACGCCCCGGGCCGGCCGTGTTCCGGGGCGCACCCGTCGGTGCGCCCACGCCCCGCGGGCCCCGTCTGGAACGGCCCCGGACCGAGGAGGATCATGCCCGACCGTTCCCTGCCCACACACTTCCCCTCCGGGCCGCCCGGGAGACCGACGCCACACTGGCGACGATCGCCCGGGAGGTCGGGTACGCGACCGAGTTCGCGTTCTCCGGGGCGTTCACTCGCGCGTACGGCGTCTCACCCGGCCGCTTCCGCCGCAGCCCGGCTCCCCTGGTCCAGCCCACCGCCGTCGAGAACCGACCTCGTCCCGAGGTACCGGCCGGCGGTGAACCGGGGGTTCACGCGTGCCGGCCCCGCGGCTCCCGAGCCCGGTGATCCACGCTGCTGCTCAAGGCAGCGGCTCGCACCCCGCCTGGACCCGGCCCTGAACCCGAACGCGTGGCACTTGTCGAGCACGCGATGTCCCGCACGCACGCTGAGTTCTGGCAGCCGGCCGCCGGTCCCCGGGCATAACCGCCGGGGCCTGTCGGTTGTACGCGCTGAAGATAGTGTAATGAACGTTCACTACCTTGCGAGGAAGGCGAGACGATTCATGGCAGGCGTCGTGCAGTTGAGCGAGCACCGAGACCGGCCGGAGGGCGAACCCCCGGTGCTTGCCGGCCGGCTTCCCCTGGTCGGGCACCTTCCGAAGTTGCTCAAGAACCCACTCGCCTTCCTGGCGTCGCTGCCGAAGGAGGACGAGGTCACCACCGTCTTCATCGGTGGACAACCGATCTACTTCCTCACCTCTCATCGGCTGGTCCGGTCGCTGCTCACCGGGAAGTCCGGGGCCTTCACTCGCGGACTGGTCTTCGAGAAGGCCGCCAAGGTCTTCGGTCAGGGCATCATCGTGTCCGACGGTGAACAGCACCACCGGAACCGGCGGTTGATCCAGCCGGCCTTCCACCAGAGCAAGATCGAGCACTACGTCGAGATCATGCGGTCCGTGGTCGAGAAGAGAACCGGCGCCTGGGAAGCGGGGCAGCCCTTCACCCTGAATGCCGAGACCTATGAGACGGCGGTCGAGGTACTGACGCGAACGCTCTTCCGGTCGGACCTCGCCGACAGGGCGGCCGGAAACGTCAAACGGGCGTTCCCGGGGATCGTCGCGGGCATCAGCGCGCAGGCGCTCTATCCCTTCCCGTGGATGGAGAAACTGCCCCTTCCGGTGAACCGGCGGTACGAGCGCTCCGCCGCCCTGTTCCACGACGTCGTCAAGGCGGTGATCGCCGAACAGCGGAAGAACCCCGCGCAGGACGACAGCCTCCTGGGCACCCTGATCAGCGCTCGCGACGAGGACAACGCCTTCAGCGAGGAACAACTCCGGGATGAGACCGTCACCATGCTGATCGCCGGCGCCGAGACCGTCTCGACGACGCTCGCCTGGTTCTTCCACGAACTGGCCCGTCATCCCGAGGTCGAGCAACGGCTGGTCGACGAACTGCAGACCCGGCTCGGTGACAGGCCGATCTCCTTCCAGGACTTCCGCCAACTGCCCTACACGGCCGCCGCGATCAACGAGGCCGTGCGGCTGCACCACCCCAACTGGTTCCTCTCCCGCCGAGCCGTGTCCTCGGTGACCCTCGGAGGCCATCGCATCCCCGCGGGGGGCGAGGTGGCATTCAGCCCGTCGACGATGAACCGGGACCCCGAAGTCTTCGACGACCCGCTGCGCTTCGACCCCGACCGCTGGCTCGACGGCCGGACGGATGACCTGCCTCGCTCGGCCTACATGCCGTTCGGCGTCGGGAGGCACAAGTGCGTCGGTGACACCTACGCCCTGGCCGAACTCACGGTTTCCATCGCCTGCATAGCCCGCCGCTGGAAGCTCACCCACCAGCCCGGAAAACGCGTCCGCGAAGTCCCGTGGACGACCGTCCAGCCGGCCGACCTGGTCATGGTCGCGCAGCCTCGGCGAAACGCATGAGTGATGTCCGTCGTGACCGCGCAGACCTTGAAGCAGGGGCGATGCCCGATCAGCACAGGAAAAGAAGGATCCCACTCCCGTTCCGCATACGCGGACATCCGGACGAGGAGGCGATCCAGCGCAGCGGGGAACAGTGGGCCGCGCAATACGGACTGCTGACGGACGCACGGGCGTTGGACCGGTTCCGCCGCCACCGGATCACCGGCCTGATGACCGCCGGCTGTGCCGCGGCCGACGTCGACATGGCGTCCCTGGTCGTCGAGGTCGCCACGCTGGCCTTCTTCCTCGACGACCAGCAGAACAACGCCGCCCGCACGGACCGCGCCGCGGCGTACGACAGTCTCAACGCACGCCTGCGTGCGGTGATTCTCGGCGCTGACGTCGGCGCGGAGGACAATCCGTTGGTCAGAGCCCTGGCCGACGTGCTGGAGCGTCTCGGGGTACGGGCCTCCGCCGGCTGGCAGGCCAGGTTCCGTCATGACCTGCTCATCGCCTTCCAAGGACATGAGGCGGAGAACGTCTTCCGGCGGAACGCCGACGTCCCCGCTGCCGACGGCTTTCCGTCGATGCGCCGGGAGGCCTCCTTCTGCTATCCGCTCCTCGACGTGCTCGAACTGTGTCAGGAGATCTGGACCTACTACCAGGCTTTGGTCACCGTGGAGGGTGACCGGATGACGTTCTCCAGCGTTGAGCACGGGTACCGGCCGATTCCGGTGGGCAGTTCCGACGGATTCGTGTACGCGGTCCGTGTCTCCGGCGACAACAGCGTGCCGGAACTCACCTGCGAGGCCTGCGCCTGAGGCGGCAGGGCGCCCGCCACCGTGCACGGCGACGGGCGACACTCATCCGGCTGCAGCCAGGGCGGCCACTGTGGCTACGGGCGGCTGCCGGGCGGACCGGAAGCGCGGACCCTCAGCGGTTCTCGTGGTCGGCTTCCTCGATCAGACGGGTGACCACGTCAGGGTGGCTGACCATGACGGCGTGCGAGGAGTTGACCTCCACCGTGTGGGCCTTGGCCCGCTTCGCGAAGTAGCGCTGCAGTTCGGGCTCGCCCGCCTGGTCCTGCTTGGTCACGAGGTAGTAGCTCGGCGTGTCGTGCCACGCCGCCGCAGTGCTCGGGGAGGAGTTCGCGCCCTTGTCGAGCGGCCTCTGGGCGACGGCGAGCGCCGCGGCGGTCTCCGGGTCGACATCGGCGGCGAACGCCTTGCGGAACTGGTCCTGCTTCAGGTAGACGTCCACGCTCTTGGTGCCGTCGGCGGCGACGGTCGGAATCTCGAAGGCCGGCAGCGGCGGCAGCGTGTGCTCAATGGGCAGGCCGGAAGGCCCGTACGCCGGTTCTCCCGCGTCCGGAACCAGGGCCGCCAGGTACACCAGCGCCTTGACGTTGGGGTTGCCCGCCGCCGCGTTGCCGATGACCGCGCCACCGTAGGAGTGGCCCACCAGCACGATGGGACCGTCGATGCTGCGCAGTACGTCCTTGGCGGCAGCGGTGTCGGTGGGCAGGCCCCGCAGCGGATTCGCCACCGCCCGCACCGGATAGCCGTCGTGCGTCAGCCGCTTGACGACCTTGCTCCAGCTGGAAGAGTCGGCGAACGCACCGTGCACGAGGACCACGGTCGGCTTGGTCTCCTTCACGGCCGAATCCGTCGCGCGTTGCGGGGCCGGGCTCTGCGACGCGGAGGCGGGCACCGCCAGCACAGCGCCGGCCGTCACGAGCGCGGCGGCGCCGACGGACAGCAGGGCGGGAAATCGACGAGCCATGGAAATATCACTCCTCTGTGAAACGGACGCTTGCGTGGATCAGGCAAGGGTTCAGCGCGTCTCGTGGTCGGCTTCCTCGATGAGACGGGTGACCGCGACCGGGTGGCTGACCATGACGGCGTGCGAGGAGTTGACCTCCACCGTGTGGGCCTTGGCCCGCTCGGCGAAGTAGCGCTGCTTCTCGGGCTCGAGGATCTGGTCCTTCGCGGCGGTCAGGTAGTAGCTCGGAATGTCGTGCCAGGCCGCCGCGTCGCTGGTGGAGCCGTTCGCGTGGGCGTCGAGCGGCCGCTGCGTGACAGCCATCGCAGCCGCGGTCACCGGGTTCACGTCGCCGGCGAACCTCTTCGCGAACTGGTCCTGCGCCAGGTACAGGTCGGCGCTCTTGGTGCCGTCCACGGCCACGGTCGGGACCGTGACGACCGGCAGCGGCGGCAGCGGGTGCTCGACGGGGATCTCCGGCCCGGCCGCGGACTCGCCCTTGTCGGGGACCAGGGCCGCCAGGTACACCAGCGCCTTGACGTTGGGGTTGCCCGCCGCCGCGTTGCCGATGACCGCGCCACCGTAGGAGTGGCCCACCAGCACGATGGGACCGTCGATGCTGCGCAGTACGTCCTTGGCGGCAGCGGTGTCGGTGGGCAGGCCCCGCAGCGGATTCGCCACCGCCCGCACCGGATAGCCGTCGTGCGTCAGCCGCTTGACCACGCCGGCCCAGCCGGAGGAGTCGGCGAGGGCACCGTGCACCAGGACAACGGTCGGCTTCGCCTGCTGGGCGGCCGGCTTCGTGACCGTATCACCGGACGGGTTCGGAGCGGCGGAGGCCGGAACAGCCACCGCGGCACCGACCGCGACGAGCGTAGCCGCACCGATGGACAGCAGGCCGTTCATGCGACGAGACATGGGGATCATCCTTGGGTTGTAAAGAACGTTCTGTCTCATGAACCCTCGCAAGTTCGGCGGAGCGAGTCAATACAGAACGTTCTACCTCCCTAGTGGCGATCACCTCATGACTTATTGATCACACGCGAACTGACGGAAGCTCAGCCGAGTCGCGGCGTCAGATCTCCCGTTTGAGGATCTTTCCGGTCGCGGTCAGCGGCAAGGAGTCCCGGAACTCGACGATGCGCGGGTACTTGTAGGCCGCGAGGCGCTCCTTGGCCCAGGCCGAGATGTCGGCCTCCGTCACGTCGTCGTGGTCCTTCTTCCTGACGACGACGGCCTTGATCTCCTCGCCATGGGAATCGTTCGGGACGCCGAGCACCGCGACCAGGGAAACCGCCGGATGCGTCATCAGCAGTTCCTCGATCTCGCGCGGGTAGACGTTGAAGCCGCCGCGAACGATCATGTCCTTGGCGCGGTCGACGATGTGGTAGAACCCGTCGGCGTCCTTCCTGGCGATGTCACCGGAGCGGAACCAGCCGTCCCTGATGACCTCTGCGGTCGCCTCGGGCCGGCCGTAGTAGCCCTTCATCACGTTGTGGCCCCTGATCGCGATCTCCCCGACCTCGTCGGGGCCGTCGGCCACCTCGGACCAGTCCTTGGCGATCAGCTTCATCTCGACGCCGGGGACCGGTACACCGATCGACCCGACACGCGGCTGTTCGCCATACACGGAGAACGACGTCACCGGCGAGGTCTCCGACAGTCCATAGCCCTCCAGGACGGTCACACCGAACCTGCTCCGGAAGTCCTTGTGCACCTCGGCGGGCAGCGCCGAGCCACCGGACACCGCCACCCGCAGGTTCGCCGCCAGCGCCGACACGTCCACCCTGTCGTCCAGCGCACCCAGCAGGGCCCAGAACATGGTCGGCACACCGGCGAAGAAGGTGACGGTCTCGTCGAGCATCACCTTGAGCGCGGCCCGCGCTTCGAACCGCGGCAGCATGACGAGGGTGCCGCCGAAGGCGACCGCACCGTTCTGGACGACGGTCTGCCCGAACGAGTGGAACAGCGGCAGCACACACAGGTACGTGTCCGGCCTGGCCTCGTCCGCAGCGAAAATCTCCTTGCCCACCAGCGCGTTGTCGCGCATGTTGCGGTGCCGCAGCTCCGCGCCCTTGGGCCGGCCCGTGGTGCCCGAGGTGTACAGGATCACCGCGGTGTCGTCATCGGAGACGTCCGCCGTCTCAAACACGGTCGGCTGGTCCGCCCAGGGCGGTTGGATCGCCGCGGTCGGCATCAGGAACAGGGTCCGGCACTTGTCGCTGTCCTCGTACGCCTCTTGCGCCCACTCTCCGATGGGGAGGTCCGGCGTGCCTTCGAAGGCGAAGTAGGCGACGGCGTCGGAGTCGTCGAGGTGGTAGGCGATCTCGCGCGGCTTGAGCAGCACGTTCAACGGCACCACCGTGGCACCGGCCTTGAGGATGCCGAAGTAGACGACCGGGAAGTACGGCAAGTTGGGGCATGACAACGCGACCTTGTCTCCCGGACCCACCCCGCCGGCCGCGAGCAGGTTGGCGACCTGGTTCGAAGCCTGGTCGAGCCGACTGTAGGAGAGCCGGCTGTCGCCGAGCACGATCGCCGTGCGGCCAGGGTGCTCCGCGGCGGTCGCGGTCAGCAGAGCGGCGAGGTTCGTCATGGGGTCCTCTCAGGATCGAAGGGTCACGGGTAGCGCCGGGACGCTCGCCGCGAGGTCGTCGACCAGGACGGAGGTGTCCGGCAGGGAGTCGAGACCGAGCACCATCTCCTCGATGCGCTCCCACCGCTCCGAGATGTCGATCGACGCGGCGAGGCGGCGTGCCTTCGTCACGACATCGGGGTTCGGCAGTGGCCGGGTCGGACCGCCCAGAGGACCGTCGACCTCGATCTCCACGCTGTCACCGCTGCGCAGGTCCAGTCGCATGCGGGTCCGGAAGCGGTCCCGGGGGCCGTCGAAGTCCGCGCAGTGGCGCACGTCCGTGCGGTCGAGCAGGGACCACACATCGTCGGCGGCCACCCGCTCACGCGTGAACTGCTCGGCGAGTACCTGGCCGTCCAGGAGGGCCACCGAGACGGCGTAGCCGATGTTCATCTGCGCACCGATGGTCTCCAGCGGGCGCTCGGGCTTCCACCATCCGTGGTGGTAGGCGGCATGGGACACCTCGATCGAGAGCGATGCGATGTCCTCGGGCGAGATGCCACGCGATCGAGCCCGCAGCGCGCAGTCGATCGGCGCGTGGGTGGCGGCCATCGCGGCGTACGCCTTCACACCGGTGTCCATGAGCACCCACTCCTCCCCCAGCCGGTCGGCGATGAGATCCGCGCGAGGGGCGTGACCCTCACCGAACGTGACGAGGAAACCCCCGTATTCGCGCTCGTACACGCGCTTGATCCCGGTGTAACCGGCCTCGGCGAGTGCCGCCGCGTACAGGCCGTTGCGGGAGGAGAAACCGTGGTGCATCCGTTTCGACATGGCCTCGTACTGGGCCGCCATGAGCCCGGCGGACTGCGTCGCGGCCAGGCCCAGGGCGTCCTCGACACGCGCCGCGTCGAGCCGGCGCAGCCACGCCGAGGTGGCGGCGCTCGCGTGAGTGCCGAACACCGCGCCGGAGTGCCAGCCGCGGGAGAGCATCTCGGCTCCGTGCAGCGCCAGCCCCACCCGAGGGCCGACCTCGTAACCGGCGATCAGTGCCGTGAGCAACTCCCGCCCCGTGACCGTCCGGTCAAGGGCCGTGAGCGTGCTGATGGCGCTCGGTACGACCAGGGAGTTGCTGTGCAGCGGCGCGCGCACGTGGTAATCGTCGAGTTCGAACCCTTGGATGAAGGTGCCGTTGAGCAGGCACGCCGCGGGAGCCGACGTGGTCAGGCCCCATCCCAGTACCGGCACATCTCCGTCGCCCTCCAGGGCGAGGACGGCGCCGACGGCCCGCTCCGACCACGGCAGGCGGGCGCCGACCAGCGCGCACACGAGCCCGTCGAGCAGAAGGTGCCGCGCCCGCTCACGCACGCCCTCCGGTATGTGGTCGTGCTGGAGGCCGGCGACCCATGTCGCCAGCCGGCCGGTCACGCCCTCGGGGTCGGTCGGGCCGGTGGTCGTGTGCGGGGCACCGGTGGACCGGGTGGTCATGCGCGCACCTCGTAGCGGTTGCGGATGCGGGTGGCCAGGTGCTGCAGGGCGAGTGTGGGCACGAGCGCGAGGGCCCCGATGAGGATGACCTGACCGATGATGTTCTCGACCCGCGCCAGCGACAGGTTGCGCAGCAACTCGTAGCCCAGTCCCGAGGATCCGGCGAACATCTCGGCCAGCACCAGGCCGATCAGCGTGAGACCGAAGCAGAGGCACATGCCCGACGCGAGGGACGGCAGGACGCTCGGCACGACGATCCGCCGCAGCAGGGACAGGCGTGACATGCCGAGGCCGGCTGCCATCTTCAGATGCAGACGGCTCACCCCGGCGGTGGCCTCCACCATGATCAGGAACATCGGGAGCACGCCGGAGGCGAACGCGAACGCTCCTCTGCTGAGGTCTCCGACCCCCAGGAAAAGCAGGAAGATCGGATACAGGACGATCTTCGGGACGCTGTTGAGGGCGTACACCAGCGGAAGGGCCGCCCTGGACCAGAAGGCACTGAGCCCCAGCAGCATGCCGGTGACCGAACCCACGACGATCACCGCGGCGTACGACATCAGGAGCACGCGCGCGCTGTCGGAGACGCTGGTCATGAACCGGGGATTGCCGATGTCCGACCACAGGCTGTCCAGCGCTTGGCCCGGTCCCGGGTAGACGGCGCTGTCGGCCAGCGCCGCCGTCACCGTCCACACCACCACCATCGCCACGGCGAACAGCAGCGGAGGAACCCATGCCGTAGCGTGTGTGCGTCGGCTCGCCGACGTGGCAACCGTACTCATCGCCGCCTCCAATCGAACGCGCGCAGCGCGGCGCCGAGCGCGAGGTTCGCCAGCAGGGCGAAGGCGCTGACGAAGACGATGCCGGCGTACATGTCGACCGTGTTGAAGTTGTTGTAGGCGCGGTTGACCACTTGGCCGAGCCCCGTGGTCGCGAGGATGAACTCCGTCGCCAGCACGGCGATGATCGCGTAGGCGAGGCCGAGCTTGAGGCCGACGAGGATGTCCGGCAGGGCCGAGGGCATCAGGATCTTGCGCAGTTGCTGGGTCCGCGACATCTCGAGTGAGCGGGCCAGCTTGGTGACGATGGGTGGTGTCGACTCGAACCCGACCAGCGCGTGCGAGATGACGATCACGACGCTGAACAGGGTGGACAGCAGGATGATCGGCACGACGCCCGTACCGAACATCACGACCATCACCGGGTACAGCGCGAAGATCGGGAGGGCGTAGAAGACGTCGGCATACGGCTTCACCGCTCGGTGCGCCCAGCGCCAGCGCGCCATCGCGTAGGCGACCGCGACGCCGAGGACGGCCGAAGCGGCGAAGCTCACGAGGATGAGCAGGACGCTGCGCAGCAGCGCGTCGACCACGAAGCCGGGGTCTCCGAGCATCTCGACCGCGCGGGTGGCCATTTCGCTGACCGGGATGAGGTCGAGCCGCGAGACCGCGCCGGAGCGCGCGTACCACTCGATGGCGACGACGGCTGCGGCGACGAGGACGAGCGTCCATGCCGAGGACGGCAGCCCGGCCAGCCGTCGCGGTGTCGGCCGGACGTAGGAGGGAACGACGGAGGAACGTGCTTTCATCGCTTGCTCCTCGTTCCCACCATCGCCACCTCGGCCTCGTTGCGGATCTGCGCCCAGATCCGCTCCTGCGCGGCCGTGGCCGACGGCTCCGACAGGGCGGCGTGGTCGCGCGGTCGCGGCAGGTCGATGGGGACCTCGTCGATGAACGTGCCCGGGCGGCGGCCCATCACGAGCACCCGGTCCGACAGCAGCACCGCCTCCTGGATGCTGTGGGTGATGAACAGGACGCCGCAGCCGATCGACTCGACGACCCGCAGGAGTTCCTCGGCCATCAGCATGCGGGTCTGTTCGTCGAGCGCCCCGAACGGCTCGTCGGCGAGGATGAGGTCCGGGTCGGTCGACATCGCTCGCGCCATGGCGACGCGCTGCCGCATGCCGCCGGACAGCTGTGCCGGGTAGTGGTTCTCGAAGCCGCCCAGGCCGACCATCTCGACGAGTTCCCGGGCGCGTTCCCGCCGTTCCTTGCGGCCGACGCCACGCACTTCGAGAGCGAAGGCCACATTGTCGACGACCGTGCGCCACGGCAGTGTCGCGGACTCCTGGAAGACGATCGCGGTACGCCGCCGGGGTCCGTCCAACGGAGCGCCGTCCACCTCGACGGAGCCGCGCGCCGGATCCTGCAGGGCGCCGATGATTTCGAGCAGGGTCGACTTGCCGCACCCACTGGGTCCGACGATCGACACGAACTCACCGCGCTCGATCGTGAGGTCCACGGGGCCGAGCGCGTGGACCGGACCGAAGTGCTGCTCGACACCTCGGACCCGCACGATGGGGCTCGCCGGGGCGGCGGACACGGTGTCGTACTGTGCTTTGGGCTGAGCGTTCATCATCGACTCACTCACATTCGGCCGGCAGCTTGCTGGGGACGTCCTTGGGCAGGTACTCGGTCCGGAACAGGTCGCAGTACTCCAGCTTCTTGGCGTCCGTGGCGATGCGCTGGGCCTCCACGGCCTGCTCGATGGCCTCGGCGTCGTAACCGGCGCCCCAGTTGTCGTACTTGATCGCCTTGTCGACGAGGGACTTCGCGGACTCGGTGTCGATGTCCACGTGGTCGGCGTAGAGCTTGGCGGCCCTGTCCGGGTTCTTGCGGATGTAGCGGACCGACTCCGCGTAGCCCTCGACAACGGCCTTGACCGTGTCGGGGTTGCGCTCGGCGTACTCCGGAGACGTGGTGATCACGCTCTGCTGGAACTTCTTCAGGTAGTCCGCGCTGGAGACGACCATGCGGAACTTGTCGGTCTTCGCCACGACCGACGGTGGGACGACGGCGACGTCGACGCCGCCCGCCTCCAGCAGGGCGACGCCCTCACCCACACCGCCCGAGGAGGTCCGTTCGATCTCCTGGGTCGTCCCCGCCACCTCGGGCAGCATGAACGACAGGGCCTGGGTCACCGAGTGCGGGTTCGTGTAGGCCCACTTGCGGATGTCCTTGATGTCCCACACCCGCTCGTTGCTGTCGAGGGCGTAGAAGTCGAGACCGTAGACACTCTGCGTCGCGCCGCTCACGATGGTCAGTGGCGTGCCCGCCCCACGGGATTCCAGCACCGAGTTGAAGCCGACGTCCGCGATGGGGAGGTCACCGCTGAGCATGTTGCGGATGGTCGTGCCGCCGCCCTTGCTCGGAACGATGTCGCCGATGGTCACACCGCGCTTCTCGAAGAAGCCCTGGTCCTTCCCGACCAGCCAGGGGACGGAATACGGCTCGGTGGCGTTGCTGACCGCGATGTCGAAGGAGGTCGCTGACGCCTCGTCACCGCCGCCTCCGCAGGCGCTGAGTACCAGGGCCGCGGCACTCGTGCCGACCGCCAGTGCGTACTTGGTCCTCATGTTCTTCCTCCTGCGGTCGCGTCATTGCGATCCAGGAAGCCCTCGGCTTCCAGACGCTTGATCAGCCCGCCACCCGCGATGAGTTCGACGACGAATGCGGGCAAGGGCTCGATGCGGTGCTCGGTCCCGCGCGTCTCGTTGCGCAGCAGCCCGTCCACGGCGTCGATCCGAAGGACGTCACCCTCGCCGAACAGCGTGCGCGCGTCCGGCACGGTGAGCGCAGGGAGGCCGTAGTTCAGAGCGTTGCGGTGGAACAAGGAGTTGTACTGCTCCGCCACGAGGCACGAGATGCCCAGGTGGACGAAGAGCTCGGCGCACGGGCGACTCGACCCGAGGCCGAAGTTCTTCCCCGCGACCACGATGTCGCCCGGCTCGACGAGGGCCGGCCAGCCGGGCCGGGTGGCGTTGAACATGGCCTGCGCCGCCTCGGGGACGGGCAGCTTCATCGCGAAGTTGGGATACATGTCATCGGTGTTGACCTCGTCGCCGAACACCCAGGCGCGTCCTCGTACCGACAGGGGTGAGGTCATGCCGCCACCTCCGCGAGCTGGTCCGGCCCGGCGATGTAACCGGTCAGGGCCGACGCCGCGACGGTCGCGGGTGAGGCCATGTACACCTGCGCCTCCGTACTGCCCATACGACCGCGGAAGTTGCGTGTGCTGGAGGTGACGCAGACCTCGCCGGGGGCGAGGACGCCCATGTGGTAGCCGAAGCACGCTCCGCACGTGGAGTTCGTGACCACGGCGCCCGCCTCCACGAGAGTGGCGACATAGCCGCGCCTCACCGCCTCCAGGTACACCTGCTGGGAGGCCGGGGTGACGATCAGCCGTACGCCCGGGGCGACTTTGCGTCCCTCGACGATGCGTGCGGCGACCTCCAGGTCCGCGAGCTGCCCGTTGGCGCAGGAGCCGATGAACGCCTGGTCGATACGCGTCCGGTCCAGTCCTCCGAGCGGCACCGCGTTGTTGATGACGGTGCCCGGCAACGCCACCATCGGTTCGATCGTCCCGAGGTCGATGGTCCGCACGTCGGCGTAGACCGCGTCGGGGTCGGGGTTGGCCGGGGTGTAGGACCTCCCTGGGGCCGCCTGCGCCAGGAACTCCTCGGTGACGGCGTCGAAGGGGAACAACGTGAAGTCGGCGCCTATCTCGGCTCCCTGGGTCGCTACGGTCCGGCGGTCCGACAGGGGCAGGGACGCGAGACCGGGGCCGCCGAATTCGAGCGCGTGATCGGTGGCGTCGCCGTACCGGCCCGAGATCGCCAGGAAGATGTCCTTGCCGTTGATGTGCGCCGGCTTGGTCCCGGTGAGCTGGTAGCGGATCGTGGGCGGCACGCGGTACCAGGTGCGGCCGGTGCAGAGCATCTGGAGGATCTCGAGCGGGCCGAGCCCTCGCGCGGCCGAGTTCAGCGCGCCGCCGGCACAGGTGTGGGAATCGGTGCAGCACACGACGGTGCCCGGGAGCACCAGCCCCTGCTCGGCGACGACCTGGTGGACGATGCCGTGCCGCCCCACGTCGTAGAACCGGTCGATGCCGTGCTTGGCGACGAAGGCGCGGGCCTTCGTGCCGTGGCCGGCGTCGCGGGGCGTGGGCGCGGGCACCGCGTGATCCAGGACCACCGCGATCCTGTCCGGGTCGTGGACCGCGCGGACGTCCGCGAGACGGTCCTGGGCGAACTGCACGTCGATGACCACGGTCATGTCGACGTCGCACGTGACGGTCTGTCCCGGTCGGACGTCGTCGCTGCCCGACGCGCGGGCCAGGATCCGCTCGATGATGGTGTCAGGCACCAGCCGGCTCCTTAGGTGCGCGCAGGGCGGTCCATTCGTCGAGACCGACGGCCTCGAACAGGGTGCGGGGCGGGGTGACGGGGCCGGAGGTGAGGCTGCCGGCGGCGATGTCGGTCAGGGCCCGGCTCATGGCGTCGAACGCGGCGCCGATGGTCGCGCCGGGCAGGATGGCACCGGCGTAGCCGAACCGCTGGAGCTGCTCGTGTGACACCTCGGGCGACTTGCCGCCGGGCACGACGTTGAAGATGACCGGCACGCCGACCGCGGACGGGATCGCCGCGATCTGTTCGAGGGTCTGCGGCGCCTCGACGAAGAGCACGTCGGCACCGGCCGCGGCGTACCGCTGCGCCCGGCTGATCGCGGCATCGAAACCCTCGACCGCGATAGCGTCGGTGCGCGCCACGATCAGCGTCCCCCGGCGCCGCGCGGCGACTGCCGCCCCGATCTTGAGCACGAATTCGTCGGCGCTGATCAGGGCCTTGTCATCGAGGTGCCCGCACCGCTTGGGGAACACCTGGTCCTCGAGTTGCACGGCCGCCGCGCCGGCGTCCTCGTAGGTCCGCACCGTACGGAAGGTGTTGGTCTCGTCGCCGAACCCGGTGTCCGCGTCGGCGATGAGCGGAACGTCCAGCCGGCGCCGGACGACGGAGATCGCACGGGCGATCTCGGTGACGGTGGTCAGCCCGATGTCGGGCAGCCCTTCGCCGGCGGAGACGGCCGCGCCGGAGAGGTAGGCCGCCTCGACACCGGCCCGCGAGGCGATCGCGGCCGACAGGCCGTCGTACACACCGGGGGCGACGAGAAGCCGCTCTCGCCGCAAGAGGTCGGACAGCACCCGCGCGTCAGACATCGGCGGGCTCCTCGGCCTCGGCCGGGACGTGCCCCATCCGGACGGCGATGGCTCGCGCTGTGGCGGCCACGACGGGGCCGATCCGCTCGGCCTCCGCACGATCGAGACGTACCGACGGTCCACCGATCGCCAGGGCGGCTTCCGGCACGGTACCGAAACCCGGCACGGGGGCGGCGACGGAGTTGAGGCCGACTTCCCGCTCGCCTTCGGTGTAGGCCCAGCCCCTTTCGCGTACCTCTCGCAGCCTCCGCTCGAGTTCCGTCCGGGCGGCGGCTGTCGTATGGCGGCCCGGTGCTGCCTCCACCGCGGCGCTGAGGGCGTCCTCGTCGAAGGCCATGAAGCACTTCCCGGCCGCGCCCGCGTCGAGCGGCAGCACCTGACCGACATAGCCCCGGTAGATCACCGAGTGCTGCGACAACGCCGACTCCACGAGCACACGCGTGGCGCCCTGACGCACGTAGAGGCCGGCGCTCTCCCCCGTCACGTCCCGCAGCTGTTCGACGAACGGTCGCGCGACGCCGAGCAGACTCGACCCGGAGCGCGCCGGTGCGCTCCAGACCAGGACCCGCAGTCCGACGCGGTACGAGTCTCCTTCCCGGACCAGGAGGCCCTCCTGCAGCAGGGTGGAGACGATACGCGCGACGGTGGTCGCCGGCAGTCCCGTGCGGCTGCGGATGTCGGCCATCCCCAGCCGGGGATCAGCCTCGGTGAAGCAATCCAAGACCTCGCATGCGCGTCCGAGCACGCGCACTCCAGGCTCTGCCATCGACCCCTCCAGAAACCGTTGTGCGGTTTATGAAACCGTAGAGCGGTTTGACAGTAGGCAGGCACCTCAGCCGCGTCAAGGATCCCGACACGGGCAATTTGGACTGTGATAAGTCTGCTTTGCAAGATTTGTTCACGATTGAAGACGCCAGTCCGGACGAGGCCGACAGAGGCGTCGCCCGGACATTCCCGCTGTGCCGGAGCAGGCAGTCGCCCGCCGAGGCGCGGGTCACCGGGTCTCGAAGATCTACGGCGTGGAGGCAGGGAAGGGCGAGGGTGCTGTCCCGTAACGGTCAGCCGGAGGAGTGCTCGCAGTCGCGAGGAGCCCGGGAGCAGGAGGGGAGAGAGGAAGCGGCAGGGACCGACAACGGCGTCACGGGCACGCGCACCGGTCCCCTGCTCGGCGTGGTCCGGGCCGGCCTGGCACAGGACTGCGGCGCCCGTGCCGCCGGTGAGCCGTTCAGACGGTTGCGGAGCCCGGGACCGCCGACGGCCCGGCGCCGTCGTGGCCGAGGCGACGGGACAGCGCGTGGGCCGATGCGGCGATCATTGGACCGAACTTCTCGGCTGCCGCCCGGTCGAGGCGGAACGAGGGGCCGCCGACCGCGATGGCCGCCGCGACGGAGCCACTCGCGTCGAACACGGGCGCGGCCAGCGAGTTGAGACCGGCCTCGCGCTCCTCCTCGGTCAGCAGCCAGCCGTTCTCCCGCACGAACTCCAATTGCCGATCCAGCGCGGCCCGCGACTCCCCCGGCACCTGGTCGGCGGTCTCCACGAGAACCGCGTTGAGCACGCGCTCGTCGTGGGCCATGATCACCTTGCCGGCCGCGCCGAGGTGCATGGGCATGAGCTGGCCGACGTCGCTGCGGTAGATCACCGACCGGGAGCTGAGTTTGACGATGACCGCCACCCGCGTGGTGCCGCGCCGGATGTAGACCCCGGCCGTCTCACCGATCACGTCCCGTAGATGAGCGGCCACAGGATCGGCGGCGACCAGGAGGTCGGAGCCGGCCGAGGCAGCCGACGCCCAGCCGAGCACGCGCAGACCCACGCAGTACTCGTCGCCGGTCTTCTGCAGTACGTCGCTGGCGACGAGGGTGCGGACCAGGCGGGCGACCGTCGAGTTGGGCATGCCCGTCATGCGCCGGAGGTCGCTCAGTGACAGCCGCGTGTGTTCCGGGGTGAAGCAGTCGAGGACACGGACCGCCTTCTCCATGACGAGGATCGAGGGCTGACCGTCAGACATCCTTCTGCTCCCCATGTCCTGGCCGCGAGCGTCTGCGCGTGACGCCCGTTCGAAGCCGTTCCCACTGCTCTACACGCGTCACGTGCCGCATCGACGCAGTGCGCACGGCACCCGACCACGATGTGGCAACACCTGTCACGACACGGTAAAGGTAGAGGTCGGTTCTCCCCGGAGTCAAACGGCGTGCGCCCGATACACGAGTAGGTCAGCGGGATCTCGGCCGGGGCGCGGCCTCAGCGCCCGGCAAGCCTTTCGACGGCCGCCGGGGTGACGGGCTGGAAGAAGTTGACCAGGTTGCCGTCAGGGTCACGGAAGAGCAGGGAACGGTTGCCCCAGGGCATCGTGGCCGGCCCGTTCACCCAGTCGGTGATGGAGTCGGCCAGCTCCTGGTGCACGCGGTCCACGTCGTCCACCAGGAACTCGATGATCACACTGTCGTTGGCCGCCGGGCGTGCGGAGCCCGGGGCGAACAAGGGGACGGTGCGTTCACTGGCGATGGCGAGGGTCGCGTGCGGTGTGACGATCTCCGCGAAATCATCGTTGGCCCAGGTCGCCGCCACCCCCGTCACCCGTTCGTAGAACGCGACGAGGCGTGCGACATCACCGGTGATGATGCGGGTCGAGACGAAGTCCATGGAACTCTCCTGTTCGTGCTGCGAGACGTACGAGGCGCACACTAGGAGAAATAGAGGACAGTTCCGGTCCGGTACGGCGCTCAGGCTGCGGTCATGTCCCGACCCACCGGCCGCGTGCTGGCCCTGCTGGAACTGCTCCAAGCGGACGGCACCCGGACAGTGACCGAACTCGCCGACCGGCTGGGCGTGGAAGGGCGCACCGTGCGGCGCTACGTACGGCGTCTGCTCGACCTCGGCGTGCCCGTGGAGTCGGTCCGGGGTCGCTACGGCGGCTACCGGCTCTCGCCCAGGTACCGCCCGCCCATCCTCATGTTCAACGACGACGAGGCGCTGGCCGTGCTGTTCGGGCCGATCACCGGCCGCCGGACAGGACTGACCCAGGCACAGCGCACCGCCGGCGAAACGGCGGCGGCCAAGATCCGTCGGGTGCTGCCCAGGGATCTCGCCGACAGATTCGAAGCGCTGCTGAGATCCGTGGCCTACACGGACCGGCCCGGCACGCTCACTGCGCCCGACACAGCGGTCCCGCTGACCCTCGCCGACGCGGTACGCCACCACCGGCCGGTCTCGATCCGCCGCACCGACCGCGAGGGTCGGCGCAGTGAGCGCGTCCCGCACTCCTTCGGCATCGTCGCCCATGCCGACCACCGGTACGTCACGGGTGAGGACGTCGGGATCGGTCAGGACCGTACCTTCCGGCTCGACCGCATCCTCGACGCGTCGACCGCATCCTCGACGCGCGGACGCTCCCCGGATCGTCCGAAGCGCCCGAGGGCCACGATCCGGCCCGGCGCATGCTGGCGCGATTCGCCACGGCCGAGTACCGGCACGAGGTGACCCTGCGGATCCGCGGGACGGTGCAGCAGATCCGCGGCTGCCTTCCCGTCGGCGCGCCGATCCTGGAGGAACACGGGGCGGAGGCGGATACCGAAGGGACGGCCGAGCGATGGCTGCGCGTCGAACTCCGGGCAAACCGGCTCGATTGGCTGCCCGCCCAACTCGCCGTCCTGGACCGGCCGTTCGTCATCGAACGGCCCGATGAACTGCGTGACCTCGTCAGCGCGCTCGCCGCCCGCCTCAGCACCGGTGCCCGGCGAACGTGATGGGCACCTTGCCGTCCGTCATCGCGGGCGGTTCAGCCCGCGATCACCCTGCGCCAGATCTCCGAGACGGTCGTGCCGGCCCGGCCCAGATCCCCGTCCGGAGCGCAGGCAGCGCGGTAGAAGGTGCGTTCCGTCATCCAGCACAGGGCGGCCGCCAGCGCGGAGGCGCCGTCCGGTCCGTCGTCGTCCGGGATCCCGGCGTTTGTCAGTACCTGAGTCATGGTGACGGCGAACCGTTCGACGGTCCCGCGCCATGCCGCTCCGATGACCGGGTGCAGCGCCGAGTAGTCCACGGCGGCACGCATGACCGTACTGTGGGCCCGCCACACCTCCTCGGTCGCGCGGACGGCCCGCTCCATAGCCTCCACGGGCGGGGCGGAGTCATCCCGGGCCGTGGCCTCGGCGTGCGCCCGGATGGTGCGCATGGTCCGTTCGACGAGGGCTGCCAGGACCTCGTGCTTGCTGCCGAAGTAGAAATACAGGGAGCCGCGGGAGATCCCGGCCTTCTGGGCGATCGCCTCGACGGTCAGGTTCTCCAGGCTCGTCTGCTCGAGCAGTTCCTCCGCGGCGTCCAGAAGAGCCTGCTCACGCAGGTCTCCCTTACTGGGGGCGTCCCTGCGCCTTCCCACGGTCATCTCCCCTGTTCGGCTCTTCGCAGCACCTTACTGGCCCGCGGGGCGGGCACGGCCGAGCCGGTGGCCGTGCCCGGATCACACGAGACGCGCGGTACGCAGCCAGATCTCCAGACAGGTGGCGGACGCCCGCTCGAGTTCATCGTCACCGGCCTGGGAGGCATGGTAGAACGTCCGCTCGATCATCCAGCACAGGGCTCTGGCGAGAGATCCGGCAGCGTGCGGACCTTCCCCTTCCGGTGCACCCGCGCGGTGCAGGATGCGCGTGATCGCCTCGATGAACACTTCGGCGGTGCGACTCCAGAGCAGCCCGACCTCCAGCACGGTCCGGTTGAGGTCGGTGGCGGCCCGCATGACCACGCCGTGTTCCTGCCACAGGGCCCGGGTGCGTGCCATGACGGTCTCGATGGCCTCGCGCGGCTCGGCGCGATCGTGTGCGGCGTCCCGTGACTTCTGCTGCAACGCGACCACGGTGCGGGCGACGAGCCCGGCCACCACGTCCTGCTTGGAGCGGAAGTAGAAGTAGAGCGAGCCGCGGGAGATCCCGGCTCCCTCCGCGATGTCGGCGACCGTCATCGCCTCGAAGCCGACCTCGCCCAGGAGTGCCTCCGCCGTGTCGAGGACGGCCTGTTCCCGGACGTCACCCTTGCGCGGCGTGTCCGGCCGTCGCCGTCCCTGAGCGGGCCGCGCCGCCATGTTCACTCCTTCCCCACGGCATGCCTTGCTGGGACCGCGGAGCGGCGGTCCGGCTCGGGCGGACCGGTGCTTCCGTCCGCTCGAGCCGACCGGGTGTCCGCTCGGCGACTCAGTTGTTCGCGATCTGGGCTCCGTCGGGGAAGTCCGTGGTCCGCGACAGTTCCTCCCAGGTGCGGATGTCCTCGTCCACCGCGTCGCGGCCCTGCCGGACGAGGCGCAGGGCGTCGGAGCCCAGCACCAGGTGGCCGGGGGGCTCGGGCGCGTCGAGGATGTGGAGCAGTGCTTCTGCGGCCTTCTGCGGATTGCCCAGCTGATTGCCGCTCGCCTTGAGACGCGCCTCGCGGATCGGTTCGAAGATCTCGTCGTAGTCCCGGATCGATCGTTCCGCCCGGGTCATCGACCGGCCCGCCCAGTCGGTCCGGAAGGAGCCGGGCTCGATGGCCGTGACGTGGATGCCGAAGGCCGCCACCTCCTTGCGGATGCTGTCGAGCATGCCCTCCAGCGCGAACTTGCTGCCGCAGTAGGCGGACATGCCGGGCACGGCCATGAGACCGCCCATCGAGGTCACTGCCATCAGGTGTCCGGAGCGCCGAGGGCGCATGTGGCGCAGAGCGGCCTGCAGCGTGGCAGCGGCGCCGAACACGTTCGTCTCGAACTGGGCCCGCACCGCCGCCAGAGGAGTCTCTTCGAAGACACCCTCCAAGCCGTAGCCGGCGTTGGCGATGACCACGTCCAGCGGGCCGACGGTCGACTCGATGTCGTCGATCACGGCGAAGACGGCCTCGTCGTCCGTGACGTCGAGGAGGCGCGCGTGCGCCCGGCCCGGTGCGAGTGCCTCGAAGGCGGCGGTGTCGTCCTGCCTGCGGACGGTGCCCACGACGGTGTGTCCCGCTTCCAGGGCTCCTGCGGCGAACGCCCGGCCGAGGCCACTGCTCACACCGGTGATCAAAAAGGTCTTCATGACCGGTCACATCCTTTCCTCTCGGCGGTGCACCGCCATGGCGGTTCATGTCCAGACGCAATCTACACGACGTCGACTTTTTTCAACACTGTGCTGATTTTCAAGCGGCGGTCGGCGGGAGGTCATGTCGGGTGGCGCGCCTGCCCGTCGTGGCGGAAGGGGGTGTGGACGGGGCGTCGGCCGTCTGGCACCCCTCGGGAACAGCTCGTCCCGGAGGGGTCCGCCGCGCGAAGAACGTCCTGGCATGCGGGCATGTCCACGCCTCGACCGCCTCAGCTGCCTCCGCTGAATCCCACTCGGGTCTTCGAGGCCACGGGGCGGCTCCCGAATGCGACGAAGGCGGCGGAAGAGCTGTGTGTGACGCCGGCAGCCGTCAGCCGCCAGGTCCGTGCGCTCGAGCACTTCCTGGGTGTCAGGCTGTTCAACCGCGTCCACGGGCGTCTGGAACCGACTCCTGCCGGGTCCCGCTTGATCCGGTCGCCGGCCACCTTCGCCGTCCGGTGGCTGATCCCGCGCCCGGCGGGCTTCCATCGGGACAACCCCGCCGTCGAGGTGCGGCTGACGGCGTCAGCGGCGCCACTACAGCTCGCACAGGGCCGGCCAGCGTTTGTAGTCGTAGGCGGCGACCATGATCCAGCCGTCCTTGGTGGGGAAGGCCTCGTTCGGTGCCGCGTAGGGGGCCGCGCTTCCGATCTTCTCGGCGTTGGTGCCGTTCGCGAAGCAGGAGGCGTACCCGATCTGCTGCAGCATCAGCGTCGCGTTGAAAAGGCTGACGTCCAGGTGCTGCCCCCTCTGCCGTCGCGTGCCTGGTGCAGCGTGCTGAGCAGGGAGATCGTCGCCAGGTACCCGGTGACCATGTCCGCGGCGGGGATCTGTACTTTGCTGGGACCCGAGGCCGGCTCCCCCAAGCTGCTCATGAGGCCGGATACGGCCTGCATGACGCCGTCCACACCGGGGCGGTCCCTGAGGCTGCCCGACTGACCGAATGCGGAAATGGAGCAGTGGACGACATCCGGATTGTCGTGGCGTACGGTCTCGTAATCGAGATGGAGTTTGCGCATCACACCCGGCCGGAAGCTCTCCACGCCCACGTCGGCCCGTCGGATCACCCTCCGGACCGCCCTGACTCCCTCGTCGCTTTTCAGATCCACGGCAAGGCTTCTCTTGTTACGGTTCACACCGAGGGCTATGACGCTCTCGCCGCTGACCCAGGGCGGCCCGATACGGCGTCCCGTCTCTCCCTGCGGTGGCTCGATCTTCACCACCTCATCAATGACGCTAATCCTTCTCTCCGATGTCCGGCGGATTAAGCGGGCACCCAACCACTGGAAATCTACTTTTTCTGCACGTTTGTTTACCTCAGGTCAAAAGGCGAGGTGCCCAGGGCTTCGCAGGCGCCTCGCAGGCGGTGGTACCCGGTGGACCGGGCGAGGGGCGCATGCTCTGCGCCGGCCCCGCTTCCAGACAGCTCACTCCCACGCACCGGCCGGTGTTCGAAAACGTTGAGGGTGACCCGTCCCAGAATTGAGATAGCCTCATTACATGGCTCAGAAAATCGTGACTGTCTACACCGATGACCTCACCGGTGCGGAATCCGACGAGGTCGCTACGCACACTTTTTCCCTGAACGGTGTGCACTACGAAATCGACCTCACACCGGAGAACTATGACAAATTGGACGCCGCGCTCCGGCCATTCATCGAGAACGGCCGAAAGCTGGGCCGGACGAAGGGGACCTCACGGATTCGCAACAAGGGCGCAGCACAGGGCCCCAGTGCCGAAGAGGTGCGGGCGTGGGCACGCGGGAACGGCTTCGCGGTGAATGCCCGGGGGCGTGTCCCCAAAGAGGTCCTCGACGCGTTCGACGCCGCGCATTGACCGACGCTCCGCCACTCACGGCACGCCCTGGGAGTCGGCCGGACGGACCGGATGGCGGGCTGAGCGAACGGCGGGGGCGTCTACGTTCGTCTCCGCCCGCACCCCTGGTGCGGGACCTCGAAGCGCCGCCGCACCCTGAACACACCCGCATCGGATGACGGTCGCCGGAACGGCGAGACGCCCCCGGCCGGACGTCACACCCATCCGGCGCCCCGGCCGCCGGGCCGGCATCGGACTGCGCCCATCGGTCCCGATCACCGCCGATGGCCCCGGTCCACCCGCAGTCATGTCGTGACTGTAGCCAACGCGTTTCCCAAGTCGTAGAGTGAACGCTACATACACGCCGCACGCGCAGGCTGTACAAGGCACATCCACAGCACAGACGCGGCACATACCCAGTACCTGGAACGCCTCGCACGGCACGCCTTGCAGCGCCGGCTCAGCTTCCCCGGGGCCCGACCGACCGTCGCAATGAAGCGAGGTTTCCGTTGAACATCGAATTCGTGATCGAGAAGAACCTTCGCAACGGCCTTGATGCGACGGACTCAGAGGTCATTCCGACCGGACCGGGCATGGGTCTCGTCAGGACGACGCCGGGATGCCGCGTGCCCCGAGCAGGCCGGGCCGCTTAGAAGCGACCGCCGCTGCACGCAGAACTGACGCATCCGATGGCGCTGCCGGTGCGTTCCTGACCTGATCGCAGTGGTCCCTATCGACGACATCCTGGCTGCCGGGAACAGCGACCCCGGCATACGATCCACCAAAGGAGACTGCAAGTGCCGGCTGCATCCGACGACGTCGCCGCAACGGACGGGCGTCCCGTTCTCCTTCTGCTCCATGGAGGCGGGCCGGGCGTCGACGCCGAGAGCAATTGGGCGAGCGTGCGCTCCCGCCTCTCGGCCGGGTTCCGCTGCCTGGCCCCGGATCTCCTTGGATTCGGCACGCAGATCGCCGGGTCGGCCGGGATCGAGGGTCCGCGAGCCTGGGCGCGGGCACGAGCGCGGCAAGTCCTGGACCTGCTCGACCGCGAGGGCCTGGAACGCGTGCACCTCGTCGGCAACTCAGCCGCCGGCGGGGCCGCGGCGCTCGCCCTGTTGTCCATGGCACCTGACCGGATCGAGCGCGCCGTCGTCATGGGCGGAGCGGGAACCGGGCCACTCCCCCCAGCCGTTCCCTTCTACGACGATCCGACCAGAGAATCCATGCGGGCCACCCTCGGCCGCCTGGTCGCCGACGGAGGCGTCCACGGCGACCTCCTCGACGAACTCGCCGAGCTCCGGCTGCGGCAAGCTCTGCGCCCCGGAGCGGAGCAGGCGTTCCGGTCGATGTTCGCTGACGTGGACGGCCCCCCTCCCATCGATCTCACACGCATCACCACTCCGGTTCTCGCCCTGCACGGCGAGTGCGACCGCGTCTCACCGGTGGAGGTCTCCGAGCGCCTCGTCGACTCCCTGCCGGACGCCCGTCTGAAGGTGGTGGCGGGGACCGGGCACTGGATCCACGTCGACCGGCCGGACGAATTCTGCAGCCTCGTAGGAGAGTTCCTGATCTCATGACGAAGTCGATCAGCAGCAGAGCGGACCACGTCGAAGTCCTGATCGTCGGCGCCGGTCCCGCCGGCCTGACCCTCGCCATCGACCTGGCCCGCCGCGGCGTGGCCTGTCACGTCGTGGAGGCCACGGAGGAACGGGGCATCAATCCCCGGTGCAACACCACCTCCGCGCGCTCGATGGAGATCTTCCGCCGGCTCGGAGTCGCGGACGACATCCGGCGGGCCGGGCTGCCCCAGGACTACCCCACCTCGATCCATTACCGCACGACGCTGACGGGGGCGGAGATCTTCCGCATCGACCTGCCCTCGGCCGGCGATGTGCTGGCCGGGGTGGGCAAGCAGGACTGGCCCACCCCGGAGCCGCAGCACCGCGTTTCACAGCTCTTCCTCGAGCCGATCCTGGAAGGGCACGCGAGCAAGCTGCCCGGACTGACCCTTGAGCGCGGCACCCGGCTGGTCGAGTTCCACCAGCACGACGATCACGTCGAGGCGGTCGTGGAGAAGGCCGGGGTGCGCCGCACCGTGCGCTGCGCGTACCTGGTCGGCTGCGACGGCGCTCACAGCACGGTCCGCCGCCGGCTGGGCATCCGTTATGAGGGTGTCGAGGCGATCCGGAAGTTCGTGTCGACCTTCCTCCGCTCACCCGAACTCGGACGGCTCGCGACACGGGACAAGGCCTGGACGTACTGGACCTATGGCCGCCGGATCGCTTCACTGATCGCCATCGACGGTGACGCGTTGTGGCTCCACCACGTCGCCTTCTCCCCCGACCACGACACCGAGGCCGAGGACCCCGAGAAGCTGCTGCGCGAAGCGGTGGGCGAGTCCGTGGCGCACGAAGTGCTCGGCGTGGTGCGCTGGACCGGGCGGCGGCTGGTCGCCCAGCGGTATCGCAGCGGACGGGTCTTCCTGGCCGGGGATGCCGCACACATCTGGATCCCCGTGGGGGGCTTTGGCATGAACGCCGGCATCCAGGACGCGGCGACACTCGGCTGGATGCTCGCGGCGGTCCACCACGGCTGGGCATCACCCGCGGTGCTGGACGCGTACGAGCTGGAACGCAAGCCGGTGGGTGAACAGTTCGCCGGTGCGGTGGGGGCGGCGGCGAACAAGGCGTTCGCGGGGTTCTCGCCCGACATCCACCTGCCCGGTGAGGACGGTGAGCGGGCACGCTCGGAGTTCGCCGAGCGGCTCGCTGCCTCGGAGCCCCAGCGGTACTCGCCCGACGGGTTCAGCTTCGGCTACCACTACGCGACATCACCGCTCGTGGTCGGTGGCGAGGAGCAGGACGCGATCACCATGGGCGCCTACCTGCAACGGGCGAAGCCGGGCTTCCGGCTGCCGCACGTATGGCTCGACCACGACCGGTCCGTGCTCGACACGGTCGGGCCCGGCTTCACCCTCCTGCGGACGGACCCGGGTGTCGATGTGGCGTCCTGGACCGGCGCGGCTCGCGACCTCGGGATCCCTTTGAGCGTGGTCGACCTGCCCACGCGGTGGCCCGACCGCTATCCGGCCGAGCTGCTGCTCGTGCGTCCGGACCAGCACGTCGCCTGGATGGGCGGAGCGGGCGCTCGTGCCGACGAGCTCCTGCAGACAGTGACCGGGCGGGTCGCCGCCCACCAGCGGTAGAGATCACCAGGAAGGGCAACATGTCATACGCACTGGGCATCGACGTGGGCGGCACGTTCACCGACGCTGTCGCCTCCGACGGCGCCGGCCGGATCGTCTCGGCCAAGACGCCGACGACCCCGCCGCACCGCGAGGTCGGCGTCATGCGCGCGGTCGAGGACATCGCGGGCGAGCTGGGCATCGGCGTCGGTGAACTGCTGTCGCAGACCGACTACATCGCCCACGGCACGACCGCCTCGATCAACGCCCTCGTCCAGGGGCAAGTGGCCGATGTGGGGCTCATCGCCACCAAGGGCCACCGGGACGCCATCTACATCATGAACGCCGAGGGCCGCACCCTCGGCCGCTCGGCCCACGAGATCCAGGACACGCTCCGGCAGCGCAAGCCGGCGCCGCTGATCCCCAAGTACCGGGCGCTCGAAGTCACCGAGCGGCTCGACCACACGGGCAAGGTGCTGGTCCCCCTCGACGAGGACGAGGTCCGCGGCGTCGCCCGGTCGCTCGTGGACCAGGGTGTCGAGGCGATCGCGGTCTGTCTGCTGTGGTCGTTCAAGAACGGGGCCCACGAGCAACGCGTCCGCGAACTGATCCACGAGATCGCCCCGGACATGTACGTCACCCTCTCCAGTGAGGTCAGTCCGCGCATCCGCGAGTTCTCCCGGACCTCGACGACCATCATGAACGCCCAGGTGGGGCCGCGTCTGCGTACGTACCTCCTCCCCCTGCAGAAGCAGCTGGAGGAAGGTGGCCTGAAGGGCCCGCTGCTGGTCATGCAGAGCGAGGGCGGCACCATCACGGCCGACCGGGCTCCGGAACACGCCATCACCACGGTCGGTTCCGTCCTGTCCGGCGGCGTGATCGGCGGCATGCGACTGGCCGAGCAGCTGGGACACCGCAACGTCATCACCACCGATGTCGGTGGCACGACCTTCCTGGCGGGGCTGATCGTGGACGGTGAGCCGGTCATGGCGCCGGGCTCGATCGTGAACCAGTTCCCGATCAACGCGGCCACCATCCGCGTGCACACCATCGGCTCCGGCGGCGGGGCCCTCGCCTCGGTGGACGACGGCGGGAACCTGCGCCTGGGCCCGCAGAGCGCCGAGGCCGTCCCCGGCCCGGCCTGCTACGGCAACGGAGGCACGCGCCCCACCAACACCGATGCGAACCTGGTCCTCGGCATCCTCAGCCCTCACGGGCTGCTCGGCGGCAGGAAGCCGCTCCAGATGGACTTGGCGCGGCAGGCGATTCGCGAACATGTCGCCGAGCCGCTCGGCCTCACCGTCGAAGAGGCGGCGATCGCCATTCACGAGGTGCAGAACGCCCAGGCGGGCGACCTGCTGCGCCGGGCCGTGGTGCAAGCCGGTTACGACCCTCGCGACTTCGTCGCCTACGCCTTCGGCGGGGCCGGCCCCGCGCACTGCGCCGGTTACTGCCACGATCTGGGAGTGAGCGAGGTCGTCGTCCCCCTCGGGCCCGTCGCCTCCGCCTTCTCCGCCTACGGACTCGCCGCCTCGGACATCATCATGAGTGCCGAGCTCTCCGACCCGTCGTCCTTCCCGGTCGACCACTCGGTGCTCGAATCGCACTACGCCCGTCTGGAAGCCGATCTGCAGCGCGCGCTGGACCGGCAGAAGGTGAAGTTCCAGGACGTGACGCTGCAGCGGGAGATCGACCTGCGCTACTCGATGCAGGTCACCGAGCTCTCAACACCCGTCCCGGACACGGAGTTCACCGAGCGGACCAGCGCCGAAATCCTGCAGCGCTTCGAGGAGCAGTACGAGCGCATCAACGGCAGCGGCGCCGGTTACCGCGAGGCAGGCGTCCAGGCGATCACCTACCGCGTGCGGGCCAAGGCAAGCCTCGGCTTCCCGGTCACGCTGCCCGTCGCTCCCGAGGCCGACGGCCCCGATCCCGCGGAGGCCCTGATCGACGAGCGCCACGTCTGCCTCGATTCGCAGATCGGCTACGTACCCACTCCCGTCTACGACTACGCCCGGCTGAAGGCAGGCCATGAGCTGGTCGGTCCGGCGATCGTCGACGTCCCGACCACGGTGGTGGTGGTTCCCGCCGGGGTCACCGGCCGCGTCGACCATCTCGGCAACCTCGTGCTGCGCTACCAGTGAGGACAGCTTCCATGACATCCAAGATCCCCGGGGCGGACGAGTTCACCAGCCGCCCCCTGCCACGCGCGGAACTGCTGCGGCAGATCTCGCCCGACCTGCCGCTGCACCAGATCGACGAGGAGACAGCCGGGCAGGTCGACGCCCTGACGTACGAGGTGGTGCGGCACCGGCTGTGGGCCATCACCCAGGAGATGGGCGAGACGCTGCGGCGGATGTCGGGCTCGCACGTCGTCACGGAGTCCAACGACTTCAACTTCTCCATCTGCGACGAACTCGGCGAGCAGGTCCAGGTCGGCGCCTACAACGTCGGCCTGATCGGCTCGATGGACCTGGCCATCGTGTGGACGCTGCGCAACCGCAGTGACAACCCGGGCATCGAAGAGGGCGACATGTTCCTCTGCAACGACCCGTGGATCGGTGGCGGACTGCACCAGAACGACGCCGCGATCCTGGCCCCGATCTTCCACGACGGAAAGCTGTTCGGCTGGACCACGGCCATCGCCCACCAGGTCGACCTCGGCGGTCCGCGGCCCGGCTCGTTCAGCCCTTCGGCCCAGGACGTGTTCGGCGAAGCCGTCCCCACTCCCCCGCTCAAGGTCGTCCGGGGCGGGGTGCTGCAGCGCGACGTCGCCGACGCGTGGGTCCGCAGGTCACGCCTCCCCCACCTGGTGGGTCTCGATCTCCGCGCCAAGATCGCCGCCAACAAGAACGCCGCCGAGCAGATCCTGCGGCTCATCACCAAGTACGGCGCCGACACGGTCAAGGCCGTGATGCGCCGGATGATGGACGACGCGGAGCGCCGGCTGCGGGCCAAGCTCGCCACCCTGCCGGACGGGACGTGGAGCGCCGTCGGTTACCAGGAGCAGTCGCAGACCGGCGACCGCGGCATGCACGCCATCAAGGTGACGATGACCAAGGAGGCCGACCGGCTGGTCTTCGACTTCCGGGGAACAGCGGAACAGACCGGCATCATCAACTGCCCCTACCCGGGCCTGCGGGCCGGCATCGTCTTCACGATGCTGCCCCTGCTGGCCGGGAACATCCCGTGGGCGGCGGGTGGTTTGATGCGCTGCTTCGAGATCATCACCGAAGAGAACACGATCACCAACGCGTCGTTCCCCGCGGCCGTGGGCAAGGGCCCCTTCGGACCGGCGTGGGGATCGGGCAACCTCGTCGCCGAGGTCATCGCCAAGATGCTGGACGCCGAGCCCGACCACCGCACCGATGTCCAGTCGATCTGCAACGGCACCACCGACCTGTGCGTGGTTTCCGGCGTCGACGTCCGCGGCGGCGGACGCAAGGGCTTCGTGTCCCCCATCTTCGACGTCATGGCCGGCGGCTACGGAGCACAGGTGCACCACGACGGCGTCGACACCGGCGGCCGGCTCATCATTCCTTCGGCCCGGGCCCCTGACGTGGAGATGACCGAGTACCTCTACCCCCTCGTCGCCCTGTGGCGGCGTGAGCAGACCGACTCCGGCGGTCCGGGCCGGCAGCGCGGCGGGATGAGCGGCTCCGTCTGCTATGTGCAACACCCGGACCAGACCGGGTCGATGTCGCTGGTCGTCTCGGGCACCGGCAAGGTCGCGAACCAGAACGTCGGACTGGCCGGGGGCTACCCCGGCAACTCCCAGCTCGACCTGGTGGTGCGCGGCATCCAGCTTCCCCAGCTCGTCCAGGCGACCACCATCCCCGGTGACCTCGACGAACTCGGCGGTGACATCGAGGTGCTGCCGTGCGAAGGCGAGTCCACACTCGGCGCGGGTGACGCGCTGTACCTGCACTGGCAGGCCGGCGGCGGATACGGCGACCCGCTGCTGCGCCCGGCCGAGGCCGTGCGCGAGGACGTACTGCAGGTGCGGGTGTCACGGGACGCCGCCCGGGACGTCTACGGCGTCGTACTCCACGAGGACGGAGAAGTGGACGCGACCGCGACGGACGAGGTGCGCGAGAAGCTACGGCACCGCCGCGCCTCCGGCGCCGGTCTGTCCGACGCCCGGATCGCACCGATGGGCACGCACGACCTGAGCGGAGCGCGCCGACTCGACGACAACCTCGCCGTCCTGGAATCGCCCGAGGGCGGGACGGTGGTGTGCGTGCAGTGCAGCACCGAGATCGGGCCGCTGGCCGAAGGCGCGTTCGTCGAGGCGCTGGCCCGCCGCGAGGCGGCACCGACCGAGGCGGGCCCGCACATCTGGCACGACCCGTCGGAATACGTCGACGCGGAAGTCGTCTTCCGGCAGTTGTTCTGTCCGGGCTGTCTGACGGCCGTCCACTCCCGCGTCGTGCCCGTCGACCATCCGCTCCCCGCTGACCACTACAAAGGCTGGGCGGGAAACCGCTCGCCGGAGGACACAGCATGAACCCGCACCACGATTCGCTGTTCATCGGGGGACGTTGGGTCTCCCCCGCGTCCGACGAACGGATCACGGTCCTCAACGCCAGCACCGAGGACGTGCTCGGCAGCGTCCCGCACGGCAGCGAGAAGGACATGGACGCGGCGGTCGCCGCCGCCCGAGCCGCTTTCGACGACCCGGACGGATGGTCCGCCTGGGAGCCGGCACGGCGGGCGGACGCCCTCTACCGTCTCGCCGACGCCCTCGAACGACGGGTCAAGGACATCACGCACATCGTCAGTGCCCAGAACGGCATGACGATCGGGCTCTCCGAACAGGTCGAAGGCGCTCTTCCGGGCATCCTGCTGCGCTACTACGCCGACCTGATCCGCGACGACCCGGGCGAGACCGTGCGCGACGGCATGCTCGGCGCGCCCGTCCACGTCCGCCGGGAGCCTCTCGGCGTGGTGGCGGCGATCGTGCCCTGGAACGCGCCTCAGTTGCTGTCCGCGACGAAGTACGCGCCCGGCCTGGCCGCGGGGTGCACGTTCGTGCTGAAGCCGTCGCCGGAGACCGTGCTCGACGCGGTTCTCTTCGCGGAGGCGGTCGAGGAGGCGGGACTGCCTCCCGGTGTCATCAACGTCGTTCCGGCGGGCCGTGAGGTGGGCGCTTACCTTGTCACGCACTCCGGTGTCGACAAGGTGGCCTTCACCGGTTCCACCACGGCCGGCCGGCAGATCGCCACGGCCTGCGGCACCCTGCTGCGCCCGGTCACGCTGGAACTCGGAGGCAAGTCGGCGGCCGTCATCCTCGACGACGTCGACCTCTCAGCGGCGATGTCCGACCCGTTCGTCCAGGCGACGCTGTTGGCGAACGGCCAGGCATGCTTCGCCAGCACCCGCATCCTCGCCCCGCGAAGCCGGTACGACGAGGTGGTGGACGCGGTGGCGTCCTTGGTCGGCGGCCTGACCGTCGGGGACCCCCTGGATCCCAAGACACAGGTCGGGCCGATGGCGAGCGCACGTCAGCGGGAGCGGGTCGAGGGCTACATCAAGACGGGTAAGGCGGAAGGCGCCCGTCTGGTCGTGGGCGGCTCCCGCCCCGCGGATCTCGACAAGGGGTACTACGTCGCGCCGACCGTCTTCGCCGACGTCGACAACGACCAAGTCATCGCCCGGGAGGAGATCTTCGGGCCGGTTCTGTCCGTCATCCCCTACACCGACGAGGACGATGCCGTGCGCATCGCCAACGACTCGGAGTACGGCCTCGGCGGCACCGTGTGGACGAACGACGACGAGCGCGCCCTGCGGATCGCCCGTCGCATGCACACCGGGACGGTGGGACTGAACCACTACACGGTCGACCCTGCGGCCCCCTTCGGCGGGGTGAAGGCCAGTGGACTGGGGCGGGAGTTCGGTCCGGAAGCGTTGCTCAACTATCAGCAGGTGAAGTCGATCTACCGGTAACCGGCCACGTCGGCACGGTCCCGCCCTGCCGACTGCGACCACCGGAGCCCTCGGCCGCCGCGTGACGGCGTGTGCCGACCGAGGGCTCTTCGGCGTCTCCCGACGAGCTCACCGCCTTCCGTAGCGCCATCGAATGAGATAGAACGTTCGATCTTGAAAACGTGTCAGGCGGTCGCCATTCCCAATTGAGGCAGAACGTTCGGTACGAGGCGCTTATCCCCCGGAACGCGCTGCCCCGCATCGCCCGGTCCGGAGAGGATCACCGTGACCATAGTCGAGTCACCCGCCGTCACTGAAAACGCGTCGGCCCTGCGGCACCTGTACTTCGTGAGATGCACGTTCGCCCTCGTCAGGGCCGCCCTGCTGTTCGCCACCAGGTCCTATCTCGGGTTGCTCGCGATCGGCCTGCTCGTCCTCCACCCCTTGTTCGACCTGGGTGCGGCAGTGGCCGATGATCTTCAGCGGTGGTCTGTCCGTACTCGCCGGGGTGTCGTTCCTCCCGCAGGCAGGCAGCCACAACGGACCCGGACCTGACCAACGTCGCCGGATACGCGGTACTCGGCGGACTCTTCTTCCTCATCTCGTGCCTGCGGCTCGACTCTGCCGTCAAGGCGGACTGACCTGGAGGACTCCCTACGGCTCCCCCGCGGCCGGGTGAAAGGAACGTGGAACGGGTCGGCCCGTCCACCCGCAGTCGCAGAACCGAGTACTCCCTCTCACAGAGGCAGTGTTATCCCCAGCTCCCGCATGGCACTGGACGGCGGGCCGCCCTCGGAACGCTCGGTCTTGTACCCCTTGACACGGGCTTCGAGGGTACGAGGGTCGACCGCCTCCGCAGGAGCGCTCTTGGCGTACAACCCGTCGGGTTGGCTGTCCCGGTCGTGAGGCAGCAGCCAGAAGACCCGGCGACGGAAGGTGCCAGAAGCCCGGGAGGGCTTCGCCGTCGTGTCCAGGAGCGCGTAGCCGACCATGCGGCCGTCGCGGTGGTAAGCGGGCTTGCCCTTGCGCGTGGGCAGCCTGTCCAGACTCTGCCGCACGTAATCGAGCTGGTCGATGTCCTCCAGCCACACGATGTCGGCTTCGTGGCTGATCTCGTCCTCGGTGATCAGGGAGCTCATACGCTGGGGTCCCTTTCCTGGTCGGTGAGCAGTCCGATGCCGGGATAGTGCTTGCGCTGGTTGGACAGGATCATCTCCTTCGGTGAAGCCAGCCCGACGAGTTCTCGGGTGCGGGCCGCGAACGCACGTGAGGACGCGGCCGGTGCTCCTTCATTTTGGCACCATGCGCGGTAGGCCGCGTAGAGGGCGGTCTGCTCTGCCCTCAAGTCGGGGGCCAGAGTGCAACATTCCTCGTAGAAGCGTCCGGTATGGTCCTCGGTCTCAGCGTAGGCGCTGGTGGCGATGCGGACCCGCTCAGGGCCCGTCAGGTCCCGGTCGCCGGCGAGGTAACGGCGAGCGCCGTCGACGAGCCACGTAAGGATTCCCGGGCCTTCTTCGGTGACGAGGATGTCGGCCAGATTGTCGATCTTGCGGTGGTCCGGGACGACTCGCTCGAACGGGATCAGACGCATACGTCGCCAGAAGGCGAAGCCACCCGTGCCCACCTCTGGCCGGTGGTTGCCCAGAAGCCACAGTTTGTGAGTGGGCTCGAAGCTGAAGAAGTCCTGGCGCATGCGGCGGGCTTTGATGCGGTCGCCGCCGGTGAGCAGTTTGACACGGGCTTCGTCGAACTTGTCCCCGGGCTTGACCTCGGAACAGACGATGACACGCCGGCCGTGGAGCTCGGCGAGATCGGTGGGATGGCCTTCGTAGGGCCGTGCCATGAGGAAACCGGGGGGCGCGGCGTCCGCGTAGTCCCCCAGGAGCTTCATCAGCACGTCGAGCAAGACGGACTTGCCGTTCTTGCCGGACCCGAAGAGGAAGGGCAGGACCTGCCCGCCGACGTCTCCGGTGATGGAGTAGCCCAGGAGGAGTTGCAGGTAGGCGATCATCTCCTGGTCCTCGGCATCGGCGCCGAAGGTGTCGGTCAGGAAGCGTTCCCAACGGGGGGTGGGCATGGGCTCGGGACCGACGGTGGTGGACCTGGAGTGGAAGTCCTTGTTCGGATCGGGCGTCTTGATGAGGCCGGTGCGCAGGTCGACGATGCCGTTCGGCGTGCACAGGGCGTAAGGGTCGGCGTCCAGGAGTACCGCGTTGAGAACCATCCCAGGGGCGGACTTCGCCTGGGTGAGCATGGCGTTGATGCCCGTGGTCGACAACGCCCGCCGACGGTGTGACTGCAGCGACTGCGCCGTGAACAGGCCACGAGGGTCATGTGTGGCGATGGCTTCGGCGAGGTCGCCGGCGGCCCATAGGACCGTGTCGTCCTCATCGATCTGCCAGCGGGTGGTGTCCCAGCGGTACCAGCCGATGCCGGGCACGTGCCGGTAGTCGTTGGCGTACAGCTTGACGAAGAGCTTGGCGTTGCCGCGGTCGCTGAGGGTGTCGGGAAGCAGCCCCTCGGGGGTCGCATGCCCAGTGACGGCCCGAGAAGCGTCCGTCTGAGCCGGCAGAACCACGGTGTGGCCCTGAGTCACGCGTCCCTGGCTGCGGATCTGGGCGGCGACGGCCTCGGCGTCGAAGAGTGCCTCGGTTTCGTTACCCGGTGAAGTCATCGGGGTCCCCCTTGCGAGAGGAGGGGGTGCCGGCGCCCGGCGGCCATCCCGCTGCGGATGATCTGGGCAGCGCGCCGCTCTTGGCCCGGCCGGGCCACTGCTGCGGCTTCTCGCAGCGCCTGCTCGGCTTCCTCTTCCGTGAGTCGGCCCGCGGCCACGAGTCCGCCGAGGGTGAAGGCGGCACGGTTGAGGACGTCCGAGAAGCCCGCGCCCTCCGGGACCTGGCCGCAGGCCTCGACCTGTCCCAGAACAGCGGCCAGCATGCGCTGGGTACGGTCGCGGCCGCCGCCTGCTGCGGCAATGGCCTGCTGGGCACGGGGCGGTACGGGCCGGGGGGCGGGAATATTCGGAGCGGGAAGATGGCCGGTGCGCTCGAGTTCCTGGGCCAGCCACATGGGGAGCGCGGCGGGCTCGCGAACGCCGTCAACGGGCTCGTAGGTTCCGTCCTTGGTCGTCGTACCGGGAGCGATGATGTAGCCCCCGTGGGCACGGACATCCACCTGCCAGGCCAGGGCGGCGCCCTTGCTGGAGCCTGAGGAACAGCGCCAGCGGCGGTTGTCCACAGCTCGATACCAGACGTGCAGGCCTCCCGACGGGGTGCGGACGCGGAGGGTCGTGTCGTCGTCTGCGGGACTGCGCTGACCGCGCAGGGCAGCCAGGACGGCAAGCGTGTGGTAGCCGTTGGCCAGGCCTGTGAGGTCGACGTGTTCACCGATCGGAATGCCCGGGAGAATCCGGTCCCGGGTAGGGGGTTGAGTGCTGTGCGCATCGATGTCGATGACGACCAGGTTCGCCGGCCCGCAGGCGATGCCCACGCCGAATTCCGGGTGACGGCCCCACCAGTGGGCGATGCGGCGCTGGTCGAGGGTGGCGGCGTGAAAGCCGTGGCACCAGCGCCCTGCGGGCAGGCAGGGGCACTCCGCGGGCGGGTGTGAGCCGGAGCGACAGTCTGCACAGTTCGAGGCTGGTGTTTTCCGACCGGCAGCGAGAGGGTGTACTGGCCAGCCCCTGCGGGCGCACCAGCTGGCCGTGGCCAGAGACGCAGCGACTGAAGGCACGGGGTCTGGACGCCCTGAGTCATTGCCAGAAACGCGCAGCTCAGCGGACATTCACACCCCTTTTCAGCTACCGAAGCGACTGAACGACGGACACAGCCTAGCGAATGTGGTCGCTCAGGTCATGGAGCACATGCCAAGCAACACTTGCGCCATGTCGATGATGCGTTCGGTTGGCTTGGTTCCAGCGACTGAGTGAGCGACTCAACGCTAGGGGCAGCGACTGAAGGGCGTTCAGTCGCTGTTGAGAGGGGTCCCAGAAAACAGCAGGTCAAGTGTGGTGTGACCACCCAATCAGCGACTGAAGCGACTGAAGCTTCCTATATATAACGCACACGCACACGCACAACGGCTACATATACTCCCCGCTGGGTCGCTTCAGTCGCTGTCTCCTGTGTCCACAGCGCTCTGACCTGGGCTTTTATGGAATCCCCAGCGCAGCGACTGAAGAAAGACTGAGTAGCTGCTCGGTCTCAGTCGCTGAGAGGCTCCCTCTGCCTGTCAGCTACCGAAGCGACTCAAGCGACCGAACGCGGAGTACGCGTTCACACAAGCTCCACAAACCGTCCCCACCTCGGCTTCGAGTAGCTTCGGTCGCTTCAGTCAGAAGCCGGATCACACACCTCCGCCCTGACAGACCTGGCCCCTGCTGTGCCGCGAGCCCGCCCTGTGGATCTGGACGTACTACTCCCCACCGCCCACAGCAGACGATGTCTACTCGGCCGACGGACCGAGGGTTCCCTGACATAGCGGTTCTCGGAGAGCTGTTGCCGCCACGCCGGTGCTCCGTACCCGCGGGAACAGCTGCACGAACTACTACTGGGCCCCGGTCTGTCGGGTGCGGGGGTCCCGGCGGTGAGGGATCGAGCGAGCGTCGCCCGTCCCGCGCTGTGGCTTGGTGGAGCTGCCGTAGGAGGCCGACCCGTCGATCCAGGTGACGACCATCTCCCCCGGTGTGGTGGCATCCGATATGGCCGGGACCACCACCGACCCGCCTGCGGCCCGGGCGATCAAGGAATACCGCGAGGCCGGAGCCATCTCGCCGGATGCGATCGCCCGAGCTATCGTCCGTACCATCAGAGAGCCGGATGATGTGGACGTCAACGAGTTGATCATCCGGCCGGCCCGGATACGCGGATGCCACCTCGTTGACTCTGCGCAGAGGGGGGTGTCTCTTCCGCTTCTGGAGCCGATCTGCCGATCAGCCGCTCTGGGGTGGCCGGGAGGTCGGTGGAACGACCACCGCATCCTGCTCAATGGGATCCTGCTCTGGATCCGCACCGGTATCCCGTGGCGAGCCTTGCCTGGAGTGCTAGAGGGCCTGGAAGACCGTCTACGAGCGGCATCGCCGCCGGTCAGCGGAGGGCACCTGCCCTGCAGGCCATTCAGACCGACGCCGACTTGGTCGGTCGGATCAACTGGTCGACGGTCGGTGTTGACTCGACGTCCTGCCGGGTCGACCAGCATGTGGCCGGTGGCGGCAAAGACGAAGCCGCGGAACCTGAAAGAGCGATCCCTCGAAACCGATGTCCCGCCGAGGGACTCGGACGTTCTCGGGGCGACCTTGATCAGCCTTACACCGGGCCAGTGGGGCGACGCCCACAGACAATCGAGGTCCTGCACCCGGTCCGACCACGTCAGCGGCGACGAGGCATACGGCTTCCGCCTCAATTGCCACTACTTGTGCCAACGCCACATCGGCCAGACCAATCGATCCGCGCACTATGGCGTCGGCCCACGCGGGCAAGACGCTGCCCCGGGGCGTTCCATCCGAGGCTCCAGAAGAGGAGCAGAAGTATGGCTCCGCTCAGATGCATGGCGCCAAAGTGCCGCACAACGGAATGTGAAGCTTCGACGCCTCGCCCCCCCGGCAATCAGACCGCCGGTTCTCTCATCCACGTCCCCTTTCCCGCCGCCGTATGGAGGAACGAGTCACGGTAGTTGGCGGTTGTCTCGCCCTCGCACGTCGTAGCACGTTCCGTATCGGGGTCGTCATGTTCCGACGGACAGTTCCTCCCGGCCAGGAAGCCTCGGGTTCTCCTCATGCGAGACGCTCGGCCAGAAGAGCCCAGCCGAGCGTCTGTCAGGACTGCTGTCGCAGTCATAGGGCCGAGCCTCAGTGGCCCCGTCTTCACGTGAGGGGTGTGCTCTGGCTGTCCCTGTGTTTGATGAGCAGGTCCAGCATCTTGTTGAACTCCTCCGCGGGCATCTTATGAATGAGGTGCAGTGCCGCCTCGGCGCCATCCTGGTAGGGGAAGCGCTTCGGCTGCTGGTCGCGCGTTACCCCATCAACGACCGTCTGGCCAGCCTCGGGCGGTGTGGGCCCGACGCGTGTGTTGGCTGGCGGCATGGGAGCTGCCGGCTTTCCTTGCCGACTTGTCTCTCCTTGCGGGGGAGGCTCCTGCTGAGAGTTCTCTTCCTTGAGATCCTTCGTGATTACGGCGTAATCGCTCCCCTGCACCACGACCGGCATGTCGCGTGGCTCGTCCTCAGAGACGCGATGAGAGGGCCTGGGCACGAGGTTCTCGGAGGACGAGCGCATCCTCACGGCCTTCAACTCGGCCAGGGCAGTCTGTTGTTCGTCCTGGGGCTTGTTGCCGACTGCTCGTAGAAGATCGATGGGCTCCTTACCGATGAGGGCTTGCAGCTCAGGCGCGAGGTTCAGCAGCGCGAGCCGTTGGGAAACCCAACCCTGGGAGCGGTGCAGTCTCTTGGCCAGGGCCCTCTGACTCCCGTGGAGCGTAAGGAGGCGCTGCAGAGCACGCGCTTCATCGAGCTCTTCGAGGTCCTGACGGTGAATGTTGGCGACGAGCGCAGACTCCAGTAGCTCCTCGGCGTTCGATCCCTGGTCGTCACTGACCATGACCTTCACCGAGCTGAGGTTTGCTTCGCGTGCGGCAGCTAGGCGACTGCTGCCGTCGATCACGACATAGGTGGTGTCCGGTTCGAGGTCACTTTCGCGATCCGGGTTGACCTTGATGTAGGCATCACGATTCATCACCGTGATGGCCTGCTTCTGGCCGTGAGTACGCAGGCTGCCCGCCAGGTCGGTGAGATCTCCGAGGCTGGAACGAGGGTTGTCCGGGTTGAGGCTGATGCGGTGCGGCGGCAGTTCGGTGGGAGGCGCCACCCCGTCGGTGGGGACACCCGTAGCTGCGGCCACGGCCTGGCGGCGTGCGCTGATGGTGCGCACTCCCCCACCGAACCGACCTGAACCCAGCTCATCCGCCTTGCTCACAGCACCTCCCGGGCCAGGGCGCGCATGCCGATCGCCTGCTGTGACTTGGGTGCGTATGACAACAAAGGCTTCTTCACTCGGACGGCTTCCTTCTGTTCCTTGAGGTCTCCGATGAGACCAACGACCCTTGGATCCTTTATGTCCACCCATCCTTGCAGGGACGACGTGGCGATGTATCCGCGGCGAGAGTCGTAGAGGTTGACGGCGATACCGAGGTAGTCGATGTCGATCTGGAGGTCGTTCCGCAGATCGTCGATCTGAGTGGTGAGCAGCTCGTAGGCGTCCGCAGAGCTGTCCTCGGCTTGGACAACGATCAGGGCACCCGACTGTCCGGGCTTCTCACCGTCGCGGCGGCGACCGTAATAGGCGGCGGCGTCCATGCTGAGGCCCAGGCTGGGAGGGCAGTCGACGATGATTACGTCGTAATCAGCTTCGAGCGGGGCCAGGGCCCTCTCCAGTGCCGCCTCCCTGGCACGTACCGCGGACAGCCGGACGTCGAGGAGGAAAGCGTCGTTGCAGGCGGGCAGGAGGTGCAGCCGTCCGGCGAAGGTGTCGTCGTCGATGGAGACGATGAGATCGCGGAGGTCTCCCTTGGGGTCACCCGCCATGTGATTGGTGAGGCTGTCACCGTTCAGCGGCAGGGGTGTAGCCCCGAGTTGGTTCGTGAGGTGGCATTGCGGGTCGAAGTCGACGAGCAGCACCTGCAGACCGGGGCCGGGCAGGCTTTCGATGTCGAGCGGGTCGTCCTCGCGCTCGATGCCGTCATGCACCTCGCTCGCGCGCAGGGCCTTGGCGAGAGCCTTGGAGACACCGACGGCGTGCAGGCTGTTGGAGTCCTCGGCGAGGGCTTCGCCCAGGCCGGCGGTGATCGCTGTCTTGCCGACGCCCCCCTTCTGATTGCAGACGATGATGCGGCGGGTGACCTCAGGGCGTGACACGTCCGGGGCGGGGTTCGAGTCGAGCCACAGCTGGATGGACTGGGCGAGGCCCTGAATCAGCGAGACGCGCCGGTCGGTGCAGGCGGTACGGAAGTCCTCCCATTGCCCAGGAGGGAGGAAGGTCGAGAAGGAGTCAGCGCCCGAGGTATCGACAGTGGCGGTCGTAGCAGCGAGATTGCACCAGTCTCTGATGCCCTGCTCAACCGCAGCTTGGATCTCGATGCCGTGCTGGGCGGCTCTGACTTTGAGGTTCTGCCGGAGCCAGGCCGGCAGCTTGGAGACGACCTTCTCGCGGTCGTGAGACGTGGCTGGCGAAGTCATGCCAGACACCATACTAACGCCGCAGATCATTTCTAGCTTTGACACGTTAGTTTTTACTGCCTGTAGGTAGGTCAGCGATCTTCAGCGTCCACGGACATGGGTTGAGGCCCACTCAAGCCGGGCTTCCGGTTGACAGGTCTTATGGCGGTGATCGCTGGTGGGCCTCGGGCCTCAGGTCAGCCGCCAGGCGTGGTGATTACGGCGTAATCACCAGCGAGTGGTCTCACGAGGTCGCCGCTTGCAGGGCCGCGGCCGGTAGTGATTACGCCGTAATCACGGACGGAGCCTCCCTGCCGCCCCGGCCTGCGGCAGTCACTTCACACAGCGCTGAACTCCCCCACCTGTTGATCATCGTGCATGGCCACCCCGAACAGCATGGCTGCCATCCCTGAGCAGGCCGGCAGCTGCTCTATAGGATGCCTGCGCATCCGGGGTCGCTGCAGACAGAGCTCCCATGCGCTCGGCCTTCCTGAGTTCACGGACAGCGGCCTCTACGTACTTCTGCAAGCTGACCAGTTGGGTGGCGGTGTGACAGTCAGGGAGGAGCGCTTCGATCTGGTCGAGCCAGAAGGTGACTTCGTCGTCATCGTCGAGACTGCTCCGGTGCAGAATCAGCCGCTGTGCCACAGGGGCCAGGAGTGCGTGTCTGCGAGCGGCCTCTTCTTCCGCCTGCCGCTCGGCGGCTGCGCGGATGGCGGCCAGTCGCTCCGCCTCACGAACCGCTTCGGGAGTGCGGCGAACGGTCTGGCCTGTGTGAGAGGCGGCTGCCAGAACCACGGCCTGCAGACGCCTCGCCTTGTTGTAGGCCGCGCTGGGGGCGTTGACGGCGAGTGCTGGCGCCAGGTCCGTCCATTCCGTTCCGGCGGCCCGGGCATGTTCGATGGCTTTGGCCTGGTGCAGATCGGCTTGCTCGCGCAGGTACTCCCACAGCAAAACGCGCTTCGTCGCGGCCGTGCGTCGGGCCGCCTCCGATGTCAAGGCGCTCGCGTTCGCCTCGAGATACAGGAGCGCTCCGAACAGCTCCTCGTCGGCCGGCATCCGACCGATGTTGGGATCCTCGGCGTCCTCGTGCAGTTGGCGCAGCTCGCCGATCAGGGCCGCTGTGTCGAGGTTGCCGATCCTGACCGGCGGTTTGAGCAGGGGCTTTGTGGGAGTGACCGGCTTGCGCGTAGGGCGAGGCATGACATCGATTCTGCCCCGGTCCGGGTGATTCACATTCTGTGAATCGCGGAGTACCGGGGTGCGCTCGGAGGAGTTCGCGCGATCTGAGCTGCAGCGCACGTGAGGAACGACCTGGTGATCAGCGTGCCGGTGGATACAGCGGACGCGGGCCGGCCTTCGTCAGTGGTGTACGGGCCGGGCAGCGCATCTGTGTGTGATGGGGAGGCCTTTCGGCCGTCGGACCGTCTGGCAGAGACGGTCCGGTTCAGCCCGCGCAGCGACCCCAGCCGTTGATCGACCTCGCCGTCCCGCTGGTGATTACGGCGTAATCACTCGTCTCCGATGTGGCGGCTCGTCGGCACGGGTGGTGGGGGAGAGGCATGCACTGTTCTGACCGTGGGGTGCTCCCGCTTTCAGGAGCGGCACTCGAAACTTCCGGCGCTGTCGGGGTTGCCGGTCCGGTATGCAGGCCAGAGGGGATACTCACACAGGGGCCGACTCCTGCCGACGTTGGCATCAGTGACGACAGGCCCGGTGGGTTGCCGATCCTGCTCGGCCCATCGCTCGATCGCGGTGACCGAGTCCCAACCGGCGGCGAAGGCGGGACTACCGACATTGGCATGGTTGGCACCGGGCACGAGGTAGTACCGCATGAAGTTCCGTGCCGTGCGGTGTCCCACCTTGTCGACCACGCGCGTGTAGTAGTCGTTCGTCGAACGATGGGACACCAGCTCGTCGGCGGCACCGTGCATCAGCAGTAGCTTGCCGCGGGACCGTGCGAAGGGCCGCAGGTCCGCGTCGTTGACGTCCTGCACTTCGGACAGTTCACTGATCCGCTTGATCCACTTCCCCGGTTTGTCCGGTACCAGGGCCAGGGAATCATGGTCGGCGTCGCGTGTCAGGAAGTACTTGGCCCACTGGTCCCAGTACTGCATCCCGTACCCACTCGTCAGGGGCATCGGGTGTGAGGGCGCGGTCGTACCGAAACCCAGCAGTGGCGTTCTCATGTCGGCACCGGAAAGGAAGGGAAAGCCTGGGTAGCCTCGTTCACCGCTGGCGACCTCGTACGGCCACTCCCAAACGGATGAGACGGCCTTGACCGCGTGGATCTGACGGTCCGAGAGGCAGGTGGGGCCGGCGTCGGCACCGGCGGGACACCGCAGCTGCTCGGGTTCGAAGTGGCACGCTTCCGGGTTCGAGATGATGGCGTCGGCCAGCCCGTCCAGGCTGTCGCAGCCCTGGATGACGCTGTTGTAGAGCAGGGCCTGTTTCTCGGGTCCCGGGAACGCCCCTGGTTTCGCCAGCAGTCGGGTCGCGTATCCCAGGTAGAGCGTCTCGGCGAGGTTGTTCCAGGCCGGATAGGCGGAGATCACACCGTTGAAGGCGCGGGGCCACCGTTGGACCACCGTCAGTGCCTCGCGGCCACCGGTCGACCCTCCGGCGAAGTAGGTGTGCCGGGGCTTCGTTCCGTACCACTGGCGGATCAGGAACTGCGCCGCGTCGTGCGTCTTCTTGAGCGCGTCGCCGGCGACGAAGTTCCGTAGAGCTTCGTCATTCATCGCGAAGGAGCCGTCCAGTGAGGGAACGGGGTGCCGGGCGGGGTTCGCCCGGTGGCCGGAGTCGCTCGCGTAGGTGGCGTACCCACGGGCCAGGGGAGTGGGGCCGCCCTGTGTCCCGAAGGGGACGTTCGCGCGGATGTCGGGGATGGTTCCGTTGAAGCCGCCACCGCCCAGCATCATGGACTTGCGGTTCCAGTCCAGGGGGAGGGCGACGCGCAACTCGATGTCGGGCGCGGAACGGTCGATGGGGGAGAGGGCCGCGTCGACGTGGCAGTACGTGACGCTCACACCATTGATGGTGTGAGCGTCACGTTGATTGAGGCATGCACGCGGCCACCTCTGGTGGGCAGGGAGGTGACCGCCGGTGGGATCGTCGTCCCGGCCAGGGCCTCACAGCTCGTACCGGAGCGCCCCGGCAGGGATGCGGCAGATGCTGCGCGTTGCGGGCTCAGAGGTGTGGTGAGGAGGGCGCCGGCGGCGATGAGTGCGATCCCCGTGTATGTCCTGGGGTTCATAGCTGGTTCCCTCCTGATTGGTCCGGTGGGGGAGTGGCGCATCGGTGGCCGGCTGTCTCGGCCCAAGGTGCCGAAGGCGGTCTCGTGGAGCGGGATTCGTCGGCGGGCGGGACGTCACGGCAGCACCTTCGGGTTCCGCTCGACGGTGGTGGGCGCGGGCGCGGTGGTCGTGCGGTCCTCTCGCCGCAGAGCCCAGCGCAAAGCCGCCGCGAGTCCGCCTCCGATGAGGGAAGTGGCGATCACGATCGAGAAGCCGGAGGCCGGGTCACCCGAGTCGGCTTCGGCCAGCCCGAACAAGTAGGGCCCGACGAATCCGCCGGTCAGACCCACCGTGTTGATGAACGCCAGCCCGGCGGCCGCCACGACCCCCGACATTCGGGCCATCGCGACCGACCAGAAGACGGGCAGCGTGCCGAAGATAATCATGGCCATGACACCGATGAGGCTGATGCGCAGAGCGGGGGACGAGACCAGCAGGAAGAGGGCCGCGATCAAGGCCGGGAAGGCGGCCAGGAGGCCGATGGTGAGGGACTCGCGGGGGGGCGCGGCGGAACAGGGCCGGCATCACCAGCACACCGATCGTCCCTCCGATGCCGGTCACTCCGCTGAGGAGACCGATGAGGAAGGACCCGCTCACATCCAACGAAGCGATGATCGACGGCACGTTGAACGTGACACCGTTCATCGTGACCTGGTTGAGAAAGTAGATGACGCCGATGAGCAGGATGAAGGGCCGGCCGAACGCCTGACCCAGGTTGCCTTTCAAGGAGTGCTCGCCGTGCGGATGGGCGCCTTGTTCGGCCGAACTGGTCAGCGCCGCGGCCTCGTTCACCGTCAGCCATGGCGCGTCTGCCGGAACTTCGGGCAGGAAGGCCAGCACGACCAGCCCGATCACGATCGTGATCAGACCCTCGATGAGGAACATCCACTGCCAGCCGTGGAACCCGGCGAGGCTGTCGAGTTCCATCAACGCGCCGCCAAGAGGGCCTCCGAGAAGAAGACCGAGCGTGGGAGCGAGGTAGACGAATCCGACCGCCGTGGCGCGATCCTTCTGCGCGAACCACCGGGTCATCATGAACATCATCGCGGGATAGAGGCCGGCTTCGGCCGCTCCGAGCGCGATCCGCGCGATGTAGAAGGTGACGTCGTTGGTGATGAACATCATGAGTGCTGTGACGGCGCCCCAACTGAGAGCGATCCGTGCGATCCAACGCCGAGGCCCGATGCGGTACATGATCAGGTTGCTGGGGACTTCGAAGAGCGCGTACGTCAGGAAGAAGAGCCCCGCGCCCAGACCGAACGCGGCTGCGCTGATGCCGACGTCCGCCTGCAAGTGGGTCTTCGCCAGCGCGATGTTGGTCCGGTCCACATAGGACATGAAGTAGGCGAGGCACAGGATCGGTAGCAGCCGCAGCATCGCCTTGCGGGTGGCGACGGCGTGCAGGCCGCTGTCGGCAGGAATCGACATTGTCCTCCCTTTGAACTCGGCTCCCGACGCGGGCTTTTGAACGGTCGACCGGCGAATGTGCCCGCGCTGCCCGCGAGATGGCGACCACGTGTCGTGAGGGGAGATTAGAGCGGTCCACACCCGTCAAGAGATGGAACGTCCCTACACTCATGGCGCAGTCATGGTGGAGCAAAGCACCACTCGACCTCTTGCGGGGGCAGCGATGGCCCAGACTGGTTCCGACGCGGCGGCCGCCGCTGGCGACAGTGAGCTGACCTCCTACCGGTTGCGGCGCGAACGAGAGCTCAGCAGCCTGTACCAGACGGCCCGGTCACTGACGGCGCTCGGTGAGGTGGACGAGGTACTGCGGTCGATCGTGCGGCACGCCCACGAGCTGATCGGGAGTGACTTCGTCTATCTGTCGTTGCTCGACGGGGACGGGCAGCTCACCGTCAGGGCCTCCGGCGGCACGATCTCCCCGGAATTCTCGTCTGCCCGGTTGCAGCCCGGACTGGGGCTGGGCGGGCGCGTGATCGAATCCAAGGCTCCCTTCTGGGTCAGCAATTACCGTGCGGCGCGAGGACTTCCGCGTGACCCCACGTTCGACCTGCTCGTCCCGTGTGAGGGACTCATGGCACTGCTGGGTGTACCGCTCATGGTGGGAGATGAGGCCATCGGCGCCCTCTTCGCAGCCGACCGTACCGAGCGCCCTTTCGAGAAGGACGAAGTCGCGCTCTTCAGTGCCTTCGCCAGTCATGCCGCGGTCGCCCTCAACAACGCCCGTCTCTACGAACAGACTCGGAGCTCGCTGCGGCGCCTCACGGACGCTTACCGCACGATTGAAAACCAGGTCGCCGCCATGGAGCGGGCCGCGGCCGTGCACGAAGCACTGACCCGTGTGGTGCTGACCGGCGGAGGGCCGGGTGACATCGCACAGATACTGGGCGAGCACCTGCGGGGAACGGTGACCGTCCTCGACCGTGACGACAAGGTGCTCGCCATCCGATTCACCGGACGACAGGTCGACGCCGGACAGGATCCGGTGCGGAAGCTGCAGGCAGAAGCACGGCGTACCGGCCGGTGCGCGTCGGCGGAAATCGAGTTCGGCGCCTTCCGGAGCGTGGTGGCCATCCGGGCCGGCGGCACGCACTTCGGATTCCTGTGTCTGGCGCGCCATGGTGCCCCGGACGCGGCAGACGTGCGCATGCTCGAACGTTCCGCGCAGATAGCGGGCTTGCTGATCCTGATGAGGGACGCACGGGTCGAAGCCGAGGAGCGGGTGCGTGGGGAACTCCTCATGGACCTCATGTCTTCCGCCCCGCTGCACCCTGCTCAGCGCGACAGGGCTCTTGCCAGTGGGGTCGACGTCGACCGCCTCGATGTCCTCGTCGTGGCCGAATGCCGCGTGAGGACCGTGAGCGACGTCGTCCGCCAGATGAAGCCTCTCTCGTCCGAGTGGTCGGGGCTGGCGGGCGATCACCTCGGCCGAGCGACCATGCTGGTACACGCCGACGACACGGACGAGATCGCCCACACCCTGCACCGCGTACTGCGCCGCACACTCGGCGTGCCGATTCTTGTGGTCGCCCATCGGATCGCCGGTCATGATCGTTCGCGCTCGTTCGCGCTGGCGCAGCGCTGTCTCAGGGTGATGCGCGCTCTGGGGGAGAGGGACCGGGGAGCGAGTACACAGCGGTACGGAATGTACGCGCTCGTCTTCGACCCAAACCGTGCGGATGATCTCGACCGTTTTCTCACCGACAGCATCGGCGGGCTCGTGGAATACGACCGACGACGGTCCACCGACCTGGTGGCCACGGCAGCCGCGTACTTCGCTCATTCCGGCAACCTCAGTCGGACGGCTCGTTCTCTCCACGTCCACCTGAACACCCTGCTGAAGCGTCTGGACCGCATCACCGTCCTCCTCGGCGAGGACTGGCGCTCTTCGGACTCGGCGCTACGTCTTCACTTGGCGTTGAGGCTCCACGAATTGAGGGGTGCGGTCGACGGATCGGGTCCGGACGCATCCGACTGAGGAGCGCACGCGCTCGCGGTCCTCGAACTGCTGCCGATGCGTGAGAACAGAACGTTCTGTCTTGACACGCGTCCTGGATTCTTGCCATCCTGGCCGCAAAGAACGTTCTGTCTCGGCAGATGCGAGCATCGCGGTACGCGGGCAGGCAGCCCGGGGCGCAGGCCATGCCGGCATCGACCGGACCGGCGGCCGGTCCGGTGAACGCACAGGGGAGATGAGTCGGTGAACTCTGAACTACCGGAGGAACGAGGCGCTCCCGTGGGGCGGCGCGTCTTCCTCGGCACCCTTGGCCTCGGAGTGCTGGGTGTCGCGGCCGCACCCGAACTGCAGAGCGGCATGGAGAGTTTCCTGGGGGGAGCCTCCGATCTGGATCCTTCCGGCCTGACCGGTCTGCTCCCGAACGGCGGAGGCTTCCGCTATTACTCGGTCACTTCGTCCGTGCCGCGGAAGACCGCCGAGAACTACCGGCTCTCCGTCGACGGCCTCGTCGACCGCCCGGCGACATACACCCTGGGCGACCTCAAGGCGATGCCTCAAACGCACATGGTGCGAGACATCCAGTGCGTCACCGGCTGGCGTGTCCCCGGCACCCCGCTCGAAGGGGTACGCCTCTCTCACTTGCTGGACGCGGCCGGAGTGCACCCGTCGGCCGGAGCGGTGCGCTTCACCTGCTTCGACGGGGAGTACTCGGAAAGCCTGACCATGGAGCAGGCCCGCCGGGCGGACGTCCTGGTCGCCCTGCGCATGCAGGACAAGGACCTCGGGCACGCCCACGGCGGGCCGGTCCGCCTCTACGTGGCGCCCATGTACTTCTACAAGTCCGCCAAGTGGCTCTCCGGCATCACCGTCACAGAGAGCGTCCAGCCCGGCTATTGGGAAGAGCGCGGCTACGACATCGACGCCTGGGTGGGCCGCTCGAACGGACGGGACGATGAACCGACGACATGATCCACCACAGGTCGGGAGCGTGCGGCGATTCAGCAAGGCCGAGCGCTGGGCCCACCGCGCCACGGCCGTGCTGATGGGTGTGTGCGTCCTCACCGCGGCCGCGCTGTACCTCCCCCTGTTCGCCCAACTCATCGGCCGCCGCGCTTTGGTGGTCACCGTGCACGAATGGTCCGGGATCGCACTTCCGATCCCCGTCCTGGCCGCCCTGGGATCGCGCGCCTTCCGTGCCGACCTGGGCCTGCTGAACCGTTTCGGCTCGCACGACCGCCGTTGGATCGTCGCCGTTCTGCGGCGGGACGGGCGGCCCGGGTCCCGTCCCGCGCACAAGTTCAACGCGGGACAGAAGCTCTATGCCGCCTGGGCAGCCGGCGCCACGCTCATCATGCTCGGTACCGGGCTGATGATGTGGTGGACGCAGCTCGTCCCGCTGGAGTGGCGCACCGCCGCCACCTTCATCCACGACTGGCTGGCCCTGACTCTCGGCATCGTTCTCGCCGGTCACATCGGCATGGCCATGGCAGACCCCGAGGCCCGGCGCGGTATGCGAACCGGTTGGGTCGGCCGGGCTTGGGCGGAACGGGAGCATCCGTTGTGGCAGCCGGCGCCCAGACCACGCCCGGACCGCCCGGACCGGCGCGCTGGGCGACGGGAGGTGCGGTGACTTTCCCCGAGTTCGCGCCCGGGCCGCAGTCCAGTCGGCGCAGCGTTCGCAGCCCTTTCCAGGTGTTGTATAGTGAGCGTTCCACACAGCTCGTGAAGCAGCCGTATGTGGGTCTGGGCACAGGAGATTGCATGTCGGCGACCTCAATGGTGGAAGGATCCGTAATGTCGCCCACAACGGTCCTCGATCAAACGCAGTGTCGTTTAGAAGCCGTCATCGAGCCCGATCCAGTTCGGGTCGCCCAGGCTCGACATGCCGCTTCCGCCATTTTGCGACTCTGGGGTAGGAGCGGCTCTCTGGTCGATGATGTGCAGCTGGTCGTCTCCGAGTTGGTGACGAACGCGATAGAGCACGGGCGCGGTCCGATCACGATGAAGATCACGGAGGTGGCGGGCACCGTCACGGTCGAGGTGTCCGACTGCAACCCGGTGCCGGCCCAAGTCCGCAGTGCGCAGCACGACGACTTGGGAGGGCGAGGGCTCACGATTGTCGCCACGCTCGCGGACACCTGGGGAGTGAGTGAGGACGGCTGCACTACATGGGCTGCGTTCTCGTCGAGCGAGCCGAAGCCGGCAGGGCCGATGATCTCGGAAGCCCTGCCGATGATCGCCGCCTCGGCAGGGCCCTGTAGGACATGACAAGCGGTTGGCGCAGCGCCTCCCTCAAGCCGAGCCAACGGGCTCACCGGGCTGAGGGGTATTGCTCTCCGCGTCTGCCTCGCTCAAGTCACCGCGCAACGGGCTAGAGAGCCGGAGTGGCGCGGGGCGCGTCGGAGTCGAACGTGTCCTCGGTGAGTGCACCCAGGAGGCCTTCGACGCCGTTGAGGAAGGTTTCGGAGATCAGTTTGGGGTCGAAGAGGCAGCCGGCTGCCATGGCGCCGTCGCGGAGCATGACGA
>NZ_JBIBZI010000020.1:0-110231 GCF_043084105.1 Streptomyces sp. NPDC014676 | reverse complement strand
TTGTGCCTCGGCGGTGATCCGGTCGATGCCGACGGAGTGGATGCCCTCGGTGTAGAAGATCCGGGTCGCCGTGTTGAGGAGCCGCGTACGCGCCTCAGAGATGTTGCCGCCTTCAGAACTCCGACTCATAACCGCCAAGCCTACCGCACGGTAGAACGATCGGTCTTGACAGCGGCCGGGGTGACCCCGTTGAATCACCTACTAGACAGAACGTTCTCCCTTTATTGGTGGTTGCTCCGTGGCCCTCCGTCGCTATCTCCTCTTCCTGGGCCTCTCCCTGGCCATCGTGACCGGCTCGGCGAGTGCGCTGCCGTTCATCGCATCCCACGCGGCCGCCGTCGGTGCCACACCCGGAAAGACGGCTGGACGGGTCCAGAGCGTGGAGCCGGGGGCGGGGCCCGACTGGACGGTGGCGAGGATCGTGCCGAGTTCTCCCCAGGACTGACCCCTGCGTCATGGCCGCGCGGTCGTGATCCCTCTCGGCAGTCCTCGGTGGAGCCGGCCCCGCATTCGTGTCTATTGCATGTTTCTGCATGGATGGTCGAGCCATTCAATGGCCTTCGGTGATTGCTTCGGCGGCGCGTGCTCGCGGGTCCGTTTCGGAGCGCGCACGAATCTAGCCACGCCTGCCCCTCATCTGTAGAGTGAGCGTTACATACAGGGGTCATCGCGATGAAGCGAGGTCTTCATGAGCATTCTTGAGCAGGTCAAAGAAGGGCCGATGAGTCGTGCCCAGATCAGGGCAGTGGTGCTGTGCCTCACCATGAATCTGGTTGACGGGTTCGACCTCCTGGCGACCTCCTTCGTAGGACCGGCGATCACTCGTGAATGGGGCCTTTCCCCGTCGCAAGTGGGATTGCTGCTCAGCAGCGGCCTCGCGGGTATGGCATTCGGGGCGCTTTTCCTCGCCCCACTTGCCGATCGCGTCGGCCGACGCCGGTTGACGCTCAGCGGCCTGGCGATGGCATCGCTGGGCATGCTGTTCGCAGCGATGTCGCAGAATTTCGGCCAGCTCATTGCCAGCCGGCTTATAACCGGAGCGGCGGTGGGAGTGATGGCGGCCAGTCTGCCCGTGCTCGCCTCCGAGTACGCCAACAACAGGCGGAGAGGGCTGGCCATCGCCCTGATCACGACGGGCTACGGTATCGGCTCGGTAATCGCCGGCATCAGTACGAGCCTTCTGCTGAGTCCGTACGGCTGGCGATCGGTCTTCATCATCGGAAGCATCGCCACAGCGGTCCTCTTCGCGCTGGGGCTCCGTTTCCTTCCCGAGTCCATGGACTACCTCGTCGCGTGCCGTCCCCGTGACGCCCTGGGCAGACTGAACCGGATCCTCGTCTCCATCGGGCACGGCGAGGTCGATGAACTGCCCCAGCGGCAGACATCGTCGCGCAAGGTGGCGCTCGAGTCGCTGTTCCAAGGGCGCAACGCCCTGCGAACGGTGCTGATCTGGCTCGCGTTCACCTCAGCGATGACGATGTTCTACTTCGCGAGTTCCTGGACACCCAGCCTCCTGCTCGAAGCGGGCATGTCCAGTCAGCAAGGCATCAGCGGCGGCGTGCTCTTCAGCCTCGGCGGTGTCACGGGAGCCGTTCTGCTGGGTGTACTGGCGTCCCGTGTCGAGCCACGCCGGCTGACTGCTGTCTACTTCGGTGTCGCCGCACTCGCGCTCGTCCTCTTCTCGGTCTCGCTCGGGTCGCTCGCCAGTGCGCTTCTCGTCGCCGTGCTGGTCGGGTTCCTGCTCAACGGCTCGGTTTCGGGCATCAACGTCATCATTCCAAGCGTCTATCCCGCGGAAGCCCGGGCGACGGCGCTGGGCATGGCTGTGGCGGTCAGCCGACTCGGTGCGGTGCTGGCGCCCCTGCTCGCCGGTTTCCTGCTCGAGGCGGGATGGGCACCCGAGTCCATGTTCCGCGTCTTCGCGATACCGGCCGTGATCGGCGCCCTCGCCACCCTTCTTCTCCGTCGCGAAGGGGCCCGCCGGAACGCGGAGGAAGTGCTGAAGGTGCCGGAGGTCGCCAAGGGTACCGCATAGCGGGTGTGTGGTCGCCCCCGGGTGTGGGAACGACCTCACCTCCGGTCGGCGGTGACCACCCACGATGGTGACGTTGAACGCGGTGCCGCGATGTACCCGGGCGGCACCGCGTTCAGGGGGCCGGCGAGGTGGCAGGGGCGGCCGGCCGAACTGCGTGACTGGGCCGAGGCCGTCGTCCTTTTCTATGCCTTGAGGGAGCGCGTATCCGTGGAAACCCAGTACGGTTTGCGCAGGTTCGGGCAGGTGCACGCCGGTCCGTGCGCGCAGCATGCGGGACCTATCATGGGCCTATGGTGAAGGGAAACGACTCCGTATCGGCCACTGCCAACTTGAGCAGCCGTGATGTCATCCTCGATGCGGCGCGTACCCTCGTGGCGAGCCGAGGGTACGACGGCATGGCCATTTCGGACCTGTCGACGCGGTCCGGGCTGCCGGCCAGCTCCATCTACTACCACTTCGGCAACAAACTCGGCGTTCTCGCGGCGCTGCTGGAGCGCACCTTCAACGAGCTGCACGCTCTGTTCCCGAATCCGTCCTCGTTCGATGACCGTGAGCCGCTGGAGCGGTTCGAGGCGTGGTTCACGGAGGCGTGCGCCTCCCTCGACCAGCGGCCCGATTACCTCCGCCTCCTGCTGGCGATCAGTGTCGGCCCGCACAAGGACGCCGAGGTCGTCAGGGCCACCGTGCGTCGCATCCGCGACTACGCACACGCCTCGTGGGTCGAGGCCCTCACACCGGTGTTCGCCGCGAACGGCGGCCCGGTGGACGAGAAGTTCATCGAAGAACTGGCCGTTCTCGGCAGGGCCATGACGGACGGGTTGTCCCTGACCAATACCTTCGACGGTATGAGTTACAGCGCCCATGCCGCGCCTTTCATCACCTTGATCCGCAGTCTGGCCGACCAGCGAGGCAAGCAGAAGAAGTGACCCCGCTGCACAAAGCCTCCGGTGGGACATTTCCCGGTGCCGTGACGCGAGCGTTCCTGCGGTGTCTTCGCAGCGCTTGACGTCGCGTTTTCCCGGTACTCACTGACTCTTATCCGTCCCCGCGCCTTCAGTGGCGCGGTCGAGTGTGCGCACGCGCTTGCCATCACTCCCGCATCCCGTATAGTGAGCGTTACATACACACAGTCTGGGGGTGTGAGAGTGACCAGCACCTTGGATGTCGGGGACGCTGAAATCGCCTACGTCGAGTCCGGTACCGGCAGTCCGGTCATCTGGCTGCATGGCTCGGGGCCTGGCGCCACGGGCATGAGCAACTTCGGCGGTAACCTGCCCGCTTTTTCGGACTACCGGAACATCGTGATCGACCTTCCGGGCTGGGGCCGTTCTCCGCGGCCTGCGACGGACGAGCCGTTGATCTTCCACGCGGCCGAGCGAGTGTGCCGCGCGATGACCGCCCTCGGGATCGAGCGCGCACATCTCGTCGGCAACTCGTACGGCGGTGCTGTCGCGATGCGGATCGCCATGACCCAGCCGGACCGTGTGGACCGGGTCGTCCTCATGGCGCCGGGTGGGGTTCTTCCGGCGGACGCGCCTCCATGGCCGGTCGGGCTGGAACACCTCTTCAACTACATGGCGTCCGACAAGCCCTCCCGTGACGAGATGGCGCAGTTCGTTCGCCTCATGGTGTACAACCAGGATCTCGCGACGGACGCCCTGATCGATGAGCGCTACGAGTCGAGTCTCCGTGCCCACCCGGAGCTGCCGATCCCGCCCAACTTCGGTGACCTCACCCCCGAGCTGGGCCTCATCTCCGCGCCCACCCTGCTCGTATGGGGACGGGAGGACCAGACCGTTCCGCTGACGTGGGCGACCAGGATTCTCCAGGGCATCCCCCACGCGGAACTTCGCGTCCTGCCGCACTGCCGTCACTGGGTGCAGTACGAGAGGGCGCCCGAGTTCAACCACATCGTCCGCGAGTTCCTGCGCGGCGGTGCCGCGGCGGCAGCCCGGGAGGGGTGAATGCGGCATGGGTGTCACCAAACTGGGCTACGTCGGTCTCAACGTCAGTGATCTCGACGCGTGGAACAGTCTCCTCGGCCGCACGCTGGGAGTCGGCGTCACCTTCGACGAGATCGGCACGGAGAACGTCGCGCTGGCCGAACTCGACGCCTACAAGTACCGACTGGCTCTCTACCCGTCGGCGGAGGACCGTCCCCGCGAGGTGGGCTGGATCGTCGATTCACCGCGTGAACTCGACAGACTCACCGAGCGGCTGACCACGGCCGGCTTCGACGTCCATGAGGGCACTGTCGACGAGACCGGGCTTCGCGGTGCCACCCACCTGCGGTGGTTCACCGACCCGGTCGGTTACCGGGTCGAGTTGGCGGTCGGTGCTGCCAAGGTCCGCACCCGTCCGGCCCGCCCCGTCCACGCGAGCCCCGGCGTCATCGGCCTCGGTCACCTGGTCCTGGCCAGCCCTCAGCTCGACGAACTCAGGGAACTCTACGAGTCGGTCCTCGAGTTCAAACTGACCGACTATAGAGCCCCGGGTCTGTATTTCCTGCGCTGCAACAGGACGCATCACAGCATCGCGCTCGCGCGGGCGGAAACGACGTCCATCCATCATCTCGAGATCGAACACGACTCCATCGATGACGTGGGACGTGCGCATGATCGCGCGGAATCCGATGGTGTGCCCATCTCGATCAGCCTCGGTCGGCATATGAACGACAAAGCGATCTCGTTCTACATCAGGAATCCCAGTGGTTTCCACCTGGAGATCGGCTGCGGCGGCATCGAGGTGGGTGAGGACTGGGTGCCACACGATTTCGGGACCCCGGACGTCTGGGGCCACCATCACGCGAACGCCAATCCCTTCGCTTCGACGGCATCATGACGCCGATGGTGACGGGCCCCGATCTCTCCGGGCGGCGCGCGGTGGTCACCGGCGCGGCGAGTGGCATCGGTGCGGCTGTGGCGGCGCGACTGGCCGAACTGGGTGCCCACGTCGTGGTGTGCGACGTCGACGAGGTGGGCGCGCAGTCGATGGCCCAGCGCATCGGTGGCGAGGCGCTGGTGACGGACCTGAGCCGGACGGCCGATCTCGCCGATCTGCGACTCGAAGCGGACATCCTGGTGAACAACGCCGGGGTTCAGAACGTCGCGCCCGTCGAACAGTTCAGCCATGAGAAGTTCGCCTTCATGCTGCGGCTGATGCTGGAAGCCCCCTTCCTGCTCAGCCGAGCAGTCCTCCCGCACATGTACGAGCGGGGCTGGGGACGGATCGTGCACATCTCCAGCGTCCACGGCCTGCGCGCCAGCCAGTACAAGGCCGCGTACGTCAGTGCCAAGCACGGTCTCGAAGGTCTCTCCAAGGTCATCGCTCTGGAAGGGGCGGCCAAGGGAGTGACCAGCAACTGTGTGTGCCCCGGATATGTCCGCACTCCGCTGGTGGAGAACCAGTTGGCGGACCAGGCCGAGGTCCACGCGATGAGCGTCGACGACGTGGTGTCGGACGTACTGCTGGCACGGTCGGCGGTGAAGCGCCTCGTCGAGCCGGACGAGGTCGCAGGGGCGGTTGCGTTCCTGTGTTCACCCGAAGCCACGTCCATCACCGGCACCCAGCTGACCATCGACGGCGGTTGGAGCGCCTCCTAGCGGCTCCTAGCGCCTCCTGGCGCCTGCGAGCCGCCTCCGCCCCGTCTCCGCGCGATCCGGGCGGTCACCCCGACAGGGGCGGCGGCTTCATGCCGGATGTCACACCGTTGCGCAGCACCCGGGACAGCCCGAGCGCGGCCGTCCGTACCGCCGGCGCGAGATGGGCCGGCCGGAACTGCTCCTGGGGTACCGCCACCGACAAGGCCGCCACGACCCTGGCGCCGGTGAACACGGGCGCGGCGATGCAGCTCACGCCGACGGCCGCTTCCTGTTCCTCGTAGGCCAGGCCGGAGAGCTGGATCTGTTCGAGCGCGGCGCGGAGAACGGCGGGATCGGTGATCGAGTAGGGGGTGAGCCGCGGCAGTTCACGTGCCAGGAGGTCGCAGGCCGCCTCTTCGCAGAAGGCGAGGAGGGCCTTGCCGATCGCCGTGCAGCTCAAGGGGAGTTTCCCGCCGATACGTGACGGGAGGGCCGGCGAGTCATGGCCGTGGATGCGTTCGACGTAGACGATGTCGAAGCCGTCCCGCACACCGAAGTGCACGGTCTGCCGCGTGCTTTCGAACAGATCCTGGAGGAAGGGAAGAGCCGTTTCGCGCAGGTCCAGCCGCCGGGATACCAGGGAACCGAGTTCGAACAGCCGGTTGCCGAGCCGGTAGTACTCGCCGGTTCGTTCCAGATATCCGAGCTGGACGAGATTGCCGGCGAGGCGGTAAGTCGTGGTCTTGGACAATCCGGTGCGCATCACCAATTCCGAAAGGCGGAGCGCTCCTCCCGTCGGATAGAAGACATCGAGGAGGTGAGCCGCCTTGTCGAGCATGTTCCCCGTAGAGCTGTTCCGCGACATGGAACGAATTTTGGCACAGGAAGTCGGCTGCCCATATACCTGAGGAACCCCCACAGAACCCTTTCTTGCGGAGGTCCTCGTATGTCCGGCGCCATCCCCCCCGTTTCCGGCTCGTCCGCGACCGTCCAGGAAGCCGCTGATCTGCTGGCGGAAGCGGCCGCGAGCGGAAAGCCGTGTCCCCCGGTCCGGAGTCTGATCTCCGAAGGCGACGTCAGCACCGCATACGCCGTACAGCGGCTGAACAACGAACGCAGGCTCGCCACCGGGCACCGGCTGGTCGGGCGCAAGATCGGTCTCACCTCCGAGGCCGTGCAACGTCAGCTCGGTGTCGATCAGCCGGACTTCGGCGCGCTGCTCTCCGACATGGTGGTCGCCCAGGACGGCGTGGTTCCCTTCGGCCGGCTGCTGCAGCCCAAGGTCGAGGCGGAGGTCGCCCTCGTCCTCAACGCCGATCTCCCGGACGCCGCCTGCACGATCGACGACGTGATCGCGGCTACCGAGTACGCGGTGCCGGCCCTGGAGATCGTGGACAGTCGCATCGCCGACTGGGACATCACCTTCGTCGACACAGTCGCCGACAACGCCTCCTCCGGTCTCTACGTCCTCGGGGAGCAGCGCGTGTCTCTCAACGAGGTGGATCTGGCCACCGTCTCCATGAGCATGTCCCAAAACGGCGACGTGGCCTCCGAGGGCAATGGCGCCGCGTGCCTCGGCAGTCCGCTGAACGCCGCGCTCTGGCTGGCCCGGGCGCTGGCCGAGCTGGGCGATCCGCTGAAGGCCGGGGACGTCGTGCTGACGGGTGCGCTGGGGCCGATGGTCGTCGCAGCCCCGGGCGACGTCTTCGCCGCCTCCATCTCGCAACTGGGCGACGTGTCCGTCCGGTTCGCACCGGAGTCCGCCAGTGAGGGGGAAAGCGGTGAGTGACCGCACCCGGGTGGCCGTCATCGGGTCGGGCAACATCGGCACCGACCTCATGATCAAGATCCTGCGACTGTCCGAACGCCTGGACATGGCGGCGATGGTCGGCATCGACCCGGACTCCGACGGACTGGCCCGAGCACGGCGGCTGAAGGTCGCCGCCACGCACGAGGGCGTCGACGGCCTCGTGAAGATGGACGAGTTCGCCGACGTGGAGTTCGTCTTCGACGCGACGTCCGCCGGAGCCCACCGGCATCACGACGAGGTACTGCGCGAGCTGGGCCGGACCGTGATCGACCTGACGCCCGCGGCGGTGGGCCCGTACGTGGTGCCGCCCGTCAACCTCGACGAGCACCTCGACGCGCAGAACGTCAACATGGTCACCTGCGGAGGCCAGGCCACCATCCCGATCGTCGCTGCGGTGGGCGCGGTCACGCCCGTGCACTACGGGGAGATCATCGCCTCCATCTCGTCCCGCTCCGCCGGTCCCGGCACCAGGGCCAACATCGACGAGTTCACCGAGACCACGTCCTCCGCCATCGAGAAGGTCGGCGGAGCGGCCCGGGGCAAGGCGATCATCGTGCTCAACCCGGCCGAGCCGCCTCTGATCATGCGGGACACCGTGCACTGCCTGGTCTCGGACGCCGACACCGAGGCGATCACGGAGTCCGTGGAGGCGATGGTTGGCCACGTCCAGGCCTATGTGCCCGGCTACCGGCTCAAGCAGAAGGTCCAGTTCGAGACCGTCGCCGGCGACGACCCCCTGCGCTCGCTGCTGCCGGCGGACGTGTCGGGTGGCGCGACCAAGGTGTCCGTGTTCCTCGAGGTGGAAGGAGCGGCGCACTATCTGCCCGCCTATGCCGGGAACCTCGACATCATGACCTCTGCGGCGCTCCGCACGGCCGAGCGCATCGCCGGCCATCGCACCGAAAGGCCCACCCGATGACCGGTCTGTACGTGCAGGACGTGACGCTGCGGGACGGCATGCACGCCATCCGCCACCGCTACACCGTGGAACAGGCGCGGGCGATCGCCGGCGCCCTGGACGCCGCGGGGGTCGCGGCCATCGAGATCGCCCACGGTGACGGGCTGTCGGGCTCTTCCATCAACTACGGCGTCGGGGCGCACACCGACTGGGAGTGGATCGAGGCCGTCGCCGACGTCACGAAGAGGGCCGTTCCGACGACGTTGCTGCTGCCGGGCATCGGCACGGTGCACGACCTGCGCCAAGCCCATGCCCTGGGCATCCGGTCCGTGCGTGTCGCCACGCACTGCACCGAGGCGGACATCTCCGCCCAGCACATCAGCGCTGCACGGGAACTCGGCATGGACGTCGCCGGCTTCCTCATGATGTCCCACATGGCCGAGCCCGCCGAACTCGCCCGCCAGGCGAAGCTCATGGAGTCCTACGGCGCCCGGTGCGTCTACGTCACCGACTCCGGCGGACGTCTGACCATGGACGGCGTACGGGATCGGTTCAAGGCCTACCGCGACGTTCTGGATCCCTCCACGGAATTGGGCATCCACGCCCACCACAACCTGGCTCTGGGCGTCGCCAACACGGTCGTCGCCGTCGAGAACGGTGCCGTCCGCGTCGACGCCTCCCTCGCTGGGCAGGGCGCGGGGGCGGGCAACTGCCCGCTGGAGGCGTTCATCGCGGTCGCGGACCTCATGGGCTGGGAGCACGGCTGCGATCTGTTCCCGTTGATGGACGCGGCGGACGACCTGGTCAGGCCGCTGCAGGACCGGGAAGTCCGGGTGGATCGCGAAACCCTCAGTCTCGGCTATGCGGGCGTGTACTCCAGCTTCCTGCGGCACGCCGAGGCAGCGGCGGCGCGCTTCGGCCTCGACACGCGGGCCATCCTCGTGGAAGTGGGGCGACGGGGCATGGTCGGTGGACAGGAAGACATGATCACCGATGTCGCACTCGACCTCGCTGCCGCGACTCGTGCCTGAGCGCGGTGACGGCCTTCGCGGAGGAGACCACGCGGTGGCCGTCACCACAGGATCGGTCGCCGGGGGCACTCGACTTCGTCGTGCCCGGTCGGCTGATGGGCCCCGACGCCTCCGACGGGAGGGCGTCGGGGCCCGAACCATTGCGGCCCGTTCCTCCCGGGCGATCTCTCAGCGGCAGGCAGTCCGCCGTCCCCGGCCGGGCGCCCGGGAGTTTCCCGAGGGGGATTGGCCGGGCTCAGGCGAAACTGTCGTCCGGCAGTCGCATGACGTCGCTCTTCGTGTGCCTCAAGTGACGGCGCATCAGGTCCTCGGCCCGGACGCCGTCGCCTTCGAGGATCGCTTCGGCGAGGCTCTGGTGCTCGGCGACGGAGTACTCCCGCATGCCGGCCCTTTCGTGGGTCGCCGCCGCTGAGCGGAACTGGACGCGGAAGGTCTGGATCTGAAGCTGGTCCACCAGTTCCTCCAGGCGAGGGTGGCCGCCCAGTTCGACGATGGCTCGGTGGAAGCGGATGTTCTCGTCCATGTACGCCGGCAGTTCGGCGGTGCGCGCGACCTCGTGCATGGACGCCAGTGCCGCCGGCAGCCGCTCACGGTGGTCCGCGGTGTCGATCCGCTCGGCGGCGAGGCGGCAGGCGAGCCCTTCCAGGACCTCACGCGGTTCGTGGAGCCGGAAGACGTCCTCGCGCGTCAGCCGGCGGATGGAGGCGCCCCGGTGTGCTTCGGTCGGTACGAAGCCATCGCTGCGCAGCCGCGACAGCGCCTCGCGCAGCGCGTTGCGCCCCACGCCGAGTTCCTGCATGAGATCGGCCTCCACGAGGCGCTGACCAGGGACGTAGCGGCCACTCTTGACGCCCTCCCGCACGGTGGTGACCACCCGTTCCACCGCCGACGGCGCTCCTCGGCGTCCCTCGGCTCGGGGTGCTTGCCGCTGAGGACCGGTCACGGTCGGCTTCCTCACTCGGGCCGCGCAGGCTTCGAGGGAACTGGGTTCCCTGAACTGACACTCGGTTCCCCAAGGCCGGCCGGTGCCGCCGCTCGTTCGACTGTGACCGAAAAGGGACCCTGAAAGTCTGCGTCCTCGTGTAGAGTGAACGTTACATACAGGAGGGGGCGCCCGTGACCTAATGCGCGGGACGCCGGGGACGGCCATGGGCCTGGACCGGCGTCGATTCGGCGCCCCGATCGTGCGGCTCCATCACGCGAAGTGTCGGATCGCGGACGGCCTGCCGCCGGCCCGCCGGGCGCCAACGTCTTCGCATCCACCCCGGGACCGATGACCCCGCTCACGCAGTCGTGGCCGAAAAGGTGCGAGGCGAGCCGGGGGACCTTACCTGCCCCCAGGCCTGAGCGCCGAGCATCGTCGACCGCGTCCCCCGCGGAACCCTTGGACCTGTCTCATGCCCGGCACCGGGCGCGCGACGTGTGTGCGCCCGGATTCCACCACATCACTCGCGCATGTCTGCAAGGTGCAGCAGCCGCCGTAGCGGAGGGAACAGAACGTGGGTATCCGCAAGCTTGGCTATGTAGGACTCAACGTCACCGACATCGACGCCTGGACCCACCTGCTCGGTCGCACGCTGGGCATCGGTGTCACCACGGCGAAGTTCGGCCCGGACGAGGTCACGCTGGCCGAACTCGACGTGTTCAAGTACCGCGTCGCCCTGTACCCCTCCACGGAGGACAGCCCGCGAGAACTCGGCTGGATCGTCGATACGCCGAGCGAGCTGGAGAGACTCACCCGGAGACTCTCCGACGCGGGGTTCACCGTCGAGGACGGCACGGCGGAAGAGAGGGAGCTGCGCGGCGCGACCCACCTCCGCCGGTTCACCGACCCGGTCGGATACCGGGTCGAGTTGGCTGTCGGTGAAGCCAAGGCACGCACCGCTGTCGCGCGCCCGGACGGAACTCCCGGCGCCGTCGGCCTGGGCCACTTCGTGCTGGCGAGCCCGAGACTCACCGAACTCCGGGAGCTCTACGAGTCCGTGCTCGAGTTCCGACTGACCGACTACCGCGACCCCGGCCTGTTCTTCTTCCGCTGCAACTCGACACACCACAGCATCGCGCTCGGCAGCGCAGAGACGGCGGGGCTCCACCACCTCGAGTTCGAGTACGCCTCGATCGACGATGTCGGGCGGGCCTACGACCGGGCGAAGGAGAACGGCACGCCGATCTCTATCAGCCTCGGACGGCACATGAACGACAAGGCCATCTCCTTCTACGTGGAGAATCCGAGCGGCTTCCACATCGAGATCGCCTGCGGCGGGATAGAGGTCGGCGACGACTGGGTGCCGCACGACTTCGGCGTCCCGAACGTATGGGGCCACCAGCACACCAAGGCCAATCCGTTCGCCCGGAAGTAGCGACGGGACGGACCCCTTGGTCGCCACCGATCCCCGAGGGGGAGCACACATGTCCCGCCGCCTCATGCCTACCTCGGCTACAACATGGTCAACGGATTCACCCTCTACGTCCTGGAAGACTTCATCCACCCCCCGCGCGGTGTGGCACCGGCCGACGGCGTCGCCACCGCACTGACGATCAGTCTGATCGGTGTCACGGTGGGCACGGCCGGCGCGGGCCCCCTGGTGGACCGCTTCGGACGGCATCGCCGCTTCGTGCTCGCGTCGTCGCTCCTGCTCACGGTCGCGCTGTTCGTCCCGCTGGTGTGGCGGACCTGGTCCGGGTTCCTGGTGTGCACCGCGCTGAGCGGTCTCGCGCTCGGCCTCCACCTCGGCGTGGACCTGGCGCTCGCCACCCTCGCGCTGCCCGAGGCCGGGGACACGGGCCGTGACCTCGGCGTCTTCCACATCGCCTTGACCGCACCGCAGGTCGTCGCCCCGTTCGTCGCGTCGCTCGCGGTGACGTGTCTCGGCGGCTACCCGGCGCTGTTTCTCATCGGCGGCACCATCGCCCTGACCGGCTCCCTCGCGATCCTGCGCGTGCGTCCGGAACCCGTGACCACCCAAGCCCCTCATGGGGAGACCCGATGACCCGGAACAGACACGACGCGTCGGCGGTGGAAGCCGCGGCGGCGATACGCAGGCTCAGCGGGCTGCCCGACGAGGCGGTCCGGGTCGTGCTCACCACGGAGATCGACGACGGGTTCCGTGCCCGGTCGGCAGGCGGCGTCCTGACCGTCACCGCGTCGGACGCCGGCGCGGCCGTCGCGGGCTACGCCGCCTTCGCACGCCGGGCCGGTGTCGCCCACGTCTCGCGTATCGGCACCCGGCCGGTCACCCGGCGACTGCCGGAGGGCGCCGAGGTCTCCGGCGACGCGGCATTCGGCCGGAGAGTCGCCTACAACCTGACCGTCGGCGGCTACACGACGCCCTTCTACGACCGGGCGCAGTGGGAACGCGAGATCGACCTCCTGGCGGCGAGCGGGGTGAACGCGGCGCACCTCACCCTCGGCCAGGAACTGGTGTACCTGAAGACGTTCCAACGGTGCGGATACGGCGAGCAGGAGATCCTGCGGTGGCTGGGACCGCCGTCGCACCAGCCGTGGCTCTGGATGAACAACATCCAGAACTTCGGCCGCGGCACCAGCGGCACGCTCGTCGACCGCCGGGCGGCGCTGGCCCGCAAGGTCATCGAGCGGATGCGGCACCTCGGCATCGTCCCCATCCTGCCGGGGTTCAGCGGTACGGTGCCCCCCGGCTTCGCCGAGCGCTGGGCCGGCTCCCGCACCGTTCCGCAAGGCCGTTGGTACAAGGACCTCGTCGGCCCGGTACGGCCGGACTGGCTCGACTCGACCACCGATGCGTACGCCGCCGTGGCGGAGATGTTCTACGCAGAACAGCGAGCCGCGTTCGGCACCACCGGCATGTGGGCGGTCGACCTGATCCACGAGGGTGGCCACACCGGAGGTACTGATCTCGGTGCGGCGGCCCGTGGCGTCCTGGAGGCGATGACGGCCGCCGACCCGGACGCCACATGGGTGATGCAGGCCTGGGCCGGCAATCCCCGCCGTGAACTGCTGGAGGCCGTCGGCACCGACCGCGTCGTCGTCCTCGACCTCACCGGTGAGTCCCACCGCGACGACGGGTTCGGCGGTCCGGAGTGGGTGTGGGGCATCCTGCCCGACTACGGCGGCCGGACCGCCCTTTACGGCGACCTGGCGGACGTGGCCTCCCTGCCGGGCCGGTGGCTCGGCGACAGCGGGCCGCGAGGGCTCGCCGGGCTTGCCGACATGGCCGAGGGCCTCGTCAACAACCCCGTCCTGTGGGATCTCTTCCACGACCTCACCTGGGCGGACGGGCCGGTCGACCTCGGCGAGTGGATGCGGGAGTGGACCACGTCGCGTTACGGCGCGGCCGACGCCCAGGCCGAGGAGGCATGGCGGAACCTCCTGGCCACGGCTTACGGGCCCTGGCGGCACGGGCGCAACGGTGGTCTTCCCGCCGAGACGGTGCAGGCCCTCGCCGGTCTCCCGGTGGACGCCGCGGACGTGCACGGCGCGCCCGCGTTCGCCGAGATGCTCGCTCAGCTGGCGGGCGAGATGTCCGAAGCCGTCCCGGCCTACGCCGCCACCGACTCGGTGATCGCGGCCGTGCCGAGCCTGGACGCCAACCAGGCCAGTCTGGTGGGCCCGAGAGCCCTCGCCCATCCGGAGGGGGCGCTGATTCCGGCCCTGCGGGCGTTGCTGGACGCCGCCGGGCGGCTGGACTCCCCGGGCCTGTCCTACGACCTCGTCGATCTCGCACGCCAGGTCGCCGACGACGCGGCACGGGCGGCCCTGCGTGATGTCGCCGACGCGGCGCGAGCACGCGAGATCGGGGCGTACGACGCCGCCGCACGGCGTCTGCTGGTACTGATCGACGCGCAGGAGGCCGTGCTGGGGACGAACGAGCATTTCCTGCTCGGTGGATGGCTCGCCGACGCCCGCGCATGGGGGGCGCAGGAGGACGAGGCCGCATACCTCACCATGGAGGCCAAGAGGCTGCTGACCTCGTGGGGTTACGAGGACGCGACCGTCCTGGACGCCTACGCGAATCGTTCCTGGGCCGGCCTGGTGGGCGACTACTACCGCTCCCGATGGGCGCTCTGGCTCGACGAAGTCCGCGCGACCCTCGTCGGAGAGGCGACAAAGCCTGTCGACTGGTACGTCCAGGCCGACCGATGGAACCGAGCGGACACCACCTACCCCGAACGACCGAGCGGTGACCCCCGACAGGCCGCGGCCGCCGTACTCGATCTCGCGGTCCGGTTCGTCGGGGAAGGGGTGAGCGGTCAGCAGGAGCGCGATGTGTAGCTGAAGCGAGGGGCACGGTCGCGGGGCGGCGACCCCACGGCCCGCACCAGCCGCGCCCCCGGGCGCGGACCTGGACGGGTCTCCGGGCTCGCTACGCCGAGTCGGCGTGGGGGAGACGGGCCAGCTCCTCCATCTCCCGTAGGCCCGCGGCGAAGCCGATGCGGGGTCGGTAGCCGAGCGCCGCGCGGGCCGCGCTGATGTCGTAGATGCGGTCGCGGCTCAGGAAGGCGACGAGCCAGTTGGTGATCGGTGGGGGAGCGCTCCGGCGGAACAGGCGCGCCCCACCGTCCACCAGGGCCGCGAGCGGCGCGGCCACAGCCCCAGGGACACTCCGGCAGGCGGAGACGTCGACCCCCTGGGTCGCCAACAGGGCGCTGAAGAGGTCGCGGACCGGCATCGGGTTCGCGTCGGTGACGTAGTACGGCGCACCGTGGTCGCCGCGGGTGAGGGACAGCACGGCCGCTTCCGCGAGGTTCCCGACATGGATGAAGTCCACGACGTGCCGGCCTGCGTCGATCCACAGGAAGCGCCCCGCGGCGGCGTCGGCGGCCGTGTCGGCGATGTTCATGCCCGCGCCCCAGACGAAAGGGGGACGCAGGATGACCAGGGTCATCCCCGGCGTCGCGGTGGCGCGCAGCGCATTCTCGGTGGCCAGCTTGACCCGGCCGTAGGCGATGAGGGGCGTGCCGCTGTCGGTGTCCTCGTCCACCACGGTGGCGCGCTGCGTGCCGGTGGACACCGCGGCGGCGCTGATGAGCACGAACCGGGACACCTTCGCCGCCGCCGCGGCCGTGTGAAGGGCGACGGTCGGCTCGTGATTGTCGGCCAGGAAGCCCGCGTCGTCACCCCAGAACTCCATTCTGGCCGCGGCGTGCACGACGGCGTCGACGCTGAGCAGGTGCTCCAGCCAGGCCGGGGGAGCCGCCGAGTCGCCACGGGTCAGCTCGATCAGGTCGCCCCGCACCGGTTCGGCTCCCGCGTCGGCCACCTTCCGCGCGCTCGCGGCAGAGCGGGCCAGGGCGACGACGCCGTGCCCCTCGGAACGCAATCGGCGTATCAGGTGCTGACCGACGAAGCCGCTGCCGCCGGTGAGGAAGACGCGCATGAACCTCTCCTCGTCACGGGTAGTGGGGTACCGGTGAAGGTGCGATGACGTGAACGCGGCTCGGCGGGCCGCTCAGCGCAGGAAGCCCTCGTAGTGGCGTTGCTGGAGCTGGCTCTCGATCTGCCGCACCGTCTCCAGACCCACACCGACGATGATCAGGATGCTGGTCCCGCCGAACGGGAAGTTCTGGTTGGCTCCCGTCGTGGCCAGCGCGATGGTGGGGATGAGCGCGATGAATCCCAGGTACAGCGCCCCTGGCCACGTGATCCGATTGAGCGTGTAGCGCAGGTAATCGGCGGTCGGCCGCCCGGCCCTGATACCCGGGATGAAGCCTCCGTACTGCTTCATGTTGGTGGCGACCTCGTCCGGGTTGAAGGTGATCGCGATGTAGAAGAACGCGAAGAACACGATGAGCACGGAGTAGGTGGCGATGTAGATCGGGTGGTCGCTCTGGGCGAAAGTCCGGGTGACCCAGGCCTTCCATTCCGAGTCGCCGCTGGAGAACTGGGCCACCAGCGACGGGATGTAGAGCAGTGAGGAGGCGAAGATGACGGGGATGACACCCGCCTGGTTCACCTTGAGCGGAATGTAGGTGGAGGTGCCGCCGTAGGAGCGCCGGCCGACCATGCGCTTGGCGTACTGCACCGGGATGCGGCGCTGGGCCTGTTCGACGAACACGACGAGGCCGACCAGGGCCAGGGCGACGAGGATGACACCGCCGAACTCGATCCAGCCGCCGGCCAGGGAGCCCTGCTCCTTGATCGCCCACAGGGCGGACGGAGTGGTGCTGGCGATCGAGATGAACATCAGGATCGACATCCCGTTGCCGATGCCGCGGTCGGTGATGAGCTCGCCGAGCCACATGACGACGGCCGTACCGGCGGTCATGGTGATGACCATGGTGATCGTGGTGAAGACCGAGCGGTCCGGAACGACCTGGCCGGCGACGGCGCAGTTCGGGAACAGCGCGCCACTGCGGGCCGTGGCCACGAGGCCGGTGCCCTGAAGGACCGCGAGTGCCATGGTCAGGTACCGCGTGTACTGGGTGATCTTCGCCGTGCCGGTCTGGCCCTCCTTCTTCAGAGCTTCCAGGCGTGGGATGACGACGGTCAGCAGTTGCAGGATGATGCTGGCGGTGATGTAGGGGAGAACGCCGAGCGCGAAGATGGTGATCTGCAGCAGAGCGCCGCCGCTGAAGAGGTTGACCAGCCCGAACAGACCCTGGTTGGTGGAGGTCTGGTCGATGCACTGCTGGACCGCCCGGTAGTCGACACCGGGAATCGGGACGTGGGTGCCGACGCGGTACACCACGATGATCCCGAGCGTGAAGAGCAGCTTCCTGCGCAGGTCAGGCGTCTTGAACGCGTGGGCCAACGCCACGAACACGGTGCCTCCCACGACCCTCCGTGCAGCGCCGTCGTGGGGGTCACAGATTCTCAATGGACAACGGCACATCGGCGACGGCTGTCGCGTCAGTGATGAAACCAGCCACACGGAGGCGGTGACGGCTCTCCTCACGGCATGCCTGGACCTGGCCTCGGGGGTGGCACGAGCCGGAGGGACCCCCGTATGAGACCAAACGTTCTGTCTCGCACTATCGTGGGGTTTCCTCTCGGCGATGTCAAGACCGAACGGTCTACCTCAGGGCCCGGGCGCGGAGTCGCTTCCGGCCGCGCGCATCTCCATCGAGGAGGGCCACGGCCTGGTGAACTGCCCGGCGATTACGCCGTAATCGTGGGGTGCGGTGCCAACTCGGAGGATCACCTCGGTCGATGCGGCGCACCCGTCGTACGAGAGTCCGCGCCGACCGAAACGGCGTCGACGCGGACGAAGGTCTCGTCGGCCGCCGCGTGGCCGCCGACCCCGCCGATGGGCAGCGAACGCGACGGGGTTACGCCGAGTATGTGACCGCTCGGGCGGAGCGTGTGCACGACATGACGGGATCGCGGCAGTTCCGTGGTGTAACGCAGGGGTGACATCCTGATGGTCGCTTGGAACCGCTCCGCGAAGACAGACCTGGACACATGGCATTCCGCAGCCGGCTCCGCCACGGTCCAGTGGTGTCCCGGCCGCCGGTGCAGGGCCGGGATGGCGCGGGCCAGGCGGGGGTCGCGCAACGCGGCCACGAGCCCTGAGGCGTTGTCACATCCGCATTCGACCCAGCCCGCACGATCATGGCCGCCGCCACTTCGGCCAGGCGGGCCAGGACGCCGGCGAACCCGACGCGCCCGGCGCGCACTTCGTGCCGCATGGACGTGAGGATCGGCAGCAGTCCCGGGTAACGCTTGCCTGTCGCGTCGACCAGCATGACATCGGGCATCAGCCGGTTGATGCCCTGCATCCCGCCCAGGTCGAAATCCATGCGGCCGTTGAAGAAGATCGCGCTGGGAACCGGCTCGCCACTCGGGCAGGCGTCCACGGCACAGACGGCGTCCCCGAGGGTGACCCCGTCGAAAGCGTCCATCCCCCGCAACGACGCGTCCGGTCCGGAGAACAGTTGATGGGCCTGGCCGTGGGGCATGAAGAGGGAATCCCCGGCCGGCAGTTCGTGGATCGGCCTTGTGACTGCCTTGGCGGCGGTCACCACCATGATCGGTGTCGGCACCGCGGCGGCGACACCGCCCGGTCCCGGCGTGACCGGCACCATCATCTCCCAGACGACCATAGGGGGGAAGGACTGCATCCTGCGGGAGATCACCATCCCGTCGGGCCAGAGCACCGGCTGGCACTACCACGACGGCACCCTGTACGGGTTCGTCCGCGAGGGCACGCTGGGGTTCGCCACGGTGGGGTTGCGCAACGACCACCGCGAGGAGCTACGCCCCGAGCTGGAGACCGCGCTGGCCACCCGTGGCGTCGACGAATGGGCCGAGCTGCTCACCCGGGCCGGCCTGCCGTGCGGGCCGATCAACGACGTACGGGGCGGGGTGGAGATGGCCGCCCGGCTGGGCCTCGAACCCGTCGTGGACGTCGAGGGGGTGCCGATGGTACGCAACCCGGTCACCTGCCCCGTCGACTACGCCGGTGAACGCGATCACCCGGGCGCCCGTCGGTCCGCTGCCGGATGAGCTCAGAAGCCGAGAAAGGGGCCCAGAGACGGGGCTCCCCTGCTGCGCGGAGTCAACGGTGCGGGATCAGCGTGCCACGGTCGGCCGAATGATCAACTCGTTGACGTCCACATCCGCCGGCTCTCCGATGGCATAGGAGATCGCGCGGGCGATCGCATCCGGCGAGATGACGCCCGCCGCGCGGTACTCCTTGATCGCCTGGGCCGCAGTCGGGTCGCTGATGGACTCGGCGATTTCGGATTCCACCACACCGGGGGAGACGGTCGTCACCCGGATCGACGGGTCGACCTCCAGGCGCAGGCCCTCGGTGATCGCCCAGGCCGCATACTTCGTCCCGCAGTACACCGCGCCCGTAGGCACGAGTTCGTGCGCCGCGGTGGACCCCATCGTGATGAAGTGTCCACCACCCTGCCGCTGGAAGTGCGGCAGCGTCGCCGCGATGCCGTTCAGCAGCCCGCGCACGTTGACGTCGATCATCTGATCCCACTCATCGACGAGCAGCGCATCGAGCCGGGACATAGGCATCACCCCGGCGTTGTTGACGATGACGTCCACTCGCCCGTGTTCGGCCACCGCGGCGTCGACGAACGCGGCGACGTTCGCGCGGTCGGTGACGTCGAGGCGCCGCACGTCGATGCTGCCGCCGGCGTCCCGGACCCGGCCGGCCAGGTCGGCAAGGCGGTTTTCGCGCCGAGCCCCGGCGACGACGTGATGCCCTTCGGCGGCGAGGTGCGCCGCCACTGCTTCACCGATGCCGCTGCTGGCGCCGGTGACGAGAATGATCTTCGAATCGGTCATGGCTTCATCCTCGGTGCCGGCGCGGCATCGAGCCAGGGTGCGCTGCACCCTGGCCGGCACCACCGCGCTCGCCTGACCAGGCCCGGCCCGCTCCGGGAGAACGTTGCCTGTCGCGGCACCAGCTCCTGACGAGGCGTCGTGCCGAGCCCGCGGCGGCGGCACCGTCGCCGGCCGCGGCGATCGCGTAGCCGGCGAAGTCGGACCTGAGATCCCCCACGGCGAACAGCCCCTCGACGGAGGTCCGCATCCCGGCGTCCACCCGCACACGGCCGTCCGAGTCCAGCTCCACCAGGTTCCGCAGCAGCGACGTCCTCGGTGCCACGGCCGTCGTTGACGAAGAGACCCGCGACATCGAGAGCGGAGACCTCGCCCGTCGAGAGGTCGCGGATCCGTACCGCTTCCAGTACCCCGTCGGACGGTATACCGCAGATCGAGCACGCCTGGCTGTTCGACCACCTCATGCCCCTGGGCGGCGACCCGAACGGACCCACCTTCGAAGGTCTGGACCCTGCTCTCCGCCCTGGCCGCCCAGACCGAGCGGCTGCGTCTGGGGCTGATGGTCACGAGCAACAGGTTCCGTCCGCCGGCTGTTCTGGCCAAGATCGCCGCCACCGTCGACATCGTCTCCGGCGGCCGGCTGGAATTCGGCATCGGCGCGGGCTCGCGGACCGACGTGCCGCTGGCGAGGCGTGAATACGACGCGCACGGTCTTCCTTTTCACGATGCCGCCCATGCGGTCGAGAGCCTTGCCGAGGCGTGCACCATCATCCGCCGGCTGTGGACGGAGTCCGAGCCGTTCGACTTCCAGGGCGAGCACCACCGGCTGACAGGGGCGTTCTGCAGTCCGAAACCCGTGCGGCGGCCGCATCCGCCCATCCTGATCGGCGGCCAGGCCAGTCGGACGCTGCGCGTGGTGGCCGGACACGCGGACCGGTGGAACATGCCCGGCGGCGACATCGACCACGCGATCGAGCGCAGCGCCACGCTGGACCGACTCTGCGCCGAGGCCGGCCGGGGCCCGGCCGAGATCACCCGGTCCACCGTGCTCTCCGTCTCCTACGACCGGCCCGGCGACACCCGCCGCGCCGCCCGTGAGGCGCTCGACGGCGGCTTCGGCCACTTCGTGCTCGGCTTGAGCGCGCCCTGCCCTCCGGGGGGCGCTCAGTGGGTCGCCGACACCGTCATCGACCCTCTTCGCGGCGGCTGACGAGCGGAAGACAGCCCTGGCGTCGACTCGTCGGTGCCCGGCCGGAGACACGGCATGGGGGGGGATGGCGCCGCACGTGCGCGAACGGGACCGGCACCCTGGCAATGACCGTCGCCCGATTCACCGACGGCCGCTTCCCGGTGCCCTCGGCCCGCCGCGGCATGCGATGTCCTGCTCGTCGTTCGGTGGGTACGCACACCAGACGTACGTCCGCCGCCCGTCATGGCCGGTGGGGTCAGGTGCCGCTCGGCAGGGCGTGGGAGAGGAGGATCTCCGCCGCCGCCCGTGCGTGCCGGCCGTAGTCCGCATCACCCAGCACCATGGCGCGGCTGGCCGCCCCGTCCGCGAGGGTGACCAACTGCTCGGCCAGCGCGGACGGTTCCCGGCAGCCCAGCTGAGTCACCAGCGCGGTGACCAGCTCCACCATCCGCAGTTTCTGTTCGCGGGCGTAGGAGTGGACCGCGCTGGCGGGATCGGGGAACTCCGCGGCCGCATCGATGAACGGGCACCCCCGGACCGGCGCCGAGTCCGGTACGGGCTGCTCGAACAGGCGGAGGATCCGCTCCCGTGGGGGAACGTCCTCGCGGGTCAGCACGCTCTCCGATGTCGCCCCGGACGACACGAGGTCCTCCAGGTGGGCCATCACCAGATCGTTCTTGGTCCGGAAATGGGCGTAGAGCGTGCGTTTGGACACCGGGGCCTGGTCCGCCACCTGCTCCATTCCCGTCGCGTTGATTCCCTGGGTCGCGAACAGCTGTGCGGCGGCGGCCAGGATGCGCTCCCGCCCGCCGCGTCCTCGCCCCCGGGGCGCCGTAGTCGTCACACTCACACTGCAAGTATACGACTGTGTTTACTTCTGTGGGCGCGTCCCGCTAACGTGCCGTCATGTATACGTTGACGTTTACCTTGATGGACGCAGAGGAGAGAGTTTCATGAGCCTGCTGGTCCCCGACGAGCTGAGTGGCTGCGCGGAAAAGCTGATTCGGGGGCGTCGCGCGACCCGCGCGTTCAGTCCGGAAGCAGTGCCCGAGGAGACGCTGCGGGCGATCTTCTCGCTGGCGGGCGCCGCGCCGTCCAACTCCAATGCCCAGCCGTGGCGGGTGGAGGTGGTGAGCGGAGCCGCACGGGACCGCATGGCGAACGCCTTGCGGGCGGCCCGCGCGGAGCAGCGCGTCTCGGCCGACTTCCCGTACTCGGAGGACATGTACACACAGGTGCATCAGGAGCGCCGAGCGGCCTTCGGTGCCCAGCTCTACGGAGCGCTGGGCATCGGCCCTGAGGATCACGAGGCGCGGGCGGCTTACGACGCGGAGAGCCTTCGCTTCTACGGCGCACCGCACGCGGCGTTCCTGTTCGTCACCGGGGACGGCGGGGCCCGGCTGGCCGCCGACGTCGGTGCGTACATGCAGACGCTGCTCCTGGCGATGACCGCGTACGGGGTGGCGAGTTGCCCGCAAGGGCTGCTGAGCTTCTACGCCGACACGATCCGCTCCGAACTCGGAGTCGATGAGGGCAAGTTGCTCGTGGGCATCTCCTTCGGCTACGCCGACGAGACGGCACCGGTGAACCACCTCGCGACGGAGCGGGCCGCTCTCGAAGCGGTCACGACGTTCCACGGCTGAGGGCCCTCGCAGGACGACGGCACTCAGCCGTGGCGCACGGGCGGTGCTCCGCCCTGTACGTGCTCGGCCGGACCGGGATCGGCTGCCGTGTGGTTGTCCCTGTGAACAGGCGTCGGGAAGATCCGCGCCGCCGCGACGACCCCATGTCACGCCATGCCAGGGCCGGCCCGTGCGGGCCGGCGAGGCACGGCGCCCCGGTCCAAGAGGCGCCGTGCCGGGAAGGGCCGGTGCTACTGGCCGGCCGGCGCGCACACGGAGTCGGTCGCGGTCCTGAGCGCCTGGCGGTGGAGCGCGTCCAGATGGTCCACCACCGCCCCCGACGCACCGGCCAGCGCGAGCTGCACCGTGCAGGCGATGGGCTTGTCGCGCACGTGCTCCGTGGCCTTGAGCTCGGCGAGCAGGGCCGTGGTCAGCCGGTCGAGCCTGGTGCGGATGGCGCCGAGGTCGGGGCGGGTCGTGGGAGCCTCCTCGGGGTGAGCGGTCCAGCGGGCGAACAGACCGCGCTGCACGACCTTGCTCGCGGTGATCTGGTCCCGGAAGAACGCGACCGCCGCATCCGCGTTCACTCCGGCGGCGTCGGCCTGCTTGCGAACCGACTCCAGCACCTGCGCCTCGCGTACGGGGTCCTCGATCGGCGAGTCGGTGCCGAACTTGGACGCCGCCACGTCGTCACTCACCAGGAGACGCTCGATGACGAGGCCCGTCAGAGGGCCGAGCTTGCCGATCGGCGCGCTCGCCGTGCCGCTCCCGGGACCCGTGCTCGTACGCGCTCCCGCGTCCGCTGCCATGGCCTGGGGAACAGTCACCGCCGTGGTGGCCAGCAGCAGCCCCAGGGTCGCGGCGCAGCGAGTCGTGCGGTTTCGGAGGTTCAAGGAATTGCCTCGTCTCGATGTGTGGAGGGATGGTTGCCCGACCTCTTACGAGGGGTCCGGCAGGGGAATGGCCCGGAAGACGTGGTCGGGATCGAAGCGGTGCTTCACTTCGCGCAACCGTGCGGTGTTCGGGCCGTAGGCGTGTGCGATCTGCGCGGACTCGTCCTCGCCCAGCAGGTTCGGATAGCCGCCCGGAAGGGCGTCGGGGCCGAGAGCATCGGTCAACTTGTCGGCCCAGGCGCGGTGTTCAGTCCCACGGATGTCGCTCGCGTCCCACAGGGCGATGATCTCGATCATGAGGTGCGGGTCGCGGTTGCCGAACGCCGTGTCCGCGACGGGGACGCGTGACGCGGCTCCGTGCAGGCTGTGCACCGACACCGCCGAGTAGGGCGACGTCAGCGTATCGCCGGCGAGGCTCAGCATGTCCCGCACTCCCGGGGTGAGTGACGGCACCGAACGCGAGCGGATCACGACGTGCCGTCCGAAGGGGAACAGCGCGTCGATGCCCGCCAGCATGTCGGAGGTGGTGGTGGGACCCACCTGCGCGACGAGGGGCGTGCCGAGGGTGGCGAGCTGTGCCAGCGCGCGTTCTCCCGCGCCGGTGTCGTCGCCGCTCCAGGTGGGTGAGAGGAACACCGCGGGCTTGCCGTTGGGACCGGGCAGGACGCCGGACTGCACGGTCAGTTCGTCCGGGCTCCCGGCCAGGACGTCCGACAGCGCGGTCAGTACGGTTTCGTCCTGGTCCCACGGGAACAGCATCAGGCCGGACAACAGCGTGGGCACACGGTGCAGGCGCACCCGCATCGAGGTGACGACGCCGAAGTTCCCGCCGCCGCCGCGCAGGGCCCAGAACAGGTCCGGTTCCCGTTCGGCGTCGGTGGTGACGGCCGAGCCGTCGGCGAGGACGACGTCAGCGGACAGCAGGTTGTCCAAGGCGAGCCCGAAGCGGCCGCTGAGCGGCCCGTAGCCCCCGCCGAGCGTCAGGCCCGCCATGCCCACGGAACCCGCCGAGCCCGTCGCGGCGGTCAGGCCGAACGGCTGGGCGGCGGCCACGACATCGGCTGCCGTGGCCCCTCCCGACACCTCGGCGACCTCGGACTCGGGGTCGATCGTCACCTGGCGCATGCCGGAGAGATCGATGGTCAGGCCGCCGTCGCTCAGTGCCCTGCCGGCCCAGTCGTGGCCCCCGCCGCGCACCGTCAACGGCACGTCGTGCATCCGTGCGGCCTGTATGGCGACCCGGACGGCGGCCTGGTCGGCGCACCGGACGATGACGCCGGGACGGGTGGACACGGCACCGTTCCAGATGTTCCGGCCGGCCTCGTAGTCGGGCCCGGTGGTGACCACCCGTTCCGCCGGCACGAGCCGTCGCAGAGTGCCGGCGAGGCGGGCGACGAGCTGTGGGTCTGTGGAAGGCATGGGACTTCTTTCTCTGATGCCGGACAAAGGGCGTGGGCGGCGGGGCTGTTGCCGGCCGCCCACGCCGGCCGCCCCCGCCGGCCGGCACCGGGACGGCCCGGTCGGGACGGGCCCGCGGAAGGGTGGTGACGCGAGGGAGGCGTGGCACCGGGTGCGGTGCGGGCACGTCCTCGATCAGCGGATCCGGCAGGCCTGAGGGGTGGTCAGGCTTCGGGCGGGCGTCAAGGGAACGAACGTTCTGCCTTGTTCATCATGGCAAGGCCTGTTCACGACTGTCAAGACCGAACGTTCTCCATCACCATGTGCGGGTTCAGGCTGCGCGCGCCGGTCAGGACGTACGTCCGGCCTTCGGGACCGGAGCCATGCCGTTGGTGGCGCGCAGCGGGACCTCCTTGATGAACAGGGTGACCACGAAGGCGATCAGGGCAACCGGTGCGACGTACAGGAAGATGTCACCGATGCCGTGGCCGTAGGCGCCTTCCAGCCAGGTGCGGACCGGGGCGGGCAGCAGCGCGAGATCGGGCAGCTTCCCGCTGCCGGACGCCGTCGCGGCCGTGGCCTGGTCCTGGGCGCTGAGCCGGCCGATCGTCGCGAGGGCGTGGTGGCCGATCCGGGTGGCGAGGACCGAGCCGAGCACCGACACGCCGACCGCGCCGCCGAGCGAGCGGAAGAAGGTCACGGTGGAGGACGCGGCTCCGAGGTCACCGACGGACACCTGGTTCTGTGTGCACAGCACGAGGTTCTGCAGGGTCATACCGACTCCGAGCCCGATCAGCGTCATGCAGCCGGCTATGTACAGGTACGGAGTGTCGTAGCGGAGCGTGCCGAGCAGGGCCAGGCCCACCGTGAGCAGGAGGCCGCCCGTCAGCAGCCAGCCCTTCCACTTGCCGGTGCGGGTGATGATCCGGCCGGAGACGGTGGAGGAGACGAACAGGCCGCCGATGAGCGGAATCGTCATGACGCCCGACATCGTGGGGGTCTCACCCCGGGCCACCTGGAAGTACTGGCTGAAGAAGACGGTACCCGCGAACAGGGCGACGCCGACGAACAGGGACGCGATGGAGGCGAGGGCGATGGTGCGGTTGCGGAACAGGCGCAGCGGAATGATCGGCTCACTGGCCCTCGTCTCGACGAAGAGGAAGATCAGCGTCAGCCCCAGCGAGGCACCGACCAGCGTGTACGTCTGCCAGGACAGCCAGTCGTACTTGTCGTCGGCGAACGTGACCCAGATCAGCAGCGTGCAGACGGCGGCCGTGACGAGGAAGGCGCCGGCCCAGTCGACCTTGGCCTCACGCTTGAGCAGCGGAAGGTTGAGGGTGCGCTGCAGCACGATGAGGGCGAGGACGGCGAAGGGCACGCCGACGAAGAGGCACCAGCGCCAACCGAGCCAGCTGGTGTCGGTGATGACCCCGCCGAGCAGCGGACCGCCGACGGTCGCCGCGGCGAAGGTGGCGCCCAGATAGCCGGAGTAGCGGCCGCGCTCCCGGGGCGAGATCATCGCGGCCAGCACGACCTGTCCCAGGGCGGACAGGCCGCCACCGCCGAGACCTTGGATGACGCGGGCGGCGATCAGTGTGGCGGTGTTCTGGGCGAGGCCGGCGACCAGGGAGCCGACCACGAAGATCACCAGCGCCGACTGGACCAGGATCTTCTTGCTGAACTGGTCGGCGAGCTTGCCCCACAGAGGGGTCGAGGCGGTCACGGCGAGGAGCGACGAGGCGACGACCCAGGTGTAGGCGCTCTGGCCGCCGCCGAGGTCGCTGATGATGCGGGGCAGGGCGTTGGTGACGACGGTCGAGGACAGGATGGCGCAGAACAGGCCGAGCAGCAGTCCCGACAGGGCGCGCATGATCTGCGCGTGGGTCATGGGCGCGTCGGTGCCTTCCCCGGGGAGGGCGGGTGACTGCGCACCTGTGCTGGGTGTGGTGGTCATGGAGTACGGTCCTTTGTCCGGTGCGAAAGGTGTCGTGCGGCGGGAGCGTCGGAGGCGGGCGCATCGGCGCGCGGGTACCGCCCCGCCCACACGTCGTCGAAATCGGTACGGAGCCGGGACAGCGGCGTGGTCGGCCGGCGGATGTCCTCGTCGCTCCAGTCGCACAGCCGTGCCGCGAGTTCCCGCGAGCGGCGCTCTGAGAGTTCGGCGAACCGGACGCGGCCCTTGGCGGTCAGGCGCACGATGCGCGAGCGCCGGTCGGCCGGGTCGGGGCTGCGGTCGACCCAGCCGGCCATGGCGAGGTGGGCGACGTAGCGGCTGGTGACCGAGATGTCGATGCCGAGCAGTTCGGTGAGTTTGCGGATGCTGACGGTGTCGTGACGGCTCAGCAGGGTGAGCACCGTGGCGGATCCCTCGGAGCAGCCGGACGGGACGATCCGGCCCGGTTCCCTTCGTACGGCTCCGACGGCGCTGAGTTGGTGCATCAGCTCCTCGTGCAGGGCGTTCGTGGCCACATGCGGCTCCAAATTATTGCTTCAGGCAACTATGTGATCGCGCTGTCGCGCGGGGTGATCCTGTGGGTGTCGGCGTGGGGTGAGTCAGGTGGTGCGGGCCGGGTCCTGACGGACGCTCAAGGCCGGTGAGGGCGTCGGTGCCGGCCGTCCGGACGGGTCGGGGCTTCGAGCCGGGCGCCACGTCGTCTCTGTGGAGCCGTGCTCGTCCGTCAGGCTAGCAGAGCGTGAGGTAGAACGTTCGGTATTGACCGGAAGGGGGGCGCTCGCTAGCGTTACTCGGGAAAGCCGTGGTCTTGCGAACGGGCTGCCCAGGCCGGCGTCGTACGCCCTCCGTTTCATCCGGCCACCCCGATTCGGGACCCGCCTTCGAACCCGGTGACCATGACCGCGGGGCGCGACAGGCGGATCCAGACCTGCCGGTGTCGGGCGGGGTCCGCGTCCCGCCATCGTCCGCCGACTCCGGGGCCTTAGGAGTCCAGGGCCAGGTGCCCTCCCACGTCCGTCGCCATCCTGAGGGAGACCGACCATGTCCAGCAGATCCGCACCCGTCCCTGTCACCGGTGCCACCGGCCGGCAGGGCGGGGCCACGGCCCGGGCCCCGCTGGCGGCGGGAGTGCCTGTCCACGCCCTGGTGCGCGACCCCGCCAACGCGCAGGCCCAGACCATCGAGGCCTTCGGCGCCGATCTCGTCAATCGGCGATCTCCTCGACCGCGATTCCGTCATGCGGGCCTGGACCGGAGGACGCGGGAGCAGATGGAGCCCTACCACTCCGCCGAGAGCAGGATCCAGGACCGCCTGCGTGAAGCCGGGTTTCCCCATTGGACCCTGCTCAAGCCGGGCTTCTTCACGGACGAGTTCCTGCCGTCCACGAGGTTCTGCTTCCCGTGCGGCATCGAGGGCGGTCCGGTGAGCGTCGTGAAACCCGGCACCACGATGTCCCTCGCCGCGGTGGAGGACATCGGCACGGCGACCGCCGCGGCCATCAGCGCGCCGGAGCGGTTCGACAAGGCGGAACTGGAACTGGCGAGCGACTACCTGTCGATGACCCGTATCGCGGAGATCCTCACCCGCGTGCCGGGAGTACCGCTGTCCGCGCCCGGCACGACCGAGACGGAGGCCATCGCCGCAGGGATGCCGCCGATGGGTGCCGCGCACGAGCTGTACGACGTTGTCGGCCAGCCGGCCCGCCCGCAGTACGCGAGGGACCTCGGTCTCCCGCTCACCGGCTTCGAGGAGTGGGCCCGGCGGCGCATGGGCTCCGCAGCCTGACGGGCGCGCACCAGGGCTGTCGCCCGGCCGGCCCCGCGACCGACTCCGAACCCTGTGACGAGGCGGTTGGGCAGCGCCGTGCGAACGAACGCCGCCGTGAGCGCGGACGACAAGGAGAAGGACCACCAAGTGAAAGGAGAGTCACATGACGGACGTCGTTGACCTCGGGGAGTTCGGCGAAACATTCCGTGAGGACCCGCATCCCGTGTACGCGCGCCTGCGAGCACGCGGTCCGGTGCACCGAGTACGGCTGCCGGAACCGGGCGCCGCCCAGGAGCTGTGGTTCATTGTGGGGCACGAGGAGGCGCGCGCCGCGCTCGCCGATCCACGGCTGGCCAAGGACAGCTCGAGGATCGGGTTCACCCCCATCGACGAGGAACTGATCGGCAAGCATCTGCTGACCGCGGATCCGCCTCGGCACACCCGGCTGCGCAACCTGATCACGCGCGCGTTCACGGCCCGCCGCATCGAGGGACTGCGGCCGCGGATCCAGCAGATCACCGACGAACTCCTCGACACGATGCTCCCGTGGGGCCGCGCCGACCTGATCGGGTCCTTCGCCTATCCGCTGCCGATCACCGTGATCTGCGAGCTGCTCGGCGTCCCCGAGATGGACCGCACCGAGTTCCGCAAGATCTCCTCGGACGTGGTGGTGCCGGCCGACCCGGGGAACCTCCGCGCGGCCTTCGTGCGGCTCGCCGACCATCTCGACGACCTCATCGAGGACAAGCGCGTCAGCCCGCCCGGCACCGATCTGCTGAGCGACCTGATCCGCACCACGGCGGAGGACGGCGACCGGCTCTCGCGGGACGAACTGCGGGGCATGGCCTTCGTCCTGCTGCTCGCCGGCCACGAGACCACGGTCAACCTCATCACCAACGCCGTCCACGCCCTGCTCACCCACCCCGAGCAACTGGCCGCCCTCCGCGCCGACATGAGCCTTCTCGACGGCACGGTCGAAGAAGCGCTCAGGTACGAGGGCCCGGTGGAGACGGCGACGTACCGGTTCGCTGCCGAACCCTTGGAGATCGCCGGAGTCCGGATCACGCGAGGGGAGTGGGTCCTGGTCGGACTGGCGGCCGCCGATCGCGACGCGGACCGCTTCCCCGACCCGGACCGTTTCGACATCCGGCGTGACACCCGTGGCCACGTCGCGTTCGGCCACGGGATCCACCACTGCCTCGGCGCACCCCTGGCACGCCTGGAGACCCGAGTGGCGCTTCGGTCCCTGCTGGAGCGCGCCCCGGATCTCGCTCTGGACGGACAGCCGGGGGAATGGCTTCCGGGTGTGCTGATGCGCGGGGTGCGGAGCCTGCCCGTGCGCTGGTGACCGGTACGGCGCCGGGCCCATGGCCCGTGCCGCGGCCCGGCGCCGCGGAAAAGCCCGTAGCCGGCGACCGGTCGTCGCGAGTGTCCTGCCCGCCAGTCGCCCGCCGAGCCGTCCGATCGGGCCGGCCGGTAGCGGGCGTCAGTGGGTGTCGGCCCTTGTCGCAGTACTGCCGTCCGCACGTACGGGGAGGAGAACGGGACGCTTGGCCGTCCGGCCGTCTCCCGACGAGCGTCCCTGCAACCGGCGGGTGAGCCAAGGCCCCAGAAAGCCCGCCAGCCAGCGGAGTTCGGTGGTGGCGGTCTGCCAGCCGGTGGACAGCGGGGCCGTGGGGAGCGGGTGCGTCCACGTGTCGTCGCTTCCGGGGAGCCGGAGGGCGTGGGCGAGTGCGGCGGCGATGCGCTGATGGCCGAGGGAACTGGCGTGGAGACGGTCGGAGCTCCACATGCGGATGTCACCGGCCACGGGGTGCAGGGCCGTCTCGGCGACGGTCACCCCGTGGCGGTGGGCGGCCTGCCGGATGCGCTGGTTGAGCGCGGTGACACGCGGGACGAGAGGACGTGCGAGCGGGCTGATACGCGCGAGATCCGGCACGGTGATCGTGGCCACGCGGGCACCCTGGGCGGTGAGCGCGGCGAACATGGCCTCCAGGTGACCGGCGACCTCGTCGGCGTCGAAACGGGGCCGCAGCAGATCGTTGACGCCCGCGACGACGGTGGCCAGGTCGGGCCGCAGGGCGAGGGCGGGGGCCAGCTGTTCGGCGTGGATCTGCGCGGCGAGGCGGCCCCGCACGGCCAGATTGGCGTACTGCAGAGACGGCTCGTGCCGGGCCAGCTGTTCGGCGAGGCGGTCGGCGAAACCACGCAGGCCGGTCGTGTCGTCACCGTCGCCGACCCCCTCGGTCTGGCTGTCACCCAGGGCGACGTAGCGCAGGTACACCGCTTCAGTGCCGGGCATGGACCTGCCGCCTCTCTTCCAGTACGGCGATCGTGCGGGTGCACCAGTCCCGGTTCTCCCGCTCGAAGGCCACGCCCCGCAGGCAGGTCAAGTAGGGGCCCACGCGGTCGCCGTGGCGCAGGAACTCCGTCTCCGTACGCTCACCGCGCAGACGGTGGAGCAGGTTCTCGAACAGGTCGATCTTGGCTTGGGCGATGCGGGCACGTTCGCTGAGCTGGGCGACGAGGTCGTCGACGTCGACACGGTCGGCGGCCTGCACCTTGACCAGCAGGTCGTCGCGGACGAAGGCGGGCTTGGCCGAGGCGGCCGTGAAGGCCTCCAGCTCTGCCAGGCCGGCCTCGGTCACATGGAACAGCCGCTTGTTCGGCCGGCCGTCCTGCGGCACCTCTCGGCCCGCGACCAGCCCGTCTCTCTCCAACCGGGTCAGCTCGGCGTACAACTGCTGTGGACGGGCGTACCAGAAGTTGGCCACACCGACATCAAAAGCCTTGGCCAGTTGGTAGCCGCTGAACTCCCCGTCGAGCAGCGCCGCCAGCACGGCGTGGCGTAGTGCCATGGATCCGTTCCTCGCATGCCTGTGTAGCGTTGCGGAGCACCCCATCATAGTCTAGAAAATGACTAATCAGTTTTATGACTATGAGGAGGCGCTTCGAGGAGCTGTCCGGGCCGAGTGCGCAGGAGACCGGGGAACCGCCTCGCCTCACGGTCAGGCCGGCCAGCGCCGTGCCTGTCCGGCGAGGACGCGCCCGAACCGGAGCTCGGGGAAGTGCGCCCCGGCGCCGAGGGTCGTGCCGTCCTCGAGTTCCCGGAACAATCGCTCGCGGATCCGTCGCGCGAGGGTCCGGGTCGACATCGCCGATCGACTGCCAGGTGGGTTCGTCGAGTCGCACGCGGCAGACGATGGCGTCACCCAGGAGCAGCGCCCGGCGTCCCTGTGAGGCGACGACGACGCTGAGGTGCTCGGGAGTGTGTCCAGGAGTCATGGTCAGGGTGACGCCGGGGGCGATGGTGGTGTCGTGGCTGACCGGGCGCAGCAGTTCGCCGCGTTCGGATGCGGCGCGGAAACCATGCCGAATGTGGTCGAACATCCAGACGTCGGGATCGGCGACGAAGTGGTTCCAGTCGTGGGCGCCGAACCAGATGCCGGCACGGGTGAAGACCGGAGCGGCGTCCTTGTCGAACAGCCAGCCGCAGTGATCGGCGTGCAGATGTGTGCAGACGACGTCCGTGATGTCCCGTGGGGTGACGCCGACGGCGCGCAGGCCGAGCAGAAGCTGGCCGCCGACGAGCAGTCGGCGCGGGCCGTCGTCCCGCATCTCCGGCCCCATGCCGGCGTCGACGAGATTCTGCGCGGCCGGCATCGGATCGTCGACGCATAACGGGCGCGTCGAGCATGGCGGCACCCACCCTGTGCAGCGACGCGAGACGGCCCCCGGACCCGCCCGGATGCTCCGCCCGCGCGCCCGCCGGCAGTTGGTGGGCCTCCCGGACGAGCGCTATGCCGTCGCACGTCGAGCAGGCGAACCGCACGATCGCGCTGGACGCACTCGTCGACACGGGCCAGGCATCGGCCGCCATGTCGATCGACGACGACAACCCCGTGGCCGGCGCCGGCTCGCATCCGACCGACGACCCGACGACACCCGCGCCCACCACGATCGCCTCGACTCTGCTTGCCATGAGTCCCCCCACCTCGCGCAGGACCCTGACGGAGTCCGGTCCGGGGCCCGCCTTGAGGGTGGGCCCGCCTTCCTGGCGAAGAGGAACGGCGCCCCGCCGGGCTGCGGACGGTGCGTCCCGGCCCCGGGCCGCGTGGGCTCAAGGTCCGCCCCGGTCTCGTTCGCCCGCCCCCGCAGGCCTCCTCGACGCTGTGCCATAGGCCGGTCGGCTCCCGGCGAACGGCTTGGCTCCCACCCGTTTACATCGATGTACATTGCGCTTTAGCCTGACCCGCGTCTCCCCACCCGAAAGGAACACCATGGTGATCCTGAGACTTCGGCCTGCCCTCGGACGGCACTGGATCCTCGTGCTCGCACTGACCGGCGTACTCGGCCTGCTCGCAGCCACTCCCGCCGCCCCCTCGCCCGTTGCTTCCGAGGCGAGGGCCTCCCGCCCTGTCACCCCCACGGCCACCGGAACGCCACTGCGAGACGGAACGGGCCTGTATCCGCGGGTCATCCGGCTCGCGCACAACGGTGCGGCCAACGGGCGCGTCCTCGCGAGTGCCGTCACCTTCGACGGCGACAACGGCATCGGAGCGATCCACGAGAGCACGGACTCCGGGGCGACCTTCCGCGAGGTCGGCCGGGTCGCCGATCCCGACTCCGCGGCAGGCCAGGGACTGTGCTGTGCCACCCTGTTCGAACTGCCGCGCCGCGTGGGCGCGTTGCGCGCGGGCACCCTGCTGTGGGCCTCCTCCGCCGGGCAGGACGAACCGGACCGCCGTATGGCACTGCGGATCTGGCGCAGCGAGGACGTCGGCCGCACCTGGTCCTACCTGTCGTCCTGCGCCGTCGCCGGCGGTACGGGCGGGCTGTGGGAACCGGAGTTCTCCGTGGCCGCCGACGGCGCCCTGGTCTGCCACTACTCCGACGAGACCGACCCCGCGCACAGCCAGAAACTCGTCGCGGCACGCAGCTACGACGGGGTGAACTGGCAAGGGCACCACGACACCGTGGCCAGCACCCGGGCACCCGACCGGCCCGGCATGCCGGTGGTACGACGGCTGCCGAATGGCACTTACTTCATGAGCTACGAGATCTGCAACCCCGGCGGCCAGTACCAGTGCGTCGTGCACTACCGCACCTCCACCGACGGCTGGAACTGGGGCAACCCCACCGACCTCGGCATCCGCCCCGAGACGGCGGACGGCAGGTACTTCCGCGCCACCCCCACCATCGCGTGGGCGCCCACCCCGGGCGGCGGGGGCAACGGGCGCATCCTGCTGATCGGGCAGCGCCTGCTCAACCGGGACGGCACGCTCAACGCGGGCAGCGGACGCACGATTCTCACCAACTCGCGCAACGGCAAGGGCGCGTGGGTCGCGATCGACGCACCGGTGACCGTGCCGAACCCTGAGGTGAACTACTGCCAGAACTACAGTTCCCCGCTGCTGCCCTCGGCGGACGGCAAGCGAGTCCTCCAGATCGCCACCGACTTCGAGGGGTCGGTGTGCCGGGCGTATTACGCGACGGGCAGGCTGCCCTAGCCGCGGGAGGACCCCCGTGGGCCCCTTTCCCGGTGCCGGCGGATTTCCGTCGAGCGGGGCGAGGGGCCCACAGGCCCGGGCGGCCCGACACGGACCCGGCCGTGTGACGCACGGCCGGTCGTCGCCACCTTCGTCGGCCGCCTCGTCCTTCGGGAAACAGGCCGGAACCGCGGCCCCCTTCGCGGCCGCGCGTTGACGCCCGTGGTCTGCCGGAGCGACCACGGGCGTCGTGCACGGGCGGGCGAGGACACCGCTGAAGGAGGCGTGAGCGGGGTCAGTCCTCCGCCGGTTCCTCGATCGCCGAGGGGCGCTGCTGTGCGGTGCGGACGCGCTCGGTGTCGAGCTTGGAGCTGCGGCCGAAGCGGTGGATGCCGTTGCGTTCCTGGAAGACGTCGGTCAGCTGGGTGTAGCAGTAGCCGAACATGTCACGGTCGCCGAGGAGCACTCCGGTGAGGCCGGCGAACCGGGCGTGGAACTCCTCCTCGTCGCGGACGCGTTCGCCGTAGCCCCAGGATTCGGTGCGGTCGTCGCCGGACCGGGCCGCGGCCGCCTCCGGGTCCGCTGGTCAACTCCCTCATGGGCGTGTCCGCCCGGCTGCTGCGCAAGGAGTACGACAGCCATGTCCGGCGATACCTGTGGGGCGGACACTTCTGGTCCGGCTCGTACTTCGCCGGGTCCTGCGGCGGTGCACCACTGACCGTGGTCAAGCAGTACATCGAGCAGCGGAAGCGACCCGTCTGACCGTCGGAGAAGCCACGCGGCGAACCCCGCCGCCGCGCGGGTCCGGGCCAAGGATGCGCCTCACCTCCTCCCTGAAGGGCGGAGCACTGCGCAAGGCCAGAGGTAGACGAGGCTGAACACGCCAGGGACCCGACACGTCGCCATGTCTCCGATGGCCACGGGCACCTCACCGGAGCCGGGCTTCCCGCCCAGTTCCTGAGCCGCAGGCCGCGACTTCTCGATGCCGGCGACACGAACGCCTCGCGCGCTCAGCGGAAGAGCGACGCGCCCCGTGCCGACCGCGAACTCCGAGGCCGGGTTCCGGCCCACTCTGCGCTGGAGGAAGGAGACTGTCGGACCGAGGACTTCGGGCGCGTACATCTGGGCGGACGACTTGTCGTAGTCTCGCGCGACCTGCTCGTTCCACACGTCTGCGTCCATGACGGCGAAGACTTCCACGCCACCCGCCGGGCAGGCCATCGGTTTACCCCCTGCGCTCCGTCCGGACCGCTGCGACGGGGTGGTTCCAACGGCACGCGTCAAAGGGTGTCGCTGAATGCGGGACGTCCGGGCATGGCATCGCGGACATGACCTGGCCGCACCGCACCGGCGACCCGCCTGATACGACCCGTGACACACCTTTGCAGCGCCGGCCGGACGATCCACACGGGCTTACGTGTTCATGACTTCCGGTCGCTGCGCAACCGCGCGAGTCGCCGACGCGGACCGCGCGGGTCGACGGGTTCGAGCGCCCGTACCGGCCCGAAGGCCCGGACAATGCCCATTGCCCCGACCTGCGCGGTTCCGGCGGGTTCAGCGCCCGCGGTGGGCAGTTTGCCGTGCACGCCTCTCCGGCTGGGAGTGGTGTCCGGTGGTGCGTGGGCCGGGGTCCGGTGACGCCTTGCGCGTCATGTGCCGCACTTGGCCGGCAGTTCGGTGGAGGCCCCGCCGGGCAGGTACGAAGCGTCCATGAACGCGCAGTACTCGACGTCGCCCTCGAACCCGCTGACGACCGCGGCCTCGGTGCCGCGCTTCAGTGCTGCGGGGTTGAAGCCCACGTTCCACACCTTCGAGGCGATGGCGCCCTCGACCACCGAGGCCGCCGCCTTGACGGGAAGGTCGACGTGCTCGGCGTAGATTCTCGCGGCGGCGTCCGGGTTCTGGGCGATCCACTGGGTCGCCTCCTGCCAGCCGGCGAGGACACCTCGCACCACATCCGGGTGCTCCTTGGCGTATTCCGGGCTGGTGGTGATGACGCTCTGCTGGAAGTCGGTGATGTACTCGCCGGTCGAGACGACCTTCTTGAACTTGCCCTCGTTGCGGCTCGCCAGTGACGGCGGCAACCAGGCCACGTCGACGGTGCCCGCTTCGAGCAGGGCCGCGCCCTCGCCGACCCCGCCCGCGGCGACGCGCTCGGCCTTCGTAGGGAGCCCCGCCGCCTTCGGGAGCAGGAATGACAGCGCGTAGACCGAGGAGCCGGGGTTGGTGTAGGCCCACTTCTTGATGTCGCGGAGTTCGTCGACACGGTCGTTGTCGGCGAGCGCGTAGAAGTCGCCCCCGTAGGGACCCTGCGCGCCGCCTCCGACCGTGAGCACCGGGATGTCCTCCGACCACGCGTCGAGGACCGACTTGTAGCCGATCTCGCCGATGGGCATGCCGCCGGAGAGCTGGGTCCGCAGTGTCGCGCTGCCACCGCTGCCGGCGACGATGTTCTCGACGACCACTCCCCGCTCGGCGAAGAACCCCTGCTTCTGGCCGACCAGCCAGGGGACGACGTAGAACTCCGTGGCTGCCAGCACGGCCACGTCGATCGTCACCGGGTCCTTGGGGTCGGCTTTCTGGCTTCCACCTCCGCCGCAACCCGAGAGGACGAGCAGTGATGACAGGACGACGGCGGCTCGTGCCCTGAGGCTTCGTCGCATGGCGTGCTCCGATGGCCACATCGTGGCAACCCTTGCCACGAGGAAGCGCCAAAGTAGAGGCTGGGTTTCAGCGGAGTCAATACAAACGGCACATCTTCCACGACTGTCGAGGAGGTGCTGGCTCGGCGTACCGGATTGCGGCGGAGTGTTCCGTGTGGCGAGTCAGGAGGCCCGGACGAGAGGCACGACGATCACGCTGACGCGAGGCGTGCTCGCCATGGTCCCGGCCGGGGCTGCCCCTGCTCTGCTCCCCGGCCAACCTCACCGGCACCGCACCGAGTTCTGCGTGGGTCTGCGGACAGACGGCGATGTGAGCCCGGCCGAAGCGCCTCTGCCGCTGGGAGGGCACCGAACTCCGTGCGCCGAGGTGATCAGCCTCGCCTACGGAAGTCCAGCATGCAGAAGACCTTGTCGTAGCGCCGTTCGCCGACGGCGACGAAGTCCGGCAGACGGCCGTACTCCGTGAAGCCCAGCGACCGGTAGAGGCGCAGGGCGGCGGTGTTGTCGCCACGGGCGTCCAGGGTGAGGACCTCGATCCCCGCCTCCCGCGCGTCGGCGATCAAGGCGGTGGTCAACGCCCGGCCGATGCCGCGGCCATGAGCGGTGGAGTCCACTGCGAGCTTCTCCATGTCGGCGTGCGGACGGTGCGTCGGCCGGCCGTAGCGGAGCCAGTACCCCCATCCGGCGAGCCGACGGTCGAGGTAAGCCACACGCATCGCGGCATCCCCGGAACGCGCCGCGGTGACGACATCATCGAGGAGTGCCGCCACCTCGTCGCGTGAAGGCGGTTCGACCCAGCCCAACGCGGCACCGCCGCGGACCAGGTCCGTCAGCATCCGGTGAACCGACTCCGTGAGCCCGGCCTCCAGCTCCGGCTCGGACGCCAGCTCCGTGGCACCCAGAATGGCGAGTCCGGAGGTTCCATCGCCGGTCACGGCCGATTCCACGGCCAGCAGTCTACGTCGTCGGCCGTCAGCGCCGCCCGGCGTCCGGAGGGAGTGGCGCCGCCGCCTCACGGTCCGCGACGGGCGTGTGGGCGTAGGGGCGGTGCCGCCGCGTCGGGTGTCCGGCGGCACCGTAGGGTCCGGTTCTGCCCGGCACTCGGCCGGGGTCGGGACACCGCCGGTGCCGTGACCCGCCGCGTTGTGTTCAGCCGCGTTGTGCCGCGACCAGCACGGGGCCGCCCGGCGCGGTCGCGAACTGCCGTGCGTCCCGCAGGCCCTGGAAGGTCAGGGCGTTCCCCTGCGGCCGCGTCACCAACGCCGCGGCACGCCCGGAAGCAGAATCCCGGATCGGGCCTCGATGCCGAGCCACCACGACTGAGGGCCGCGGCGTCCGGGTGGGCATGTGCCGAAGGTGCCGCCGGGCACGGGATGTGTGCCCCTCCGCGCGGCGTGCGGCCGCACATCCCGTGGCAAGGCGGTGCTCGCGGAATGCCTCAGTGCTCCAGTCTCTCGTGACGACAGTTCTTCGGGGCGGACACCGGGTTGCAGCGTGCGGCGTGCGGGCCTGGCAAGGAGACGAAGAAGTCGCGGTCGTAACGAGCGGACATGCCGGCCGCCGGGAAGTCGGTGGAGACGATCTGGGCACCGCTGTCGAGCGCCGCCTCACGCATCGCGGTGTCGCGGTTGAGAACCGTGCCCATCGGTACGTCGGAACGGGTGCGCACGATGTATCCGCGTTCGACCAACGACGAGATCTCGGCCGCGTTCGCGCCCAGCGGGTCGTTGCGCTTCATGAAAGCGGCCGAGGGAGTGCCCGGTTGGGAGTCGGTGAACAGCACGCGCCCTTCGAGGTTCGGGTGGCCGGCCAGGTAGGCGGTGCGGACGTCGTTGGTGTTGTCCATCGCGAACATCACCTTGCCGGCCGACCGGGCCACCGTGGGCCAGCCGTGCTTCAGGACCGACTGCTCGAGAGTCAGGCCGGGCCGCCTGACGTCGTCGGGAGTGATCAGGTGCCGGGCGTCGAAGACCGAGCGGATCTCACGCTCGAGCGTCCGGAAGGCCGACTCCTCCCACGGTGCGCTCTCGACGCCGCCCAGCCGTTCGAAGCGGTCCTCGCTGGCCTTGAACTCCAGCATGATCAGCAGTGGGACATGCCCGGGGTTCTTCTGCGACCAGCCGCGGACCTGCTTCAGGCACTCGGTCAACTGGACGCAGGTGGTGTTGTAGTCCGCGTCGACCATGTGGAAGACCTTCGTACCGGGCTTTTCCCAGGCCGGGTCCTCGAGCGGCGGGAGTCCGGCGTCCTTGCGGACCAGCGGCCAGCGGTACAGGCCGCCCTTCGGATCGGGTACGACATCGAGTTCGATCGAGCGGACCTCCTGCTCGTCCAGCTGCTGGGCCAGCGGCGCGTGAGAGTAGAACAGGTTGCTCGCTCCGGGGTCCACCTCCATCTGAGCACGCTGTTCAGCACCGGAGAGCTCACGGTGGTAGCTGTTGTGCGTGGCGATCACCTGGAGTTCGTTGATGCGGGTGCCGTCCACGGTCGCCGCTGCCTGCGACGAACCGGTCGACATCGTCAGTGTCGTGAGTCCGGTGAAGGCCGCGGCGACGGCCAACCAGCGGGGGAGAGACATGCGGTTCCTTTGCGACTGAGGGGAGATGGCCACCGGCCATCCGCCCCACCGTGCAAAGACGGGGTGGACCCGTCGTATCGTCAGGCCGCCGATCAACGATCCCGCGAGTGAACCCTGATCGTCCGGACGGACCGCCCGGCCATCGTGCCGGCCGCGCACGTCTCGGACCCGCTGCGGTCCGGTCCGTGCAACCGCCTGCGGCGCAGGCCGTGAGGCGGCGACCGCGGCCAGGCGCAACCGAGCGGCGCACGCCTGCGGCGGCCGTCCCGGTGGCCACCGACCAGCTGAGCCGTACCGGTCGGACATGCCGCCTCCGCTCGTGGCCGCGACGAACGGATCCGTGCCTCGGACAGCTCCCGAGGCGCGGATCCGAACGACCTCGCGGAGCGCCGAGCGCTCGCGCGGCTCGCTCCGCACCTGCAACCGCGCGAGAGGCGCCCCCTCCGTGACCTGCTGCCGGAGGCCCTCGCGTCCGTCCGTGCCCCCCTTGACGACGGGGCCTCACGGTAGGGGCGTTGGAGTCCGCCGTCACGGCTCCGGCGGCTGCGGGGTGCGCCGGGGCGTCCGGTATGCCCGATGAGGGCGTGCGCGCTCCCGGCGTTGCCGAGCTGTGCGGCGGCATCACGTTCGGCCTCGGGGAAGTCGCACGTACGCCTCATGGAAACTGCATCGTGGTACCCCTTGCCACGAAGCGGTAAAAGACGGATGCTCTTCCTCGTCTGATTCCAGGTGACCTGTGTACACCGGAACGGCTACCGGTGCGTGCACCAGGCACCGGTCCGGGATGCGGGCAAGCGTCCCGCGCTACGAGCAAGGAGGCTCGAATGGGCAGGCACGACATCCAGGCTGACGCGAAGCGTGTCCTCGAAACGATCACGGCGGGCGGCGCGGCCATCCTTCCCGGTGACATCGGATACGGGGCGTGCGCGAGCTCGTCGGAGGCACTGCACCGGCTGTTCGTCGCCAAGCGCCGCGCACCGCACAAGCGGCACGCGATGGTCGGCAACTATGAGCTGCACCGCGAGGTGCACCGACTGGGTCGCATGGAGCAGGAAATCGTCGACGCGGTCACCATCGACGCCGGTCTGCCGCTCGCCGTCATCGCGCCCTTCCGGGCCGACCATCCCGTCGTCGCGGCGGTCGAGTCCGAGACGCTGGCCGCCAGTACGGTCGGGGACACGCTCGCGATCCTCGTCAACGGCGGCCGCTTTCAGGACGAGGTCGTCCGCCTCACCCACAGGGCCGGGATTCCGCTGCTCGGCTCGTCGGCCAACCTCACCGGCACCGGCACCAAGTTCCGCGTGCAGGACATTCAGCAGCCGATCCTGGACGCCGTGGACCTGGTGATCGACTATGGGCTTCGCAAGTACCACCACTACCGGCGCTCGTCGACCATGATCGACTTCAGCACGATGGAGGTCGTCCGCATCGGGACCTGCTACGAGCTCATCAGCGACATCATGGCCACCCAGTTCGGCATCCGGCTGCCCGACGACCCGGGACGCGACGTCCTGCCCTCCGGCCACCTCCGCGAGCAGGCCGCCGCGAGCTGAGCGAGTCCCGCGTCCCCGGGGAACGGCGACGTCACCACGGGGCGCCCGCCGGCCCTCCGCGGCCGGGCGGGCGCCCCGGCGCACGGCCTCCGCCGGAACGTGCCGTCGGCGAGGAACCGGTCCGAGCGCAGTCCGGACATCTGGGCCGGTGTGCCGGCCGGTGTCCACGAGTGCCGTGGCCCGTCGGTCACGGCCTGTCCGGCCACGTTCCGCTCGCGGACGCGGTCAGCCGGTGCGCGGGGCAGCGCACACGGACTGCATCGCCTCGGTGAGCGCCTCGCGGTGAAGTCTGTCCAGCCTTGCGGAAACGGCTCCCGATGCGGTGGCCACCGCGAGTCGCACCGCGCACGCGATCGGTTGGTCGCGCAGTGCCCCCCGTGCTCTTGAGCTCGCGCGGCAGCCCCGGGGTCAACAGGTCGAGCCGTGTCCGGACCGGCCGGAGGTCCGGGCCGGTGGTGGGTACCTCCCCCGGGTGCGCGGACCATTCGTACGTCCTGCCGCGCGACGCCGGACCGTTGATCGCGCAGGGGATCGTGGACCGGCGGCTGTTCGACGTGACGCGACTGGTGCGTTCGCAGCACGACGACGCCGGCCGCTCCAGCGTGCCGCTGATCGTCAGCTACGACAAGGGACGGTCCTTCCCGGAGAGTTCGCTGCGCGGTTCGGGCGCGACCGTCCGGCGCGACCTGCCCAGCGTCAACGGTGACGCGCTGCGCGCCCGCAAGTCCGAGGTCTCCACCCTGTGGGAGACGGCCCTGCGTCCGGCTCGCCCCGTCGATCCCGGTCGGCGGGGCGCAGCCATCCCGGCGAGCCGGCGCGGACCGGTCAGGGAGCGTCGGCAGTGGTGAGGACACCGGCTGGAATCGCACATGGCCATGGCCTGCCTGCGCGTCGGCTCGTCAGCGCGTCGTCGTGGTGCAGGGGAACCTGCCCCCCAGTGAGCGGGACTCCGCTGCCTCCGCGCCGGGTCGCCACGATCTCCGAGGCGATGGACACCGCTACCTCCTCCGGGGTGCGGGCCCCGAGGTCGAGGCCGATCGGGGAGCGCAGCCGGGCCAACTCCGTATCGGTGAGGCCCGCCTCACGCAGGCGCTCGTTGCGGTCGAGGTGGGTTCGGCGGGATCCCATGGCACCCACGTAGGCGACCTGCAGCCGCAGCGCGAGGTGGAGCAGGGGCACGTCGAACTTGGGGTCGTGGGTGAGGACGCACAGGACCGTGCGAGCGTCCACGTCCGTGCGTTCGAGGTAGTGGTGCGGCCACTCGACGACGATCTCGTCCGCGTCGGGGAACCGGGCGGCGGTCGTGAACACGGGGCGCGCGTCGCACACGGTGACGTGGTAGCCGAGGAATTTGCCCATCCGGACGAGTGCCGACGCGAAGTCGATCGCGCCGAAGACGATCATCCTCGGTGCCGGTACCGAGGATTCGACGAGGAGCCTGAGGGGGGCGCCGCAGCGGGAGCCCTCTTCTCCGATCTCCAGGGTGGCGCTGCGGCCGGCGTCGAGGAGGGCGAGTGCCTCGCCGGCGACGGTGCGGTCGAGTTCTGGGTGGGCGCCGAAGCCGCCCTCCCGACGGCCGTCGGGACGCACCAGCAAGGCCCGGCCCATGAGTCCGGCCGGCCCGGCCACGATCCGCGCGAGTGCCACCGCCTGTCCGGACGCGGCCGCCGTCAGAGCGGTTTCCAGCACGTCGCGCACCGCTCGGTCCCCGGACCGAACCGGCGTCACGAGAATGTCGACGACGCCGCCGCAGGTCAGGCCGACGGCGAACGCTTCGGCGTCGCTGTAGCCGAATCGCTCCAGGCGGGCGCGTCCGTCCTCGAGCGCCTCACGGCACAGTTCGTAGACGGCGCCCTCCACACAGCCGCCGGAAACCGATCCGATGATGGTTCCCGCACTGTCGACCGCGAGGGCCGCGCCCGGCTGCCGCGGCGCGCTGCCGCTGACAGCGACCACTGTCGCCACGGCGAAGTCGAGTCCCCGCTCTACCCACCGGTTCAACTCGTCGGCGATGTCCAGCACTGCCGCTCTTCCTGTTCTCACGCGGGCCGCTGCCCGAGTGGTCTCTTCGTCGCGGGTGCGGTCCGTGTGCGTTTGCGGCAGCTCCCCTCGGTGCCGCAAACCGAACGACCGCTCTGTCAACTGGTGGCGAAATCGGCCTCGATGTCAGCCATGGCCCGGCCGCGCCCCTCCTTGAACGCCCATCCCATGACGGCGAGGATGGCGAAGAGAGCGGCTCCCGAGAAGACGAGGATTCCGTATCCGTACACCGGGTAGACGGCGGCGGCGATGAGCGGCGGGAAGAACGAGAGCCCTCGCCCGAGCTGCAGTGAACTGCCGACGCCCAGCGAACGGACCCGGGTCGGGAACTGCTCGGAGAAGACCAGGCCGAAGGCCGCGGCCACGCCGGTGCCGAAGTACATGATGAAGATCGGCGGCAGGCTCAGGAAACCCTTGGCGTCGGTCTCCAGGACGATACCGAGCAGGACGCTCCCGACGGCGGCGATGGACGCCATGACGGACCAGGTGAGACGACGTCCGATGCGGTCGGCGAGGAAGCCGCAGGTCACCGACCCCAAGAAGATCGAAAGACCGACGGTCACCGTCCACCAGGCAGCCTTGCCGAAGCTGAAACCCTGCACCTCGATCAGATACTTGGGCAGCAGAGCGGCAACACCGTAGAAGGCGAAGAACTCGACAGCGCAGGCCATGAGGCAGAGGAAGAAAGGCTTGAGAAAGAGCTTCGAGCGCACCAGCTTCCAGTCGGTCGACACACGTTCGCCACGAGACTGCGCTTCCCACTCGTCGGACTCGGGAACAGCGAACCGCGCCAGGATCGCCAGGAGGATGGGCAGACACGACACGGCGAAGACCCAGCGCCAGCCGATGGCGGGAAGAAGGTATCCGCCGACCAGAGCGGCCAGGGCCAGACCGAGCCCCACCCCGCTGTAGAGGGCGGCACCCCACCAGCCACGCTTGCTCGCCGGCATGGCTTCCGAGACGAGAGACTGGCCCACTCCGAATTCTCCGCCCAGTCCGATCGCGGCGAGGATGCCGAATACGACGAGCATGTTGTAGTCGGTCACGAAGGCGCGGGCCAGCGTGAACACGCCGAAGACCACGATGGTGATCATCAGGACGCGACGGCGTCCGATCCGGTCTCCGAGGTACCCGAAAACGACGCCTCCGACCGCTATGCCCAGCAGTTGGAGCGAGAGCAGGAGTGCGGTCTGCTGCGACGAGAGTCCGAATTCCGCCGCGATCGGCACGATCAGGAACGTCATGAGCGCGATTTCGTAGTAGTCGAAAAGCCACCCCGCGAACGCGGTGAGCCACGCAAGGAACTGCGGGCGGGTGACTTTCTCTCTCTCGCGTACTGTGGTCTCACGGGTCTGCATGATCCTGGCCCCATCTTTCGGGAGTACGCCGGACATCAGAATTACTCGTCTTTCCGGCATGCGGGTGGTACTGCGCTTTTTCTGCTCCTACACGGTGCTGGTGTATCTGAGACTCGCCGTCCGGTCTCATACGGAAATGCAAGGCGGGGCAGCGGCTGTCGCTACGGGACCGCCGGCCATATGAGGGGGAAAGGCGGTGTCAGAAATCTTCGTGATCGCCTGCGGCGACCATGGTGGCGGCGCGCTGGACGGCCTTGACGATGTTCGCGTAGCCGGTGCACCGGCACAGGTTTCCGCTCAGCGCGTCCCGGATCTCCGTCTCGTCCGGGTGCGGGATGCGCGCAAGCAGGCTGATCGTCGAGAAGACCATGCCCGGAAGGCAGAAACCGCACTGGAACGCGTACTGCTCCATGAAGGCGATCTGGACCGGGTGGGGGCGGTCGAGGGTGCCGAGGCCCTCGAGGGTGACGATCTCGGACCCGCGCGCCCGGCCGGCGAGCATGAGGCAGGTCTTGACGCACTCGTCGTCGACCATGGCCGTGCAGCTGCCGCAGTCGCCGTTCCGGCACCCCACCCTCACCCCGGCGACACCGCACCTGCCGCGCAGGGAGTCGACCAGCGTTTCGGCGTCGTCGATCTCGGCATGAGCGGGCTTGCCGTTGAGGGTGAAGGTGACTTCCTCGCTGCTCATGGTTGCTCCATTCCTGAGGGGAGCCGCGCGAAGGCGTGCCGCGATGCGCGCGACGCGACGGTGGCGGCGACTCGGCGCCGGTACGAGCCGTCCGCTCGGATGTCCGCCCAGAAGTCGTCCTCGGCGAAGGCGGACATACGGTCTTCCAGGGCATCCCGCAGCCGGCGCGGATCGTTCGCCACGCCGACGGACACGTGGATCTTCCAAGGCACCCCCAGGACTCCGCCGAGGGTGAGTTCGGCCGTTCCGTCCGCCAGGACGGTGCAGGAACAGGTCACGACGGGCCAGGAGGACTCCGCGAACTTGAGCTTGTAGTAGCCGTGCGCCACGGCCTCGGGGCGGAGCGGGAGAACGACCTCGGTGACCAGTTCGTCGGGACGCAGGTCCGGATGTTCGGGACCGGCCAGGAACTGCTCGGCCGACATCGTGCGGGTGCCGCGCGATGAGGCGAGCGTGACGTGGGCGGCGTGGGCGACGAGGACCGCCGGCGCGTCCGAGTACGGGCGTGCGCAGACCAGCGACCCGATGATCGTGCCCTGACTGCGGATCTGGATCCCGCCCGTGATGCCCTTGGCCATCAGGTGGAGGAGGGGCATGTACCGCTCGGCACACGGTGTGTCGAGAAGTGACTGATAGCTGGCGGCGGGGCCGAGACGAACGGTGTCCTCGTCGTGCCACATGCGGGGGATCTCCAAGTCACCCAGGTCGACGATGTCAGTGGGATCCACTTCGCGCCGGGTGAGTCGGGGGACCGCGATGGTGCCGCCGCCGACGACGAGGGCGCGCCCGTCTCTCGCCTCCACCTCCGCCAGCGCGGTCGTGGCCTCGATGACGGTGCGCGGTCGGACGATCCGCCGGTCGCTCATGACTCGGTACCCCCGTGCGCGCGGGCGAGCAGGTCGAGGACCCGGGGCGGGGTCAGGGGCAGCGCCGTAGGGGGCGGGCAGCCGGGGCCGAGCGCGTTCGCCACGGCGTTGAGCACAGCGGCCATCGTGCCGCCCACCCCCGCTTCACCGGCACCCTTGGCACCGAGCAGGGTGTGCGGCGACGGCGTCTCGATGTGCTCGACGACCATGCTCGGCAGGTCGTTGGCACGGGGCAGCAGGTAGTGCTTGAAGGTGCTGGTGAGAGGGCTGCCGTCAGCGTCCGACAGGCTCTCCTCGAAGAGGGCCAGGCCGGCTCCCGTAGCCATGGCGCCGTGCATCTGGCCCTCCACGAGGGTGGGGTTGATGACCCTTCCGCAGTCGTGCACCGCGACCAGGCCGGTGATCGTGGTCTTCCCCGTGGCCAGATCGACGAGCACCCGCGCCACGTACACGCCGCTGGAGACGTACGGGTACGTGTAGCGGTACTCCTCGTTGTCGTTGAGGCCCCGCTGTGTCTGCGGGACGTAGGAGCGGGTGGCGGCCAGGTCCGCCGCGCCGGCGGCGGAGCGCAGGTCGGAGCAGAGGTCGGCGAGAGTCATGACGGGACGCCCGTCGACCTCGACCCGTCCCTCGACGAAGGCGATCTCGTCGGGGCGGGCGCCGGTCCGTTCGGCCGCCCGCGCGCGCAGCCGGCTCGCGACGTCCCGCGCCGCCAGGACGACGGCAGCTCCGCCCACGGCCGTCGCCCTGCTGCTGGCATGGCCGGTCCCGGGCGGGACGCGGTCGGTGTCCCCCTGGACGACCGTGACCACCGCGCGGGTGGTGCCCAGTTCGTCAGCGGCGAGCTGGGCGAGCGAGGTGTCGTTGCCTCCCCCCGGATTGGTGACGCTGCTGCGCACCTCGACACGGCCGTCGGCGTTCACCGAGACCGTGGCGGTCTCGGGGACCGGGGCCGTGGGACGCGCTGCCGTGCGCAGCGGGCCCGAGGGATGGCCTCCGCCTTCGGGGGTGATCTCGAAGGCGATGCCGACACCCTCGACCACGTCGCCCTCCGGGTCCGTGGCGCGGGTTCCCTTCGCCGGCCGGTAGTCGGCCAGGGTGAGCGCGCGGTCGAGGAGGGCGCCGAAGTCGCCGCTGTCGATGAGGTAGCCCGAGGGCAGACGGTGGGGCAGCCGGTCGCTCGGCAGCAGGTTCCGCCGGCGTACGTCGGCGGGATCGAGACCGAGGTGGGCGGCGACCATGTCCACGAGCCGCTCGATGACCACGATGGCGGTGTCCTTGCCGTAGCCGCGGCAGGAATGCCAGGGCGGCTGGTTCGTCAGAAGGACGCGTGAACGGATCTCCACGGCCGGGATGTCGTAGGCACTGGGGAAGGTGGCCGCTGTCACGTAGGCCATGCGCCAGCCGGGCGAGGTGGAGGCCGCGCCGACCGGGATGGTGATGTGGTCGCGCAGGGCGAGGAGGCGGCCCTGGTCGTCGAAGGCGACCGCGGCGTGGTGGATCTGCTCGCGTCCTCCCCCGAGGAAGCATTCGGCCCTGCTCTCGACGAACTTGACCGGTCGGCCGGTCAGCCTGCTGAGGAGACAGACGAGGGGCTCCTCACCGAATCCGGTCATCTTCAGACCGAACGATCCACCGACCTGGGGTACCACCACGCGAATCGAGTCCTCGGGCATCTGCAGCACCGTGGAGAGTTCCCAGCGCAGCTGGAAGGGCTGCTGATGGGAGGCGTGCACGGTCAGCCGGCCGTCGGCGTCCCAGGACGCGAGGTAGCCGCGCGGTTCCATCGGCGCCGTGCTGCTGCGGGCGATCCGCACGGTGCTCTGCAGGGTATGGGGCGCCGACGCGAACGCGCTGCCGGTGTCGCCCCGGGTGAAGTCGTTGGCCGCCAGGACCAGGTCGGCGAATCGCTCCTCGGCACCGGACGGGTCCACGCCCAGCTCGTCGGGGTCCAGGACGGGCCGGAGTTCCTCGTAGTGCACGCGCACCGCGGCGGCGGCGGCCTGGGCGAGAGGCGCGGACTCGGCGACGACCACGGCGACGGGTTCGCCGAGCCAGCACAGTTCGTCGACCGCGAGTGCCGGGACACCGAACGTGCGAGCGTCGATGTCCTCGGGGTTCTGGACGTAGGGCATGGGGGCCAGGTGCCGGGCGGCCTCCCGGCCGTCGAGGGCGGCCACCACGCCGTCCATGGCGAGAGCCTGACCGACGTCGACGCCCAGGAGTTTGCCGTGGGCCACGGGGCTTCGTACGACCGCCATGTGCAGGGTGCCGGCGGGTTCGATGTCATCGAGGTACGTGACCCCCCCGCTGATGAAGGCGAAGGCGTCGTACTTGGGCCAGCGCGCGCGCTCGATCTCCGCGCGTGTCGGTGAGTTCTCCGGGAGAACCCCGGCGGTGGTGCTCACGGCTCTCACGCTTCCGGGTCACGGACGGGCGCGTCGCCCCGCTCGATCGAGGAGCACGGGTCGATGTAGGCCTCACGGTCCTTGATGATGCGGTGGCCGTAGGAGGAGGGGTTGAGCCGCAGCATGTCGTCGAATGCCGCCGCCTCGTCGACGAACGCCGCCTCCGGACCGTTCTTGAGTTCCTCGTAGGCCCGGTGCAGATTCAGCACGAAACGCTCCGGGTGCTGCCACTCGGCGTACTCGCCGAGGTCCTGCTGCCGGGCGGCCTCCAGGACGGACAGGCCGGCGTCCAGGGTCTTGGCCGCCGTGTCGGTGACGAAGGAGAAGTAACCGAGCCACTGATCGAGCACCTCCGGACCGCAGACCGTGCCGTGGCCCGGGACGATGACGCGCGGGTCGAGGGCCTTCATGGTGTTGAGTGCCCGCACCGATCCGGCGGTGGAGCCACCGTGGGTGATCGGTGTCGCGTCGTGGAAGAGCACGTCCCCGGCGAACAGCACGCGTTCCTCGGGCAGCCAGACCACGATGTCGTTGTTGGTGTGGGCCGGGCCGACGAAGATGAGTTCGGCCCGATGATCGCCGACGTACAGTTCCAGCTTCTCGTCGAAGAGGAGCTGCGGGGGGCGCACCTTCAGGGATCCCCACGGGACGACCGGGTCCTGGTCCGTGGGCTTGAGTCCTTGCGTGACCACGGCGTCCCGGCAGAGGCGGTGGGCCACGATGCAGGCATCGTCGAAAACCACGTTTCCGAAAGTGTGATCACTGTGGTGATGCGTATTGATCAGAACCTGAGGCTTTTCCACGCCGGACCTGCGCGTCATCGCCTCACGGAACAGGCGGGTGCGGTCTTCGGTGAGCGCGGTGTCGATCACCGCGAGTTCATGGCCCGAATGGACGAAACCGGAGTTGTTGAGCCCCCAGCTGCCGTCATGGTGGAGATAGGCGTAAATGCCGTCTCCCACTTCCACCAGACTGGGCTCCTCGACGTAGCCGCGATAAAACTTGTTCCAACTGGAGGCCATCATCCGCTCCTGATTTCAAGTCCGCTCGGTCGTTGACGGGGTGGGCGGTCAGTTCTCGCGCATACGGGCCAGGCCTTCGAGCGCCAGACCGTAACCGAGGAGACCGTGCAGCTGTCCTCGCAGGGTCTCGGTCACCACGGTGCGCGTGTACCGGCGGACGAGCCGGGGCTGCTTCAGCAGCTCCGCGGCCAGTTCCCGGGCGCGGTCCAGGAGTTGGTCCTCGGGAAGGATCTCGTTGACCAGGCCGAGGTCCTTGGCCTCGGCCGCCTCGATCTTCTGCCCCGTGTACAGGAAGTACCGGCCGCGCGTGGGCCCCATCAGCAGCGGCATGACGATGTGCATGCCGTCTCCGGGGACCATCCCGCCGGCGAAGTGGGCCGTGTCCTGGAAGTACGTGGAATCGGTCGCGAGCACGATGTCCGACAGCAGCGGGATCTCGGCGTGCCGCACCGCGGGACCGTTGATCGCCGCGATCACCGGTGCCTCGATCGACAGAAGGTTGGGGAGCAGGTGCTTGCCCTCCCACAGGATCGGGTCGTAGTGCGACGGAGTCATGCTGTTGCGGTTCGGGTGAGAACCGGGCTTGATCGCGGGGCCGCTGAAGGCGTCGCCCGTGCCCGTCAGAATAATGACGTCATTGTCGCGGTCCCGTCCTACCTGCGCGAAGGCGTCCTCGAATTCGTAGTGTGCTTGCAGGCTCCACTGGAGGGGGCCGCCGTCGGTGTGGAACCGCATCGTCAGAACGCCATCGGAAGTGCGCTCCATGTCGATCGTCTCGTAGCGGTCCTTGTACTCCTTGAACTGCGACGACGGGCGCTGGAAATGGGTCATGCTCGCGTTGGTCCCAGTCACTGTGGCCTCTCCTGTTCATTGCCTCACGGCAGGCTCCGCGCTATTCGGTAGGGCAGAACGCTAGAAGCGTGTTACATGGCAGTCAATCGTTTGATATAAAAAGTTCATCAGGTCGGACGCAACAGAGCCGCAGCGGAGGCGACGATGACAACGGACCGCAAGCCGACCGGACCACGAAGGCCCACTCTGGCGGACGTCGCGGCGGCCGTGGGTGTCCACACCAGCCTGGTGTCGCGAGTCCTGCGTGATGATCCACGGGGCTTCGCCTCAGCCGAGACCCGCAGCCGCATCCTGGAGGCGGCGGAATCGCTGGGATACCGCGCCAACGTGGCGGCCCGGGGGCTGCGCAACGCGCGCACGACCACACTCGGGCTGTTGCTGCCCGGCTTCACGAGCCCGATGTATACGGCCCTCGCGAAGAGCGTGGAAGAGCATGCCGCCGCGAGAGGCTACGGTCTGGTCCTGGGGACGCACGCGGCGGGCGACCCGCACGAGACGATCACGAACATGCTGATGCAGGGGCGCGTGGACGCGATGCTCGTGGCCTCCGGGCGGATCGAGGACAAGGCCCTGCGCCGGCTCGCCGAGTGGGCGCCGCACCGGGTGGTGCTCCTGAACCGGCAGGTACGAGCGGTGAAAGCCAGTGTGGTGTTGCGCGACGGCGACGCGGCGGCTCTCGCGGTGCAGCGTCTGGCGGATCTCGGCCACCGGCGGATCGGCGGCATTTTCGGCCCGCCGTCCCTCGACACCATGGTCCGGCGCCGGCACGGGTTTCGGGAGGCGATGCGCTCGGCCGGAGCCGATGCGCTCACCGTCTCGCTCGAAGGGCGTGACTACGCCGCCGGCTTCAGCGGTGCGCAACGGCTTCTGGCGGCTGAGGCGAACCGACCGACCGCGATCTTCGCGGCGACTTTCCCCATGGGAGTGGGCGCGCTCGCGGCGGCCCGGGCGATGGGCCTCGCGGTTCCCGGGCAGCTCTCGATCATCGCTCTGCACGACGACGATCTGGCCGGCTTTCTGACGCCGGCGCTCACGACCGTCGCTCTCCCGGTCAAGGAACTCGGCATCCAAGCGGTCGAACTCGCCCTGGACATGGCCGCGGGAGGGGAACCACGCAGAGTGGTGGTTCCCCAGAGCCCTCATCTGATCGAACGCGCGTCGACCGCGGCAATTCGGTGAGGACTGCGCGTCTCACGGCTTGGTGGCATCCAGCAGAGGTATGTCCAGCCGTGCGGCGAGCTCGTCGAAGGTGGTGCCGAAGGTGTGCGTGACGCTGACTCCCCGGGGCGCGATGTCGAACACCGCGAGGTCGGTGTAGACGCGGTCGACGCAACCGAGCCCGGTGAGGGGGTAACTGCATTCGCGCACCAGCTTGGGCATGCCGTCCTTGGTGAAGAGAGTCATCACCACGAACACCTGCTTGGCGCCGATCGCCAGGTCCATGGCCCCGCCGACGGCGGGGATGGCATCGGGCGCCCCGGTGTGCCAGTTCGCCAGGTCACCCCCGGCGGAGACCTGGTAGGCGCCCAGCACGCAGATGTCCAGGTGCCCACCGCGCATCATGGCGAAGGAGTCCGCATGGTGGAAGTAGGCCGCCCCGGGCAGCTCGGTGACGGGTACCTTGCCGGCGTTGGTCAGATCCGGGTCGACGTCGTCCCCCCGGGCGGCGGGGCCCATGTTGAGCATGCCGTTCTCGGTGTGCAGCACCACACCGGTGCCGGGTGGCAGGTGGTCGGCGACGAGTGTCGGCTGGCCTATGCCGAGGTTCACGAACGCGCCGTCGGGGATCTGCTCGGCCACCAGGGCCGCGATCTCGTGCTTGTCCAGCGGGGCGTTCCTGTGCGATGTGCCCATGGCCGGGTTCATGTCCGATCCACCTCCTGCACCACTCGGTCGACATAGATGCCGGGGGTGACCACGGCCTCCGGATCGAGCTCGCCGGTCCCGACGATCTCACGTACCTGCGCGATCACCGTGGTCGCCGCGGTCGCCATGACCGGTCCGAAGTTGCGGGCGGTCTTGCGGTAGACGAGATTGCCCAGGCGGTCGGCGCGGTAGGCACCGATGAGCGCCACATCGCCCCTGATCGGGTACTCCAGTACGTAGGTGCGGCCGTCGATCTCCCGGGTCTCCTTGCCCTCCGAGAGGAGGGTGCCCACCGCGGTGGGACAGAAGAAGGCTCCGATTCCCGCGCCCGCGGCCCTGATCCGTTCAGCGAGGTTGCCCTGCGGGACGACCTCCAGTTCGACCTTTCCCGCCCGGTACAGCTCGTCGAACACATACGAGTCCGCCTGGCGGGGGAAGGAGCAGATCACCTTGCGGACGCGTCCCGCGGCGAGCAGGGCGGCGAGTCCGGTGTCACCGTTGCCGGCGTTGTTGGACACCACGGTCAAATCGGCGGCGCCCTGTCTGAGGAGCGCGTCGATCAGCGCCACCGGCATGCCGGCCATGCCGAATCCCCCGATCAGCACGGTCGAGCCATGCCGGATTCCGGCGACCGCTTCGTCCGCGTCGTCGTACAGCCGCGCGCTCATCGCTTCCTCCCCGTCACGTTCTCGAGTACGACGGCGAGGCCCTGACCGACACCGATGCACAGGGCCGCGACACCCCACCGGTCGCCGGACTCGCGGAGCCGGTGGGCGAGGGTGCCCAGGATCCTTCCTCCGGACGCGCCCAGGGGGTGGCCGATCGCGATGGCTCCGCCCTTGGTGTTGACGATGTCCGGATCGACTCCCCAGGCGTCGACGCACGCCAGCGACTGCACGGCAAAGGCTTCGTTGAGCTCGACGGCGGAGACATCGGCCCAGGAGACGCCGGCGTTCTTCAGCGCTCGGGCGGCCGCTTCCACCGGTGCGAACCCGAACATCTGCGGGTCGAGCGCGGTCGCGGCACGGCCGGCGATCCGGGCGAGAGGCGTGTCGCCGATGCGGGTGGCGGCGTCGGCGGATCCGAGCAGCACGGCCGACGCACCGTCGTTGAGAGGGGAGGCGTTGCCGGCCGTGATGACACCGTCGGGCCGGAAAGCGGGCTTGAGCCCGGCGAGCTTCTCGACCGTGGAGCCGGGACGGATTCCCTCGTCCCGGTGGACGGTGCCGGCGGTTCCCGTCTCGACCGGCACGACCAGATCGTCGTAGAAACCCGCGTTCCATGCCTGGTCGGCCAGGGTGTGGGAGCGGACCGCGAAGGCGTCCTGGCGTTCGCGAGGAATGCCGAAACGGTCGCCGAGCTGTTCGTTCGCCTCCCCCAGGGAAACGGTCCACTCCTTCGGCATCCGCTCGTTGACCAGCCGCCAGCCCAGCGTGGTCGACACCGCGGTGACGTCCCCCGCGGGGAATCCGCGCGCGGGCTTGGGGAGGACCCAGGGTGCCCGGCTCATCGACTCGGCTCCGCCGCAGAGCACGATGTCGACGTCGCCCGTCTCGATGGCACGTGAGGCGATGATGGCCGCGTCGAGCGAGGATCCGCACAGGCGGTTCACCGTCGTGGCCGGAACGGAGGTGGGGAGACCCGCCAGCAGGGCGGCCATCCGCCCCAGGTTGCGGTTGTCCTCACCGGCGCCGTTGGCGTTGCCCCAGACGACGTCGCCGATCTCAGCGGGATCCAGCTCGGGTGTCTTGGCGAGGACCCCGCCGATGGCCTGCGCGGCGAGGTCGTCGGGCCTCACCTCCGCCAGGGCGCCGGCGTACCGTCCGAAGGGCGTTCTCGCTGCCGCGTATACATAGCTTTCGGTCATTCCGTCACCGTAGGGATGCGCACTCCATCGCGTCCAACACTCAATTCTTATGGATTGATAAGACCGTGTTATAAAAATTTGATGGAGATTCGTCAGCTCCGGTACTTTCTCGCCGTCGCCGAGGAGTGCCATTTCGGACGCGCGGCAACCCGCCTGCACGTGGCGCAACCGGCCCTGTCCCAGCAGATCAAACAGTTGGAGGGCGAGCTGGGCGTCCTCCTGTTCGACCGGACCACACGGCACGTCGCACTGACGGAAGCCGGCCGGCAACTCGCCGATCACGCCCGGACCCTCGTCGGAGGGGAGGAACGCGCGCGCGCCCACATGCACGAGCTGGCGGCAGGGCGGGCGGGCCGTGTCTCCGTCGGGTTCATCGGGACGGCGACCTACGACCTCCTGCCGCGGGTCGCGCGGACCGTGAGGGCACAGCTCCCGGCGGTGGCCATGGACCTGCGGGGGGAGGTCCTCGCCCCTCGGCTCATCGAGGGGCTGCTCGACCACACCTACGACCTGGTGGTGGTCCGGCAGGCTGCGCCCGGCGAAGGCGTCCACGTCACCGCGCTGCGTTCCGAGCCTCTCGTGGCGGTGCTCCCGTCCCCTCATCCGCTCGCGAGCCGCCGCGTCGTGGCTCTGGAGGAGCTGGCCGGCGAACCGTTCGTGATCCATCCCTCCCAGGCACGCTCCTCCATGTACGACCGGGTGCTGGCGGCGTGCCGCCGCGCCGGCTTCGAACCCTCGCCCCTGGTGGAGGTCAGTGAGACGGCGACGTTGGTGGTGTTCGTGGCGGCGGGGCATGGCGTGGCCCTCGTTCCCCAGTCGGTGCGAAGTCTCAGCCTGGAGGGCGTTACGTACGTGTCATTGGCGGATCCCGAAACGGTCGACCTTCTCCTGGTACGCCGGGCCGGTCGCAATTCCCCTGCCACGGCCCACGTCGCCGCGGTGATCGAGCAGTGCGTGCGCGGCTGACGACGCCGAACTCGACTTCGCGCGGCGACGCTTCGGATAAAGCCACCTCGATGACGCCTTGCCCCCTGGCCGCCGCAGGGACCGGCCGGCACCTGTGGGGATCCGACACCTCCGACCGGGGCCCGAGTCGTACGAACTCATGCCCCGGCGGGGTGTTCGCAGGTGAAGCGGCAACCACCAGAGGCTGCCGTCCGGGCCTTCGGCGTCGGTGACGTCTTCGCCGGCTGTTCTGTGTGGCCGGCGTGTCCTGAGCGGTGCCCGCACTGATCCACGTGTTGAACCGTCACCGTAGGTGCCCGCGTCCCGTGAGGCGATCGTGCGTCTGTGGCCTCCACCTGCGCGCTCCCCGAGCCGGTCCGCAGTCACTTCGTGGCAGCCGCCGGGGCAGGTTCAGTCCGCCGGCCGAGCGCTGCGCCTCACCGCACGTCCCGCACTCCCACCCTTTGGGTGCTCCTGGCCGCCCTGATCACCTGCGGTGTCGGTCGACGGGCTGCCGTCGACGGCCAGCATGGCTGCGCCCAGGCTGATCACGTGCTCCACGTGCTCCTGGCGGCTCGGCACATCCGCGCCTGCTGTCGTGAGCCGGGCTTCCCGGTCGGCGAGGGCATGGGTGAACGGTCAGCGACTACCACCCCGACTTCCGGCTGATGGGGCGAGTCACCATCGTCGGCGACCGGCCGTATTGAGGCGCGATGTCCTCACCCTGACGACATGGTGCCCCGCGGGTCTGCACCGGTGCCGGACGAGTGCGGCCCCGCGGGCCCTCAGTCGTGGCATGCCGGTGGGCGAGGGTGCGAATCCGCTGGTCACTCGGCGTGCGTCCCCGGCCGGGAAGGGAACCTCGGACCCGCACCCTCCTCGACGGTCTCTTCGGACACCGGCGCGGGCCCCCGTCGCCGGCCGACGGCAGAACGAGGCGCGCTGTGCTCACCGGGCCCGTGTCTTGCCAGCCCGAACCGATCGCGTCCCGACCCGGCCCCCTGCCGCTGGCCGCCCGGCCGGCCCAGCACCGCGGCCGACCCGGACCGCCAGGCCACCGCGCCGCCACCCCGGGTACTCGTCGTCCGACGTGTTGACCGCGCGTGCGCGCCTGATCGTCTCAGGAACTGACCCTGGTGATGAACGCGGCGAGGTTCCCGGTGGTCCGCTGGATCTTTTCCTCCAGGGTGAGCGTCTCGTGGAGCTGTGCGCCCATGCCCATCTCCTTCTTGCCTCGCAGATACAGCGAGCAGGCCAGGTCGCTGCATATGTAGACGCCCACCGTGTTGCCCTGTTGCCCGGCCTTGCCGGTCTTCGCCGCGACCATGAGGGAGACGCCTCCGGAGTGCGTGGTCATGCAGATCGAGCACATGCTGCGTCGAGTCTGCCAGGCGGTGGCACCGGTGCTGCGCAGGGCGAGGGCCGTCGGCCGGCCCTCGAGTTCGGTGACGAGGTAGGCCCGGTCGGGAGCCTGAGGATCCCGCCAGCCGAGGAAGTCCAGATCGTCCCACGGACGCTCGGCCAGATCGCGGGGCACGGACAGGCGCTTGGCCTCGCCTTTGGTGCAGTTCACGAACGCCCTGCGGATCTCTTGCTCGGTGAGTGCCTTCATAACGGCAGGCTAATTTGCCTAAAGCTCATAGGCAAATCCATAATGACTATAGATCAACGGAAGGGTGGTTATGGCACGAGCAGGGCTTACTCCGGAGCGCCTGATCCGGGCGGGGGCGGAACTCGCCGACGAGGTCGGGTTCGACCAGGTGACCGTCTCCGCGCTCGCTCGGCGGTTCGACGTGAAGGCGGCGAGTCTGTACTCGCACGTCAAGAGCTCGCGGGACCTCAAGACGCGGATCACGCTGTTCGCGCTGGAGGAACTGGCCGACCGGGTCTCCGACGTCCTGGCCGGCCGGGCCGGCAAGGACGCCTTGGTCGCGTTCGCGGGCGCCTACCGCGATTACGCCCGGGAGCACCCCGGACGCTACGACGCCACCCGGCTCAGACTCGACTCCGAGATGGCGGCCGCCAGCGCCGGTGTCCGGCACGCCCAGATGACACGCGCCCTCCTGCGTGCCTACCACCTGGCGGAGCCGGAGCAGACGCACGCGGTACGCATGCTGGGGAGCGTTTTCCACGGCTACATCAGCCTGGAACTGGCCGGAGGTTTCAGCCACACCGAAGTCGATTCGCAGGAGTCCTGGCTCTGGACGCTGGACTCGCTCGACGCTCTGCTGCGCAACCAGGGCGGCTCCTGACCGCCGGATCACACATCACGGGACGTGCGGGTTCCACCGCGCCGAGTGCCCGTGATCCATGCATCTTCGACGATAGGACCGGAATTCATGAGTACCGAGTACGGCTGGACCGTCACCCCCATCACCGCTGACGTCCTGCGCGGCTTCCTCGATCTCGAACCGACCGCGCGTGGTCTTCTTCCGCACCGGCTGCCTGCCTGGGCGCGCCGGCAGATCCCCGACGAGCAGCTGACGCTGGCCGAAGCTCAGCCGTCCGGGGTACGGCTCGTCTTCCGCACCAGGGCCACTGCCGTCGAACTGGACACCCTGCCCACCAAACGCGCCTACCAGGGTTTCCCGGCCCCCGCGGACGGTGTCTACGACCTGCGGGTCGACGGCCGCCTGGCGGGCCAGGCCACCGTGCCCGGCGGCAATGTCCGGGTGATCACCGACATGATCACCCAGACCTCCGAACTGCACGAGGGACCCGCCGGCACCGCACGCTTCACCGACCTGCCGGCGCACGACAAGCACATCGAGATCTGGCTCCCGCACACGGAGATCACCGAATTGATCGCCCTGCGCACCAACGCTCCCGTCGCACCCGCATCGGACGGCGGACGCAGAGTGTGGCTGCATCACGGCAGTTCCATCAGCCACGGCTCCAACGCCGCCCATCCGACCGCCGTATGGCCGGCACTGGCCGCGGCCCTGGGCGATGTGGAGCTGGTCAACCTCGGATTCGGTGGCAGCGCGCTGCTCGATCCGTTCACTGCCCGCGCGATGCGTGACACCCCGGCGGACCTGATCAGCGTGAAGATCGGCATCAACATCGTCAACACCGACGCGATGCGCCTGCGCGCCTTCGGCCCCGCCGTCCACGGATTCCTCGACACCCTCCGTGAGGGTCATCCGACCACACCGCTTCTGGTCGTCTCGCCCGTCTGGTGCCCGGTCCAGGAGGACACCCCCGGCCCTCTCATGCCCGACTTCTCCGACGGCACCCTGAAGTTCAAGGCGACGGGCGACCCTGCCGAACGGGCCGCAGGGCGCCTGACGCTCACCGTCATCCGGGAGGAACTCGCCCGGATCGTCACCCAGCGGGCCGCCGAGGACCCGAATCTGCACTACCTCGACGGCCGTGACCTCTACGGGGAGAAGGACTACGACGAGTTCCCGCTCCCCGACGAGGTCCACCCCGACCCCGATGGGCACCGACGCATCGGCGAGAACTTCGCACGACTCGCCTTCGGCGAGGGCGGCCCCTTCACCGCCGACAACGCCTGACCTGTCACGGCCACTGTGTCCCGGTAGGCAGCGCCGACGCGTGGCACTACGACGCGGCCGACAGCGGCCAGGGTGTGGCGCTTGAAGCGAGCCGGCTGAAGAGACGGCGCCTCCGGCCGGCCGATCGGGGCGCCGGAAACCAGGTGCGGGACCGGGACCAGCGGCCGAGCGACCACTGCCGCGGCGTTCGTCGGGAGCGTGCCGTGATTCGGACCGGTGCGGGTCCCACGGCCATCAGCGTGATACCCGCTCCCGGTGGCACCTCTCCCGCCTGCGTGTCCGTGAACTCGAACTCCCGTAGCAGGACGGCCAGTCCGAGCACCGACTCCAGCATCGACACATGCCGGCCGATGCACGCCCTCGGGCCGCCGCCGAAGGGGAACCACGCGTAGCGCGGGCGACCCGCCTCCGCCTCGGGCGTGAAGCGGGCCGGGTCGAAGCGGTCGGCATCCGGCCAGTGGTCGGGGTGCCGGTGGGTGACCCAGGGGCTGGCGGAGATGTCGACGCCGGCGGGTATCCGTACGCCCGTTCTGGGTCACTGGACGCCACCGGTTCGCGATGCCTGCCCGGCTCGTGCTGGACGACACCGGGGGTCGCCGTGGACGCCGGGCGTCAGGAACGGGCTGATAGCGACGACCTTCAGCACCGCGAACCAAGCAGTGCGCGGTCGGCCGTACCCGCGCCCGCCGTTTCGCCCCGGGGGCCCGGTGGCCGGAACACGCCGCCCTTGTCACCTGGTAAGTCAAGAGGCCTTGCAGGAGTGCCGGAAACGGCTCGTCGAGGGCGCGAGCAGGTCTTCTGCAGCCGGGGCCTTGGCGCCACAGGCGTGGGCGTCGTCGCACAGGCCGCCGGTGTGTCGCAACCGACGCCGTGCGACGGGTCGCGCCACACCGTGCGAACGGCGGTCAGGGCCTGTCGTCGGATCGGGGCTGAGGAAACACACTCGGGGCCGGCCCGCGGGGCGCGGCGCGCTCGCGCGGACATGAACCGCCGCGCTGACCCGGAGCGGGATCAAAGATCCTCGGGTTCTTCCTCCGCCTGCAGGCGTGCGCCGATGTCGGTGGCCCACTGCAGAGCCCAGGCCCGCAGGGCGTCGATCTCCTCGGGCCGAAGGCCGTAGTCGGCGTAATCCTGATCACCCCACCACTCCGCTCCGACGAGGCGGTCGCGAAGGTCCTCGAGGCTGAAGGCGTACCCCGCATGGCGCCGACCGAGGTTCTCGAGGTCCGCTCTGGACCGGCGTCGAGAGGCGGCGTGGACATCGATCAGGTCGCGCACCGCGCCTCTGTCGGCGAGTGCCCGCACCTTGGTCCCGATGACATCGTCCAGTGACAGCACCGGGCCGTACTCGCTCGACGTCGGTGGATGCCAGAGGACCTCCTTCAGGACGTCGATCTCACACTGCTCCCCCGTGCCGGGGGCGGTGGCGAGGAGCCGACCGGTCAGCGCCCTGATCTCGATCTGTTCGACCTGTCAGCCACGCTCCGTGAGCCCGTCGCTCACCGAGCGGACGATGTCGCCGATCGGCGCAGGATTCTCGGTGGCCACGTCGACATCCTGGGAGAGGCGGTCCACCAAGCCGTGGACCTGCACGGCGCAGCCGCCGGTGAGCGCGAGAGGGAAGGGGGTTCCGATGTCGAGAATGTCGGCGAGGAGACGACGATGCAGCGCGGAGAGCTTCACGCGGCAGTGGCTGCCCTGTCCGTGGGCAGTTCGGGGAAGCGGTCCTCCCACGCCTCGCGGAGCGGACGGCTGATCAGCGTCCGTAGGACCGGCCACTGGGCGACGAGCAGGTCGCGGTTGAGGAGGGCGATCAGGTCCTGAGACTGCCCTTCGGCCAGCACCGTGCGGTACAGGCTCATCCGGGAGCGGGGCTGGCCGAGCCCGTAGGTGCGGCGGCCGGACCAGGCGACGTGCAACGGCAGGTCCACCGTGCCGGCCACCGGACCGGTGTGCTCGTCCAATGACGCGGGAAGCCGCAGGGAGCACTGCCGGCGCAGCAACTCGTATGCGCTCGGTGCCGGGGATGAAGGGGACGCGGACATGCCTCCCAGTATCACCCCCGAGCATCGGCGTGACCACACAACCCGAGCCCCCGGCCGACCATGTGGCGCCTGGCGACCAGGCCGAGCGGTGGGTCGCCGCCTCCGGCACCCCCGGGCGGTCTCCGCAGACCGGCCGCACGACGCGTGAAAGGGTATCTGACGCGGAGACAAGCGGAGTTGACCAGGCCGGTTGGCCGGCACCCGCGAGCGGTTTCGGTCGCGGGTGCCACGGGGCAGAGCAGGCGGCTGGACGCGCGGGGTGCGTGCACAGACGGTGATGCGGCGGCGATCGGCTCACGCCCTGCGTACAGCGGTGCCTGACCGTTCAGGTCGCGCGCGGTGGTGACACCGTTCGCGGGGAGCAGCGGCAGGTCGATCTCTGCCTGTCCGCTGCCGTGCGCGTGGGAGTCGATGAAGCCCGGGACGACGAACTTGCCGCGTTCGTCGACCGGTTGGGCGTCCGCGGGTATGCGCACTTTTCGAGCGGGACCGACGGCGGCGGTCCGGTCGCCTCGCGCCGGCCCGGCTGTCGACCGGCTCGGCCGACGGCGCGGTATTGTCGCCGTTCGGTCGCTTCCGTCGCTGTAACCATCGTTCACTCCACTGGAGCGGGCAGGGAGTGCACCCCTTGCGACCAGGCATGACGGACGCGCCGGGGCTCCTTCGGGGCTACTGCCTGACGAGCCAGACCGTTCCCTCGGTCGGCAGTCGGTCGCTCACGGTCGTCGAGGCGGTCAGTACCCGGACCCCGGACGGAAGGGGCACCGGCTCGGCGGTGAGATCGGCCAGGACCTCGACGGAGCCGTTGGCGAAGCGCAGCAGCCCGGGCGGCGAGCAGCCGGCGCAGCTCAGGTCGTGAAGGGGGAGGGGCCGCGCACGGCTGTCGGGCCCACCCGCGGGTCCGGCTCCCGGAGCGCTACGGCGAGAACACGGTTGGCCATCGCGCTGTTCTGCTTCCTCGGGATCCAGTACGCCGCCCGGGCCTCCCGGATCCTCGCCCTCAAGGACCTCCATCCGGGCACCGGCGAGGTGGGCCTGCTGCTCGTGGCCACCGGGGCGAGCGTGACGGCTTCCCTTCCGCTCATCACGTTCCTGACGCAGCGCCCCGGGGCACGCCGCGTCGCCCTGCGTCCCGGCTCAGCCTGGTGGCCACACCCCCGTGCTGTCCGAGGCCCCCGACTGGCCGACGGCACTGGACCGACGACGTCCCCGCCGCCTCGTCCGGGCCGGTCGCCGAGCAGAAGGAGGGCAAGCGCCGTCGCGGGTTCACCCGACCGACCCAGGCAGTGCTCTGGCTCGGCTGCGCCATGGTCTTCGCGGAGCTCGTCGAAGGCTCCATGAACGACTGGTCCGCGCTCCACCTGGAGGACATCACCCAGGGGTCGCCCCGGGTGGCGCCGCTGGGCATCGCCGCCACCCCGATCGTGATGGCCGTCGCGCGCCTCTTCGGTGACGGCTGGCGCAGTCCGGCTCAGGGACGATCACACCTGCGCGGAAGTGCGGCGGCTGCGGCGACCGCGCGATGCCTCGAACCGGCTGCGCGTGATCACAGGGGCACTCGCCGCCCCTGCTGGTCGGCAGTGCTGTGAGGCCACGTCGCCACCCGCCGGTTGATTGTTCACTGCCCCGGGGCCACTCTGGAAGGCATGGATGACGGTGTCATCGCGTCTCCCGGAGTGCACATGTGCTCCGGGGACCCGGGTGCGCCCCTCGCCGTGACGGATGCTCGCGGCCGTGTCGTGGCCTGGAGCACCAGTGCGTCCCTCTTGGTCGGTCTCGACTCCACCGAGGCCGTCGGCCGCCCGGTGGCTGACCTGCTGGGGACACAGCCCCAATGGTTGACCGGCCCGGACGAATGGCACGGCACGCTCGGGATCCGGCGCCCGGAGAGTGACAGCCGGCAGGTGCCCGTACGGGCGTCTCGCCTGGGCGGCGCCATCGGTGAGGAACCGCTGTGGCTGCTGGCCCGGGAGACGGAGGAGACGTTTCCGACGGGCCAGACGCTGACGCACTGGTTCCAGACCGAGTGCCCCGTCGCGGTGGCGATCTACGACGTCCACTTGCACTGCGTACTGCAGAACGGGGAGATGCGGCGATTGCTGGGCGTATCCGATGAGGAGCACGTCGGTCAGCGCTTGTCCGCAGCCCTGATCGGGGCCGGAGCCAAGGAGTGGGAAGCACGGATGCGCCGGGTGCTGGAGACCGGGCGGTCGGATGAGGGCCCCCTCGTGCGGGGCACGACCACGCCCGACCTCGTTCGTGAACGGCGTCTCACCGCCTCCTTGGCCCCCCTGCGTGGCCCGGCGGACCGAGTGGTCGGCGTGTGCGTCACGGTGACCGACACGGCCGAGCGGCGCAGCGCTCAGGAGCGACTGGCGCTGCTGAACGAAGCCAGCATCAGCATCGGCCGCACCTTGGATGTGATGCGCACCGGGCAGGAACTGGCCGATCTGGCGGTCCCGCGGCTTGCCGACTTCGTGTGTGTCGACCTGGTGGACGCGCTCCTCACGGGTGAGGAGCCCCCGCACGGTCCGGCCGCGGGGGCCGAGCTGCGCCGGGTGGCCAACCGGTCCATTCACGAAGGCACACCCGAAGCCGTGGTCCCCGTGGGCGACGTGGACTTCTACCCGGCGAACTCGGCGCAAGCCCACTGCCTGGCCACCGGGCGTTCCGTGCTGTACCGGACCCCGAGCGAGGCGGCCTGGGTGCTGGAGGACCCGCTGCGCACGGCCAAGGTGCGGGAGTACGGATTCCATTCCTGGATGACCGTGCCCGTGGATGCCCGCGGTACGACGCTGGGTGTGGCGATGTTCCTCCGGTCGCGGCACTCCAAGTCCTTCGACGACGAGGACCTGTCCCTGGCGGAGGAAGTGGTGGCCCGAGCCGCGGTCTGCCTGGACAACGCCCGGCGTTTCACACGGGAGCGCGCGGCGGCCCTGACCTTGCAGCGGAGTCTGCTGCCTCAGCGACTTCCCGAGCAGTCCGCCGTGCAGGCGGCCTTTCGCTATCTACCGGGCGCTCCCGAGCTCGGTGTGGGCGGCGACTGGATCGACGTCATTCCCCTGTCCGGGGCGCGGGTGGCCCTCGTGGTCGGCGACGTGGTCGGTCACGGCCTCCAAGCCTCGGCGACCATGGGCCGGTTGCGCACCGCGGTGCGCACCCTCGCAGACGTCGACCTGCCTCCGGACGAACTGCTGACCCACTTGGACGACCTCGTCATCCGACTGGCGTCCGAGTCCGAGACAGGTGCGGAGGGCTTGGCCGCGAGCGAGATCGGAGCCACCTGTCTGTACGCCGTCTACGACCCGGCATCCGGTCGCTGCTGCCTTGCCCGCGCCGGCCACCCCCTCCCGGCCGTGGTGCGGCCGGACGGGACGTCCGCTCTCCTGGACCTGCCGGCCGGCCCTCCCCTCGGTCTGGGCGGACTGCCGTTCGAGTCCACCGAGGTGGAGCTGCCGGAGGGCAGCCTCCTCGCGCTCTACACCGACGGTCTGATCGAGTCCCGGCAGCAGGACGTGGGCACAGGACTTGAACGGCTGCTGCGCGAACTGTCGGGCGGCCACGCCCCGCCGGACGCCCTGTGCGACCAGGTCGTCGAAGCGCTCTTGCCGGACCATCGAACCGACGACGCCGCGCTGCTGCTGGCACGGGTTCGGCAGCTCGACGCCGACCGGGTCGCCACCTGGGATGTGCCCGCCGACCCCGAAGCGGTGTCGGGAACCCGCGCACACGTCGTCCGCCAATTGCACGACTGGGGGTGTGAGGCGGCCGGGTTCGTCACCGAGCTCGTGGTCAGCGAGCTGGTGACGAACGCCATCCGCTACGGCGGCACTCCCATCCAACTACGCCTCATCCGCGACCGGTCGCTGATCTGCGAGGTGATCGACGGCAGCAGCACAGCGCCGCATCTGCGCAGAGCCCGAGTGTTCGACGAGGGCGGCCGTGGCCTGATGCTCGTCGCGCAGCTCACTCAGCGCTGGGGCACACAGCAGACGCCGTACGGCAAGGTCATCTGGTGTGAGCAGACGCTTCCTGCCGACGTCTGAGCCGTATGCCTCCGCACATGCCGGTCGCGGCCGCCCGGAGGGTTCCCCGTGCCCGTTCATTCCAGCCATGTGCCCTACGGGCGGACAGGCGCGGGGACGGGCAGCCGGCCAGGCCGCGTTGGCGGTGTCGTCTGGCCGGTGGTGCCCGTTGCGGTCGCCGCGAACCGCGTACGGGCACCGCGCATTCGAAGCGGGAAGGCCCCGGTGAGCAACCGACTCGTCCCTTCTCCGCGGTCCGTGAGAAGGAAGGTGAGGGAACACGGTGTCTCGCCCGCAGCCCTCGGCGCTCGTCGAGGGGCTCTGCGATCAGGGCCGTTGCCAGACTGTTCCGCGGGCCTCGTACTCCAGCATGACCTCGACGCCTGTCGCGGCGTCCGACCCCAGTTCGCGTCCGACCAGCCACAGGCTCAGGTCCAACCCTGAGGTGATACCTCCGGCGGTGACGAGATCCCCGTCGTCGACCACGCGGGCGTTCTTGAAGACACCGCCCTGTCCTTCCAGGTACGCCTTCGCGCCGTGGTGCGTGGTGCACGGGCGTCCCTTGGTCAGTCCGGCCGCTGCCAGCAGCACCGCCCCAGTGCAGAGCGAGCTGATCGTCAGCCCGCTGCGGGGAGCGGCGGCAAGTGCTCGCGGGATCGCGCCGCTTTCGATCTCGGCCCAGATGCCGGGGCCTTCGCGACGTGCGTAGCCGCCACCCGGAACCACGACCAGATCCGTATCCTGCGGAGCCCAACGGTGTTTCACGTGGATTCCCGTTCCGTACGCGCAGCGGATCAGTCTCGGCCGACCGGTCGTGACGTAGCGGACTTCGACCCCGCTCGCGCTGTGCATGGCGGCAGCCGAGAAGACCTCGTACGGAGCGATGCAGTCCAGTTCCTCGACTCCGTCGAACATGATGATGTCGACACGCAGTGGTCTCGTCCTTCGCGAGGCACCTCCCGCTGCTTCGACGCCTGAAGCCGTGACTGTGAGCATCCCCGCTCCCAGGGCTGCCGCCCCTGCCGTTGTCGTCCGGCGTAGAAAGTGCCTGCGCTTCACGAGGTGCCTCCTGTGTGTGGCTGTCATCCGGTCTTGAGAACCGGGAGGTGGTACTTGGGGCCGCTGACAGAACAGGAGTCGTTCCAGGCGGGGTTCGAGTTCCCGCGCCGACGGGAGCAGCTCGACGCGGACCCGGATCCGATGCGAGTCGACAAACCCTGTGAGCGTCGCGAGTGGGCCCGCGAACGTGACAGTGGGTAGTCGAGCAGTGCACTCCGCACGCAGCGCGGATTCGAGGTGGCCGGCGTTGGCCGGCTCCGGACGGAGTGGGCCCGCCCTTCGTCACCCGGGCCGCCTGCGCGCGCATACGGGTCTCGGCGGGAGAAGTCCCCAGTGGCGTCTGGCGGTGGACGGCTTCACCCGCTTGAAGGGCTGCGAGGACCAGGCACGGTGGCCGGGACCTTGACCGAGACCGTGACGACGTCGATCGCGGCGTCCTGGATCATGGCGACCGGGCCGGTGAACCACGTCTGTTCGCCGAAGGCTCCCGCGGCCTCGCGTGCGCTTTCCTCCTGCCGGATGGCGAGCGCTGTCGGCCACGGGCCGATACGGACACAACATCGCCCACCAGGCCTTCACCGCCACCGCACTCCCCGACCTGCTCGGCGAGGACGGAGCCGAACAGGTCACCGGGGTGGCCGCAGCGGAACTCCGCACGGCGCCCAGCCGCTGTCCCGACGATGCCTACCTCCGCTCCCTGGTCGCCGAACTGGCGGCGACCAGCACGCGCTTCCGCGACCGCTGGGAGCGGGGAGAGGTCGGCGCCTGGCGCTCAGCGGTGAAGCGCATGCGCCACCCCACGCGCGGCCGGCTGGGGTTCGACATCGAGATGCTCCACGACCCCGAACGGGACCACTGGATCATGCTGTACTCGCCGCGCTCCACCGAACGAGCCGGTGTGCGTATCGGTCACCAGCCGGTGACCCGCGGCCAGACGCTGTGGATCTCCGGTGCGGTACTCGTGGGCCGGATGCCGTCGATGACGTGGTAGGTCTGGTGCTGGGCGGCGGTGGCGCAGGCGTGGTTGGGCAGGACCCGCAGGCGGGTGCCGACGGGCAGGTCGGGAAGGCGACCGCCGTCGCGGGTGGTGAGGGTGCCGTGTTCCTGGCCGGCCGCGGTCATGACCAGGTCGGGAATGAGGTTGCCGTCCAGGTCGGTGACCAGGCCGTAGCCCTGGTCCTGCGCCTGGGCGGCGGTGCCGCGGTCGCGGGACATGGCCATCCAGCCGCCGTCGGTGACGATCCAGCCGTATTCGGGGCGATGGCCGATGACGGTGACGACGACCGACAGGGCGATGTCCTCGACGTGGCAGACACCGAGGCCGGCCATCACCAGGTCGAAGAAGACGTAGTTGCCGGCGCGTAGTTCGGTGACGCCGGTGAGATCCTCGGCCGCGTGAGCGGTGGGGGTGGAGCCGACGCTGACGGTGGCCACGGGCAGGCCGGCAGCGCGCAGTCGCTCCGCCGCGACGACGGCGGTGTCGCGTTCGTTCTTCGCCGCGAGGCGTTGTTCCTCGGCGCTGTTGGCGAAGTAGGACTCGCCCGCGTGCGTCAGCACTCCGTCCAGACATCCCGCCCCGTGCAAGACGCGTCCGATCTGGACGAGTTGCGGCGCGTCGGCCGTGAGACCACCGCGGTGGCCGTCGCAGTCGATCTCGATCTGGGCGGGAAGGGACAGGCCGGCCTCCCGGGAGGCTCGGGCGACGAACTGTGCCTGCTCCGTGCTGTCCAGCAGGATGCGCAGGGTGACGCCGCGGCGCAGCAGTTGGACGATGCGCGGAAGTTTGGGGGGGCGTCGGCGCCCATGCACGAGATGTGCGTGCCGGGCCGGACCCACGCGGCCTCGAACAGCGGGGGAGTGCCGGCCCGGGCGGTCGTGGCGGTGACGATCACGTCGGCCCGGGCACAGGCTTCCTCGGCGTTCACGCTGCGCGCATTGTGCCCCCGGGCCGTCTGCACCGCGGCCATCCGCTCGGCTCGCTCGGCTGTGCGTCCCACGACCAGGACCTCGGCGATGGGCCGGACACGGCTGACGGCCGCGATCTCGTAGCCGGCCTGATGACCGGTGCCGAAGACGGCCAGCGTGGTGGTGCCGGCGCGGGCCGGCAGGTCGACGGCCAGAGCGTCGGCGGCGGCGGTCCGGTAGGCGTTCGCGGTACCGAGCTCCAACACGGCCGCGACCCTGCCGATCGTCTGGTCGAACAGCAGCAGGGTGGAATGATGCCGTGGTAGTCCGTGATCGGTGTTGCCCGGCCAGTAGGTGCCGATCTTCACCCCAGCGTGGGTCGCGGACGCGGCCGGCTTGAGGGTGAACCGATTGCGCGGATCGGACCCGTGTACGGCGAGAGCGGGAAAGGCCGCGCTCTCGACCGTGGCGGTGAATGCGGAGCGGGCCGCTTCCAAGGCCGGAGCCTCGTCCACGACCGTGGCTGTCCGCTCCTCGGTGATGTGCAGAAGAGGGCGGGCGGCCGGCCGCAGGCCAGGGGCGGACGGGGCGGCGGGCCCCGGACCCGTGGCCGAGCGTGCTGCATCCACGAGTGCCCCTTACTTGGCGTAGTTGTAGACGGTCGCCCGGGACACGCCCAGCAGATCCGCGATGGCTTGTGCGGCATCACGCGAGTCGAAATAGCCGTCCTGGCGCAGCTGTCGCACCAGCGCCTTCTTGTCCTCCCGGCCCAGCGACCTGGGTGTCGCGCCCCGCTCCGCCGCCAGCTCCTCCACGGTCCGGCGTAGTTCGCGCGCGCTGCGATCCCGCAAGGACTCCAGAGCCTGCTCGCGGTGCTCGGTGTCCGTCGCCACGAGATTGGACAACGCGAGCGTCACCGGGGACAGCACCGACACGTCCAGGTTCAGGCAGAGCGCCGCGATGTACTCGCCGGAGGCGTTCTTGATCCCGATGGACGTGCTCTTCGCCGGGCGGCCGTCGGGGAACTGATTGGGGTAGTTCTGGATCACGCTGGGGTAGCCGGGATCCTCGATGCGGGCCAGACCCAGCTCGGTGACGGAGTCCCCGACCTCGCGGCCGGAGAGGTTGTTCTCGATCACCCGGATCGCGTGGCGCGGATCACGCAGGTCGTGCAGGACCACCTCGCACAGGCCGGGGAACATGCGGCCCAGTGCAATGGCGATCCTCTCCGCCTCGCGGATGAGGTGCTCGTCCGCCCCGGCCGCGTTCGAGGTGACGACGTCCCTGGAGTCGCCTTTCTCCACACCGTCGACGACGTCTGTCACCTGACCGCCCTCACTCAGCTCTCGTAGACGCAATGTCTAAATCTGGATATTGAGTCCATGAATGGTCTCGGGCATTGTCCAGCAGGCGGCTGGGGGGCGCGGCCGGCGTCAGGAGGCCCCTGGACGCGGGTCGGCCGCCGGTGCGTCCTGTGCCGTGCCGGAGGACTCGGTGTACGACAGCGCGGCGAGGAGTCGCAGCTTCTCGTCGCTGTCGCTGTCCTTGTCCGGGTAATAGACGACGAGGATGACGTCGTCGATGGGGAGTTTGTCCCGGTAGAGGCGCAGTTCACCCACGACCGGGTGGTGGACCGTGGTGGCGCCCCCGTCGAGCCTGCGGACGTCGTGGCGGGCCCACAGGGTGCGGAACCGCTGACTGGACAGAGCGAGCTCTCCGACGAGTTCGACATATCGGGGGTTGTCGGTGTCGTCCCCGATGGTGGTGCGAAGGGCGGCGACGAAATCCGCTGTGGCCTTCGCCCAGTCCTGGTGGAAGGCTCGTTCCTCGGGATCGAGGAGGAGAGAACGAAGCCGGTTCCGGCCGGGCTGAAGGCGCGGGGAAAGCGCGACGGCCATGGGGTTGGAGGCCAGGACGTCGAACGCACGCCCTTCGACGAACGCGGGAATCTGAAGGTGGGCGAGCAGCTCGTGCACCCGCGTCGGCACCTGCTCGGGCCGCTTGCGGCGCGGCGCCCCAGGACGTGCCGTAGCCAGGCCGAGCAGATACGCCCGCTCGACGTCGTCGAGCCGCAGGACACGCGCGAGTGATTCGAGCACCTGTGGCGAGGGGTTCCTGTCACGGCCTCGCTCCAGGCGCAGGTAGTAATCGGGACTGATTCCTGCGAGCAGGGCGACTTCTTCGCGGCGCAGTCCGGGGACACGGCGGTTGCCGCCGGGCGGGAGGCCCGCCTGTGCCGGTGAGACCAGCTCGCGCCGGGCACGAAGGTAGCTGCCGAGCCGGTTGCCGGATTCCCCATCCTTCATACCGACACCGTAATGCGGTCCACCCGCATGAGAGGGGGCCCTGACAGGACCAGGGAAAACGGGAGCCCTGCCACACGCGGCAGAAGCCGTCGAGACTGCAACAGCACCGTTGCGGAAGCGACGGGAAGAGCACTGTTCGCGCCGAGGGCCGGTACGCCGAGGGCGCTCTGCATCGAAGGGACGATTTCGTGGATCTCTCCAGTCGCACCGTTCTCATCGTCGGCGGAACTTCGGGTATCGGGCGGGAGCTGGCCCGGCGGTTCACCGCGGCGGGCAGCACCGTGATCGTCGGCGGCCGCAGCACGGAGGCACTGACGGAACAGGCCGCGGAGGGCATCGGCACGATCAGCGTCGACGTCACCGACGGGGCCTCGGTCACCTCTGCTCGTGACGCCGTGCTCGCCCGGTACCCCGGGCTGGACACCGTGATCACGATGGCAGGCGTCATGCACATGGAGGACCTGCGCGACCCCGGGCACTTCGAGGTGGCCGCGACGACGATCGACACCAATCTGCTCGGCACGATCCGGGTCATCGACGCCTTCACTCCGCACCTGGTCCGGCAGGGCGCCGGCACCTTCGTCACCGTTACCTCCGGCATCGGCTTCCTGCCGTTCCCGCCCATGCCCAGCTACGCCGCGTCGAAAGCCGCGGTGCACGCCTACTCCGAGGCGCTGCGCGCGCAACTCGACGGCACCGGCGTAGGCGTCGTCGAACTGGTCCCCCCGGCCGTCGCCACGGCGGGCCAGGAGAAGGTCAACCCGCACGCACTGCGGCTCGAAGACTTCGCCGCCGAGGTCATGCAGTTGCTCTCGCAAACTCCCACCCCTCGCGAAATCCTCGTGAAGGGCGTCCTGATGCACCGCTGGGCCGAGCGCGACGGCACCTACGGCGACCTTGTCGCACAGCGCTCCAAGGCCCTGGCCATGCTTCCCGGCCGCCGGGGCTGAGGCGCCCCTTCCTTAGCGGTCGATGTCCTCCTGTCCGCTGCCGTGCATGGAGGAGTCGATGAAACCCCGGACGGCGGACTTGCCGCGTCCGTCGGCCGCTTCGGTGTCCGCGGGTACGCGCACCTCCCGCGCGGGGCCGACGGCGGCGGTCCGGTCGCCCCGCGCCGGCCCGGCTGTCGACCGACTCGGCTGTCGACCGACTCGGCCGACGGCGCGGTATCGCCGCCGTTCGGTCGCTTCCGTCGCTGTAACCATCGTTCACTCCACAAGGGGAGAAGAAGGCACCCCCCTCGCGACCAGGCATTTTGGACGGCTGGGAATCTTTCGCGGCTACTCCCTGACGAACCAGACCGTCCCCTCGGCCGGCAGTCGGTCGCTCACTGCCGTCGAGGCGGTCAGTATCCGGACCCCGGACGGAAGGGGCACCGGCTCGGCGGTGAGGTTGGCCAGGACCTCGACGGAGCCGTTGGCGAAGCGCAGCAGCCCGGGCGGCGACGGCAGCCAGCGGAGCTCTCCCGCACCCAGCCCGTACCGGCGGCGCAGTGACAGCAGGCGGCGGTAGAGGCTGAGGGTCGAGTCGGGATCGTCGCGTTGGGTGTCGGCCGCGTAGGAGGCGTAGGAGGAGGGCTGAGGCAGCCAGGTGTCGGAAGTGCTGCTGAAGCCCAGGGCGGGGCCGTCGGCGGTCCAGGGCAAGGGGACCCGGCAGCCGTCACGGCCGCGGATACGGTGTCCGGAGCGCTCCCATACGGGGTCCTGCCGGGCGGAGTCGGGCAGGTCGGTGACTTCGGGCAGGCCGAGTTCCTCCCCCTGGTAGAGGTAGGCGGAGCCGGGCAGGGCCAGCATCAGCGCGGTCGCGGCGCGAGCACGGCGCAGGCCGAGCGCGTGGTCGGGCTGGGGGTCGTCGGCGCCGACGCCGTGCTCCAGGGCGACGGGGCCGTCGTAGCCGAAGCGGCTGGCGTGGCGCATGACGTCATGGTTGGACAGCACCCAGGTGGTGGGGGCGCCCACGGCGTCGTTGGCGGCCAGGGACTCGTCGATGACGCGGCGCAGGGCCGCCGGCTGCCACGGAGTCTCCAGGAAGCGGAAGTTGAAGGCCTGGTGCATCTCGTCGGCGCGGATGATGCGCGCGGCGCGCTCCGGGGGCAGCCAGGCTTCTGCGCACAGGATGCGGTGGCCGTCGTAGCCGTCCAGCAGTCGGCGCCAGGCGCGGAAGATGTCGTGGATGCCGTCCTGGTCCCACATGGGCGGCATCACACCGTCGACCGGTTCGATGACCCCGTGGGTGGGGTGCGGCCAGTCCGGCAGGCCGGGGGCTTTGACGAGGGCGTCGCAGACGTCGACACGGAAGCCGTCGACGCCGCGGTCGAGCCAGAACCTGAGCGTCGTCTCGAAGTCCTCGCGCACGGCGGGGTTGTCCCAGTTCCAGTCGGGCTGGCCGGGGTCGAACAGGTGGAGGTACCACTGCCCGGGGCTGCCGTCGGCCTCGGTGACGCGGGTCCAGGCGGGGCCCTCGAACATCGACGTCCAGTCGTTGGGCGGCAGGTTGCCGTCAGGGCCGCGGCCGTCGCGGAAGTGGAACAGGGCCCGTTCCGCGCTGCCGGGCGGCGCCGCCAATGCCGCCTGGAAGGAGGGGTGCTGTGCGGAGCAGTGGTTCGGGACGAGGTCGACGACGACGCGGATGCCCACCGCGTGGGCGCGGGCCAGCAGGGCGTCGAAGTCGCGGAGGGTGCCGTAGCGCGGGTCGACGTCGCGGTAGTCGGCGACGTCGTAGCCGCCGTCCACCTGCGGGGAGGGGTAGAACGGCGAGAGCCACAGGGCGTCGACGCCGAGATCGGCCAGATGGTCCAGGCGGGCGGTGATGCCGGGCAGGTCGCCGGTGCCGTCGCCGTCGCTGTCGGCGAAGGAGCGCGGGTAGATCTGGTAGATGACGGCCGTGCGCCACCAGGCGTCGTCCGCCGCGGGGCCGGTGGCTGCCGGCGCGGGCGTGGTGTCGGCTGACGTCATAGCTGAGGGCTCTCCTGGGCGTAGAGGTCGGTTCGGCGGTCGCGGAGCAGGTCGTTGTGCGGGGAGAGGGACTTGTCCCGGGAGAGGTGGAGGAAGACGTCGGTGACGGCCCGGTGCCGTGTCGCGGCGGTCGCGGTGGCGGTGATCCAGCCGTACTGGTTGATGACGGCCGTCCCCTGCGTCCAGGCCTGCCCGCGTTCGGTGCCGCCGCGGTCCGCGCAGGCGATGTAGACGCCGTTGGCGCGTGCGGCGGCCTGGGCCTGCACGATCTCGGCGGGGCGTTCGCCGACCGGGTGCTCCTCCAGGGGCCAGTTGGTCGGTACGGCGATCAGATCGGCGCCCGCCGTGGCCAGTCGGCGGGGCATCTCCGGGAATTCCAGGTCGTAACAGATCAGTACGCCGATACGGCCGTGCGCCGTGGTGACGACGGGGGCCATCTGCTCGCCGGGAGTGAAGAACAGCGTCTCGCGGTCCCACAGGTGGGTCTTGCGGTACACGGCGCGTACGCCATCGGCGTCGAGGACGGCGGCGCTGTTGTACAGCGTGGGGCCGCCGTCCTCGCAGAAGCCGAGCACGACGACGGTACGGGTGCCGGCCAGCAGACGGGCGAGGTCGGTGAAGAAGGCGTCGCCGGGTGTGATCGACGTACGCCGTGCCTCGTCCGTGTCGGCGAACACGTAACCCGATGTGGCGAGTTCGGGCAGGACGACGATGTCGGCCCGTTCGGAGAGGGCGCGCCGGACGGCGTCGATCGCCAGTTCCTTGTTGTGGGCCAGATCGCCGACCCGTGGCGCGAGTTGCTCGCACACCACACGAGCGACGCCACTGTCCGGGTTCGGGGCGGGCGCGGTCATTTGACGGCTCCTTCGGTCAGGCCGCTGATCAGGCGCCGCTGGAGGAAGACATAGGCCAGCAGCACCGGCAGGGCGACCAGGACGGCGGCGGCCGCTGTCACGGCCGGATCACTGGAACGGGCGGCCCCGGAGAAGAAGGACAGCGCCAGCGGCACGGTCTGCACCGACGGGTTGTCGGGGACGAGGATGAGCGCGAGGAGGAACTCGTTCCACGTGAACAGGAACAGCACGGTGCTCAAGGTGGTGATCGCGGGCCCGGCGATGGGCAGGACGACCAGGCGCAGGCTCTGCAGGCGGCTGGTGCCGTCGATGCGCGCCGCTTCCAGCAGCTCCACCGGGACGGAGGCGAAGAACGACCGCATCCACAGCACGCCCAGCGGCACCGACAGCGCGATCTGCGGCAGGATCAGCGCCCAGTAGGTGTCGATGAGACGCCATCCGGTGAGCAGCTCGTACAGCGGCAGCACGGTCACCTCGTAGGGCAGGACCAGCCCCACCAGCAGCAGCGCCACGATGACCTTGCCGCCGGGCACCCGCATGGTGGCGAGCGCGTAGCCGGCCAGGGCGGCCAGCACGACGGTGACCACCACGACGGTGACCGACACCAGCGCGCTCGACAGCAGGGCGGAGCCGAACCGGCCCTGGGTCCAGGCCGTGGAGTAGCCGGCGAACGACAGCCCGCCGGACGAGCCGGCCACCCCCCGCAGGGACGAGACGATGATCGACGCCAGCGGGAAGACGGCGACGACGGACGCGAGGACGAGCAGCGCGTGGGTGGCGATGCTCTCGCTCCGGGCGATCCTCATGACGACTGCACCTTCCTGTCCGGCGTGCGTGGCCCGGTGAACCGGCGCCGCGGGCCCTCGCGTTCGCGCAGCGCCAGCTGGACGACCACCACGACGAGGAGGATCACCAGCGTCAGCACGATGGCCAGGGCGGAGGCGCGGCCGAGCATGCGGTTCTGGAACGCGTCCTGGTACACGTACAGGCTGGGCACGGTCGTGGTGGTGCCGGGGCCGCCCCGGGTGGTGTTCCAGATCAGGTCGAAGTTGCGCAGCGCGAAGGTGATGGTGAGGATCAGCGCGATCGAGATCTGCGGGCGCAGGGCGGGCAGGGTGATCGCGAAGAACTCCCGCACCGGCCCGGCGCCGTCGAGGCGGGCCGCCTCGTAGGTGGAGCGGTCGATGGCGACGATGCCGCTGAGGAAGAGCACCATGCACAGCCCGTACTCCACCCAGGTGCCGATCACGCCGATCGACGGCAGGGCGGTGTCGAAGTCGCCCAGCCAGCTGGTGGCGAACCGGCCCAGTCCCACGGCCCGGAGCACCGCGTTGACGGGGCCGTCCTCGGCGAGCAGGTTCCGCCAGGCGACGGCGACGACGACGCTGGACAGGATCTGCGGCAGGAACAGCACCGCCCGGAACACCGTCAGTCCGTACACCCGGATCCGGGACATCGCCCCGGCCAGCAGCAGGCCGACACACACCGGCAGGGCGGCGTAGAAGAACAGCAGGACCAGTGAGTGCAGCAGTGCGGCGCGCAGCCGGCCGTCGGTGAAGACGGCCGTGTAGTTGCCCCATCCGACCGGCGTGCCCACGGTCAGACCGTCGTAGGCGTAGAACGAGTACCAGACGGAGATGCCGATGGGGTAGAGCACGAAGACGCCGAAGAAGGCCAGGGCCGGGGCGACGTACAGCAGCGAGGTCCAGGACAGGGAGGACAGGCGGGTGACGGAGGAGGGGCGGCGGCGCCGGCGGCCGGCGCCGCCCCTGGCGGGCGGTGCGGAGGTGGCGGTGCCCGGTCCGGTGGTGGGGGCCGCGGTGCTCATCGCGCCTGCCTCGCCGTCCGCCAGGAGGCCTGGACCGCCGTCATGAACTCCGAACTGCTCGTGCGGCCGGACATGACCTCCTGGAGCTTGCCGCCCATGACGTCGAGCATGTCGGTGGCGGTCCAGTCGTAGTAGCCGACCTGGGTTCCGGCGGTGATGGTGCGCTTGAGCGCGTCGAGGGTCTGGCTCTGCAGGCTGTTGCCGCCTTTCACGCCGTCGGTGACGACGGGAAGCCGGCCGGTGTCGAGGATCTCCTGGCCGGTCCGCGGGGTGTGCAGGGCGGCGAGGAAGGCGACCGCGGCGGGGGTGACCTCGGAGGAGGCGGAGATGTGCCAGGGCGAGGCGGTGGCGCCGGCGCCACCGGTGGTCAGGGCGCCGAAGCCGAACTTCTCGGGGTCGAGCGTGGCGCCGTTCCACGATCCGCCGACGAAGAAGACGCCCGAGCCCTTGGCGAAGCGGGAGATGGCGTCCTCGTTGCTCAGGCCGTCGTAGCCGGAGCCGAAGTACCCCTTCTTCGCCCAGTCGGCCAGCGTGCCGGCCGCCTTCGCGTTGCCCGGGGTGACGAAGGTGGTGCCCGCCTTGCCGCCGATCCAGTCCCGGATCGAGGCAGGGGACTGCTCGGTGACGGCGAGGTCGGAGAAGATGTGGGTGGCGGCGTACTGGTCGCTGTTGCCCAGCATGATCGGCTGCTTGCCGGCCTTCTTGACGAGCGGCAGGTCCTTCTCCAGGTCGGCGAGGGACCGAGGCGGCCGCAGACCGAGTTCCTCGAGTTGGGCCTTGTTGTAGTAGATGCCCTGGACCTCGCTGACGGGCGACATGCCGTAGAGGTTGCCGTTGCCGAACGCGGTGCCCGAGCCGTTCCAGCGGGCGGGGGCGAGGGTGCTGGCACCGGTGCCCGTGATCCAGCCGTAGGCGGCCGCCACGTCGTCCAGCGGCCGGACCAGCTTGGCCTTGACCAGCGCCCCGTCGACCGCGTAGCCGATGTTGCCCTGGAACAGGTCGGGCGGGTTGGTGCCGGAGGCGGCGTTGACGACGGTGGCGACGAGGTCGTCGAAGCTCTTGTAGGTGATGTCGACCTCGACATTCGGATACCGCTTCTCGAAGGCCGGCACCACGGACTTCATCAGGGGTCTCTCCGCCTGGTCCGCCCACATCCGCAGCGTGACCTCGCCCAGCTCGGCGACCTGCGCGGGGGTCACCGGGTCGGTGACGGCGAGCTGGTTCGCCCCGGCTGGGCTCTTGCCCGCCCCGGGCGGACTGCATCCGGCGCAGGCCAGCAGGGCGGCCAGCGCGGTGACCGCGGCGGCGACCGGGACGAACCGGGGCGGGCCCGCCCCTTCACGACGTACGGATTTCATGGGTGCACCGGTTCTCTGTACGGGATGGCTGGGTCGTGAGGTGGGGGGGACGAGGGGGCCCGGACCGTCCCGGGGCGGCGAGAGCCCGGAGGGCCGGGGCGGGACGAACCACTGGAGTTCACTGCTGTGGACGGAGCGCCCGGTGGCCCGCCGGCACCCTGATACGGAGTGTCGTGGTCCGGGGCGCGACGGCGCGGCCCGCAAGGGGCGGCACCTCGGTGCCGGGGGAGCGGGCGGGGTCAGCCCGCGTAGGTGCGCAGCCGCAGGGTGGCCGTGGCCTCGTGGGCGGACATGCCTTCGCTGGCGGAGATGACCTGGACGGCCTCGGCGAGGAGCGGGGTCGCCTCCCGGGCGACGCGCTGGTAGGTGAGCGGCTTGAGGTAACGGGAGACGGACAGCCCGGCGCTGTGCTTGGCACCGCCCGCGGTCGGCAGGGTGTGGTTCGTGCCGGCCATGCCCTTGTCCGAGTAGGCCACCGTGCTCCAGTGACCGAGGAAGAGGGAACCGTAGTTGCGCAGCGCGTCGTGGTACCAGTCGTCCTCGGCCGTGTGCACCTCCAGGTGCTCGGGCGCGAACTCGTCCATGACCGCCACGGCGTCCTCCCGGCTGCCTACCAGGACGACCGAGCCGTGGTCGCGCCAGGCGGGGCCGCAGATGTCCCGCGTCGACAGGGCCGACAGCTGTCGTTCGACCGCCGCGAGAACCTCCCGCCCCAGCCGTTCGGAAGTGGTGACGAGGGCGGCCGGGGACGTCGGACCGTGCTCGGCCTGACCGAGCAGGTCCGCCGCGACGGCCTCGGCGTCGGCCGTTTCGTCCGCGATGACGGCGACCTCGGAGGGGCCCGCGAGCAGGTCGATGGCGACCGTGCCGAACAGCTGGCGCTTGGCCTCGGCCACATAGGCGTTGCCCGCGCCGACGATCATGTCGACGGGCGCCCGATCCAGCAGGCCGAACGCCATGGCGGCCAGCGCCTGCACGCCGCCGAGGACGTAGAGGTGGTCGATCCCGGACACGTGGGCGGCATAGGTGACGGCGTCGTTGGCGCGACCGTCCGGCTGCGGCGGAGTGCATCCCACCACCGTGGGGACACCCGCGACCTTGGCGACGCCCACGGTCATGAACGCGCTGGCCGTGAGCGGGAAGCGCCCGGCCGGCAGATACGCCCCGACCGCGCCGACGGGTACGTAGCGCTGCCCGACCAGCAGCCCGGAGGCGATCTCCTCCTCGAAGTCCGTCAGGTGCGCGCGCTGGAGCCCGGCGAACCGCCGGGTGCGCTCGGCACCGAGTTCGATCGCCTCCCGCAGGTCCTTGGGCAGCCGGTCGCCGCTGCGGGCCACCTCCGCCGCACCGAGTTCGACCGGGCCGTCGGACTGGCCGTCGAGGGAGCTCGCGTAGCGGCGGATCGCGTCCATGCCGTGGCGCTCGATGTCCGACAGCATGCGGCTGACGGTCTCGATCACCTCGGGGTCGCGCTGGGCCGGGGGAGCGTCCACACCGGGAGCCTTGAGCAGGGTGAAACGGTCGGCGAAGGCGGTGGTGAAGCGGTGGCTCAATTTCATACCGCTGAGCCTGAGGCAGCACCTCCTCAAGGACAACCCCGGATTGTCCTCGACCTCACATAGGGCGACCCTATGGCATGATCCTCGACATGCCTCCCTCCTCCACCGCGGCGATCACCCTCAACCAGTTGCGCGCCTTCCTCACCTCCGCACGGCTGGGCACGTTCTCCGCCGCGGCGGCCGAGCTGCGCACGACCCAGCCCTCGGTGTCGGAACTGATCAAACGCATGGAGGAGTACTACCGGGTGCCCCTGTTCACCCGCGGTCCGCGCCGACTGGTCCTGACAGCCGCGGGTGAGGAACTCCTGCCCTATGCCCAGCAGGCGATCGAGGCGGCCGACGGCGCCGACCGCGCTCTGCGCTCCCTGACCTCCCTCGACGGCGGCGTCGCCACCTTCGGGCTGCTGCGCAACGCCAACTACTACTTCCTGTCCGAACTGCTGGAGACCTTCCACGCCCGTCACCCCAAGGTGCGGCTGCGGATCGTCGGCCTGAACTCCGTCGAGGTCGCCGAAGCCGTCAGCGCCGGGGACCTGGAAGCCGGGCTCGTCGTCCTGCCCATCGACGCCGACGGCCTCGACGTCACCCCCCTCATGCGTGACGAGGTCGTCTACACCTCCGCCGACCCCGGCCGCACCGCACGGCCCGTCACCATGACCGACATCGCGAAGGCGAACCTCATCCTCTACGACGCCCACTACGGCTGGCGGGACCCCACCCGCCGCCAACTGGCCGAACGCGCCCAGGTGGAGGGCGTCACCCTGTCCGCGGCCATCGAGGTCGAGCACGTCGAATCCGCGCTGCACATCGTGGCCCGGGGAGCCGGCGACACGATCGTCTCCCGCGCGGTCGCCCGCAGCCGCGCCTTCCCCGACACCCTCCATACCGTCGGCTTCGCGGAGCCCCTCTACGACACGATCGCGGTGGTCCGCAGACAGGGTTCGGTGCTGTCACCGGCGACGCGGGAGATCACCCGCTTGGCACGGCGGATGTTGCTGGCGCACTGATTCCGAGCCCGAGGCGACGACTCTCGTCACCGGTTCGGCACCGCGCGGAACGCGTCCCGCACGGCGGACGTCGACGTGGACACGCACCGATCGCCCGGGCCCAGGTCGTAGGTGTGGTACTCGTCGCGCAGCGCCCGCGGGCAATCGCTGCCGCCGATCCGGACGGAGCGCTGGTCGACCGGCCGGCGTCCCTCGGCGACCCCGTGCCGGCCCACGACGGCGGGGTGCGCGCGGAGGCGTTCGCGCCGGACGGCCGCACGCCGGCCTCCGGCGGGGAGGACGACGCGCGGCTGTGGGACGCCACCCGGACCGCGCAGCGGAGCCGGTGCCCTCGGAATACGGTCCGGAGCCTGGACGCCGGGACAGGGCAGGTCCAAGCGGCGGTCAGCGTACCTTCCGTACACGTGTGACGCTGAACGCTCCGAGGAGTCCGAACAGGGCTCCGCCCAGGAACAGGCCCGGGTAGCCGAATGCGCCGATGATGCCGGGGGCCGCGACGGGGATGATCGACTGGGGCAGCGACTGGGCCAGGTTGGCGACGCCGAGGTCCTTGCCGGCGGTTTCCTCGTTCGGCAGCACGTCGGCGAGGAGGGCGAGTTCGACGGCGAAGAAGGCTCCCGTTCCCGCGCCCAGGATGAGCTGCCCGAGCAGCAGCAGGGGTATCGACGTGGACACGGCGATGAGGGCGAGGCCGGCGGTCGCTATCAGCGACGAGGTGATGACGAACGGCTTGCGGCGACCGACCTTGTCGGAGAGCCAGCCGAGCACCGGGGTGACGAGGAGCAGGCCGACCGCGTTGGCGAGCACGGCCTGGAAGACCATGGTCGGTGCTTCGGCGTCGCTCACGTCGAGGTTCTCGATGAGGAAGTACGTGAGGTAGCTGGTGGCGGTGAACTGCGTCGTGTTGAGGAAGAACCGCGTCAGCCACGCCCATCCCAGGTCGGGATACCGGCGCGGATTGAAGACGAAGGAGCCGAACAGAGCCCTCACATCGAGTCGTTCGGCCGGGCGTTCGGTCCGGATGCGGTCCTTGACCGGGGCGACCGCGCCGAGCATGAGGACGACGCCGAAGAGGCTCGGGACGAGGACCTGCAAGGTTCCGATCGGGAAGAGCTGCACCAGGAACGTCGCACCGACGCCTCCGACGTTCTGGGCGAGGCTGATGAAGGACGCGACACGTCCGCGACGGCGGGGTGCGACCTGGTCGGGCAGCATCGCTATGAGAGCGGCGAGGGCGAAGTTGAGACCGACCTGGGCGACGCTCCATCCGATCAGGACGAACAGCACGTCCGGCGCGTACGCGATGATGGCGATGCCGGCGTAGCCGATGAGGGCCCCGGCGAGGATCCACGGCTTCCGCATGCCGTGGCGGCTCATGGTCCGGTCGGACAGGCGCCCGGCCAGCGGGTTGGTGATGAACGAGAAGAAGGCGCCCACGCCGAGGACGAGCCCGAGGTTTCCTGCCGAGCCGGCGAGATCGAGCTCGCGCAGCCGAAGGGCGATCGTGACCGCCAGGGGCGGCACGAGGGCGATCGACCAGCCGAGGAGCGCGAGCGGTATCGCGACGGCGGCGTACTTGGACGGTTGGTCCCCGGTTTCGAGTGCGGGAGCGTCCGCTACCGGCTGTCTCCGGCCGGTACCGACAGTGACGGGTGTGCCGATTGATTCGTCCACATCAAGGTCCTCTGAACTGAGGTAGACGCGGAAGGTGCGTCAACGTGGGCGAACCGTAACACCGAATTGTTCCGGTTGGAACTTTTCCTTTGCGGGTGCGTGCGGTGAGCTTCCGGTGGGAGGGAGTGCCGTGCGGACGGGGTCCGCGGGCGGTCAGGTTCCGTGCGGAGCCTCGGTGGCCGCCGGTGCCAGGAGCTGCTCCAGCAGGGCCATGCCGGCCGACATGTCCGCCTCGGTGTCGAGGAGCGTCTGCGTGGAGAGGCCGTCCATCGCCGCGACCAGAAGGGAGGCCGCGGTGTCGAGGGGGATGTCGCTGCGTACGGTTCCTTGTTCCCGGGCGGACTGCAGGACGAGCCGGGCCTCCTGCCGGACCGACCGGTAGCGGTCGCGGAAGAACTCGCGTGAGCGTCCGTGCCCCGGTTCGAGTGCGCGTGCGACCATGCTGTGCCGCAGGGCCATGAGCCCCGGCGTCTTGAGCACGTAGTTGGCGGACATGGCGGCGAATCCCGGCGCGGTGCCGCTGTCGTGGGCCGCGGCCAGCGCCTGGCGGTCCTTCTCCCGCAGCACCTCCAGGAAGAGCTCTTCGCGCGTCTCGAAGTAGCGCCGGAGTGCGGCATGGCTGACTCCGATGGCCTCACCGATCGCCCGCAGCGACGTGCCCTCGAACCCGAGGTCGGCGAAGACCTCGACCGTGCGGTCGAGGATCTGCTGGCGGCGGAGGATCCCCTTCGGGTAGCGCCCGCGGGACCCCTGGCCCGACACCGGCGATGCCTTGCCCTCGGCGTTCTTCGTCATCTCGGCGGCCCCTCCGCGGCTCGGCGTGCAACCGCCCCAACCCTAGCGAAACAAAAAGTTCCACTCGGAGCTTTTTGCTGTTACCGTGCGGACATGTTTGACGACGACACCCAGGCGCAGCTCCGCATCGGCAATGTGGTCAGCTCCCGGCTGGCCCCGCACCTCTACCGTCGGACCTCGCCGCTGACGGTGACGGCGTGGGAAGTACCCGACGAACCCGTCCCCTTCAGTGAGGCCGTCGCCCAGACCTTCGAGCCGTTCTCGGTCGGGCAGCGGTGGAGCAAGCCCTGGGGCACGACCTGGTTCCACGTCACCGGAGAGGTGCCCGCGGACTGGGGACGTGACGGCACGACCGTCCAGATGCTCGTGGACCTCGGCTTCAGCGGTCTGCTGCCGGCCTTCCAGGCCGAAGGCATGGTCTACCGCCCCGACGGCTCGATCGTGAAGGGCATCGAACCCTTCAACCACGTGGTCGACATCGACCCGGTCCGCGGCACGGGGATCGACTTCTATGTCGAAGCCGCGTCCAACCCCAACCTGCTCGAGCACTTCTTCGTGACGACCCTGGCTTCGGCGGCCGGGGGCGCGCCGCTGCCCTCGGGATTCGCCGCGCCCACCCGGTCCCGCACGGTCCACCTCGGGGACAAGGCCACGGCGGGCACCGACCCGATCTACACGCTGCGCCAACTCGCCCTGGTCGAACGCGACCCGGCCGTGGACTCGCTGCTCCAGGACGTCTCCGTGCTCATGGGGCTGATGGGTCAGCTCGACCCCGCCTCCCCGCGCAGAGCGGCGATCCGCCACGCCCTTGAGCGGATGTGCGACGCCCTCGACCCCGACGACGTCAGCAACACGACCGCGGCGGCCGCCCGCGAACTGAACGGGGTCCTCGACTCACCCGCCCACTCGAGTGCGCACGCGATCGTGGCGGTGGGGCACGCACACCTGGACTCGGCCTGGCTGTGGCCGACCCGGGAGACGGTCCGCAAGGCGGCACGCACCTTCTCGAACGTGCTGACCCTGATGGACGCCGATCCCGGCTTCGTCTTCGCCGCCACCAGCGCCCAGCAGTTCGCCTGGGTGAAGCAGTTCTACCCGGAGCTGTTCGAGCGCATCCGGGCCCGGGTCCACGAAGGACGGTTCATCCCGGTCGGCGGCATGTGGGTCGAGAGCGACACCAACATGCCCGGCGGCGAAGCCCTCGTACGCCAATTCCTGTACGGCCAGAACTTCTTCCTCCGGGAGTTCGGCGTCCTGTCCCGCGAGACGTGGCTGCCGGACTCGTTCGGTTTCACCGCGGCGCTGCCGCAGATCGCGCGCGGTGCCGGCACGGACAGCTTCCTGACGCAGAAGCTCTCGTGGAACGACACCAACCGGATGCCGCACCACACCTTCCTCTGGGAGGGGATCGACGGCACCCGGATCTTCACCCACTTCCCGCCGAACGACACCTACGGTTCGGACCTCAGCGCGGGTGACCTGGCGAAGGCACAACGGCAGTACTCGGAACAGGGCGCCGCGAACACGTCCCTCACCCTCTTCGGCTGGTCCGACGGCGGCGGTGGCCCCACCCCCGAGATGCTGGCCGCGGCCCACCGCAACCGCGACCTCGAAGGCGCCCCCCGCGTCACGCTCGGCTCACCGACGCAGTTCTTCGACGAGGCGAAGCGGACGCTGGCCGATCCCGCCGTCTGGTACGGCGAGATGTACCTGGAGACGCATCGCGGCACCTACACGAGCCAGGCCAAGACGAAGCAGGGCAACCGGCGCAGTGAGCACCTCCTGCGCGAGGCCGAACTGTGGAGCGCGACCGCCGCGGTGAAGGGGCTCATCGACTACCCGTACGACGAACTCGAGTCGATCTGGCAGACGGTCCTGCTGCAGCAGTTCCACGACATCCTCCCCGGATCCGCCATCGCCTGGGTGCACGACGAGGCCGAGGAGCTCTACCAGGACGTGGCGGTCCGCCTGGAGGCTCTCATCGACACCGCCCAGCGTGCCCTGGCCGGCCGCGGCGATGCCCGGGTCGTCTTCAACGCCGCGCCGGTGGCTGCCGGTCCCAGCCCGGCCCTGGGCGCCGTGATCGTGGACTCCGCCCCGGACGACCCCGCGGTCCCTCCGGTCCGGGCCGACGCCGGGTACGTGTTGCAGAACGGGCAGGTCACCGCTCGCTTCGACGGCAACGGCCGCTTGACCTCGTTCGTCGACCGGGCAACCGGCCGGGACCTCGTCGCCCCGGGGGAGGCGGCGTCCGTCCTGCAGATCTTCCGCGACATCCCCAACATGTTCGAGGCCTGGGACATCGACCGCGCCTATCAACGGTCGATGACCGAGCTGCGCACCCCGGACGCCGTCGAGATCGTCGACCGCACGCTCGTGGTGAGTCACACCTACGGAAAGTCGTCGATCGTCCAGCGGTACCGGCTGGCGGAGAGCGACAGCGAGCTGCAGATCGAGACGGTCGTCGACTGGCACGAACAGGAGAAGCTCCTCAAGCTCGCCTTCCCGCTGGACCTCCGCGCCGACGAGGCGGCCTCGGAGATCCAGTTCGGCCATGTCCGGCGCCCCACCTTCGTCAACACCTCCTGGGACCACGCCCGGTTCGAGACGGTCGCGCATCGGTGGGTGCACGTGGCGGAGGGCGACTTCGGAGCCGTGGTCGCCAACACCTCCACCTACGGCCACGACATCACCCGCACCGTCCGTGAGGACGGCGGAACCACGACGCTGGTGCGTGAGTCCCTGCTCCGCGCACCGAAGTACCCCGACCCCGAAGCCGACCAAGGCGTCCACGTCCTGCGCACCGTCCTCGGTGTGGCCGGCGGCGTCGTCGACGCCGCGTCCGCCGGTTACCGTACGAATCTGCCGGCGCGAGCCGTGACCGGTGCCCGCCAGGGCGTGGAGCCCGTGGTGACGGTCTCCGCGGCGTCCGTCTTCGTGGAAGCGGTCAAACTCGCCGAAGACCGTTCCGGCGACGTGATCATCCGTTTCTACGAGGCGTCCGGAGCGCGTGCCCGTACGACGATCCAGCTCGACTTCGACTTCGAGGCGGCTTGGCTGACCGATCTGCTCGAACGCGCGGTTGACCAGCGGAAGTGGAGTCCGGAAGGAGCCATCGAACTCGATCTGCGCCCCTTCGAGATCGCCACGCTGCGCGTCAGCAGGGGCCGCTAGGCCGTCGCTGAGGCCCTGGGCGGACTGGGCGGATCTCCGTCTCGGCCGGGCGGGGCGGATCACCGGAAGGGAGGGACCTGCGGGGGGGGGGCTGGACCGGGGCGCCCGGGGCGCTCCGGCCCGACCTGCTCAGGGACGGTGCGGACCCTGGCAGTCTCCTCGGGGACAGGCTGTGCGATGAGGTGGATGGTCTGGTGCCATTCCGGTGCTGGATGGCTCGCCGGTGACCTGCCCTCGGCGTTCGACAAGGCTGCGAGCACGGGACAGCGGTGGTGGCCGGGCCCCACGCGGCTGGGCGCGGTAGCCCGGTGAGGGACGTGCCGCACGCCCTGCAGGCTCTGTGCCCGATCGGCTCGAGGGCGATCTCCTGATCGAGACTGGCGTGCGGGGCCGCCGGCCTCACCCGAGCTCTACCCGTATCCGAATGGGCCGACATCACCACGCTGCCAGGGCTTCCCATGGCATCTGCCGGCCGGAACCCGACGGCAGACGGCCGGAAGGACCGGGCGCGCAGATACGGAACCTGGCGCAGCTCCTCCGGCTGAGCGCGCTCGGCCGACCACCGTGGTCGTTCCCGATGCGGCCGTCGCCGACATGTGTCACGACCTGGCCGCGGTACCGGTCCGGGACGCCCGCCTGTGACGGTGGTGATCGGCTGGCCGCCGCACAGCCGCATGCGCGCAGTCGCCGGCCTGGTCGGTGTGGTCACGGATCGTCTCGATCTCCCCGGGTGGGGGTACCGCTCCCTCCCACGCGGGCCGGAACACTCCTACCGTCGACCTCATGACCAGTCATTCTCACGACCTGGACGCGGTACACACACGCCCACCGTTCCCGGTGACCGAGGCCGCGGCCCCGGGTCCGGCCTCGGCCAGTGGCCGTCCCCTCTCCGACACCGTCGCTCTCGTGACCGGAGCCAGTAGCGGAATCGGCGAGGGCACCGCGCTCACCCTCGCCGCGCTCGGCGCACGTGTGACCGTCGTGGCCCGTCGCGCGGACCGGCTCGACGCACTCGTCGAGAAGATCGAAAGCGCCGGTGGCCAGGCCTTGGCCGTGGATGCCGACATCACCGACGAAGAGCAGGCCCGCGCCGCCGTCGCCCGCGCCGTCGACACGTACGGCCGCCTCGACACCGTGGTGGCCAACGCGGGCGTCATGATCCTCGGACCGATCACGGGCGCGGACACCGCCGACTGGCGCCGCATGATCGAACTCAACACCCTCGGGCTCATGTACACGGCCCACGCGGCCGCTCCCCACCTGCTCGAAGCGGCGGCCGACGGTCCCCGCGGAGTCAGCGACATCGTCCTGGTCAGCAGCACCGCGGGGCGGATGGTCCGCGGCGGGGGTGGTGCCTACAACGCGAGCAAGTACGCGGTGACCGCCTTCGGCGAGGCCTTCCGCAAGGAGGTCACACAGCGCCACCTGCGGGTCTCGCTCGTCGAGCCCGGCGCGGTGGAGACCGAGCTGCCCCTCCAGAACCGTCCCGACGTCCGGGACCGGATGTACCAGCGCTACACCGCGATGGAATGCCTGCGTCCCACGGACGTGGCGGACACCATCGCCTTCATCGTCACCAGGCCGCGCCACGTCGCGGTGAACGAGATCCTGGTCCGGCCGACGGAGCAGCAGGAATGACGGGCGCGAGGACGCAGCCCCGGCTCGGCCAGAGTGGGTGCACCGCACCCACGCCCCGGGAGCCGGTCCGGATTACTGTCGTCAGGGTGGACAGCGAGAACAAGCTCGGTGAGTACCTGCGAGCCCGTCGAGCACTGATCCTGCCGCAGGACGTCGGTCTGCCCGACGACGGTCCCCGACGGGTGCCGGGCCTCCGGCGCGACGAGGTGGCCCTGCTCGCCGGAGTGAGCACGGACTACTACATCCGGCTGGAGCAGGGCCGGGAACGGCATCCCTCCGACCAGGTGCTGCGGTCGATCGCCGGCGCCCTGCGACTGGACGACGACGCCGCCGTGCATCTGTTCCGGCTCGGCCTGCCGGTGTTCGGGGCGCGGGCGGCCGCTTCGCCGACCGCCGCCCCGGAGCTGGTCCGGCTGATGGACGGCATGCCGGACGTGCCGGCCTTCCTGGTCGGCGCGGCGCAGGACATCCTGGGCGCGAACGCGATGGCGCGCGAGCTCTACGGCGGGTTCGCCCGGTACGACAACCTGCTGCGCATGATCTTCCTGGACCCGTACGCGAAGTCCTTCTACGGTGACTGGGACGCCGCGTCGCGTCTCGCGGTGAGCAATCTGCGGGCGTCGTCCTCACAATTCCCCGCGGACGAGCGCATCGAGCGGGTCGTCGGTGAACTGACCTTGCACAGCCCGGCGTTCTCGAACCTCTGGGCTCGTTACGAGGTGCGTCCGCGGACCCGCGAGAAGAAGCACTTCGTGCACCCGCGCGCAGGGGAACTGCGGCTGCACTTCGAGACCTTCGCGGTCACGAGCGCCCCCGGACAGCATCTGTCCGTCTACAGCGCCGAACCCGGCAGCGCCAGTCACGACGGTCTGGTCCTCCTGCGCAGTCTGGCCGAGCAGGCGGCCACCGATCCGGAGGACGCCGGCGAGGACACAACTCCGGAGAAGGGTGACACCCGATCATGAACACCTCCCTCGCCGACAGCGTGGGCACCTACGAGATCGCCGGGAAGAAGATCGCTCGCCTGGGCTTCGGTGCCATGCGGCTGACCGGACTCGGCATCTGGGGCGAGCCCGAGGACCGCGCCGAGTGCGTGCGTGTCGTCCGGCGTGCCGTCGAACTCGGCGTGCAGCTCATCGACACCGCCAACTCGTACGGGCCCTACATCAGCGAGGAGATCATCCGGGAGGCCGTCCATCCTTATCCGGACGATGTACTGATCGCGACCAAGGCGGGCCTCACGCGCAACGGCCCGGACGTCATCAGGCGGGGAAACGAGCTGGTGCGCCTCGCGTCCAAGGCCTGGCCGCCGGTCGGCCGCCCGGAGTACCTCCGCCAGGAGGCGCTGATGAGTCTGCGGCGGCTCGGCCTCGACCAGATCGACCTGTTCCAGCTCCACCGTGTGGACCCCAAGGTCCCGCTGGAGGAACAGGTCGGCGAGTTGAAGAACCTCCAGGACGAAGGCAAGATCGTCGCGATCGGACTGTCGCAGGTCACGGTCGACCAGATCGAGCAGGCGCGACGGATCGCGGACATCTCCACGGTTCAGAACCGGTACAACCTCGCCGACCGCAGCTCCGCCGACGTCCTGGACCACTGCACCCGGCACGGCATCGGGTTCATCCCCTGGGCGCCCGTCGACGCGGGCCAGTTGGCACGCCCCGGGGGGCCGGTCGACCACATCGCCGCGGCACACCGCTCCACCCCGTCCAATGTGGCGCTCTCCTGGCTGCTGCACCGCTCCGACGTCGTCCTGCCCATTCCCGGCACGTCCAAGGTCGCCCACCTGGAAGAGAACCTGGCCGCCTCCCGACTGCGCCTCAGCGAAGCGGAACTGGCGGAACTCGACGCGGCCGTATAGCCGGCGCCCGACCGGAGCTCTGCGGCCGGGGCCCGGTCGGCGGCAGGCACGGACGCGCCCGGTCGAGGCGGTCCGACTGCGAAGTGCTGCCGCCCGCACCCCGTCCGAGGGACCGTCGTGCGGAGCGCAACAGGACGATCTCCGGCTCCACGCGAGCCCTCTTTCCGCATCGACCGACTGGCCGGTGCCATCCACTGTGTCCGAGAGAACCAGACAACCGTGATACTCCCGTTCGACGAAGCCGGCCTGGGCCGGCCGATCGTCCTGCTGCACGCCCGGCCCACCGACCGCACCATGTGGCGGGCACACCTGCGCCCGCTCGCCGATGCCGGTGTCCGGGCCATCGCCGTGGACCTGCCCGGCCATGGCGACGCCGCTTCGGTTCTGCGCGACGAGACGACTCCCTGGACCGATGTGCTGGACACCCTCGACCACCTCGGTGTCGACCGTTTCGTCCTCGCCGGGAACTCGCTCGGTGCCCTGGTGGCGCTTCAGATCGCCGTCACGGAGCCCCAGCGCGTTCAGGGCCTGGTGTCCATCGGCTACCGACCGCACGACCTGCCGCCCTCCTCCCGTCTGCGGACCGCGTGGGACAGGGAGCGGGCCGCGCTGGAGGCCGGGGACATCGACGCCGCCGTGCGGGCCGGTGTCGAGGCGTGGACGTCGCCGAAGGCATCGGACGACGTCCGCGCGCAGGCGGCCGTCATGATGCGCAACCAACTGGTCGCGCGCGTCGCCTACGGCGAACCGAGAGTGGCGGCGGATCCGTTGGGCAAGGACGCGGACGCCTTGCGCGCCCTGACCGTCCCGACGCTGGTCGGCGTCGGTGAACTCGACATGCCCGACTTCTTCGAAGGCGGAGCCGGCCTGAGCGACGAGCTCGGCGCCGGTGAGGTCGCCGTCCTCCCGGACGCCGGACACCTCGCCCCGCTGGAACAGCCCGAGGCCTTCCGTGCCTTGTTGCTCGAGTTCGTGGGCCGCCTGCCCGCCTAGTCAGCTCCCGGCCGGTGGATGCGCCGGCCGTTCCGAAAAGAAGTGATGAGAGAGGAACCCGTGGAAACCGTCTACGTGACCTACAGGTCGAACGGTGAGAACTTCCGATTCGATCATGACTACTTCGAGTCCGTGCACATGCCGATGGTGCGCAAGGCATGGGAGAAGTACGGCCTGGTGTCGAGCACCGCTGTCTATCCGAAGGGTGAGGGGGACATCGTGGTCGTCGCGGTGAACGAATTCCGCGACCAGCGGGCCGCCATCGCGGCGTTCGGCTCGCCGGAGACCGAGGAGGTGATGAACGACATCGTTCGTTACACCGACCTCACCCCCTCCCGGCTCCGGGGTGTCTCCTTCACGTACTGAGGTTGCAAGTATCACGCCGACACCGCCGCTTTGCGGCGGTGTCGGTTCCTCATTTGGCACATCTGATGCCCAACTACACGTTTTGTGAAGGGACTTGACGCTCCATCATCCCAAGCTCCGCGCTCGTCCGATCGGTGTTCGCCCGTTGACTCCTATTTTTAGATCGAGTAGTCTTCAATTATGGACACACCCCATGAGACTGTGCGACGCGGCAGGGGGCGGCCCCGCAAGTTCGAGCGGGAACCAGCGCTGGAGATCGCCGTGCGTGTCTTCTGGCAGCGGGGTTATGAGGCGACCGGCGTCGCGGAACTGCGTGAGGCGATGGGCGGCATGCCGTCGGCGAGCTTTTACCAGCTGTTCGGCAGCAAGGCCGAGTTGTTCGCCGAAGCGATCGCGCACTACCGCGCGACCTACGGGCGCGCGCTGGACCCGCTGACCGACGAGACGCTGGATCCGAAGGAGGCCGTCAGACAGACCCTGAGCCGGTCGATCGCGATGCAGACCGACAAGGAACACCCGCTGGGCTGCATGATGGTGCTGGCCGCCCCGATCTCGGACTCCGACGACCCGGTCTACCGGATGGTGGCCGAGCGTCGCGACATCACCCGCTCCCGCGTCCTGGACAGGGCCCGGCAGGCGATCGCGGAAGGCGTGCTGCCGCCGGGGACGGACGCGGAAGCCATGGCCGGTCTCGTCTACGGGTTCCTCATGGGCATCTCCACTCAGGCACGCGACGGCGTGCCCGCCGAAACGATGCAACGTTCCGCCGACGCTCTGCTGGCCCTCTGGGGAGAGCGGGCCGGGACGATGGTTGCCGACAACAGGGCCAAGCGATGACTTCGACATCAAGTACGTCCGCCCGGACATGGGTGGGCGTCCTCACACTGCTGGCCGGCACGCTGCTGCCGCCACTCGACTTCTTCATCGTCAACCTCGCCATCCCCTCGATTCAGGACGACCTCGGTGGCGGCGACATCCTGGGCCAGCAGATCGTGGCCAGTTACGCCGCCACCTACGCCGTGATGCTCACGCTCGGTGGCCGTCTCGGCGATCTGTACGGGCGGCGACGGGTCTTTCTCATCGGCCTCGTCGGGTTCGCCCTCGCCTCGCTGCTGTGCGGAGCGGCCGGCGAACCCTGGCTCCTTGTCGTCGGGCGCGTCCTGCAGGGCCTGACCGCCGCGCTGATGGCGCCGCAGTCGCTGGCCCTCATCCGCGCGAGCCTCGACGGCCGGGACCAGACGATCGCCCTCGGCTTCCACGGCGCGACCTTCGGACTCGCCGCGGTCATCGGCCAGTCGCTGGGCGGGCTCCTCGTCACCGCCGACATCTGGGGCCTGGGCTGGCGGTCGATCTTCTTCATCAACCTGCCCGTCGCCGCCCTGGGCCTGCTGGGCAGCCTGTTCCTGCACGACCCGCACACCCGGGGCGCGGACAAACTCGACTGGGTCGGCGCCGTCCTGCTCTTCACCGGTCTCGCCGGAATCGTGATCCCGCTGCTCGAGGGACAGGCCCTGGGCTGGCCCTGGTGGTGCTTCGTCCTGTTCGTCGTCGCGGCCGGCGTGCTGCACGGGTTCTGGCGGTATGAGTCCGCCTTCGACGGCAACCGGTCGCGCGGCCGACACGTCATGCCTCTGGTGCCGCCCCGGGCCGTCACCGCACCCGGCGTTCGGATCTCCCTGGTGGCGGTCGCCCTGTTCTACTCGATCGCCGCGTTCTTCCTCATCTTCTCCGAGCACGAGCAGGCCGTCGGCCGCACCCCGCTCGAGGCGAGCCTGGACATCCTGCCGCTGGGCATCGGCTTCCTGATCGGGCCGCTGACCGTGCCGCACCTCATGCGGATCATGCCGCGCCGGATCGCCGCTCTCGGCCTGTGCCTGGAGACCATCGGCTTCCTCGCCTTCGCCGGACTCGTCGCCGCGTTCGACCAGACACCGTGGGCCGCCGCACCCCTGGCGCTCATCGGCTTCGGTCAAGGGCTCGCCCTGCCGTCCCTGATCCGCATCACGGTGACTCACATTCCGCGCGCGTTCGCCGGTCTGGCCAGCGGTCTGGTCAGCGCGACCCTCCAGATCAGCGCCGCCCTGTCGGTCGCGATCATCGGCGGCATCTTCTACGCGGCAGCCGACACGTACGGGTCGACCGAAGCCATCACCGCGGTGTCGATCCTCATCGCCGTGCTCCTGTTCGTCTCGTCCCTCCTGTCGCTGCGGGCTGAACGCGTCCTCTCCCTGGAGACCCCCTCGAAGATCGTCGGCGCACACGATCCCGAGACACCTGAGACCCAGGAAGGAAAGGCACTTTCCCAGGTGCGAGAGCAGTAGAGGCGGTCTCGCCATGGGTGAGACGCCGGCCGAATCAGAGCCTGCCCGAGACGATCAGACGTCGAGGACGACACCGCGGCCACGTCCCGGTGAATGATTCACAGGCGTACGTGATCGTCGGCACCGACCCGTGGGCCGGCCGTCCGGAGGGAGGCCGTGCTCTCGAAGCGGTTGAACACCACGTCCCGCAGCCGAAGCCGCTGGGACCGTGCCCCGAAGTCGGCGGCCACAGGAAGGGCTCGGTCGCGAGGGCTTGGAGCGGCGCGAACGCCTTCGGTGACTTCGCACGCGAGCGGCAGACCCGGATGGGCGGGGCCTTCGCGCCGGCACCCTTCAGCCCGGCGACCGGTTTCGTCGCCCCTCGGCACGCTGGTGACGAGGGGCGAATCGAGGCCATCGTGACGACCTTTCACGGGCCGGCAGGAGGAGTCCGTCCACGTGCCGCGCAGAGGGAGGGGACCCGATCGCGAAAACGAAGATCGCTTCCCGGTCCCCAGGCCCTGCCAGGGGCCGTTGTGGCTCCGAGCAGGAGGAAGGCGCCGGTGGTGACGGCGGTGCGCCACAGGGAACGGAGTCTCATGACGCGTCCTGCCTCTCGGAGATGGTGGCTGTGACGTTCGAGCGGACCGGTTTCCGGATGGGCGCCGTCGCAGTGCCTACCACCGGGGAATGTGAGGTAACGAACGTTCTATCTGCAACTGTCGCAGACGTTCTCCCGTGCGGTCAATGGAGGATGTTCCGTCTTGCCGGGAGGGTGTGTCGTCGATGGGTAGAACGTTCGGTATTGACAAGTCGCGCCACTCCTGCCAGCCTTGATGGACAGAACGTTCAGTCTCTCTGGGGCGGGGCCAGCCCGACCGGAGAGCGACTTCCGAACTACGCCCTTCCTCGTTTCCCACCAAAGGATCGCCGTGACCACCCTCGCTGCTCCGCCAACCACCACCGGAACAGCCTCCGCCCTGCGCAGGCTGTACTTCGTCCGGTTCGGGTTCGCCATCGCCTGGGCCCTGGTGATGTTCACCATGGCCAAGGAGATCAGCCCGGTCGCGGCCGTGCTGCTGGTCGTGTATCCGCTGTTCGACGTGGGCGCGGCCATCGTCGACGCGAACGCCACCAGCGAGACCCGGTCACCGGTCCTGCTCTACGTCAACATGGCGGTCAGCCTCATCGCCGCCGTCGGCGTGGCCATCGCCGCCACGTCCGGCATTCCCGCGGTGCTGCGGGTGTGGGGAGCCTGGGCGATCGTGTCCGGACTGGTCCAGCTGATCGTGGCGGTTCCCCGTCGCAAGTTGGGTGGCCAGTGGGCGATGATCCTCAGCGGCGGCATCTCGGTGCTGGCCGGCGGCTCGTTCGTCGCGTCCGCCGGTGCGGACAACCCCACGCTCGCCGGCGCGATCGGCTATGCCGTCCCGGGCGGCATCTTCTTCCTCATCTCGGCCCTGCGCCTGGGCCGCACGGCCAAGGAGGCCTGACCCATGAGCAACCACACCTACGACGTCATCGTCATCGGCGCCGGTCCTGTCGGAGAGAACGTCGCCGACCGGGTCGTGCAGGGCGGGCTGACGGCCGCCATCGTGGAGCGGGAACTGGTCGGTGGTGAGTGCTCCTACTGGGCCTGCATGCCGACCAAGGCGTTGTTGCGCAGCACGGCCGCGCTGCGCGCGGCCCGGCGGCTGCCGGGATCGCGGGAGGCGGTCTCCGGTGACCTCGACGTCGCGGCGGTGCTGCGTCGTCGTGACTCCTTCGCCTCGGACTGGAAGGACGACGGGCAGGTGTCCTGGCTCGACTCGGTCGGGATCACCCTGTACCGCGGGCAGGGGCGGCTCAGCGCCGACCGGGTCGTGGAAGTCACCGACGAGTCCGGTACCGCGACCGAGCTGACCGCACGTCACGCGGTCGTGGTGGCGACCGGCAGCTCCGCGCTGCTCCCGGACATCCCCGGTCTGCTCGAGTCGAAGCCGTGGAGCAGCCGGGAGGCCGCTGCCGCGCGTACGATTCCCCGCCGGCTCGCCGTCATCGGCGGCGGCGTCGTGGCCTCGGAGATGGCGACGGCGTTCACCGCGCTGGGCGCTTCCGTGACCATGCTGGCCCGCGACGGTGTCCTGCCGCTCGCGGAGCCGTTCGTCGGAGAACGGGTCACCAAGTCATTGCGGGAAGCCGGAGTCACGGTGCTTCTCGGCGCAGAGGCCGGAGCCGTGAAGCGGGACGGCGACGGCACCGTGCACCTCACGCTCACCAACGGCGAGGACATCGAAGCCGACGAGGTCCTCGTCGCGATCGGCCGTACCCCGAACACCCAGGACCTCGGGCTCGAGGCCGTAGGACTGACACCCGGAGCCTGGCTCACGGTGGACGACACCCTGCGGGTCGTGGGAACCGACAAGGCGCCGCTCGACGGCGGGTGGCTCTACGCCGCCGGCGACGTCAACCGACGTGTTCTGCTGACTCATCAAGGCAAGTACCAGGCCCGCGCCGTGGGCGACGTCATCGTGGCGCGCGCCGAGGGAGAAGCGGTCGACGACAGTCCGTGGGGCCGCCACGCCTCCACGGCGGACGAGCGCGCCGTGCCGCAGGTGGTCTTCACCGAGCCGGAGATCGCGTCGGTGGGCCTGACCGCCGCCGCTGCAGAGGCCGCAGGTCTCCGGACCCGCGTGGTCGACTACGACCTGGGTGCCGTCGCCGGATCGGCACTGCACGCCGACGGGTACGAGGGACACGCCCGCATGGTCGTCGACGAGGACCGCAAGGTGATCGTCGGCTTCACGCTCGTCGGGCCGGACGTCGCCGAACTGCTGCATGCCGCGACGATCGCGGTGGTCGGAGAGATCCCCATCGACCGACTGTGGCATGCCGTTCCGGCGTACCCCACGGTGAGCGAAGTATGGCTGCGGCTGCTGGAAGCGTACGGACGCTGATCGCGCCCCTCGTCCCGAGGCGGCTGCCGAGGGAGAAGAGGACACGAGGGAGGCAGGAGCGGCGTCCGTAGCCGGCGATTGCTCGCGCATCGGCCGGCAGCGCGCCACGGCGCACGACGCGTTCTTGCCCGACCTCATGACGTACCGGACGGGCCACAGAACATCTGATGAACAGGATTGAGTCGATGGGGTTGCAGTCGATGTACCTGCAAGACGGCCGTGTGCTCGAGTTCGCCGTCCGGGGGCCCGAGCACGGACCGGTCGTTCTGTTTCACCACGGCATGCCGGGCTCGGCGATTCCCATGGACTCGATCCTCGACTCGGTCACTGACAGGGGATACCGCGTCGTCACCTACTCCCGGGCCGGATATGGCCTGTCCACTCCGCTCCCTGGACGTACGCTCCTCGGCACTGCCGAGGACTGCCGCATGCTGATGGACCACCTGCAGGTCGATGGGTACCTGGTGGTGGGGTGGTCCGCGGGCGGTCCGCACGCGCTGGCCTCCGCGGTGGCGGACGCGCGGGGTGTATCCGGAGTGCTGCTCATCGCCTCGTTCGCACCACACGATGCCGAAGGTCTCGACTTCGTCGAAGGCATGGGGGCGCAGAACATCGTGCAGTTCGGCAGCGAATCCCAGGGAGAGCGTGAGCAGCGTGTGGTCGTATCGCGCATGGCCGCGCTCGTCCGGGACGCCCCGGCGGATCTCGCCTCCGGGGTCGCCAGCCTGCTGCCCGCGCCGGATGTCGCCGAGGTCACCGGTGCCTACGGCGCGGACAGTGCCGTGCACCTGAATCACGGTCTCGCCGCCGGTGACGAGGGGTGGTTGCAGGACCTGCAGGCACTGACCGGACCATGGGGCTTCGCCCCGGGGCACGTGACCGCCGCTCCCGTCGAGCTGTGGCACGGAGACCTCGATCGGATGGTGCCGGTCGCACACGGCCGGTGGCTGGCCGGACGTCTGCCGACCGCCCGTGCCCACTTCGAGAGCGGACACGGCCACCTCTCGATCGCCGTCGGAAGCCTCGGCGACAAGCTCGACCGGCTCAGGTCGAGGACGTCCTGACCACACACGACTCGACGGTGATGAGTCACGCGGTCGCGACAAGTACCCGGATCGTCCCGCCACCTGTGAGCCGTGTCCTGGGGCGGGGCGTCACCGTGGCGTTTCCCCGATTCCAAGCGCGTATGGAGCTGGCGTGTCATCCAACAAAGTCGTGGACTACATCATTGTCGGAGCCGGGGCCGCGGGATCGGCGTTGGCTCACCGGCTCGGCGCGAACCCCCAGAACCGGGTTCTGGTGATCGAAGCCGGTGGCCCTGAGGCGCATCAGCGGCACCACATGCCGGCGCGGTTCGCCCAGACACCGACTTCTCCGCCGCATCGCAATCAGCACGCACCCCAGCCGCTCACGGTGAGACGGCTGGGACACAGGCGCACGGGCTTCATCTCCGGTGGATCGACGACGGCGAGCGGGACGGTACGGGGCAGGGGAGGGGAGACGGACTACGAGACGTGGGAGGCGGCCGGCGTGACCAGCTGGAACTCGGCTCGTTTTCTGGAAGCCTTCACGGCCATGGAGCGGCATGCCGCCGGACTGCACGACGACGGCGGCCGTCAGCCGGCCGAAACCGTGAGTCCGCCCGACGCGGTGAGTGAGCTGTGGATCCAGGCGCTGACGCGCCAGGGGATCGAAACGGTGGAGGACCTCGGCGGAGGTCGTGAACAGGCGGCGCATCCGTTGCAGTTGATGCCGACCGGCGCCCGCAGGAGTACGGCCCGCTCGTCTACGCACGGACACGCGCGGCGCCGCAACGTCCGTGTCCGCTTGCACTGCACGGCCCGGCGCATCCTTTTCGACGGCACGACCGCCGTCGGGGTCGAGGCCGAGACTCCCAGGCGCACCATACGGTTCACTGCCCGGCGCGAGGTCATCCTCTGTGCGGGAACGGTGGGCAATCCCCTGCTGCTCGAGCGAAGCGGCGTCGGGGACCCGGAGGTGCTCACCGCCGCCGGCGTGCATCTCGTCGCGGCGAACCCGGCCGTAGGCAGTAATCTCAGGCAACGCCGAGGAGCCGGGTTCACCCTGCGGACCGACGGCGTAAGAGACCGCCGCGACCCGGAACCGCTCCCCCTGGCCGCGCGATGGAAGGCGCAGGTCGGCAGAGTACTGAGGCGCCCTGACGTGCCGACGCGCGGTGACACATCTGTCCCGGCCGTACTCAGCTCGCACGGTGGGGCATCGGGCCCTGACACGGAACTGCTGTTCACCTCCGCCCCGGTGGCGGACCGCTGCGGTGACGCCGGGGAAGCCGGCTCGAATGAGGCGACTGTGGCCTTCTGTCCCCGGTCGCCCACCAGTATCGGTTCGGTCCACATCACAGGACCGGCCCTTCGGGACCCGGCGCTGCTCGTGCCCGGCTACCTGGCCACCGATCACGACAAGGCACTGACCGTCGCGGCCTTCGTCAGGGTGCGGGAGATTCTGGCGACCGAACCGTTCGCGTCGGCGATGACCGAAACGTTCCCGGGGACAGACGTCGTGGAGCCGGACGCCGTACTGCGGTACGTGCTGGAACACGGGTTCACCGAGGACGCGGTCGGCACCTGTGCCCTCGGACCGGGCGGGGTCGTCGACGACGAGCTCCAGGTCCGCGGTACACACAGGCTGAGGGTCGCCGACGCATCGGTGATGCCCGGTTTCACCTCCAGTGACGCGGAGGCGGCGAGCATGGCGGTCGGCTGGATCGCCGGCGACATACTGCGGAACGCGAATACCCGAAGCAGATAGAGCGCTGGCGCGTGCACACCTCGCTGACGTCACTCACGGGCATCGCAGGCCGAGGCCCGGCGCTTTGATGCGGTGCCCGCCGGCCCGGCAGCGGTGCGGCGGGCAGTGTGCTGGTGCAGTTGACCGCCGCATGGCCTTCATGCTGCGCTCAGTTGTCAGGGATCACCACCACGGACTTGTCCGTGCCGGTCGTCAGCGCCACTTCACCGGCGACGCCCGCATTCCGTGGGACCCGTACGCGGGCGCGGAGTTCCGCCACGACGTGGATGGCCCCGGCCCTCCATTCGAGCACGATCCGTCCGGTCCGGACGGTGTGGCCCGGGCGCTGGCCGACGGGCAGGTCATCGCCCGGGTCCAGGGACGGTGCGAGATCGGGCCGCGCGCGCTGGGCAACAGGTCGATCCTCGCGTCGGCGAGTGTCCCCGACGTGCAGGAGCGCTTGAACCGGATCAGGGATCGGGAGGACTACCGGCCGATCGCCCCGGTCCGCCGGGTCGAGGACGTGGACACATTCTTCCGGTGGTCCGGACCCAGCCCGTACATGCTGCACTTCCGGCAAGTGCTCGACCGGCAGCGTCTGCCCGCGGTGACGCACGTCGACGGTACGGCACGGACCCAGACGGTCACGGCCCAGGAGAATCCCGCCCCGCATGACCTCCTGGGGCGCTTCGGGAGGCTGACCGGTGTCCCGGTGCTGTGCAACACGTCGCTGAACTTCAACGGCACCGGATTCATCAACCGCACGTCGGACCTCGTCGCCTACGTGCTGACACGAGGTCTGGACGGCTTCGTGCTCGACGGCAGCTTCCACCGGAGGCGGGAGCCTTCCCCGGACCAGGGGTGAGGAGCCCGGGTCGGCCGCCCGCGGACCGGTCTCACGGCCGGCGCCGGGCGGCCAGCCGAGGGTGTGCGGGTCCCGCAGCGGTCGCCTCGGCGTTCAGGCGACGCCATCGGAGTCGAGCGTGTCAGCAGGATCGACGGGATGACGAGCGGGGACACTGAAAGCGGGTCCTGGACCGTCCACCTGGACGAACAGAATCCCGCAGAAAGCCTGCCGGTCCGGCACGCGCGGCTGCCCTTCCACCTGCCTCGGTGGCGGCTCGGGCAGCAACGGCTCGATCAGCGACCACAGTTCATCCGACACGATCCACGGCCGCCACTGACGCTTCACCATGCCTACATCAACGAGCGAGCCGACAGTCACATGACCAACCACTTCTGTCCGCTCACGTCTCTCTGTGGTCCGGCCCGGATACGGAACGTGCCGGCGGCGCTTGGCCGCTCGGTCGTCACCGCATACGGCACGATCCGCGTGTCCTGCAGGCAGGGACCTCACGTTACGCGCGTGAAGCCCGTAAGTGCGCTCGTCGGCCCGCCCCGGTGGATCCCGTTGGTTCTCAGAGCTGGGTTTCCCCGCCGTCCAGGGCCAACTCGATGCCGGTGGTGTAGGTCGCATCGAAAGCGAGGAACGCGGCGGCCTCGGCGAACTCCTCGACGGTGCCGTAACGCCCCATGGGATTGCTCGCGATCCGCTCGGCCCTGAACTCGGCGATGGCCTCTTCGGGCAGACCCATCGTCTCGAGGATTCCCGAATCGATGGGACCCGGGCTGATCGCGTTGACCCGGATCCCTCGCGGAAGCAGCTCGGCCGAGAAGGTGCGGGCCATCGACCGCAGCGCCGCTTTGCCGGCCGCGTAGACGCTCATGTCCGTCTTGCCGATGACGTTCGCGATCGAGGTGGTGAGGACCACGCCGGCGTTCGTGCTCAGCGACGGGGCGAGCTTTTGCAGGGTGAAGAAGGCGCCCTTGACGTTGATCGCGAACAGGTGGTCATACATCTCCTCGGTCGTCGACTCGAGGGGCGTGAGGGGTGAGATGCCGGCGTTGACGAACAGGGCCTCGACGGAACCCAGCTCGCTCCTCACACGGTCGGCGAGCGTGTCCAGGTCGGACAGTGAGGCCACATCGCCCTGGAACGTCACGGCGTTCTCACCGAGCTGCTTGCGCGCCGCGTCGAGCTTGTCCCGGGAACGGCCGGTGATCAATACGCGGGCGCCGCCTTGCACCAGCAGCTCCGCCAGCGCGAGCCCCATGCCGCTGCTGCCACCCGTGATCACCACGTTCTTGTCGCTGTACCGACTCATGCCGAGGATGCTCCGATTGTCGTAGGGGTGGTGCCATACCCTGGACTCCGCTTCTCCTGAGGTGAATCAGCGGGTTTCTATCGTCATGTCGCCTGTGGTGACCGTGCGGATGTGATCACTGGTGAGGAGGCCGTGCGGATTGCCGAGGTCGATGGCGCTGACCTCGTCGAGGCGGGCCAGCTGGGAAGGAGTGAGGTCCACCCGCAGGGCGCCCAGGTTGTCCTCCAGCTGTGCGATGGTGCGGGCCCCGATGATCGGTGCCGTCACGCCCGGCGCGTTCAGGGTCCAGGCGAGTGCCACCTGGGCGGGTGTGCGGCCCAGCTCCGAGGCCACCTCCTTCACCGCATCGGCAATGGCAAGGTTGCGGTCGGTGACCCATCCCAGGGCGACGTTGAGGCTCTTGCGGCTGCCGGCGGTTTCGCCGACAACGGAGCCCGCCGGGTTCTGGTCCTCCCGGCTGTACTTGCCGGTGAGCACCCCGCCGCCCAACGGGGAGAAGGGGACCACGCCGAGGCCCATCTCGCGTGCCATCGGGATCAGGTCACGCTCGGCCGTCCGCTCGATCAGGCTGTACTCGCTCTCCAGCGCGACCAGTGGCGACCAGCCGCGCAGGTCGGCGATCGCCTGCATGCGCGACACCTGCCAGGCCGGGGCGCTGGAGATACCCACGTACAGGACCTTGCCCTGCCTCACCAGGTCGTCCAGACCGCGCAGGATCTCCTCCACCGGCGTCCTGAAGTCCCAGATGTTCAGGTAGAGCAGGTCGATGTAGTCCGTGTCCAGCTGGCGCAGACTGGCCTCCACCGACGCCAGCATGCTCTTGCGGTGCGTTCCCCCGGAGTTGGGGTCACCGGGCCGGCGCAGGGTCGAGTACTTCGTCGCCAGCACCAGACGGTCGCGGTCGCCACGGGCGAATTCACCCAGTAGTCGCTCGGAGCTGCCGTTGGTGTAGGTGCTGGCGGTGTCGAAGAAGTTGCCGCCGAGTTCGGTGTAGCGGTCGAAGAGCTTGCGCGCCTCCTCGCGTTCGGCGCCCCAGCCCCATTCCGTTCCGAACGTCGCGGCGCCCAGGGCCAGCGGTGAGACGCGCAGGCCGGAACGACCCAGCAGCCGGTAGGTGTCAAGGGTGAGTGGCATCGGGCTTCTCCTGCTCATGGTGGTGTGTGGTGTGTGGGTATGAGTTCGTTTTCAGGCGCCGAGTCCGTAACCGCCGGCCACCGTGACGTCCTGACCGGTGACGTAACTCGCAGCGTCAGAGGCGAGGAAGGCGACGACCTCCGCGACCTCCTGGCTGGATCCGAAGCGGTCGAAGGGGATCTTCGCGCGCATGGCCTCCCGGCCGCTCGAAGGCACTCCCAACTTGTCGAGCAGTGGGGTGTCGGTCGCTCCCGGGCTCACGGCGTTGACGCGGATGCCGCGCGGGGCGAGTTCGAGCGCGAGCGAGGGCAGCATTGCCAGCAGGGCACCTCGCGTCGCCGCCCCCAGGGTGGCGCCGGGGCTGCCGCGACGGGCTCCGACACCCACGGTGAGGACGATCGATCCCCCGTCGTTCATGAGGGCGAGCGCCTTCTGGAGGGTGAAGTACTGACCCTTGAAGTTGATGTCGACCTGTTCGTCGAACGATTCCTCCGTCACGTCGGCCACCGGTGACGGCCGGAAGATCCCGGCGTTGAGGAACAGCAGGTCGATGGAGCCGAATTGCTCGGAAACCGTCCTCATGAGGGCGTCGGTGTCGGCCGGAACACGCGCGTCGGACCGGAGGACGAGTACATCACCGGGAAGCTCGGCCCGTGCTCGCGCCAGGGAATCGCGGTTCTGCCCCGTGACGGCGACCCGGTAACCACGGGCGTGCAGTAGTTCGGCGGTCGCTCTGCCGATTCCGGTCGTACCACCGGTGATGAGTGCTGTGGGCATGAGGCCCTGGCCTTTCGTCTTGCTGTGGGGGACGGGCACTCCGGAAGAACGGGGAGGTCCCCGTTTTCGTCACTGTACACTAAACGGAGATGTCCCCGATTCGTTCGCCGCATGTCACCCGACCCTCCCGATCGCGAAGGCCATGACACCTCGACGGAGCCCTCTGCGTGCCGATGCTCAACGCAACCGCCAGCATCTGATCGCCACCGCAACCGAGGTTTTCGCCTCCGGGCAGGCGATCTCACTTGACGCGATCGCCAGACGCGCGGGCGTGGGGAACGCCACCCTGTACCGGCACTTCCCCACCCGGGAGGATCTGGTCGAAGAGGTCTACCGCGACCAGATCCGCCCGCTGCGCGATGACGCGCTCGTCCTGCTGGAGACGGAGCGGCCCGCCGAGGCTCTCCACGCCTGGATGCGCCGCTTCGCCGACTGGGCCAGCGAACGGCGCGGCATCTGCGAAGCTCTGGTCGCCATGAGTGCTTCCGGACGCTTCGGCACCGGACCGGTCTGCGACGAGGTCCAGCGAATCCTGGCGATGATGCTCAAGGCCGGCGCCGAAGCGGGAGAACTGCGTAGCGACATCGATCCGATCGACGTCGGAAGCATCCTCGCCAGCGTGCTCTCGGTGGCCGGTGCCCCCGAGCAGCGGGACCAGCTCGGCCGCCTGCTCACCATCGTCGTCGACGGCTTGAGGCCGCGCTAGTTCGCCATCCGGCAACACGCGGCCTGTCGGCGCGCTTCAGCCAGGGGTTCCCGGTCGGTGTGCGGCCGTACTCGATGAGGTCCGCCGCTTCGGTGCTCCGCGCCACCGGCACGCCTTGGGCGGAACCGCGGCACTGGCCGGGTCACCAGGACAGCCTGGCGGACGGCGATTGCCGGAGCGGGGGTGACGTCTGTTTGGTCGGTCTGCTGTCGGTCGCCGCGGGCCGACGCTCGCCTGAGCCCGTGACCCCGCTCCACTCTGGCCACATGCAGTGCGCGGTTCCGGTACCACTCGGCCTGGCCACCCTTCTGTGCTGTGCGGTGCTCGGCGTTGTTCCGCCGTTCCGAGGGCGTCGGCGTCTCCGAAGTACCCCGCGGTGATGCACGGCCCGCCAGGAGTCTGCGTAGCGCGAGGCGGACTGACCGAAACCCGAGTGGCCCGGACGGATCGCGGACATCGACGCCGGCGTCTACCGCGCTTGATCACACGAAGGACAGACGAGCCATGACTGAGTGTGCCGGCAGAAGAATCGTCATCGTCGGCGGCACCAGCGGTATGGGGCTGGCCACCGCCCGGTACTTCGCCGATCGCGGAGCTGCTGTACCGGGCACCGGAGCCTCGGACCGCTCCATCCGAAGCTCACATCAGGAAATCGGTGAACGGGCCGCGATCATGCGCAGTGATGTGACCTCGTTCGAGGACAACGATGGTCTCTTCGAAAGGATCCGCACCGAGCTGGGCGGCATGGACCCGCTCTTCCTCAATGCGGGAATCACGACGTCCGACACCGTCTCCGAGACCTCCGAGCGAACCTGCGACTCCCTGTTCGCCGTGAATGTGAAAGGAATCTTCTTCGCGGCGCAGAGACTCACGCCGCTCATCGAGGAAAACGGCGCGATCGTTCTGACCACCCCCGCGGCACACGGCAAGGCCCTGGAGGGCTCCAGCGTCTACTCGGCCACGAAGGCCGCAGAGCGATCGATCACCCGCTCTCTGGCTCGCGAGCCGCTGCCCCGGGGTATCCGGGCCAACGCGATCAGTCCTGGTCCGATCGACAGGGGAATTCTGGAACGGTCTCTTCCTGCGGATCTCGCGGCGCGACTGACCACACAGTTCATGCAGAGCAACCCAATGCGACGCATGGGGGACTCGGCGGAGATCGCCGAGGCGGTCGCGTTCCTCGCCTTCGATGCCACTTACACGACGGGCGCCGAACTCGCCGTCGACGGCGGAGCCACTCAGCTCCAGGGCCGCCGCAGCACCCGTGCGGCGGTGCCGGAGCAGGCCGCCACATCAAGGCGGCCGACAGGAGTCAGTCCTGCTCGCGGGGATTTGCTTTGAGCAGCAACTCGTGCAGAGTTGCCAGCTCGTCCGGCGTCAATCGGCCGAGGGTGTGCTTCATGACACGGTCGACGACCCCGGCCCCTTCGAGCCGAAGTCGTTCCCCTTCCTCGGTGAGGCGGTGACGCACGGCGCGACCAGGGCCGTCGACCCGCTCGATAAGCCCTCGATCGATCATCCGCCCGGCCAGCGTTCCCATGGACTGATCGGTCTGGAACGTCAGCACCGCGAGCGCGTGCAGGGAAGCATCCGGCTGGGCGTGCAGGTGTCTCAGAACGTCCCACTGGGGCAAGGACAGGCCGAGTTCGCTCAAGTGCGTGTTCGCCGCGCGGTGGTGCTGCCATTGCAGTCGCTTGACCGCGAGTCCGACGTCCTGCAATGCCAAGGCAGTCACGGTGTGCACCCCTCGATCTCAGCATCCTTAGCTACGCGACGCATCCTATGCGGTGACGCGGCCCCGAAGCAGGCTTCGTCGTCTGCGCTCGGCGGTTGCGTGGCGCGGCGGAACGGTCGGAGGTATACCGCGCCCACGGTGTAGCGCGGCGGTGCAGGCGATGTGGCCCCTCATCCCGGCATCGAGAAGGGATCGGGCAGGCGCCTCCGCGTCCAGGTAGATCTCGCGGTCGTTCACCGGACCCGACTCCGTCGCTGATCCTCGGCATGAATTCCCGCACGACGGCGAGGCTCACGAGACGGTCACCTCGACCCCGGGGAGGACCACCCGAACATCGATCTCCGGCGCGATGCGAGCGACCGCGTCGGCGTAGTGGCGCGGATCCTGATCGGACTTGGTGATGATCTGGTCACCGAGTCGACCGCTGTGAAAGGCGTAGTGCTGAGGCACGGCGAGGGTCGGCCTGAGGACGGCGGTCAGGCCCGCAGCCTGTTCGGCGTCCATGACGACCTGCTGATGGTTGGCCGGCCTGACACACAGGCCGTTGGTCGGCAGGATGGCCAGGTCGATGTGGCCGAAACGCTCCGGGATGGTGTCCAGTTCCGGGACGCGGAGGGAATCTCCTCCGAAGAAGACCGTTCGTCCACCCGCCTGGATGATGAAGGTGACCTCGTGGACTCCGTGCCGGCCCGGGGTCGCCGTCACGGTGAGGCCCGCGACGGTGGTGGCCTCCCAGGCCTCGACGGCCCGGACGTCACAAAAGCCCTTGCCGCGGGCGATGGTCGCGACAGTGCCGGGACCGATCAGCGGCGTGTCGAGGTCGAAGCCGCCGGTGACGAGGGCGTCCAGGTCGCAGTGGTCGTAGTGCTCGTGACTCACCACCACGGCATCGACGCGGCCGAGTTCCTGGACGGTCAGATGGATCGGCTCCCCCGGATAGTAGGTCGCGGTCTGGGTGAACCAGGGGTCGGTCAGTACACGGATCTCACCGAACTCGATCAGCTGGCAGGCATGACCGATCCGGGTCACCTTCAAGGGGGTACTCACGCGGGGTTCTCCTTGGCTGAGGTGAGTGTGCGGGCGGTTGTCATTGCTGACCGATCACCGATCAGCGACATGCGAGGTCGAGCAGCGCGCCCAACAGCTCCTCGGGTGTCTCGACCTGGGGCATGTGGCCTGTGCGGGGGAGCGGCGTGAACGTCGCCATCGGGATCGCGGCCGCGTATGCCTTGCCGTATTCCGGGGTGACGATGCGGTCGCTCTCGCCCCACAGCACGTGAAAGGGAAGACGCACGTCGCCGAGCCGTTCGGCGAGCGTCGGGTCGGACATCGTAGGGCCGGTGTAGCCGATGAGCGCAGGGATGTCCGGGCTCGGTCCCTTGCCGCCGCCGAGCGGCGGGCTGGGCGCCCTGCGGGGGTCGTGGAAGGAGTGGGCCTGGAGTTCGGCGGGTGTCAGGCCGCTGACGTCGGTCATCGGACTGCCGTCGACCTCGATGCCGATTCCGTTGACGATCACCGCGCCACTGACGCGCGGACTGCCCAGAAGGGCGATCTCGGCGGCCAGCCAGCCGCCGAAAGAATTGCCGATCAGGGTGACGTCACTCAGATCGAGTGCCTCCAGCAGCGCCACGTAGGTCCTTGCCAGGTCGGAGACGCCGGTGAGGCCGGCGTTCTTCGGGGTGCCGCCGAATCCGGGGTGGGTGGGCATCAGAACCCGGGCGTGGGTGCGTTCGGCCAGCAGGTCGGCGAATCCCGCCATGGTCGCCGCGCCGCCCCCACCGTGCAGCAGCAGGAACGGGCGGGTGCGGTCGCGGTCCTGGACGGTCACTTCGACCGGGCCGATGGAGTCGACGTGGACCGTGGCGGCTCCGGTACGGGTGGGCCGGAGGCTGCCGGCTGTGATGGGTTCGCTCATGGCGCCCTCTCTTTCTCGCGCGAGTCCACGAAGGTTCTATATAAGGAACCTTATATCAGGTTCCTTATATAGACAACCTGGGGTGCAGGGGTGTCCTCTGCGAAGAGCGCGACCGCGCTGCTCACGCCTGACGGCCGGAGTTGCCGGGCGTTCACGTCTGAAGAGGTCCTCGCCGAGGTCCGCACCAACGCGGGCCGGGGTACTGCCCGACGGCCGGGTGGCGGTGGTCGAGCGGGCGGTCGCCGACGTGGAACGCCTCGCGGCGGTGCGCGAGTCGGTCCTGCCGCGCCGATCGGAACAGGAACGTCGCGACTGGGGTCTGCCCGATGGGGGCACCACCCTGTTGGGCGGCGTCCGACCGGCCAGCCGCCCCGTCGCGGACGGTGGCGATCCTCAACGCCTCCCGCCAGGCTCCGTGTTGCTCACTTGAGAGCGGCAGAGCACTGGCGACGTGTCCGATGGGGGACAGTGCTCCTCTCGACAGACGACGAGCACCGTGAGTCTCTCATCGTCGCAGAGCCTCAGCGCGCCATCGCGATCGGTGGTCGAGCTGAGGCTGCCCGCCGACTGGTCGACCATCCTCGTGAAGGGATCGACTGGTGAGGCTGACCTTTTCCGCTCAGGTACTTCTCACGCTCTTGTCATTCGTGTCGTCGCTGCTCGTGGCGGTGGTGGCGGGGGCACTTTCACATGCGGCCGGAGCGCCGGTGGCCGGGGCGGTGCTGTCTGGCGGTGGCGCGTTCATCGGATGGACGACCCTGTGTGTCACTGTACTGAAGGCGCTCGGCCTGCTCGGGCATCAAAGTCATCCCGGTGAGTGAGGGGCACCCGGTGATCAGGAACGCAGCCACAGCCGGATCGCGGCGAGGGTGACGGTGTCGTGGAAGGCGTCCGCCCTGGCCGTACCTGGTCGCTACGGCTCCCGACGCTTCGAGGACCTCCTCGGCCACCGCGGTGTTGCCGGTCGGCCCGCTGGTTCCTCGGTTCGGCAACGGTCTGCTGGATCTGGCGCCTGCGCAGGTAGCGGCGGTTGTGATGGACGAGTACGCCTTGTCGCCGCTGACGTGATCAGGCCGGGTGCGCGGGTGACCGCCGCCCGGCCGTGGAATTCGCACGCGCTGCGGAAGCGCGATCATCCGAAGTGCGTCGCCTCACTGTCCGGACGTGATCAGTACTGCCAGGGGTCGGCAGGCCGTCGAGTCCCTGGGCCGTTCTCTCCGAAGACGGCTACGGCTTCATCATCTGGCCGGCCGCCCGCGACGTCCCCAGACCCGAGCGTGTACGGCGGGCAGATCGGAGGCGGCAGCTGGCTACTCCGCCGGCTCCCGGGTGGTCGGCCTCAAGCGGTGACGGGCGAGACGAGTCATGAAAAGCTGACCGAAGACACGCGTCACGTCGTTGGGTCTCACAAGGCGGTCGGGCTCGGTGCCGTTCGAGGAGGAGTCGGAGTAGCCGGGTAGGAACACGGCCCGGGCGAAGAAGTCACACAGGACGTCGAAGGACTCCTCATCCGAGTCCTCGGGCGCGGACTTGCCCAGTGACGACAGGCCGGCTTCCACCGTGATCCAGGCGGGAAGGCGCTCCCGTCAGACTCGACGAGCGGGCGCTCAGTCACCGCCCACTGCGGTGATGGTGCATTTGCTGGACGGATTTCTGTGGCCCCGAGCCCTGTGCGTCCTCTCCGACGCGGGCGCCGCGACGATGCTGTGCCCAGGTACGGGTGCTGTGGGCCCGCGCGGTTCAGGCGGTGGCGTCAGACACGGGTCTCGTTGAGTATCTCCTCCAGACGACGTTCTCCCTCACGCGTCTGGGCTCCGGCGGCGAGCAGCTTGTGAGCGAGCGTAGCGGCGTCCGGTGTGAACAGACTGCTCAGCATTTCGTTCTCGATGCCGAGCCCATCTTGCGTGACCGGCGCGGCTGCGGCGTTGACGGCGGTCTTGACCGCGGCGACGATCTCCGGTCGCAGTCGCGCGATGCGGCGGGCCAGAGTGTCGACGAAGTCGTCGAGCTCGTCGGCCGGTAGCGCCCTGTTGACCAGCCCGTAGGCCGCGGCGAGTTCGGCGTCGACGAGCTCGCCGCCGAGGATGAGCTCCAGGGCCCGGGCACGCCCGGTGAGCTTGGTGAGGTACTGCGTACCGCCCCCGCCGGGGATGACGCCCATGAGAGTCTCCGGCTGCGCCTGTCCGGACGTGCCGATCGCGGCGAACCGCATGTCCAGGGCCATGAGGAACTCGTTGCCGCCGCCGCGGGCGAGGCCGGCGAGCTTGCCGATGGTGACTTGCGGCAGCGAGCGGAGTTCCTCGTGCACCACTTGCATGAGGTTCATCGTCGGCGGCACGGCTGCGTCGGGAACGGCAGCGATGGCCGCGCCGGCCGCCTCGGCGGCCGTTTGCGGATCGATGATGAAGCCCATGTCACCGTGCGCTATGAAGAAGTCGGGGTCCGCGCTGTCGAAGACGATCACCCGGACATCGCTGTCATGGCGTACTCGGGCGGTGAAGGCGCGCAGCGACGGCAGCAGGGTGCCGTCGGCCAGGTTCAGTGGCGGGTTGTCGATGGTGACGGTCGCGACACCCTCGGAGACGGTCAGGCTGAACCCCGCCAGCTCTTGGTACGACATGGCGACTTCTCTCTGTATGTGGCTTGCCCGGGCCCTCTGCGCGAGGCCCTAATGGACGAACGTTCATTACAGTAGGTCATTAATGGACGGGTGTACAGTAAGGTTTATGCCGCAGCCGGGAACGACCAGGAAGAGGACCCGTAACCCCGAGGCCAAGAGGGCGGCGATCCTCGATGCGGCCCGCGCGACCTTCGCGGAACTGGGCTATGAGAGAGCGACGATCCGGGAGATCGCCAAGCGGGCTGGTGTGGCGAACGGCTTGGTCATGCTCCACTTCTCCAACAAGGAGAACCTGTTCATCGCCGCGGCGGCTCCCCAGCAGATCGTCCAGAACGTGGCCGGCGACCTGGAAGGGCTGCCACGACGTGTCGCGAGCACCTTCATCCGGCAGATGGAAGCGGGCGAACTGGCCGAGTCCTTCACCGCGTTGCTGCGCAGCTCGACCAGTGACCGCACCGTGGCACGAGAAATGCAGCGGGCGATGCGCGAGCAGAGCGTGACCGCCTACCGGCAGGTGTCCCCGGACGACGACGCGGAAGCGAAGGTCGAAATGATCGTGGCCGTCCTCAACGGTGTCGCTCTCGGCCGCTACGTGCTCGCCGATGGCCTCCTGGCCACGATGAGCCCGGAGGAAGTCATCGACCGCACCACGGAATTGCTGCGGACCGTGGTGCTCGGATAGAGCCTTCCGCACGCTGCGCAACACCCGGACGCCACGAAGCGTCGCGGTTGAGTGACCGTTCCGGAGCCTCTCGCAGGGTGCCGTTGCCGTCGAGCCGGACCCGCCGACGGCAGCGAAGGGGGCGTGCGGGCAATCACGTTGGGCAGTGGTACCGCCGGCGGCCACCGCGTACCGTAAGCCGGCGTCACGTACTCGCAGCAGGAATCACCGTGCCGTTCTCCACTGAACCGTCTGCTACTCGTGCGCTGGGCCATGCTCAGCGTCGGCCCCGGAGGTCCGCCGTCCGGCACGGCCAGGCCTCGTGTGCTGAGTACGGCTGCACCCGCGACGAGTGCCTCACGGCGGCACGCCGGGCCCGTCGACAACGCGTCCAAGACCGGCTGAGGGGTCTGCCCGCGCGCGTCCCACCGTATGCCGCCGCCCGGCGCGCCGTCCGACTGCGCCAACACGGTATGTCCGCGCAGGACATCGCCGACAGAGCCGGCTTGTCAGTGACCCTGGTCCGACGCCTCCTGCGCACTGCCGCACAACCTCAGCCGGTGGGCAACATCGCCCGTACGACGGCTGAAGCCGTACTCGGCATCCCCCTCTCTGCCCGCCGCGAACCCGGCTCTCCGGGCCTGACCGACTCCGGTGAAGTATCGGTCCTGTTGGCCGACTTGGCTCGCGCGGGGTGGCCCGCCACCATCCTCGACTTACGCCTGGGGGTCAGCGCCAGCGCTGTCGCCGATGTTCGCGACAAGCGTCCCCGTCTTCACGTCGATCTGGCACTGCGGATACGTCGCGTGCACCGCGAGCTGATCAACCTCGATCCCGTCGGCCAAGGTGTTCGCGCTGCCGATGCCGCCCGTACGCGTGTTGCGGCTGCCCGACGCTCTGCCGGGGGGGGGGGGGGGGGGGGGGGCGGGGGGGGGGGGGGGGGGGGGGGGGGCGCGCCCCCGCGCTGCGGGGGGGGCGCCACGGCCACACCCGCGGGCC
>NZ_JBIBZI010000019.1:20152-125192 GCF_043084105.1 Streptomyces sp. NPDC014676 | reverse complement strand
GCTGGAACAACTCCCACAACTCGTCCGGCACCAGCCGCTCAACAATCCCTGCCACGACCGGCAGCTTACCCAGCCAAATGAGATGACTTCTTAGGCACTGGGGGAGGCACGATTGCCCGCATTTACGACGACAGCAGTCGTTCCAGGACCAGTGCGATGCCGTCCTCCTCGTTCGAGGCCGTCACCTCGTCGGCCACCGCCCGCAGTTCCTCATGGGCGTTGGCCATGGCCACGCTGTGGGCGGACCAGGCGAACATCGGGATGTCGTTGGGCATGTCACCGAAGGCGATCGTCTCCGCGGCCTTCACGCCCAGCCGGCGCGCCGCCAGGGACAGCCCCGTGGCCTTCGACAGACCGAGCGGGAGCAGCTCGACGATGCCCTCGCCCGCCATGGTGACGGTGACGAACCCGCCCGCCGCGCGGGTGGCCGCGTCGGCGAGCTCGTCCGAGGTCAGGCCCGGGTGCTGGATGTACAGCTTGTTCAGCGGTGCCGTCCACAGGTCCGACGCGTCCGTGAACGGCGTCGCGGGCAGCCCGCCCACGACCTCGTAACCGGGACCGACCAGCACCTCGCCGTCCAGACCGTCGCGGCTCGCCGCCAGGTACAGCGGGCCGACCTCCGCCTCGATCTTCGCCAGCGCCACCCCGGCCAGCTGCCGGTCCAGGGTCACCGACGTCAGCAGGCGGTGCGCCCCGGCGTCGTACACCTGGGCGCCCTGGCCGCAGACGGCGAGCCCCTCGTAGCCGAGGTCGTCGAGTATGGGGCGGGTCCAGGGCACCGCGCGGCCGGTGACGACGATGTGCGCGGCGCCCGCCGCGGTGGCCGCGGCGAGCGCGTCACGGGTGCGGCGGGAGACCGAGTGGTCGCCCCGCAGCAGCGTGCCGTCGAGGTCGGTGGCGATGAGCCGGTACGGGAAGGGGGCGGTGCTCACTTGGTGACCGGCTCCAGGATCTCCCGGCCGCCCAGGTACGGACGCAGCACCTCCGGCACGCGCACGGAGCCGTCGGCCTGCTGGTGGTTCTCCAGGATCGCCACGATCGTGCGCGGTACGGCGCACAGCGTGCCGTTGAGCGTGGCCAACGGGCGCACCTTCTTGTCCTCACGGACGCGGATCGACAGCCGGCGCGACTGGAACTCGGTGCAGTCCGAGGTCGAGGTCAGCTCGCGGTACTTGCCCTGGGTCGGGATCCACGCCTCGCAGTCGTACTTACGCGCGGCCGAGGAGCCCAGGTCGCCCGAGGCGACGTCGATCACGCGGAACGGCAGCTCCAGCGAGGTCAGCCACTGCTTCTCCCACTCCAGCAGCCGCTGGTGCTCCGCCTGGGAGTCCTCCGGGGCGACGTACGAGAACATCTCGACCTTGTCGAACTGGTGCACGCGGAAGATGCCCCGGGTGTCCTTGCCGTGCGAGCCGGCCTCGCGGCGGAAGCAGGGCGAGAAGCCCGCGTACCGCAGCGGCAGCCGGTCGGCGTCGATGATCTCGTCCATGTGGTACGCGGCCAGCGCCACCTCGGACGTGCCGACCAGGTAGAGGTCGTCCTTGTCGAGGTGGTAGACGTCCTGGGCCGCCTGGCCGAGGAACCCGGTGCCCGCCATCGACTGGGGGCGCACCAGCGCGGGGGTCAGCATCGGCGTGAAGCCGGCGGCCGTGGCCTGCGCCATCGCGGCGTTCACCAGGGCGAGCTCGAGCAGCGCGCCGACACCGGTCAGGAAGTAGAAGCGGGAGCCCGAGACCTTGGCGCCGCGCTCGACGTCGATGGCACCGAGGAGTTGGCCGAGCTCCAGGTGGTCCTTGGGCGCGAAGCCCTCGGCGTCGAAGTCACGGATGCTGCCGTGCGTCTCCAGCGTGACGAAGTCCTCCTCGCCGCCGACGGGCACGTCGGGGTGGACGAGGTTGCTCAGCTTGAGCAGCAGGTCCTGGGTCTCGGTCGCGGCGGCGTCGCGGTCGGCGTCGGCCGCCTTGACGTCGGCGGCGAGCTGGCCGGCCCGCTTCAGCAGCTCGGCCTTCTCGTCACCGGCGGCCTGGGGGATGAGCTTGCCGAGCGACTTCTGCTCGGCGCGCAGCTCGTCGAAGCGGACGCCGGACGACCTGCGCCGCTCGTCGGCAGACAGGAGGGCGTCGACGAGCGCGACGTCCTCTCCACGGGCGCGCTGCGAAGCGCGCACACGGTCGGGGTCCTCACGAAGCAGGCGAAGGTCAATCACGCGGTCAAGGCTACCGGTGCGGGGTGACGCCTCACGACTCACTATTGCGGTGCGGTGACGCACGTTCCGTTATGGGGGAATTGCGCAGAATGTTCCGCAAGGTCAATGAATGGGGCGCTCCCCCTGGAACGGGTCAGTCCGCGGGACGTGGGTTGACCGGGATCCCTTGTGCGGTACGGAACTTGAGCCTCGGTTTTCCACAGGCATCCACACGTCCGGGAAGTTATCCACAGGCTGTGGGGAAGATCTGTGGACTGCGGAATTGATCGCTCCGAAACGTCTGATCAAAGCCGAGGATTCCCAGGACAAACTCCCTTCCTCCCCACTTTTGAGTGGAAAAGGCTCACCCCAAAGGGTTGACCAAAGGAAAAGGGTGGACGAAGGGGGATGTGCGGGGCGATGAACGAGGTCATGCCCTGTGGAGCGATTTGTCGACGGGATGGGGCTTCGGTGTCGACTTGTCCCCAGATGAAGAAGCAGACCTGTGGATAACTCTTGTGGATAACGAAAATCAGCAGGTAGGACCGGCCGGTTCTGTCAGAACCGCCCGTCCTGGCACCGCGCGACCCACTCCGCCGCCCCCACGAACTCCTCGTCCGATGTCCCGGGGAACGGCGGTCGTACCTCCCCGGGGTGCACATCCGCACGCGGGTACGAACCGAGGAAACGCACCTGCAGGCAGATGCGCTTGAGCCCCGTCAGCGCCTCGGCCATCCGGCGGTCCGAGATGTGCCCCTCGGCGTCGACGCAGAAGCAGTAGTTGCCGATCCCGGCACCGGTCGGCCGGGACTGGAGCAGCATCAGGTTGATGCCACGGGTGGCGAACTCACCCAGCAGGTCGCGCAGCCCGCCGGGGTGGTCGTCGCGCTGCCACAGTACGACGGAGGTCTTGTCGGCCCCCGTGGGCGCGGCGGGCCGGGCCGGGCGGCCCACCAGTACGAACCGGGTCTGGGCGTTCTCCGCGTCGTGGATCTCCGTCTCCAGGGCCTCCAGACCGTACCGGGCGGCGGCGAACTCACCGGCGAAGGCGGCGTCGTACCGGCCCTCCTGGACCAGCCGCGCACCGTCCGCGTTGGAGGCGGCCGACTCCCAGACGGCATCCGGGAGGTGTGTCCTGAGCCAGTTGCGGACCTGCGGCTGGGCGGCCGGGTGGGCGGTGACCGTCTTGATGTCCGACAGCTTGGTGCCCGGACGGACGAGCAGCGCGAAGGTGATCGACAGCAGCACCTCGCGGTAGATCATCAGCGGGGTGCCCGCGACCAGCTCGTCGAGGGTGGTGGTGATACCGCCCTCGACGGAGTTCTCGATGGGGACGAACGCGGCCTCGGCCTCGCCGACGCGCACCGCGTCGAGCGCGGACTGCACGGACACGTACGGGATCAGCTCACGGGTGGCCGCCTCGGGAAGCGTGCGCAGGGCGACTTCGGTGAAGGTGCCCTCTGGACCGAGATACGCGTAGCTCGCTGGCATGACCTCACCCTAATGGGGCCCCCGGCCGACGGCTGCCCCGCCGGCGCCCTCAGGGGTGACGCGGGACGGTTCTCACCCCTCCAGCAGCCGCTGCCCCACATACTCTCCCTCCGCCGCGCCGCCCGGCACCGCGAACAGCCCGCTCGCCTCGTGGCGGACGAACGGCGTCAGGGCGTCGCCCCGGTCGAGCTTGCGCTGCACCGGCACGAAGCCGCGCAGCGGATCGGCCTGCCAGCAGATGAACAGCAGCCCCGCGTCCGGCGTCCCGTCCGCGTCGATGCCGTCGTGGTACGAGAACGGGCGGCGGAGCATGGCGGCGCCGCCGTTCTGGTCGGGCCGGGTGATCCTCGCGTGGGCGTTGATCGGGACGGCCAGGTTGCCCCGGGAATCCGTCTTCTCCAGGTCCATCTCGGACGTCTCGGTGCCCCCGGACAGCGGCGCCCCGTCGGACTTGCGGCGCCCGATGACGCTCTCCTGCTCCTTGACCGGCAGCTTCTCCCAGTCGTCCAGCAGCATGCGGATACGGCGTACGACGACGTAGGAGCCGTTCGCCATCCAGGCCGGCTCGCCCTTCCCGGGGACGAAGATCCGCTCGTCGAAGTCGGGCTCGGAGGGCTTGGGGTTGCGGGTGCCGTCGACCTGGCCCATCAGGTTGCGGGCGGTCATGGGGCGGGCGGTGGCGCCGGGTGAGCGGTTGAAGCCGTTCATCTGCCAGCGCACCTTCGCCGCGGAGCCCGCGTCCTTCTGGACGGCGCGCAGGGCGTGGAAGGCGACGAGGGCGTCATCGGCGCCGATCTGCACCCACAGGTCGCCGTTGCTGCGGGCCTTGTCGAGGTGGTCGGAGGAGAAGTCGGGCAGTGGGTCCAGGGCGGCCGGGCGTTGCTTCTCCAGGCCGGTGCGGGCGAAGAAGCTGTGACCGAAGCCGAAGGTGAGGGTCAGTGAGGAGGGGCCGGCGTCACGGGCCACGCCGGTGTCGTCCTGCGCGCTGGGCTCGCCCGCCATCAGCCGGCGGGCGGTGTCCGACCAGCGGCGCAGCAGGGCGGCGGCCTCCTTGCGTCCGGTCCCGGGCGCGAGGTCGAAGGCGATGAGGTGGCCGCGGGCCTGGAGCGGCTGGGTGATGCCGGGCTGATGTTTCACGTGAAACTCGACCCGGCCGTCGCCCACCGACGTCAGCGGGGTGGCTCCGGCGGGTGCCGCCGCGTATCCCACGGCTCCGCCCGCCGCCCCGAGGGCGAGTCCGGTGGCACCGGCCGTGCCGAGCAGCCGGCGCCGGGAGATGCCGTTCCCGGTGGTCCGGTCCCCGGCCTCCCCCTGGGGTGCCCCGGAGGTCCGGGCCTGCGGAAGGGTCTGGTCAGCCATGGTGGTTCAGCCGATCTTCGCGTTCTTCGAGACGGTCACCTGGTCGATGTCGGAGGTCCGCACGGTCACCTCGACCTTCCAGTCACCCGTCATGGGGATCTGTACTCCGCTCGCCGACCAGTGTCCGGTGGTGATGCGGTCGGGGACGACGGGCAGCGGCCCGATGTCCTTGGCGGAGAGGGTGAGGGCGACCTTCACCTCGGGGATGTCGACGGCCTGGCCGTCCGGGCCCTCCACATAGACGTGCATGTCGTTGTCGCCGACCCGGGCGGGGTCGAGGTCGATCGTGACGACGCCCTTGCCGTTCTCGCCGCCGGTGTCGAAGGGCATGTTCAGTGTCACCGCACCGGTGCCCTGACCGGTCGAGGCGGACGACGAGGCGGAGGCGGCCGCCGCGGCCTCCTGCTCGGTGCGCCCCGGCTCGGTCTGCGTCAGCACGGTGGTGACGGCGAGCAGGACGACGGCGATGCCCGCCTCGGCGAGTACGGAGCGGCGCAGGCCGAAGCGGTGGGGGTCGGCGTCGCGCAGCCGCTTCTGCCGGGCGCTCTCCATCGCGGCCCGCTGCCGGGCGAGCTGGGCGGCCCGGGCGTCACCGCCCTTTTCGGCCCCGGGCTCGTCCTTCCCGGACTCACCCTTTCCGGCTTCGGCGGCTTTGCCCGCCCCTGCCGGCTGCTTCTCCTTCTCCTCCTCACGCGCCGCCGGGACCGGTGCCTCCACCAGCCGTGCCGTCCAGCGCCGTGAGATCGAGGCGGTCGCGACCATCACCACCACGAGCCCGATCTTGGCGAGCAGCAGCTGTCCGTACCGGGTGTCGGTCAACGCCGACCAGGAGCCGAGCTGCCGCCAGCTCTGGTAGACGCCGGTGACGACCAGCGCCACCACGCTGCCGAAGGCGAGCCGTGAGAACCGCTGGACGGCGTCCCGCCCGACCGGGGTGTCGGCGGGCGCCCGGTAGAGCGCGACGAGCAGGGTGGTGAGTCCGCCGAGCCAGGCGGCGACGGCCAGCAGGTGGAGCACGTCGACGGGCATGGCGACACCGGGCTGGAGTCCCTGGGAGGCGTGCTCGGACATGGCCCAGCTCGCGGCGAGCCCGGCCGCCACGACCGTCCCGCCGATCGCCAGCCCGAAGGTCAGGTCCCGCTTCTCCTCGGCTTCCCGCTTGTCGTAGGCGCCGAACAGCACCGCGATGAACAGGGCCGCCGCGGCGAGCAGCAGCAGCCGGGAGACCAGTGCCGCGCCGGTCTTCGTCTGGAGCACGTCCCCGAGCAGCGACAGGTCGAAGACGTCGCCGACCGCCCCGGAGGTGGTGTAGGAGCCGCGCAGGAGCAGCAGCGCGAGCGTGGCCGCGGTGAGCGTCAGCCAGCCGGAGACGACCAGCCGCTGCACCGCCCGCACCCCGGCGCCGCGCCCCCAGCAGGCGAGCACGAAGGCGGCCCCGCCGGTCATGACGACGAAGCCGGCGTACGACAGGTAGCGGCCGATGCCGTACAGCCCGCCGATCAGGCCGTCGTCGGAGGCCTGCGCGGAGGCGGAGACGGAGGTCTCGGAGGGGGCGCCGATGGAGAAGGTGAAGGCACCGGCGACGGGGTGGCTGTCCGCGGACACCACCTGGTAGGCCACGGTGTAGGTGCCGTCGGGCAGTCCGCTGAGCAGCCGCACGGTGTACGTCGTGCCGCCGGGGCTGGCCGGGGTGCCCTTGTCGACCCGCTTGCCCTTGGGGTCGAGGACGCGCACGGCGTCGTCGCTCACCGCGATCTGCTCGGAGAAGGTGAGCGAGACCTGGGTGGGTGCCGTGTCGACCACCGCCCCCTGCCCGGGATCGCTGCCGGTCAGCGCGGCGTGCGCGGAGGCGGGAGCGGCTCCGGCGAGGAGCGCGCCGGTGACCGCCAGGAGCAGCAGCACCAGGATCCGCACGCGGGGGGCGATGGTCTGGGTCACAGGGGTGTCTCCCTCAGTGTCCGGTCTTCGGGGTGTAGGTGGCCGGTTTCACCGGTATCTCGACCGTGACGGGGTCCGACTCGGCGAAGCGCAGCTCGACGGATACCTTCTGACCCTGCTTCGGCTTCCGCTTCAGCCGCTCGAACATCAGATGGTTGCCGCCGCTCTCCAGCACCAGGCTGCCGTGGGCCGGGATGTCGAGGGCCTCGACCTCCCGCATGGCCCCGTCGACGGTCTCGTGCACGGTGACCTGGCCGGCGACGTCGCTGCTGACCGAGGTCAGCCGGTCCGCGGAGTCGCCGTCGTTGGTGATGGTGAGGAAGCCGGCGGCCAGGTCGGAGACCGGCTGCGGCATGTACGCGGAGCCGACGGACAGCTCCGCCGGGCCGCTGCCGGAGCCGCCGCAGCCGGCCAGGGCCAGTGCCCCGGCGACGGCCAGGGCCGCTGCTGCCGGGCGCCTCACGGGTTCTCACCCTTGATGATCTTGGGGAGGTCCTTGGTGTAGTCCTCGACGGTGGCGTCCTCGCCGTAGAGGACGTACCCGCCGTCGGTCTTCGGGGAGAAGGCGATGACCTGGGTGCCGTGGTCGGAGACGGTCTTGCCGTTGTCGTCCTTGCGCGGCGGGTCGATCGAGATGCCGAGGGTGCGGGCACCGGCCTGAATGGTGGCGAAGTCGCCGGTCAGGCCGACGACCTGGGGGTCGATGCCCTTGAGCCACGTGCCCAGCGCGGCGGAGGTGTCACGCTCCGGGTCGGTGGTGACGAACACGATCCGCAGCTCGTCCTGCTGCTCCCGGGGAAGCTGCTTCTTGGCCACGGCGAGGTTGTTCATCGTCAGCGGGCAGACGTCGGGGCAGTGCGTGTAGCCGAAGTAGATCAGGGTCGGCTTGCCCGCGGTCTCCTCACGGAGGTCGTACTTCTTGCCGTCCGTGTCGGTGAGGACGAGGTCCGGCTTCTCGAACGGATTGTCGAGGACGGTGCCCGCCTTCTGGGCGCCGGCCTCCTCGGACACCACGGCGACGGGATCGCCGCTGTCGCCGGACCCGCTCCCGCAGGCGGAGAGGGTGAGGGAGGCGACGGCGAGCAGGGCCGCGGCCGCGAAGGTCTTCTTGCGCATGAATGGTCCTGAGAGGTGAGTGCTCCGGCGCGCACCGGGAGGTCACGTGGGCCGTGAGCGGCCCGGTGCGCGCCGTCGGGACGAGGAAGGGGTCAGGCGGTGGTGCGCCGACGACCGGCGAGGACGCCGTAGGCGACGCCCGCGGCGCCGACCACGATGCCGACGACGCCCAGGACGCGGGCGGTGGTGTCCGTACCGCCGGATTCGTCCTCGTCGCCGGAGGCGGAGGTCTGGGCGGAGGCGTTCTCGGCCGCCGCGGTGTCGCCGGAGGCCTTGTCGTCGTCCGCGGCACCGTGCGCGTGGCCGTCCTCGGATGCCTCGGACAGGGTGAGCACGGGAGCCGGGTGCTCGGGCTCCTCCTGGCCCTCCTGCGGCACCTCGATCCAGCGGACGACCTCCTTGTTGGAGTACGTCTGCAGGGCCTTGAAGACGAGTTCGTCGGCGTCCTCGGGCAGCGTGCCGACGGACACCGGGAACTTCTGGAAGAAGCCGGGCTCGATGCCGTCGCCCTTGGCGGTCCAGGTGACCTTGGAGACGGCCTCGTCGATCTTCTTGCCGTGCATCTCCAGCGGCTTGTCCAGCTTGGACGTGGTGACCTTGACGTCCCAGCCCTCGACCGGCTGCGGCATCACGGACGCCAGCGGGTGGTCCGTGGGGAAGGTGACCTCGAGCTTGGTGGTCGAGGCGTTGTCCCGCTCGTTGGGGACCTTGAAGCCGACGACCGCGTAGCCGCCCTTCGCGGCCTCACCCTCCGGCTGCACGCTGACGTGCGCGAAGCAGGGGGTGGACACGGCGAGGACGGCGGCACCGGCGACGGCGCCGGCGGCGGCGATACGGGAAGCCTTCATGGCAGAAGCACTCCGCTTCGGTTGAGGTTTCACTGACGGTGAGGGATGTGCCGCGCGCACGACCGGACGGGCCCTTCGGGCAGGACGGCCGGGCGCACACGGAAACGGCCGCACGCGCGTGCCGCACGACGGCGCCCCTCTCCTCGGCTCCTCGACCGGAAAACCCGGAGTGGTGGTCGCCTCGCGTCAGGCGGCGAGAGCGAGTGCGGTGCCGGCGGCCGGCGGGCCCCGGCGGATCACCGTGTGGTGCAGTCCGGCGGAACGGGGCGGAAGCGGGGCGAGCAGCGCGGTGCACGCCATGCGCGGGGCCCCTTCCGGTGCTCCCGGGAGCCCGGCGCGCAGGGCGCGCACCAGGGCGAGTGCCGCGCGGAGGGACCGTACGAGGGCGCCCTCGGCGACACCGTGCGCCGACAGTCCGGCCAGCCGCAGCAGGGCCAGGTCACCGCGGCGCAGCAGCCATCCCGCGGCCAGCGCCGCGAGGACGTGTCCGAGCAGCATCGGCAGCGACGGCAGCAGGCACGCCGGGGCGTCCGCGGCGGTCTGCGCGTGGGTGGCGGCTCCGGGATGCCGGACCCGCGCGTCGATGAGGACGCGCTCGGCCTGTGCGGGGCTGAGCCCCGCCGAGGCGGTCCCGCACAGCAGCCGCGCGGCCCGCTCGACCAGCGCGGCGTCGGAGAGCGCGGACGACGGCTCCGTGGCGGGCACGCCGTGCTGCCCCAGGCCGAACAGCGTGTGCAGGGCCGTCTGGCCGCACGCCAGCAACACCACGATCCCCGGCAGCGACCGCGCGCGTCCGGCGAGCGGCGCGGCGACCGCGAGGGCCCCGAGGAAGCCCGCGCCCAGCGTCCACAGCGGTACGGCGGTGCGGGAGGCGAGCGCGTGCCCTGCCCCGGCCAGCACGACGCAGACCGCGGCGAACACCGCGGCCCGCAGGATCCGGAGGCCTCGTCCGGAGCGTGTCGTACACGGGTGGGGGGCAGACATGGCGCGCTCATCATCGCACCGGCCCACCGACCGCCGTACGGCAGGTCCGCAAGATGAGGTACGGCCGGAAGATCACATCTGGTACGACATGCCCCGCATACACCGATCGTATCCACGACACACCCGCCATATGGGCGGTGTCACGTCAACTTTACGCTTACCGGCGAGCACTCAGGGCAATACGTAACGGTATGTCGAGCCGCAGCCAGGAGGCTGGAGCATGAGCATCTGGTGGTCACTCCATCTGCGGCGCGACGCCGCCAGCGTGCCGCTCGCCCGGCGCCTGCTGCTCGGCACCATGGAGACCGCGGGCGTCGACCCCGACATCTCCTACGACTTGTCCGTCGCCCTCAGTGAGGCCTGTGCGAACGCGGTCGAGCACGGCGGTGACGCCGTGCGGGACGGCACCTCGGAGGCGTTCCGGGTGACCGCCTACCTCGACGGCGAGAAGTGCCGCATCGAGGTCGCCGACGCGGGCCCCGGCTTCCCCGGCGTGACCGGGAGCCGGCCCCGCCCGCCGGCCCGTCCCGCGCCGTCCGACGCGGAGCACGGACGGGGCCTGTGTCTCATCCGGGAGCTCGCCGACCACGTCCACATCGGCAACAAGCCGGGCCGGGGCGGCGCGGTGGTGAGCTTCGACAAGATCCTCAAATGGCGCGAGGACGCCCCGCTCGTCGCGGTGTAGCGGATCGCGGTACGGCGAGCCACGGTGCGGCCGGGCCGCGGTGCGGCGACGGGAACGGGGACGGCCGGGCACGCGCGTGTGCCCGGCCGTCGTGCCGTGCGTCAGCCCTTCAGGGCCGCCATCCACGCCTCGACCTCGTCCGACCGCCGGGGCAGCCCCTCGGACAGGTTCCGGTTGCCGTCCGCCGTGACGAGGATGTCGTCCTCGATGCGGACGCCGATGCCGCGGTACTCCTCGGGCACGGTCAGGTCGTCGGCCTGGAAGTACAGACCCGGCTCGACGGTGAGCACCATGCCGGGTTCCAGCGTGCCGTCGACGTACGTCTCGGTCCGCGCGGCGGCGCAGTCGTGGACGTCCATGCCGAGCATGTGACCGGTGCCGTGCAGCGTCCAGCGGCGCTGCAGTCCCAGCTCCAGCACCCGCTCCACCGGGCCCTCGACCAGGCCCCACTCGACGAGCCGCTCGGCCAGCACGCGCTGGGCGGCGTCGTGGAAGTCGCGGTACTTGGCGCCCGGCTTCACCGCCGCGATACCGGCCTCCTGGGCGTCGTACACGGCGTCGTAGATCTTCTTCTGCAGCTCGCTGTACGTGCCGTTGACCGGCAGCGTGCGCGTGACGTCGGCCGTGTAGTACGTGTGCGTCTCCACGCCCGCGTCGAGCAGCAGCAGGTCACCGGAGCGGACCGGGCCGTCGTTGCGTACCCAGTGCAGCGTGCAGGCGTGCGGTCCGGCGGCGCAGATGGAGCCGTAGCCGACGTCGTTGCCCTCCACGCGGGCGCGCAGGAAGAACGTTCCCTCGATGTAGCGCTCGGACGTCGCCTCGGCCTTGTCGAGGACCTTCACGACGTCCTCGAAGCCGCGCACGGTGGAGTCGACGGCCTTCTGCAGTTCGCCGATCTCGAAGTCGTCCTTGACCAGCCGCGCCTCGGAGAGGAAGACGCGCAGCTCCTCGTCGCGCTCGGCGGTGACCTTGTCGGTCAGCGCCGCCTCGATCCCGGCGTCGTATCCGCGCACCACCCGGACCGGGCCGGTGGCCTCGCGCAGCGCGCCGGCCAGCTCGCGCACGTCGGAGGCGGGGATGCCGTACAGCTTCTCGGCCTCGGTGAGGGAGTGGCGGCGGCCGACCCACAGCTCGCCCTGCCCGTCCAGCCAGAACTCGCCGTTCTCACGGTTGGAACGGGGCAGGAGGTAGATCGTCTCCTGGTGGCCGTCGGCCGTGGGCTCCAGGACGAGGACGCCGTCCTCCGTCTGGTTGCCGGTGAGGTAGGCGTACTCGACCGACGCGCGGAAGGAGTACTCCGTGTCGTTCGACCGCGTCTTCAGGTTGCCCGCGGGGACGACCAGACGCTCACCCGGGAAACGGGCGGAGAGCGCCGCGCGGCGGGCGGCGGTCTCGGCGGCCTGGGGGATCGGCCGCAGATCGTGCAGCTCGGTGTCGGCCCAGCCGTTCTTCATGCTCTCGGCCAGCTCGTCGGACACGCCCGGGTACAGGCCGTTCTTGCGCTGCTTGACGGGCTCTTCCTCGGCAGTCTCCGGGGTCTCCGGCAGCTCCTCGGCCACGGTCATCCTCCTCGATACGGCACTGGACCACCCCCCATCGTACGGTCGGGCGGAAACGGCCGAATGGGGCACGGACCGGTGGCGGAGAGGGACGGGACGGCTACGCGAACCGCGCCGCCAGCAGCACCACGTCCTCCCTGGAGTCCGCCGTGTCCGCGCCCCCGGGCAGCACCGCGCGCAGGACGTGGTCGGCGACGGCGCCGGGGTCGTGACGCAGGGCCTTCGGCACCCCGGCCGCCGCCGCGTGCAGCCGCGCGAAGGCACGGTCGGTCGGGTCGCCGGTGCGGTGCAGCAGCCCGTCGGTGTAGAGCAGCACCGTCTCCCCCGGCTCCGCCTGGACCTCCACGCTCGGCGCCTCCCAGCAGGCGAGCATGCCCAGCGGCGCGGAGACCGACGTCTCGACGAACTCGGTGCGGCGCTCGCCGAGCAGCAGCGGCGGACTGTGCCCGGCGCCGGCCAGGGTGATCCGGCGCAGCGCGGGTTCGCAGTAACCGAACAGGGCGGTGGCCGACCGGGCGGGCTCGGTGAGCCGCAGCAGCAGCTCCAGGTCGGACAGGACGGCGACCGGGTCCTCGCCCTCCATCACGGCGTACGCGCGCAGCGAGGCCCGCAGCCGGCCCATCGCCGCGACCGCACTGGGTCCCGACCCGGTGACGGACCCGACGGCGAGACCGAGGGCCGCGTCGGGCAGGGGCAGCGCGTCGTACCAGTCGCCGCCCCCGCGCGGGGAGGTGCGGTGCCGCGCGGCGAGCTGGACGCCGGGTACCCGGGGGAGACGGGAGGGCAGCAGTTCCTCGGCCATCGTGGCCATGCACGCGCGCGTGCGCTCGAGTTCGAGGAGCCGGGCCAGGTGCTCGGCGGCGTGGCGGACGTACAGGCCCAGGAGGTGGCGCTGCCGCTTCGACGGCTCGGCCGGCTCGTCGTAGAGCCACACCGCGGCGCCCAGGCGCCCGGCGGTCCCGGTGGCGAGCGGGAGGGCGAAGCTGGCGGCGTAGCCGAGGCGGGCGGCGACCTCGCGGTGCCGGGGGTCGAGCCCCTTCTCGGCGAACAGGTCGGGTTCGGCGACGCCGTCGTCGGAGCCGGGCAGCCCGTCGAGGATCCTGCCGTACGGCAGTGCGCCGCGCGGCACCGTCTCCAGATGGCCGAGATCCGCGCGGGCCAGTCCCAGGCCGAGGGCGGTGGCCGGGCCGAGACCGTCGGCGGGTTCCAGGGAGACGAGCCCGCGCCGCGCGCCCACCAGGGCGGCTCCCGCACGCAGCAGCTCCTGGAGGGCCTCGTCGAGCGTGCTCGCGCGGGCCAGGCGTTCGGTGAGTTCGTGGAGGGTCGTGAGGTCGGAGACCCAGCCGGCGAGCCGGTCCTGGAGCAGCGCGCCCGGCGCGTTCCGGGGGTTTGCCGGGGGAGCCGGGGAGGCACCCGCGGTGACGGACGCGACAGTGTGTGCGGGTGAGGGAACCGTTGAATCGATTCCGGCCACTTTCGGAGGGTGCGGGGCGTTCATGGTGTCCGGCTTTCCGACCGGTACGTACTGCTCAAAAGCATCGCAAACCCCCATGTCATTCTGCTCGCCGGCAGTGTCTCCACATGTACACGTACTCGTGAGGAGATGTCCAGCATTGTCCTGCTGGGATTCCTGGTGTCCGTGGGACTGGAGAGAATTCCCGCAGACCCCTTGCCGAAATATGAAGTTGGCTTGAAACTGCCTCAGGGGGAGGCATATTGCGGTCGACTGGGCTTGCTCGACGGAGCGTCACAACGGTCGTGATGGGTACGTACTCGGTGAAGGCCAGGTGTGGTGGGGAACCGCCCGGGAACCTGGCGACGGACCCGGGCGTCTTAACCACCGACGACCGTGCCCCATCCTCCCGCGGCGGAGGCGGAGAGAACCACGCGCGACGGCAAACGCCAGACTTCGCCACCCCCACGCCACGCCCGTACTTCCGAGAGACGCGGTACGGGTGGAACGGCCGCGGAGGCAGCCCATGCTCGGCCCATAGGGGTACCCCCTGCCCGGCACGGGGTGTGATGCGCCCATAGGTACGCACAGTGAAGTGATCGACACATGACGTGATCTGGACCACGGTGTTGCCAGGCGTGCAACGGAAAGGAACGAGCGCTCATGCGCGAGATCCTCGGAAGGCGACGCAGGCTCCTGTCCCGGCGTGGCGACGGAGGGCCCGATCTGATCGGCGCGGCCCTGACCTTCGCCACGGACTGGCAGTGGCCCGTACTCCCGGGCGTGGCGGCGGACCCGCAGGACCGGTCCCGCTGCGCCTGCCCCGACCCCGAGTGCACGGTGCCGGGTGCCCACCCGTTCGACCCCGGCCTCCTCGCCGCCACCACCGACGCGCGCATGGTGCGCTGGTGGTGGGGCAACCGGCCGACGGCGCCGATCGTCCTCGCCACCGGAGGCACGGCCCCCTGCGCGGTGTCCCTGCCCGCCCTGCCGGCCGCCCGCGCCCTCGCCGCGCTCGACCGCTGCGGCATGCGGCTCGGCCCGGTCGTCGCCGCGCCGGCCCGCTGGTCGATCCTGGTGAAGCCGTACTCCATGGAGCAGCTGGGCGAGCTGCTGTACGCCAAGGACTTCGTCCCCGGCTCCCTCCGCTTCCACGGCGAGGGCGGCTACCTCGCGCTGCCCCCGTCCGGGACCGCGCAGGGCGAGATCCGCTGGGAACGCGCGCCGCTGCCCGGCTCGGCCGCACCGTGGGTGCCCGATGTCGAGGCGGTGGTGGACGCCGTGGTCGACGCCCTCACGCGTACGGGTGTGAGCGCGCCCGAGATGTAGCGGGTGCGCGCACGGCGTCCCGGCCGGGCGCGGCCCCTCCCTCCCGGACCGGGGTGCCCACGCGCCTCACGGGCGCCGTGGCGGCCCGCCCGGTCGCATGCCGCCGTGGCGGGGCCGGGGACACGCCCGCGGGGCCGACCGGTGCGGTACGGACCACTGTGCGCGGAACGTCAAGGTGCCGCTGCCGCCGACGGGGCGCACCGTCCGGGCCCGGGGACCGCACCGGTTCCGCACGCTCGCCGCGCGCGGCGGGGCCCCGTGCTCTCCTCCCCTTCCCCGACGGCACAGGGGCACGGGCCTGTGTGCCGTCGCGAGGGCGGGACCCCGGGCGCGGACTCACCGCCGCGACGCCACCGGCGGGGCCTGGAACGCCGTACCCGGCCTCAGGGGACCCGGCGGCGGACGCACCGCGCCGGGAACGGGCTGCCACGCGCGGGACACCGGGTCGGCGCGTTCGGGGTGGCCGCGGGTGCCGCACGGCGGCCGCGGAGGTCGAGGCCGGTGTCGTAAGGGGACCGCAGCCGTTGCGCTTCGGAAGCAACTCCCTTGTGGCGACGCGCGGTTGACGGGCGACCGCGCTCCGTGAGCGGTGGCCGACACGCAAAGACCCGGTTGCTGGCGACGGGGGATGCACCAGCAACCGGGCTACTGGAACGGTAACAAGAGATCGCCGGTTCGCAAATTCGATCTCGGCCTTTCCGGTCACCGACTGGCTTGTGCGCGACGGGAGTTGCGCAGGAGGCCGATGGTGCGTGACGGGGCGGTTCCGCCGGTCGGGCGGCCGGCGGAACCGGGTGTGCGGCCGGACCTCAGCTCAGAGTGACCTGGCGGTTCGTCAGGCCGCCGCGCGCGCGGCGCTCGTCGGCGGTCAGCGGCGCGTCCGTGGCCAGCGCGGCGGCGAGCCGCTCGGCGAACTCGGCCGCCGGCTTCTCCACGTCCTCGGCGCCGACCCCGCTGGGCAGGTCCCAGACCGGCACGGTGAGCCCGTGAGCGCGGAAGGAGCCCACGAGACGGGTGCCCTCACCGAGGGAGGAGCCGCCCGCCGCGTGCAACCGCGCGAGAGCGTCCAGAAGCTGCTCCTCGGGATGCGGCATGACCCACCGCAGATGGTTCTTCTCGGGCGTCTCGCACCAGTACGCGGAGTCCACGCCCGACAGCTTGACGGTCGGGATGGCCGCGGCGTTGGCCCGCTCCAGGGAGGCGGTGACGTCCGGCGTGGCGTTCTCCGGGTCCGGGACCCAGAACTCGAACCCGCTGTGCACGACCGGCTCGAAAGCGCCCTCGGGGTCGAGCAGGTCCTGCAGCCGGATCCCGTCGGCGGGGACGCGCCGGGCCTGTACCGGAGTGCCCGGGGCGGCGGTGAGCGCGCGCCGCAGGGTGTCGGCGAGGTCGCGGCTGATGTCGCCGGAGGAGGTGTCGTTCTGCAGGCCGAGCAGGACCGAGCCGTCGTCGCGGCGCAGGGCGGGCCAGGCCATCGGGAGCACCGTGGCCAGCGTGACCGACGGGACTCCCTCGGGCAGGCCGTCCTTGAGCGTCAGTCCGACGGTGGCGGCCGGCACCAGCTCGCGCAGCGCCACCCAGTCGCACTCGCCCGGCAGGCCCTCGAACGGGCGGTGCACCAGCTCGGTCACCGCGTGCGCGGCGGCACGGCCGTGGCAGGCCTTGTAACGGCGGCCGCTGCCGCACGGGCAGGGCTCGCGGGCGCCGACGACCGGGATCTGCCCGTCCGTGAGCTGCGGGCGCTTGGCCTTCGTCTGGGGTCGCTTCTTGGCCATCGTGGGTGTCTCCCGGTTACGGCTCGTCTCGTACGGGCGCGAGCCTAGCCGTTCACGCCACGGCCGACGGGAACCTGTGGACGACGTGCCGACCTGTGGACACCGCGGGCACCGCGCCGGACCGGCGCCCTCTCCCCGGCCGGGGCCGCCCTCAGTCCAGCTCGTCGAAGACGTCCGCGAAGTCCAGCCCGGGCATGCGGGAGACGGCGGGCGCCGTCACCCGTGCGGCGAAGTCCTCGCGCCGGTGCGCGGCTCCGGCGTCCGGGTCGTACACGTCGTCGTGGACGACGACCCACACCGTGACCTCGCCCGGCACCTCGTCGCGTACGCCCCAGTCGTCGGCCAGCGCGGTGATGATGTTCAGCCCCCGGCCGCCGTGCGCCGTGACCGACGGGGTGGCCGGAGCCGGGCGGGTCGGGCCGCCGCCGTCCGTGACCTCCACGACGAGCCGTCCGCACGGGTCCACCCGCCAGGCGGCGCGTACGTCCCCGTCCCCGGCCAGGGCGTCGCCGAGCGGCCGGCCGTGTCTGCACGCGTTGCTCAGCAGCTCGGAAAGAATCAGTACGGCGTCGTCGATGACCGGGTCCGCCACCCCGCCGTCGCGCAGCTGCGCGCGCATACGGCGCCTCGCCTGCCCCACGCCCGCAGGGCCATGGGGTACGGCCATGCACGACGACGTGGGCACCTCCTGTGCCACCACCAACGCCACCCCCGAGACCTCCTTCGCCCCACGCCACGGTGTGGATGCCCCATGGGCCCGAACGGGAAACCGGTCGGTCCGTGAGCGGTGACGCACTCCAAGCGATCGAATACGCACCGAACGCGCCGGAGCACTCCCCGTAGCCATGTGGCTGGATTTCGTCGCTGTGGCCGAGATGTGAGGATGCGCCGGGGTCGGGCACGAGGTCAAGACTCGTGCGCACTGCTCCTGGGGCCGGTGGGGCGGGTGGTGCGCCGCGCGGTCAGCGGCCGAGCTGATCGAGCACCGCGCGGGGGCGGTTGGTGATGATGGCGTCCACGCCGAGACGTACGCAGAGGTCCACGTCCTCCGGCTCGTTCACGGTCCACACGTGCACCTGGTGCCCGGACTGCTTCAGGCGTTCGATGTACGCGGGGTGGCCGCGCACGATGCGGATCGAGGGCCCCGCGATCCGCACGCCGGTGGGCAGGCGTCCGTCGCGCAGCCGCGGTGAGACGAACTGCGTCAGATAGACCGTGGGCAGCGTCGGCGAGGCGGCACGTACGCGGTGCAGCGACCGCGCGGAGAAGCTCATCACGCGTACCGGGGAGTCCTCCGCCGCGGCGGGCGCGTCGAGGCCGAACCGCTTGAGCAGGAGCAGCAGCCGTTCCTCCACCTGTCCCGCCCACCGTGTGGGGTGTTTGGTCTCGATCGCCAGCTCGACCCGGCGCCCGGCGTCGGAGACCAGCTCCAGCAGCCGCTCCAGGGTGAGGACGGAGGTGGCCTCCCGGTCCTCCGGGCGGTGCTCCCAGTCGGGCTCCTCGACGCGCGGTCCCCCGAAGGCGTCGCGGCTCTTCCAGGAGCCGAAGTCCAGGGCGGCCAGATCGGAGAGCTCGAGCGCCGACACCGCACCGCGCCCGTTGGACGTACGGTTGACGCGACGGTCGTGCACACACACAAGGTGACCGTCGGCGGTCAGGCGCACATCGCATTCGAGCGCGTCCGCACCGTCCTCGATCGCTTTGCGGTATGCGGCCAGGGTGTGCTCGGGGGCGTCCTCGGAGGCCCCGCGGTGCGCGACGACTCGGGGCGGGTGCTGCCGTGCGTGGGTCACCGCGTCATGGTGCCACCGTGCACGGGTAGACGAGTGCCCGGAGTGGGATGAACGGTGTCGCCGTCCGGTCGGAGACATCGAGTGGCGCGCCTTAAGTGAGTAATGCCCTATATAAAGAATGGCCCCGGACCCACAGGAACGGCTTATGGTGCCCTGACGGCCCGTGGGAAAAGCTGACGTCATACAAAGAGACATGCACAGCCGCGTCGCGCCGGACTCGTGGACGGGCGTGACCGACAACAACGCCGTGGATCGAGGAGAGAAGCTGTGAGCACCGAGAACGAGGGCACCGCGGTACCCCCGGCGCCGTCCGCACCGCCGCCCGCGCCGGTGGATGCTCCCGCTGCTCCGGCGCACCAGGGGCACCCGGCCCCGGGAGCGGCTCCGGACCCGGCCCCGTCCGCACCGCCGCAGGCACCCGTGCGGAACGCGGACCAGGGATACGGCTCAGCCCCTCACACCCCGGTGGGCGAGACCGGCTGGGGCCCGCACGGTGCCCACGGAAACCCGGACCCCGCCCCTTCCTCCTCCGCCCCTGACGCCTCCTGGCCCCCGCCCCCGCCGCCGTCCACCCCGTCGTACGGCGGCGACGGTGGCGCCGGGCACGGTCCGGGCGGCTGGGGCTCCTCCTACCAGCAGCACCCCGCGCCGAAGAGCGGCGGCAGGCGCGGCCGTCTGCTCGCCGCGGTCCTGGTGGCCGCGCTGGTCGCGGGCGGCGCGGGCGGCGGCCTCGGCTACACGCTGGCCAAGGAGAACGACAGCAACGGCTCGACGACCGTCTCGGCGTCCACCAGCGGCGGCAACGTGAAGCGCGACCCGGGCACGGTCGCCGCCGTGGCCGCCAAGGCGCTGCCGAGCACGGTCACCATCGAGGCCGAGAGCAGCAGCGGCGAGGGCGGCACAGGCACGGGCTTCGTCTTCGACAAAGAGGGCCACATCGTCACCAACAACCACGTCGTGGCCGAGGCCGTCGACGGCGGCAAGGTGACGGCGACCTTCCCCGACGGCAAGAAGTACGACGCCGAGGTGGTCGGCCACGCACAGGGCTACGACGTCGCGGTCATCAAGCTGAACAACGCCCCCTCGGACCTCGACCCCCTCCCCCTGGGCAACTCCGACCAGGTGGCCGTCGGCGACTCGACGATCGCGATCGGCGCGCCCTTCGGCCTGTCCAACACGGTCACGACGGGCATCATCAGCGCGAAGAACCGCCCGGTCGCCTCCAGCGACGGCAGCGGCAGCCAGGCCTCCTACATGAGCGCCCTGCAGACCGACGCGTCCATCAACCCGGGCAACTCCGGCGGCCCGCTGCTCGACGCGCAGGGCAACGTGATCGGCATCAACTCCGCGATCCAGTCCACCAGCAACGGCGGCTTCGGCACGGGGCAGGCCGGCTCGATCGGCCTGGGCTTCGCCATCCCGGTCAACCAGGCCAAGTACGTCGCCCAGGAACTGATCAGGACGGGCAAGCCGGTGTACGCCAAGATCGGCGCGTCGGTCTCCCTGGAGGACACGGCGGGCGGCGCGAAGATCACCGAGCAGGGCGCGGGCAGCTCCGAGCCCGTCGACCCCGGCGGCCCCGCCGACAAGGCGGGCCTGCGGCCCGGTGACGTCATCACCAAGCTCGACGACCGGGTCATCGACTCCGGCCCCACCCTGATCGGCGAGATCTGGACCCACAAGCCGGGCGACGAGGTCACGATCACCTACGAGCGCGACGGCAAGGAACGCACCACGGAACTCACCCTGGGCTCCCGCGTGGGCGACAGCTGACCTCACCCGCGGACCCCGGACCCGTTACCCTTGTCCCCGCGCCGCCGATCACCGGCCGGCGCGGGGAGGCGTGCCCGAGCGGCCGAAGGGAACGGTCTTGAAAACCGTCGTGGCAGCGATGTCACCGTGGGTTCAAATCCCACCGCCTCCGCGCGATGAGCAGTGAGAACGGCCCCTGACCTGGTTACTCGGTCAGGGGCCGTTCTCGGGTTCGGTTCTCCGCGACTGACCGCGGTTCCCCATGGCTTCCCGCTCGGTCGGGCACGGCTGGGGCACGATGACGGTGCCGCTCGGGTGCTCGCAGCCGCCTGACCTGGGTCAGGGGCGTTCGCGTGCGGCCGGGTTGTTCAGGCAGAGCGCGATGTTGCGGACCGCGGCGGTGAGTTCCTCGATCACCCGGGCCGCCTGCTCGGCGTTGTGGAAGGACGGGCTTCCTGTCAGCGCCAGGTCCAGTTCCTGCGCGGACCGGAGGGCCGGACCGAGGCCTTCGAGGGAAGGGGAGGCGGGTGCGGGCGCCTCGGCCGGCGCGGTGGCGGGCACGCTCGTACCGGTCGCGGGAACCGCGGGAACCGTGGGAAGAGGCGCCGGCGCCGTCGGGTCCGCCGGGGGTGTGCCGGAGGACGCGGGTGCCGGCTGGTGTGCCGGCTCGGGCGCGGCCGGGGGCGCCGGCGGGGCGGTCGGCGGTGTGCCGGTCCCCGGGTCCGCCCGGCGTCCGTCGAACGGGGCGGGGAAGGCACCGAAGTCGCCGGTCACGGAGGCGCATTCCTCCGCTTCCGGCCGGTGCGGGTCCTGGGGGGTCCGCCGGTCGTGCGGGGACACGTCCGGCGCGTGGCGTGTGCGGGGGAGCACGAAGTGCTCGAAACCCGGGAACGAGGGAGTGGCGAGGTGGGCGGAGGAGCGCGGGTTGTACTCGGCCTGCCACTGCATGCGGTAACGGTCGACCTGGTCGGCGCAGGCCGTGCGGGCGTGGAAGACGGCCGTGTCCTCCCCCAGGTCCGGGTACCAGAGGTTCGGGCCCGGGAAGCGCACGGTCCGCACCCGGGGACGGATCGGCTCGGCGCATCCCATGCAGCAGCCCTCCGGCACCATGAGCGGGATGCCGCCGTCCTGCTCCGGCCAGCGGGGGCCGCCCTCCCAGCGGTACTCCCCGTGGTGGCAGGGCGGCAGTTCGCCGCAGGCGCGGCAGACGGCGTAGTGCTCGGGGAGGACCCGCCAGTCGTGGCTGGCGGGAGCGCACCAGTGCTTCGGCGTGGAACGGGGCAGGTTCTCGTTGCGCAGCACCAGCACCACCGGGCGCTTGTAGAACTCGGCCCGTTCGGGGGCCGGTTTGACCGCCTGGTTGTTGGCCCGGCGCAGTTCGTTGGCGTGCCACCACAGTTCCACGTGGTCGCGCCACGCCTTCTCGTAGGATTCCGGCCACCAGTTGCTCGGGTAGCCGTTGATCTCCAGGATCCGCCACCCCTGCCGGTCCAGTACCACGATGGAGCCGGCCCGCAGCCGCATGTGCGTTCCGTTGTCCCCCTCGTCCGGCCAGTCGTGACGGCCGATACGAGTGGGCTGGTCTGGGAGCCACCTGCGAACCTGCATGTCATGCTCCTCGGCAATGAAACTTCATAGTTTCAACTGGGGCAGTAGGTAACATTCTGAACAATCAGGACGTTTAGGTCGCTGTAGACACGCGCACACCGCTGACAGCAGATGATCGAAAAGGTCTCCCGCGGCATCGTTTTCTTTCGCGCGATCCCCTGCCACCAGGCTTTTTCGCCTCTCGGGCCCTCGACGGGGGTGGCCTTCGCAGAGGCCGGGGCAGCGGCTTCGTACCCCGGCAATGGACCTCGACACTCACCCGTACGTGTGATGACGTTCAGGCTGTCGCCACTCCGTACGTGTGCATCACCTCGCGGGACCGTCACCTCGCGCGCCCGGAACGGGTCCGAGCGCCGGTCTCTGGAACTCTTCGTCCTCGGCCAGCCGTTCCCAGGGCAGGTCCCGCAGTGAGGGCTCCGCGTCACAGCCGGACGGTACGCGCGGGGAGGGCTGGAACCAGACGACGATGAGGCGGGAGCGGTCGTGGGCCGGATCGAGCGCCTCGGACCGGAAGCTGCCGACGCACGTCACGGCGGGCAGCACCTCCACGGGGCCGAAGGCACCCGCGTACTGGTCGGGGTACTCGCGCGGGGGCGGGATCAGGTGGACCGGGGTGCCGGGGAAGGCACGCTCGGCGGACCGGAGCAGCCGGTCGACCTTCCTGTCGTTGAAGGGCTTGCACGGGTAGCCCTCGAGCGGTCCGCCGTACGTCGACGCCATCCGCAGCTCGGAGAGGTCGACCGGGCGGCCGGAGCCGAGGAGGACGCGGGCGAGTGACATGGTCGGTGTTTTGGAGCGGTGGTGCATCGGGGTCTTTCGGTTCCGGTGGGGGCGGGGTGGTCAGGGGCGGTGCCCCGTCATCCGTGCCGCCGACGCGATCGTCGCGCGGGCTTCGTGTTCGGACAGGCCGGTGCTGAGGGCCGCGTCGACCAAGGGATCCACCAGGGCCGGGCCGATTCCGTCCTCGTAGGCGCGGCAGGCCGCCCAGAACAGGCGGGTGTTGCGCTGGCCCTCGTGTGCCGCGAGGACGAACTGGACCAGGCCCCGGCCGTGACCGTCGGCCGGCGTGACCGTCGGGTGGTGGGCGCGGGGCGGTGGGAGGAGCAGGCGCAGGAGGGCGGGCGGGCAGGGCGCCGGGGCCAGACGCGCGGTGCCCGGGGCGGTGGTGTACGGGCCGTGGTCGGTGTGGGAGCCGGGGCCGACGAGATAGCCGCCGGCGCCCCGGATGTCGATGCCGGGGGCCAGCCGGCCCGCGGAGTTGGGGACGACGACGTCCGGCGGGCCGCTCAGCCACAGGTGACGGCCGCCGCTCGGGGTGAGGACGATCACCGTGGCGGGGATCGTGAACAGGTGGCGCCGGGCCAGTTCGCGCAGGGCGGCGAACGAGTCGGTACCGGTCTTGATGTCCAGGTCGACGCCGATGAGGTGGTGCGGGGGCAGCCCGCAGGCGATGCCGTAGCCGGTGGCGTGGGGTGCGGCGGCGAACAGTGCGCGGATGCGGGCGGGGTCGGTGGAGGCGTCGTGGACGCCGTGGCCGAAGCGGCCGCACTCGCCGTGGCAGGGCGGACCTGACGGCTCCGGGTCGTCGCGGTGCGGGGAGCGCAGGGCCGGGAGTTTCGTCCGGGACAGGGGGATGACGGCCAGTCCGCGTTCGGCGGCTGACAGGGCGTGTGCGAGGGCCAGGGTCGCGGCCTGCCGGTCGGTGGTGGCCATGCCTCTATTTTCGTACCGATGTTCGAGTAAGGGAAGGGGGGTGCGCGTCGCGCCGGGACGGGGCGGTGGGCGGCAGGAGCGGCGGAACGCTTCATCCCTTACGGGAGCGGGGCGGGGTCCTCCCCCTCGGAAAGGGGTGGGATTCAAGGGGCGCGTCAGGGTTTATCGCCTTGTCGTCACACTTGCGTGCGAATGATGGTGTCCAGGGTGGTTCGCGGGGGATTCCCCGGGCAGCCTTGATCTCGCGACGTCGTCCACAGCACCGGGGCGGGGGGACAACTTCCCTGGTGACAGCCGTACTTCACGCACGCACGGTCATGAACCGCACACGGTCATGAGCCGGTGCGTCCTTGTTCTGGAGGGAACACACCATGGCAAGCATCCGTACCGCCCGCGTCATCGCCGCGGTCTCCGCCCTGCCGCTCGCGGCCGCCCTCTTCACCGGCGTCGCGGCGGCGGACAGCGGCGCCCTCGCGGACGACGGATCGAACGCGACGGCCACCAGCTCCGAGGTCGACGCCCTGGGCAGCGGTGTCGGCGGCGACAACTTCGGCAACTCGGCCACCACGCAGCAGCAGGCCACCGGAGCCGGCGCCACGAACCAGAACAACACCGCCCAGGTCACCGGCTCCGCCTTCACGGCCGTCAACCAGGGCGACGACAACGTGGCCATCGTCTTCACCCCGCTGTGGTGAGGCCGGCGCCCTGACCGTGCGGGCGTGCTTCGTGGGGTGCGGAGTGTCCGGGCGGCGGTGCTTCGGTGCCGTCGCCCGGACACCCCAGGAGCGCTCCCTCAGGGGCCGACCCGCAGTACCCCTCACCCGCCGGTCCACCTTCAGGAGGTGCAGCCGGCCCCACCCCTACAACCTGAGGGGGACGTGCCTTCGGGACCTGCGGGCGATCCGCCGGACCGGCCCCGCTCATAGCGTGGAGCCATGACCACACCCGTCTGCACCAGCGCTTCGAAAGCCGCCACTCCAGCGACAGCGGCGCAGACCCTCCCGTACCCGTCGTTCTCGTCGTACATGAGGGCTCGCCAGCCGGTGCTCCTGCGTACCGCCCGGTCGCTGACCGGGAACCCGAGCGACGCGGAGGACCTGCTGCAGACCGCGCTCGCCAAGACGTACGTCGCCTGGGAGCGCATAGAGGACCACCGGGCGCTCGACGGTTATGTGCGCAGGGCGCTGTTGAACACGCGCACCTCGCAGTGGCGCAAGCGCAAGGTCGACGAGTTCGCCTGCGACGAGCTGCCCGAGCCCGACCCGGTGCCCGGCGGCGACGACCCGGCCGAGCAGCAGGCGCTGCGCGACGCGATGTGGCGGGCGATCATGCGGCTGCCCGCGCGGCAGCGGGCGATGGTCGTGCTGCGGTACTACGAGGACCTCAGCGAGGTGCAGACGGCCGAGGTGCTCGGCGTCTCGGTGGGCACGGTGAAGTCGGCCGTGTCGAGGGCGCTCGGCAAGCTCCGCGAGGACGCCGAACTGGGGCTCGTCCGCGGCTGAGGTGCTCCGGCCCGCCGACGCGGCGTGATCGATCATTCGCTCCCCTAGTGACATACCGCGCGGTATGTGCGCAGAATCAGCGCAACTCTTACCGCCCCGCAGGCAATGTCGCCCAGGAGGACGCCGTGCTGAGCACCATGCAGGACGTACCGCTGCTGATCTCGAGGATCCTGACCCACGGGTCGACGATCCACGGCACCTCGCAGGTGACCACCTGGACCGGCGAGGGCGAACCGCACCGCCGTTCCTACGCGGAGATCGGCGCCCGGGCGGCCCAGCTCGCCCACGCCCTGCGCGACGACCTCGGCGTCACCGGCGACGACCGGGTCGCCACCCTCATGTGGAACAACGCCGAGCACGTCGAGGCGTACTTCGCGATCCCCTCCATGGGCGCCGTCCTCCACACCCTGAACCTCCGCCTGCCGGCCGAGCAGCTCGCGTGGATCGTCAACCACGCCGCCGACCGGGTGATCATCGTCAACGGTTCGCTGATCCCGCTCCTCGCGCCCCTGCTGCCGCACCTCAAGACCGTCGAGCACGTGGTCGTCTCCGGCCCCGGGGACCGTTCCGCGCTGGCGGACGCCACCGCGCGGGTGCACGAGTACGAGGACCTGCTCGCCGGGCATCCCGTCGCCTACGACTGGCCGGAGCTGGACGAGCGCGCCGCCGCCGCCATGTGCTACACCTCCGGCACCACCGGCGACCCCAAGGGCGTGATCTACAGCCACCGCTCCATCTACCTGCACTCCATGCAGGTCAACATGGCGCAGTCGATGGGCCTGACCGACCAGGACACCTCGCTGGTCGTGGTCCCGCAGTTCCACGTCAACGCCTGGGGCCTGCCGCACGCCACCTTCATGACCGGCGTCAACATGCTGATGCCGGACCGCTTCCTGCAGCCCGCCCCGCTCGCCGAGATGATCGAGGGCGAGAGGCCGACCCACGCCGCCGCCGTCCCCACCATCTGGCAGGGGCTGCTCGCCGAGCTGACCGCCAGGCCGCGTGACGTCTCCTCCCTCACCCAGGTCACCATCGGCGGCTCCGCCTGCCCGCCCTCCCTGATGGAGGCGTTCGACAAGCTGGGCATGCGGGTCTGCCACGCCTGGGGCATGACGGAGACCTCCCCGCTCGGCACCATCGCCCGCCCGCCGGCCCACGCCATGGGCACCGAGGAGGAGTTCGCCTACCGGCTGACCCAGGGCCGCTTCCCGGCCGGCGTCGAGGCCCGCCTCACCGGCCCCGGCGGCGAACGCCTCCCCTGGGACGGCGAGTCGGCCGGTGAGCTGGAGGTCCGTGGCGCGTGGATCGCCGGGGCCTACTACAACGGCCCCGACGCCGAGCCTTTGCGCCCGGCCGACAAGTTCAGCGAGGACGGCTGGCTGAAGACCGGCGATGTGGGCACCATCAGCCCCGACGGCTTCCTGACCCTGACCGACCGGGCCAAGGACGTCATCAAGTCCGGTGGCGAGTGGATCTCCTCGGTCGAGCTGGAGAACGCGCTGATGGCCCACCCGGACGTCGCCGAGGCCGCCGTCGTCGCCGTCCCGGACGACAAGTGGGGCGAGCGCCCGCTGGCCACGGTCGTCCTCAAGGAGGGCTCCACCGCCGACTTCACCACCCTGCGGGCCTTCCTCCAGGAGGAGGGAAAGATCGCCAAGTGGCAGCTCCCGGAGCGCTGGACGGTGATCGCGTCGGTGCCGAAGACCAGCGTCGGCAAGTTCGACAAGAAGGTACTGCGCAGGCAGTACGCCGCCGGGGAGCTGGACGTCACCCGGCTCTGACATGACGTACGCCGGACGCGCCGGGCGGTGAGGCGGAACCTCACCGCCCGGCGGCGTGCGGCTCCGTCACCGGTGGACGGGTGAGCCGTACGGCGATGGCCGTCACCGCTGTCACCGCCATCACCGCCGTACCGTCGTGCTCCCCCACCCCAGCGCCAGCCAGACCGCCGCCACCGCCGACACCCCGCCCCAGCCGAAGTGGGTGAAGGCGGTGCCCGCGAGGGCCGAGGCGGTGGCGCCGCCGGCGAAGCCGGAGACGACGTAGGCGGTGTTGGCGACGGCCGGGCTGGAGGTGGTGGTCAGGGCGAGGGTCTGGTTGGCGACGTGGGAGGCGACCAGGGCCGCGTGGATCGCCACCGCGGCGACGAACAGGGCCCAGACGACCTGCCCGCCCAGCCAGAACAGCGGCACGGAGACGGCCGCGAGCAGATACGCCCCCCGTACGACCCGGGCGGCGCCGAAACGGTCGACCAGCCCGCCCGCCAGCGGCGCCACCGCGCTCGCCGCGAGTCCGAAGAGGCCGAACAGCCCGGCGGTGGCGGTGGACAGGCCGTAGGCCGGGCCCGTCAGCAGCAGGGCGAGCGAGGTCCACAGGGCGCTCCACGCGCCGAACATCCCCGCCTGGCGCACCGACGCGCGCCACAGGTCGGGCGAGCGGCGCAGCAGTCCGGGCAGTGCGGCGAGGCCGCCGAACAGCGAGCCGTCGCGGTGGCGCCGCCCGGACGGCAGGACGAGGGCGGTGGCGGTGCCCAGGGCGAGCGTGAGGACGGCCGCGCCCCCGAACACCCACCGCCAGCCGAAGGCCTCCCCGGTGAGACCGCCGAGGACCCGGGCCGCGACGATGCCGGTGAACAGGCCGGCGATCACGGCCGCGACATGGCGGGCGCGGCGGGCGGCGGGGGCGCGTTCGGCGACCAGCGGGACGAGGAGCTGCGGTACGACGGTCCCGGCCGAGGCGACGAACACGGCGGCCGCCAGTGGGCCCGTGCCGGGGGCGACGGCGGCCGCGAGCAGGGCCACGGTGGTGACCAGGGTGAGGACGGTGACCAGCCGGCGCCGGTCGGCGGTGTCGCCGAGCGGGGCGAAGAAGAGCAGGCCGACGGCGTAACCGAGCTGGGCGACCGAGGCGATCCAGGCCACGGCCGACGGCGTGGAACCGAAGTCGCGGGCGATCAGGGAGAGCAGGGGCGCGGCGAGGTAGATGTTGGCGGCCGTGACCGCGGTGCACACGGCGATGAGCGTGAGGAACGCACCGGAGCCGCGGGACGGGCCCGGAACCGGACCCGGATGCTGATCGGGAGTGGTGACCGGTGGCCTGCGGGCCGGCCGGCCGGTGGCGCTGGGCGCTGAGGACATGAGCGGGATACCCCTTCGAGCCTGCTCTAACAACTAACTGGTTGGTTGGCTGATGGAGGGAACAGTCTGGGCTTCCGCCGGATTCCCTGTCAACCAAACAGTTGGTTACTCTGTCCTCATGGCAGTCAGGGACCCCGAGGCCACCAAGGCCCGGATCTTCGAGGCGGCGGTCACCGAGTTCGCCCGCCACGGCATCGCCGGCGCCCGCATCGACCGCATCGCGGCCGAGGCGAAGGCCAACAAACAGCTCATCTACGCCTACTTCGGCAACAAGGCGGAGCTGTTCGCGATCGTCCTGGAGCGGAAGATGCTGGACCTCGCCGAGTCCGTCCCCGTCGACCCGGACGACATCGAGAGCTGGGTCGACCGGCTGATGGACTACCACGCCGCCCACCCCGAACTGCTGCGCCTGCTCTTCTGGGAGGGCCTGGAGTACGGCACCGACGAGCTGCCCCACGAGGGCGAACGCCAGGAGCACTACGTCCGCAAGGTCGCCCTGCTCCGGGACGGCCAGGAGCGGGGCGTCGTCACCGACGCCATCCCGGCCGGCGACCTGCTGTTCCTGCTGACCGCGCTGGCCAACTGGACGGCCGTCGTCCCGCAGATGCGCCGCATCCTGGTCGGCGGGGAGGCGGACGACCGAGCCCGGCTGCGCGCGTCCGTGAAGGAGGCGGCCCGCCGCCTGGTCGCCCGCTGACGGCGGTGCGGCACGACCGGTGCCGATGGGCCGGCTCCAGCCGTGCCGCACCGGCCGGCCGGTGCGCGCAGCCGGGCGCGGGTCAGTTGGTCCCGATCCGCGACAGCAGGTCGACGAGCCTGTCCTGCACCTCTTCGCTGGTGGACCGCTCCGCAAGGAACAGCACCGTCTCGCCGGAGGCCAGCCGCGGCAGGTCCGCCTGGCCGACGGCGGCCGTGTAGACGACGAGCGGGGTGCGGGTGAGCTGTCCGTTCGCCCGCAGCCAGTCGATGATCCCGGCGGGCCCGGCCTGGCGCGGGTGCACCCGCATCAGGTCCATCACCACCAGGTTCGGCCGGAACTGCCCCGCCAGCGCCACCGCGTCGGCGTCACTCGCGGCCCGCGCGACCTGCATCCCGCGCCGCTCCAGCGTCCCGGTCAGCGCCAGCGCGATCTCCGCGTGCTCCTCGATCAGCAGCACGCGCGGGGGGTGCTGTTCGCTGTCGCGCGGCGCGAGCGCCTTCAGCAGTACGGCGGGATCGGCGCCGTACGCGGCGTCGCGCGAGGCCTGTCCGAGCCCGGCCGTGACCAGCACCGGTACTTCGGCGGCCACCGCGGCCTGCCGCAGCGACTGCAGGGCCGTACGGGTGATCGGCCCGGTCAGCGGGTCCACGAACAGCGCGGCGGGGAACGCCGCGATCTGCGCGTCGACCTCCTCGCGCGAGTGCACGATCACCGGCCGGTAGCCGCGGTCGCTCAGCGCCTGCTGGGTGGTGACGTCCGGCGCGGGCCACACCAGCAGCCGGCGCGGGTTGTCCAGCGGCTCCGGCGGCAGCTCGTCGTCCATCGGCTGCGGACGCGGCGGGTCCGCCACCTCGACGGCCCCGCCCGGACCGTCCAGCGGCTCGGGCCCCTCGGCGGCGTTCGCGTCGGGCGCCCCTATGGCGTACGACCGCCCGGTGCCCTCGGTCCCCGGCGCGAGCCGGGAGTGCGCCGGGGCGTGCGCGGGCGCGCCGGCGGGTACGGGCTCGGCCGGCGGGTGAGGGCGCGCGTTCTGCTCGCCGCCCGCGGCCGGGTCGGGGCGCGTACCGAGCTTGCGGCGGCGGCCGGAGCCGCCCGGCTGGTGCGGGGGAGGCGTGGCCGACGGCAGCGGCTGCTGCACCTGGGCGGCCTGCCGGTTGAACGGCACACCCTGCCCCAGCGTCCGCACGCTGATCGCCCGCCCCTGCGTGGAGTTCGGATCGACCGGTGCCGAGGCCTCCGCGGGCAACGGCTGAGCGGCCCGCTGCGCCGGCGCGCCCTCGGGCGGCAACGGGGTGCCGGCGGCGGGGGTCGGCTGCGGCGGGCCCGCGGCCACCGGTACGGCCGTACCGGCACCGGAGGTGTCCCCGGCGGCGGGCCACTGCTGCGGGACGGGACCACCTTCGGCTGCGGCACCCGACCCGGGCGCGGCCTCGGCGGGAAGCGGCTGAGCGGCGGGAAGCGGCTGAGCCGCCTGTCCCTGCGGGGGTACGGCGGCACCGTGTGCCGGAACGGGAGCGCCCTGTGGGGAAGCGGCGGCACCGTGTGCGGCTACGGGAGCCCCTTGCGGGGGGACGGTCGCGCTTTGTGCGGGTACGGGAGTCCCGTGCGCCTGGGGCGTGGCGCCCTGCGGGGGTACGGCGGCACCGTGTGCCGGTACCGGAGCCCCCTGCGGAGGAACAGCCGCGCCCTGTGCGGATACCGGAGCTCCATGCGCTGGAGTCGCGGCACCTTGTGCCGGGACGGCGGCACCTTGCGCCGGAACAGGAGCGCCGGGGGCCGGGACCGCGGCGCCCTGCGGCGGGACCGCAGCACTGTGTGCGGCTACGGGAGCCCCTTGCGGGGGAACGGCCGCACCCTGTGCGGGCACGGGTGCACCCTGCGGCGCAGCGGACGTGCCCTGCGGCGGAACCGCGACCTCCTGGACCGGAACAGCCGTTCCCTGCGCGGGCACGGGAGCCCCCGGCGGCGGGGCCGGAGCCCCCTGAGGCGCGGCAGGCGCCCCCTGCGCGGGTGCCGCCCCCCACGGCGCCGAAGCCCCCGGGGCCTGGACGGTCGCCGTCTGGGCGGCCGGAACGGGAGCCCCGGTGGGTGCGCCGTCGGGCCCTGCCGACTGGGCGGCGGCCCGCCGCCGGCGGCCCGTCGGCGCGCTGGTGGGGTGCGGCTGCGGCGGGGTGTGGTCGTCGGCCTGGTCGTGCGGAACGGCGTCATGGCGGCCGTTGTCGACCCCGGTCTGCCCGACAGCCTCGACAGCCCCGGTCCGTCCGGCGGCCCCGGCCTGTCCGACCACCCCGGCCGCGTCGGTCTGTCCGATCGCCTCGGCCTGGGCGGGCAGGCCGGTGTGCTGTTCCTGGTCCGCCTCGGCCGGTGGCAGCGCGAACACCGTACGGGGCGCGGCCTCCTGCGCCGCCGCCCGCTCGGTGGCGGCGGCCAGCGCACGTCGGCGCCGTCCCGTCGGCTGCGACTGCGCCTGTCCCGAAGCCTGAGCCGGGACATGCACCGCGACCTCGGTCTGCGGTGTGCCGGACGGCGCGGGCAGCGCCGGCGGCAGCGCGTGCTGTTCGCCGGACCCCTGCCGGGCACGCTGCCCGGACGGCCCCGGCACCCCCTGCGGCGGCACGGTCCCGCCCAGCCCGGTGTTCGACGCGGCGGCCCCCGCCGCGTGCTCGGCGGCGGTGACGACGGCCCCCTCGGACACCCCGGCGGCCCCGGCGAGCTCGACCTCGGCACCCACCGCGGCCGACGCGTCCTCGGCCGGCCGGCCGCGCCGCCGCCCGGTGCCGCCGGACGCCTGCGCGGGCTCGTCGTCGACGGCGGCGGCCGCCCGGCGCCTGCGCCGGCCGGTGGGCGCGGAGTCCGTACCGGAGCCGTCGTCCGGACCCGGCACCTCGCTCTCCAGGAAGGCGTCCACGGACGCGCGCCGCGCCCGGCGCCGCCCGCCACCGCCGGGGACCGGCTCGGCGGGAACGGCCACCTCGGCCACCTCGGCCACCTCGGCCGACACCGCCGACACCGCCGGTTCGGCGGCCGGCACGGACCCCGCCCCGCCCCCGATCGGCACCTCGAGGACGAACGCGCTGCCGCTCATCCCGGGCACCTCGTGCGTCTGCAGCACACCGCCGTGCGCCCGGACGATCCCGCGCACGATCGGCTCGTGCACCGGGTCGCCGCCGCCGTACGGCCCGCGCACCTCGATGCGGACGACCTCACCGCGCTGCGCCGCCGCGACCACGACCGTGTTGTCCAGGTAGCCGCCCGCCGACACCGGCGTGTTGCCGGTCGCGTCGACACCCGCGACGTCCGCGACGAGATGCGCGAGGGCGGTCGCGAGCAGCCGCGGGTCGACCTCGGCCTCGATGGGCGGCGCGTGCACCGCGAACTGCACCCGTCCGGGGCCGATGAGTTCCACGGCACCGTCGACCCCGGCGGCGACGACGGCGTCGAGCATCACCTTCGTGCGGGCGATCTGCTCGCCACCGGCGTCGAGCCGCTGGTAGCCGAGGACGTTGTCGATGAGGGTGGTGATCCGGGCGTAGCCGGCCGACAGGTGGTGGAGCACCTGGTTGGCCTCGGGCCACAGCTGACCGGCGTCGTCGGAGGCCAGCGCGGACAGTTCCCGGCGCAGCTCGTCCAGCGGGCCCCGCAGGGACCGCCCCAGCAGGGTGAGCAACTGGTCGTGACGCGCGGCGAGGGCCTCGTAGCGGTCCTTCTCCCGCTCGCCGAGCGCGGCGTACCGCTCCTCGTTCGCGGCGAGTTCCTCCGCGTGCTGCTCGCGCAGCTCCTCCAGCTCGGCGACGTGGCCCTGGCGCAGGGCGGTGAGCTCGGAGCCGTGTTCCTCGGCGAGCCGCTCCAGCTCCTCGGCGTGCTCCCGCTCGGCCCGCTCCTTCTCCTCGGCGAGCGCGTCGTAGGGGCGGCGGTCGAGGAACGTCATGACGGCGCCGACGAGCTGGTCGCCGTCGCGCACCGGCGCGGTCGTCAGGTCGACCGGCAGCTTGTCTCCGTTCTTGGCGTACAGCACCTGACCGCGCACCCGGTGCTTGCGCCCGGAGCGCAGGGTGTCGGCGAGCGGGGACTCGTCGTACGGGAAGGGGGCGCCGTCGGCGCGCGAGTGCAGGACGAGCGTGTGCAGTTCGCGCCCGCCGAGTTCGCCGGCCCGGTATCCCAGTATCTGGGCGGCGGCCGGGTTGACGAGGACGATCCGCCCGTCGGTGTCGGTGCCGACGACGCCCTCGGAGGCGGCGCGCAGGATCATCTCGGTCTGCCGCTGCGAACGCGCCAGCTCGGCCTCGGTGTCGACGGTGCCGGAGAGGTCGCGGACGACGAGCATCAGCAGCTCGTCGCCGGTGTAGCCGTAATTGTCGTACGCCTGCTGGCCGGTCTCCAGATTCGCACTGGTGACCTCGACCGGGAACTCGGTCCCGTCGGTCCGCCGGGCGACCATCCGCGTCGGCTTGGTGCGGGCCCGGGGATCGATGTGGTCGGGCCGTCGCATGGACCCCGGGATGAGCTTGGAGTCGAACTCCGGCAGCAGGTCCAGCAGCCCCCGCCCCACCAGCGCCGTGCCCGGGGTCTCGAAGGCCTCCAGGGCGATGGCGTTGGCGTTGACGATCGTCCCGTTGGCGTTGACCAGCACCAGGGCGTCCGGGAGCGCGTCCAGTATGGCTGCGAGGCGAGCAGTGCCCCGGGATGGCCTGCTGCTCACGAGACGCTTCCTCCCTGTTACCGCGACGTGCCGACCGCTCGGGCCATCTTGCCAACCTGCCCGCAGCGTGTCACGCGAGGGAGTCTAAGGGCTGGGATTGCGCTCGCGACGCCGGATGGGACGGACATCGCACGGAAAAGTGACGGCGATGTGACGCCCGGTACGCCCGGAACCCGTGACTGCCTGCGCCGACGCGCCACGAACCTTCGCGGGACCTTTACGTCCCCTGTGCCCCGACTCGCCACCACGCGCCCCCGCCGCTCCGGCCGCTTTGGAGGTCCCCTCACCCGCGTCCCCCGGCGCCCGCTGCGGGCAGCAGCGGCACCAGCCGGTCCCAGCGGGCGATCTCGCATCCGTTCGTACGGTCGTAGGCCGCGTCGACGGGGCGGCCGGCCCAGGTGCCGGTGACGCGGGCGGTGGCGGGCCCGCCGTACCGCAGGGTGCAGACGGCGTCCCGCTGCACCGGGGCGAAGGCGTCCCGCCCCCACCGCGCGTTCCGCTCGACGGCCGCGCAGGCCCCGGCGGGGTCGGGATGGTCGCCGCCGCTGGGCCGGCACCGCACCTCGTACGTCCCGTCCGCCCCGCCGCCCGCGTCGCGCACGGTGACGGTGAGGCGGTCACCGCGCGGGGGAGCGCCCTGCGCGTACGCCGCCGGGGGCGCGGTGGACAGCGAGGTGAGGGCCGCGACGGCGACGAGCCGCCACAGCACGGGGAGCGCGGTGCCCGCCCGCCGGATCCGCGACACGACCCGAGGGGTGAGCTGCGACATGAGCTGTGACATGGACTGCGACATGACCTGATCAACGCGCCACCGCGCGGGACGTTGCGCCACACCGACGCGAGGGCCGGAAGTGCTTTGCCCTGCGGGCTCCCCGCCTAGTACCGTGGGTGGCGATTGGTGACAGCCAACGCGGGTGTGTCATCATCGGCACGCACCGATCCACTCGCGCTCACGCGCGGAGGGTTCTGTGCATGGAGGCGTCGCCTAGTCCGGTCTATGGCGCCGCACTGCTAATGCGGTTTGGGTCTTAAAGCCCATCGAGGGTTCAAATCCCTCCGCCTCCGCCACCTCACGAAGCCCCGGTCCTGCGGCCGGGGCTTCGTCGTTCCCTCTCCCCGGCCGATCCCGCGTTTGCGCAGGTCACAAGGGGTGAGCCAAACGGATTTCACATGACGGCGGCAGTCATGTAATGTTCTTCCTGTCGCCGCGAGCGGGCCGAAAGGACCGGGAAGCGGCGAGAAAACTGAAGAGACAAGCACTCGTAGCTTAACGGATAGAGCATCTGACTACGGATCAGAAGGTTGCAGGTTCGAATCCTGCCGAGTGCACACAGATCGAAGCCCCCTCGGGATCATCCCGGAGGGGGCTTCGTCGTGCCGTACAGTCGACCGATCGCGGCGCGCACTTCCTCCTCGCTCGCTTCGGCGTAGACCTCCCTCGTCATGGCGATCCGCGCATGCCGGAGGATGCGCTGGGTTACTTCCGGGTGGACCTCGACCGCGCTGACCCGCCGCTGCACCCGGACCGGCTCCGCCCGCGGCCGAGGCGGTGGACGGGACGGGAGCCGGGGAGGGCGGTGGGTGGGGAAGCGGGCGGCTGATCAGCCGTGCTCGGGCCAGACCGGGCCCTGGTCGGTCCAGGTCACACCCTTGTTGCGGCACAGGCAGAAGGGGTGGCCGACCGGGTCGGTGTAGATCCGCCAGCCGTAGCCGTTGGGGCCGATGAAGTCCTTCCTCAGCGTCGCGCCGAGGTCGAGGACACGGCGCTGCTCGGACTCGATCTCGTCCACTTCGAAGTCGAGGTGGAACTGCTTGGGGTGCTCGCTGTCGGGCCACTGCGGAGCGCGGTAGTCGTCCACCCGGATGAATGCCAGCTCGATCTCGCCGAACTGGATGCCGGCCCAGTCCTCGGAGCTTCCTTCCCTGATCGGACGGCCCGTCACCTCGGAGTAGAAAGCCGCCAGCTTCATCGTGTCCGGGCAGTCGATGATGAAATCGGTGAGTCGCAGCATCCCGTGATGCTGGCACAAGCCCACACCCGACTTCGAGACTCGGCAGGCCGCGTCGGGTCTGTCGGGAGCGCCCCTCATCGGTGACATCAACGGCTGACATCAACGGGGGCGAACGGCAGCGGTACAGCAGCGGAGTACAGCGGCCGCGGCGACCGGCCCCGTCCCGTAGCGTCCTTGCCGACCCGAAGTGCGGCCTGTGCGACGGTCACCGACCGATCTGTCCAGAGCCGCGGATCAGGCCGCGGAGGGCGGGATGTTCTGGTTGGCGTGGAAGAGGTTGTCCGGGTCGTAGGCGCGTTTGACCGCGGTCAGGCGGTCGTGGTTGTCGCGGTAGGTGGAGCGGACGCGCTCGGGGCCCTCCGACTCGCCGAGGAAGTTGACGTACGAGCCGCCCATGGAGTGCGGGTGCAGGTCGGTCCAGTAGTCGACGCACCACTGCCGGAGCAGGTCGGCGTTGGCCGGGTCGGGGTCGATGCCCGCGATGACGCCGGACCACACGGCGTCCCGGTAGGCCCAGGCCGTTTCGCCGGGGGCGACCCGGTGGGCCGCTCCGTCCACGGGATACAGGTGCGTCGTCGACAGGCCGGTGGGCAGGCTGTGGCCGTACCGCTCGTGCACCGTGACGGCCTCGTCCGGGATGGCGTCGAAGAAGTCGCCCCGCCAGTACCACTGCAGGCCCTCGGGGATCAGCGCGTCGAACATGCTCTGCAGGGCGGGGTACGGCATCGGCGTGGTGAAGTGGAAGGCCGGCGGGGCCGGGTCGTTGACCACGGACAGGACGTCCTCCAGCCGGCCGGACTCCAGGTCACCGGTGTGGCACCAGATCACGGCGCACATCTTCTGCCCGTGGATCGGCTTCGGGAAGGGCGGGCCGGGCGGGACGGACAGCACCGCGAAGAATCCGTAGAGGTCCTCGGGTGCGGCGGGCAGGAACTCCCGGTACCAGCGCAGCACTTCCCCCGTGCGGTCGATGGGCCAGACGGTCACGGCGACCCCGACCGTGTGCACCGGCCGCAGCCGGAGGGTGAACGACGTGACCACGCCGAAGTTGCCGCCGCCGCCCCGCAGCGCCCACAGCAGGTCCGGGTGTTCCTTCTCGGTGGCGGTGACGAAGGTGCCGTCGGCGAGGACGACGTCGGCGGCGATCAGACTGTCGACCGTCAGCCCGTACTTGCGGGTCAGGTACCCGTGCCCGCCGCCCAGCGTGAGACCGCCGACGCCCGTCGTCGACACGATCCCGGCCGGCACGCCGAGGCCGAAGGCGTGCGTCTCGTGGTCCAGGTCGCCCAGCTGACCGCCCCGCCCGCCTGCGCGGTCTCGGTCTCCGGGTCGACCCGCACCCAGCGCATCGGGGACAGGTCCAGGGTGAGCCCGCCGTCGACCAGGCACGGCCCCGGCCCGCTGTGGCCGCCCCCGCGGACGGCGAGGTCGATCCCGGTCTCCCGGGCGAGGGCGACGGTGGCCCGGACGTCCGCCGCGCCCGCGCACCGGGCGATGGCGGCCGGACGCCGGTCGATCATGGCGTTGTAGATGCTGCGGGCCTCGTCGTCATCCGTGTCCTGCGGTGTGACGACCCGTCCCCGCAGGGTCTCGCGCAGGCTGTCGAACGTGGTTGCCGTTATGCCGCTCATGAGCGGACACCCCTCGGGAGGTGCGGTACAGGGTGCGCCCCCACCCCTTCCGGTGTGGCGCCGGTCACTCTGTCTCGCGACGTGGGGGTCACTCCGGACGGCGGGGATTCTCGTGGCGCCGGAGTGCGGTGCGGAGGTGGTTGGTCAGGGCGGTGGCCGCCGCCGTGAGGAAGACGAAGGTGTAGAGGATCTGCAGGATGGTCACCAGGCGGGCCGCCTGGCCGTGCGGGGTGATGTCGCCGTAGCCGACGGTGGCGAGGGTGACCACCGTGAAGTAGAGGGCGTCGAGGCGGGTGGCGATGCCGTCGAGCTCGCCGGGGCGCTGGGCCAGGGCCTGGTAGGCGGTCGCGAAGACCAGGACGGACAGGCTCATCAGCAGGGGGATGACCAGCCCCGGACGGACGTCCGGGCGGCCGAGCAGGACGTGGACGACCTGCCGCAGCAGCAGGAGCGCGATCAGCGTCAGCGCGAGGCCGAAGAGGAGCCAGCTCAGGGCCGGGCGGCGCGGGCCCAGACGGTCCAGGGGCAGGAGGAAGTACGCGGTGACCATCGTCGCCACGCCCGCCGCCTGGACCAGCCAGGGCCACAGGGTGTTCCGGGCCGCGGAGGTGCGCTCTAGGTCCGGGACTCGCGGCGTGGTGCGCACAGGGCCCAGATGATGAAGCCGTCGATGATGAGGAGGGCGATCGACCAGACCGGTGCGTGGGGCAGCCACACGAAGTTGGCGACCATGCTGAGCCCGGCCAGCGCGATGCCCACCATGCGGGCCCAGGTGGCCCCGGTGAACAGGGCGAGACCGGCGACGGTCACCAGGGCGCCGAGGATCAGGTGGATCCAGCCCCAGCCGGTCAGGCTGAACTCGTAGGTGAAGTTCCGGGTGGCGACGAAGACGTCGTCCTGGGCGATGGCGGCGATGCCCTGGAAGATCGCCATGATGCCGCCGAACGTCATCAGGACCGCCGCTGCAGCCGTCCAGCTCGTCGCCCAAGGGCTCCTGGCCTCCCACCCGGCCTGGTGGTGGCGCGTGCCGCTGACATTGCTCGCCATGTGTCCGACCTTTCGGCTGTCCCCGAGCATTGCGGCCCCTCCACCAGGTTTGCACTCCGGTTCCCGCTCGGCACCTCGGCGTCTCAGCCGGTGCGGCAGTGCTCCTCCAGGTGGTCGGCCGCGACCGTGTCCGCGCGGCGGAACCAGTCGTGGAGCACGGCGATCTCCTCCGGGGTGCAGTCGGCGAAGAGCTCGTTGACGCGGGCGTGGTGGGGGTCGTAGATCTCGCGCGCGCGGGCCAGGGCGTCCGGCAGCGCTTCCCCGCGGACGCGGCGGCGGTCCGCGGGGTCGGGGCGGACCGGCGGCTGAACCGCGGGCGTTGTCAGTGGTGCCCCCTAGTCTCGTCAGAGATGGCACAGGCATGGCGGTGCTCGGGGCTGCGGTGGTCGGCGGACGGTCCCGTGCTGGCGTGGGAGGGCGGCCGGCGCTCCGCGCTGCCCCGGGGGAAGCGGGTGGCCTTCGGGGTCGGGGAAGGGGGAGTGCGGACCTGCGTGGGGGCACGGGGGCACGTGTGTCCGCTGGGGGCGGCCGTCCCGGGGCGGAGCACGGGGGCGCGCTGCGAGGAGTGCGCCCGGCTGGACCGGGCGCACTCGGTGGCCGCCGACACCCTCGCGGACGATCCGCGGCCCTACCGCGTGTACCTGGCGTGGTTCGGGCCGGGGATGACCAAGGTCGGGATCACCGCCGTACAGCGGGGGCCGGCGCGGCTGCTGGAGCAGGGGGCGGTCTGCTTCAGCTGGCTGGGGACCGGGCCGCTGATGGCGGCGCGGCGCACCGAGGAGCTGCTGCGCGCGGCTCTCCGGGTGCCCGACCGGATTCCGTACGCCGGCAAGCGGGCGGTGCGGGCGGTCCTCCCGGACGGGGAGGAGGAGCGGGCGGCCGAGATCGCCGGGCTGCACGCGCGGGCGGTCGCCCTGGACGGGTGGCCGGAGTCACTCGCCCGTGAGCCGTTCCGGCCGGTCGATCACGTCGGGGTGTTCGGGCTGGCGGGGGTGCCGGCCGCCGTGGGGGAGGTGAGCGAGCTGGTCGCCGGGGGCGCGGTGAGCGGGGAGCTGGTGGCCGCCGCCGGTCCCGATCTGCATCTGGCGACGGGGAAGGGCGTCGTGGTGCTGGACACCCGGCTGCTGACCGGGTGGGACCTGCTCCCGGCCCCGGGACGGGAGTTCGCGGTGCCGGTCAGGGCGGTCAGGGACCGGCCGGCGGCGCAGGACGGGCTGTTCTGATCCGGGGTCCGGCACGCACTGGACGCCGTCGGCTCATCCGCCGGACGGCCGCCGGGCGCCTGCCCCGGCACCATGACGGGAGTTCCCCGCCCCGGGGAGCACCGCATGAGGCGAATCCGTCGGAGGCCGCCAGGCGTCCGCCCCGGCACCACGAGAGGGCCCCCCTCCCCGCGGAACACCGCACAAGCGGCGTCACGCCGGAGAGACGCTCCCTCGCCGAACGGTGGCTGAGAACGGCCTGTGGGTTTCTCAGGTAAAACACAGGTTCCCGAAAGGGTGTTCTCAGAGGCCCCGGACATCGTGTGCGGTATGACCACGATCTCGCCCCAGGGGCGCACCGAACTGCTGAGGCCGGACGGGAGCCCCGTCCGCGTGCTTGTGGTGGACGACGAGCAGTCGATCACCGAGCTGCTGTCCATGGCCCTGCGGTACGAAGGCTGGCAGATCCGCAGCGCCGGGGACGGCCAGGGGGCCCTCCGCACCGCGCGCGAGTTCCGGCCCGACGCCGTCGTCCTGGACATGATGCTGCCGGACATGGACGGCCTGGCCATCCTCGGCCGGCTGCGCCGCGAACTCCCGGACGTGCCCGTACTGTTCCTCACCGCCAAGGACGCCGTCGAGGACCGTATCGCCGGACTGACCGCCGGCGGCGACGACTACGTCACCAAGCCGTTCAGCCTGGAGGAGGTCGTCGCCCGGCTGCGCGGACTGATCCGCCGCTCCGGCGCGGCCGACCGCCGCTCCGAGTCGATGCTGGTCGTCGGCGACCTCACCCTCGACGAGGACAGCCACGAGGTCACCCGCGGCGGCGACGGCATCCACCTCACCGCCACCGAGTTCGAGCTGCTGCGCTTCCTCATGCGCAATCCGCGGCGCGTGCTCAGCAAGGCCCAGATCCTCGACCGGGTCTGGTCGTACGACTTCGGCGGGCAGGCGAACGTCGTCGAGCTGTACATCTCGTACCTGCGCCGGAAGATCGACGCGGGCCGGGAGCCGATGATCCACACCCGGCGCGGCGCCGGCTACATGATCAAGCCCGCGGTCTCGTGAGCGGACGGCGACGGCCGCGTCCGCGGCGGCGGGCGCGCACCCCGCGCACCCTGCGGACGCGGCTCGTCGTCGCGTCCGTGGTGCTGATCGCGGTGGTGTGCGCGGTGATCGGGTCCGTGACCACGCTGGCGCTGCGGTCCCATCTGTACGAGCAGCTCGACGGGCAGCTGAAGGAGGTCGCGACACGGGCGTCGGGCGACTTCGGACCGCCGGGACAGGGCGGGGGCGGGGCCGGCCGGGATCCCAAGCCGATCGATCTCACCGAGTTCGTCGCCCATGGCCCGCAGCCGAGCTACACCATCGCGGCGAAGGTCGAGAACGGCGCCGTCACGGAGGCCCTGTACGGGAAGAAGTCCGAGGACGACTTCTCGATGAGCGCCAAGTCGCTGGACGCGGCCCAGACCGCCGCGCTCGGCTCCGTCGCCCGGGACTTCACCGAGCACACCGTGGACATCCCCGGCCTCGGGACCTACCGCGTCGCCTACCGGGCAGGCCCCAACGGCACCTTCTACGTCGCCCTCCCCACCGCGGACGTCGACAACACCGTCAACACCCTGATCCTCGTCGAGATCAGCGTCACCGCCGCCGGACTGATCGCCGCCTCCCTCGCCGGAGCCGTCATCGTCGGCGTCGCCACCCGCCCCCTGCGCAAGGTCGCCGCCACCGCCACCCGCGTCTCCGAACTGCCGCTGCACACCGGCGAGGTGAACCTCGAGGAGCGCGTCCCCGAGTCCGAGTGCGACCCGCACAGCGAGGTCGGCCGGGTCGGCGCCGCGCTCAACCGGATGCTCGACCACGTCCACGGGGCGCTGCACGCCCGCCAGGAGAGCGAGATGCGGGTACGGCAGTTCGTCGCGGACGCCAGCCATGAGCTGCGTACGCCCCTGGCCTCCATCCGGGGGTACGCCGAGCTCACCCGGCGCGGCCGGGAGCAGGTCGGCCCCGACACCCGGCACGCGCTCGGACGGATCGAGTCCGAGGCGAGCCGGATGACCCTGCTCGTCGAGGACCTGCTGCTGCTCGCCCGCCTGGACGCGGGCCGGCCGCTGCGGTTCGAGGAGACCGACCTCGTACCGCTCGTCGTGGACACCATCAGCGACGCCCGGGCCGCGGGCCAGGAGCACGTGTGGCGGCTCGAACTGCCCGATGAGCCCGCGCCGGTGTGCGCCGACGCCGCCCGGCTCCAGCAGGTCCTCGTCAACCTGCTGGGCAACGCCCGCAACCACACCCCGCCGGGCACCACCGTCACCGCGCGGGTGCGCCGCGACGGGCCCTGGCTCTGCGTGGACGTGGTCGACGACGGGCCGGGCGTCCCGCCCGCACTGCTCCCGCGCATCTTCGAACGGTTCGCGCGCGGCGACTCCGCGCGCACCCGTGCCACCGGTTCGACCGGTCTTGGCCTGGCCATCGTGCAGGCCGTGGCGACCGCCCACGGCGGTGCCGTGACCGTCGACAGCGTGCCCGGACACACCGCGTTCACGCTCCATCTCCCCGCCGTAGAAACGGAGTTGACGCCCGAGCCGTACTCACAGCCACGGCACAGCGTCACCACATGGGCAGGACAGGGCGCCTGAGCAGAGTCGGTTCCATGCGAACCGATTCTTCTCCCGGCACCCTGCCGGCGCGGGAGCACCTCCCGGCCGCCGGAGCGGGCACGCCGGTCCTGGACGTCGTGATCCCCGTCTACAACGAGGAGAAGGACCTCAAGCCGTGCGTCCGCAGACTGCACGAGCACCTGACCCGCACCTTCCCCTACGCCTTCCGCATCACGATCGCCGACAACGCCTCCACGGACAGCACCCCGCACGTGGCCGCCCGGCTGGCGGAACGGCTCCCGCAGGTGCGGTCGGTGCGCCTGGAGCAGAAGGGGCGCGGCCGGGCGCTGCGGACCGTCTGGTCCGCCTCGGACGCCCCCGTCCTCGCCTACATGGACGTGGACCTGTCCACCGACCTCAACGCGCTGCTGCCGCTGGTCGCCCCGCTGATCTCCGGCCACTCCGACCTCGCCATCGGCTCCCGGCTGAGCCGCAGCTCCCGCGTGGTGCGGGGCGCCAAGCGGGAGTTCATCAGCCGCTCGTACAACCTGATCCTGCGCGGCTCGCTCCAGGCCCGCTTCTCCGACGCGCAGTGCGGGTTCAAGGCGATCCGCCGTGACGTGGCCCAGGTGCTGCTGCCCCTGGTGGAGGACAGCGGCTGGTTCTTCGACACCGAGCTGCTGGTCCTCTCCGAGCGTGCGGGGCTGCGCATCCACGAGGTGCCGGTCGACTGGGTCGACGACCCCGACTCCACCGTGCACATCGTGAAGACGGCGACCGACGACCTCAAGGGCGTCTGGCGGGTCGGCAGGGCCCTGGCCACCGGCTCGCTGCCGCTGGACCGGCTCGCCCGCCCCTTCGGCGACGACCCGCGCGACCGCACCCTCCAGGACGTACCGCAGGGACTGGCCCGCCAGTTGGTCGGCTTCTGCGTCGTCGGCGTCCTGTCCACCCTCTTCTACCTGCTGCTCTACAGCGGCTTCCGGACCTTCACCGGCTCCCAGACCGCCAACGGGCTGGCCCTGCTGGTCTCGGCGGTCGCCAACACCGCCGCCAACCGGCGGCTCACCTTCGGCGTGCGGGGGCGCGGCGGGGCCGTACGGCACCAGGCGCAGGGGCTCGTCGTCTTCGGCATCGGTCTCGCCCTGACCAGCGGCTCGCTCGCCGCGCTCAACGCCGCGACCAGCGACCCCGCCCACTCCACCGAGCTGGCGGTGCTCATCGCGGCCAACCTCGCGGCGACCGTGCTGCGGTTCCTGCTCTTCCGGGCGTGGGTCTTCCCGGACCGCACCCGGTTCCCCGAGCCCCCCGTCCCCGCCCCCGCCGCCTGGCAGGACGCTCCCGCCGCCCCTGCCTGGCAGGACGCGACCCTGCCGCTCCAGCCGGTCCGCTCGTCGCTGCCCACCCGTCCGTCCCGCCCTTCCCGCTCCGACCCGAGGGACCTTCGATGACCACGCAGTACGACCAGCCGAGCCCCCCGGCGGACCCCGCCACCTGGGGACCCCCGACCCCGGCCCGGCACGCCGCCCCCGGCGAACCCCGGGGGCCGCTGGCCCGCAGAGTGTGGCGCGGCCGGCCCGAGGACCCCCGCTGGGCGCGCCCCGCCTTCCTCGGCCTGCTGCTGGCCACCGGACTGCTCTACCTCTACGGCCTGAGCGCCTCCGGATACGCCAACTCCTTCTACTCGGCGGCCGTCCAGGCGGGCAGCGAGTCCTGGAAGGCGTTCTTCTTCGGCTCGCTGGACGCGGCGAACGCCATCACCGTGGACAAGCCCCCGGCCTCGCTGTGGCCGATGGAGCTCTCGGTGCGGATCTTCGGCCTGAACTCCTGGGCGATCCTGGTGCCCGAGGTGCTCATGGGCGTCGGCACGGTCGCCGTCGTGTACGCGGCCGTGCGCCGCCGCTTCAGTCCGGCGGCCGGTCTGATCGCGGGCGCGGTCCTCGCGCTCACCCCGGTCGCGGCGCTGATGTTCCGGTTCAACAACCCGGACGCGATGCTGGCGCTGCTGATGTCCGCCGCCTGCTACCTCGTCGTCCGCGCCCTGGAGGACGGCCGTACGAAGTGGCTGGTGTGGGCCGGGGCCGCGATCGGTCTCGCGTTCCTCGCCAAGACCCTCCAGGCCTTCCTGATCCTCCCGGCCCTCGCGCTGGTGTACGGCGTCTGCGCGCCCGTCCGGCTGAGGAAGCGGCTGGGGCAACTGGCCCTGGCGACCCTCGCGCTGGTCGTCTCCGGCGGCTGGTGGGTCGCGGTCGTCGAACTGTGGCCGGCGTCGTCGCGGCCGTACGTCGGCGGCTCGCAGAACAACAGCTTCCTGGAGCTGACCTTCGGCTACAACGGTCTCGGCCGGCTCAACGGCGAGGAGACCGGCAGCGTCGGGGGCGGCGGTGGCATGGGCGGCGGCGGACAGTGGGGGGAGACCGGCTGGGACCGGATGTTCAACTCCGAGATCGGCGGCCAGATCTCCTGGCTGCTGCCCGCCGCGCTGATCCTGCTCGTCGCCGGCCTGGTCCTCACCCGGAAGGCCGCACGGACCGACCTCGCCCGCGCCTCGTTCCTGGTGTGGGGCGGCTCGCTGCTGATGACCACGGTCGTCTTCAGCTTCATGGCGGGCATCTTCCACCAGTACTACACGGTGGCCCTCGCTCCCTATCTCGCGGCCGTGGTCGGCATGGGCACGGCGGCCCTGTGGGAGAAGCGGCGGGCGCTCTGGGCGTCGCTCGCCCTGGCGGCGGCCGTCACGGCCACGGCCGCCTGGGGGTACGTCCTGCTCAACCGCACGCCCGACTATCTGCCGTGGCTGAAGTGGCCGGTCCTGGTCGGCGGGCTGGTCGCGGCCCTCGGGCTGGTCTTCGCGGGCAGGGTGGGGCGGCGGGTGGCGTTCGCGGCGGCGGGGCTGGGCCTGGTGGCCGCGCTGGCCGGCCCGACGGCGTACACGCTGAGCACCGTGCGGGAGGGACACACCGGTTCGATCGTCACCGCCGGTCCGGCCGGGGCGAGCATGGGCGGCGGTCCCGGCGGGGGCGGCGGCTTCCCCGGCGGGGGCGGACCCGGCGGCCAGGGGCAGCAGGGCGGTCAGGGCCAGGGCCAGACCCCGCCCGGCGCGGGCGGCACCGGCACCGGCGGCCTCCCCGGTGGCGGACCCATGGGTCAGAACGGCCAGAACGGCCAGGGCGCCCCGGGGAACGGCGCCGGCGACAGCGCCGAGGGCCGTATGGGCGGTGGCGGCGGCATGGGCGGTCTGCTCGGCGGCGCGGACGTCGACTCCGAGGCGAAGGAACTGCTGGAGACCGACGCCGGCGACTACACCTGGGCCGCCGCGGCCATCGGCGCCCAGAACGCCGCGAGCTACCAGCTCTCCACCGGCGAACCCGTGATGGCGGTCGGCGGCTTCAACGGCACCGACCCGTCCCCGACGCTCGCGCAGTTCAAGGAGTACGTGGCGGACGGGAAGATCCACTACTTCGTCGCCGGCGGTGGCATGGGCGGTGGCATGGGCGGCGACTCCGGAAGCTCCTCGCAGATCTCCACCTGGGTGCAGGAGAACTTCGAGGAGGTGACGGCCGGCTCGGCCACCTTCTACGACCTCACGCGGAAGGCGACCGACGACTGACGGCCCCCCCGACGGGGGACGAGGGCGGTGACATCCCAGGTCACCGCCCTCATCCGCCTACTCCCCCTCGACCAGTCGCGCCGGGAAACCGCCGGTCGCCACCGGGCCCCAGCGCTCCGGGGTGATCCGGATGATCGACTTGCCCTGCTTGACCATGGCGGCGCGGTACTCGTCCCAGTCAGGGTGCTCGCCGGCGATGTTCCGGTAGTACTCCACCAGCGGCTCCACGGACTCGGGCGAGTCCACCACCTCGGCGGTGCCGTCGATCTGGACCCACGGCCCGTTCCACTCGTCGCTGAGGACGATCAGGCTCACCCGGGTGTCCCGCTTGGCGTTGCGGGTCTTGGCGCGCTCGGGGTACGTGGAGACCACGATCCGGCCCGAGTCGTCGACCCCGCAGGTCAGCGGTGAGCCCTGGGGCCCGCCGTCGGCCCGCCGGGTCAGCAGGATCGCCCGGTGCCGGGGCCGTACGAAGTCCAGCAGCTCGTCGAGGGAGACACGGGTGTTCGTCGCGATGTTCGGTGCCATGGCGTCAGACTAGGCCGCCCCGGCCTCCGGGAGAGCGTCGTACACGGGAACGTCGCGGCGCGGGTCCGCCGGTCCGCGTCCGGGATTCCGGCAAGGCCGCTTTCCCGACCCGTCCGCCCCTCCACCACGCCGGAGGGCACCGGTGGGAGCGGACCGGGGTGGCGACCGGCCCGGATGTCGATACCCCAGGTCCGGGCGTCACCTCATCGCAACCGAACGGATAGAGTTCTGTGCGTCCTGTGCTCGCAGTCGGGAATGTGCTGCGGAGCTCTCCTGCGCACGGCCGTGGCGCCGTGCATGCCGAAGAGGTTCGTGGTGGTTGCGTCCCGGTTTTCTGATTTGCCCCGTTTCCCGGCCGGGTTGGAGCTGGCGGAAGCGCTCACGTCGGCGGCACGGCGACTGCACGAGACGTCCACCCCGGAGAGCACCCTGGACACGGCCGTCCGTCTCGCGGTCGACCTCGTGCCCGGCGCCGACCACGCGGGCATCTCCGTCATCGGGCGGGACGACCGGCGCTCCCCGCTCGCCTGGACCGACGACGTCGTGCGCACCGCCGAGGAGGGCGGCGACCCCGGGGCCGGGCACCAGCCGTACTGGCAGCGCCTGTGGAACGCCCCCGTGGCCGAGGTGGAGGACAGCGAGAACGGTGAGGGCGACGACGCGCTCCGCGGACTGGGTCTGCGTTCCGTGCTGTCGCTGCGGCTGCGGGCCGACCGCCGCCGGCTGACCGTGCTCACCGCCTACGCCCGCAAGCCGCGCGCCTTCGACGAGACCGCGCTGCGGATCGGCCGGCTGTTCACCGCGCACGTCGGCATCGCCCTCGACTCCGCCACCGTGCGCGAGCAGCTCACCGAGGCCATGCGCACCCGGGACCTGATCGGCCAGGCCACCGGCATCCTCATGGAGCGCCTGGACATCGACGCGGCCGGCGCCTTCGACAGCCTGGTGCGGGCCTCGCAGCGGGAGAACGTCAAACTGCGCGACCTCGCCCGCCGCATCGTCGACCCGCCCGGCGCCCCCTGACGGGCCTCACGAGGGCCTCACGCGGCCGGGAGCGACTCCCCCTGGACGGCCTGGACGTCCAGCTCCACCCGGAGGGTCGTGCCGATGGCCGCGATGCCGGCCTGGACGACCTGGTTGTAGTTCATCGCGAAGTCCTCGCGCCGCAGCTCGGCCGTGGCGCGGAAGGCCGCCCGGGTGCCGCCCCAGGGGTCCGCCCCGGTGCCGAGGTAGGCCAGATCGAGGTCGACGGGCCGGACGACACCCCGCATGGCCAGCTCGCCGTGGACCGTCCAGCGGTCGGAACCCGTCCCGGTCAGGCCGGTGGACCGGTACGTGATCTCGGGGTACCGCTCGACGTCCAGGAAGTCCGCGGACCGCAGATGGGTGTCGCGCGTCCCGTTGCCGGTGTCGATGGACGCCGCCCGGATCACCGCCTCCACGCGGGACTTGGCGACGTCGTCCGGCGCGATCTCCACCAGGGCCGCGAACTCGGTGAACCGGCCCCGCACGCTGGAGATGCCCAGGTGCTGGGCGACGGCCGCCACGCTCGAGTGCGCCGGGTCCACGGTCCACGGCCCCGGCGGCGGCAGCTCGGTGCCGCCCTGCCGGGCCAGCGTCACCGTCCCGACCTCGGCCCGCCCGCTCGCGGTGACGATGGCGCTCGCGGCGGCGGGCGCGTACCCGACCGCGGTGACGACGACGGTGTACGCCCCCGGCGCCAGCGCGGTGGTGTCCCGGACGGCGCCCTCGGCGTCCGCCCCGGCGCGCAGCACCTGTGTACCGGTCCCGTCGGTCACCGTGACGACCGCGTGCGACACGGCCCATCCGTCCCGGGTGCGGATCCTCGCGGTCAGTGGCATCCCGTTTTCTCCCTGCACATGCTCATACGCGTACAAAATGGTCGTGAACAGACCGGCCCGCGGCGGGGGCGCGTCTCCGCTACAGGACGCGCCCGCCCGCCACGGGCCGGGGTCTCGCTACTCGCCCGGGTGGGCGAGCTCGATGTCGTGGTCGTCGACACCGGTGCCGGAGACGGTCAGCGCCGTCGCCACCGGCGGGTAGCCCGTCGCGATGACGGTGTACTCGCCGCCGTCCAGATCGGCGAAGGCGTACGCCCCGTCCGCACCGGTCGTCGCCGTGCCGGCCACGTTGCCGGCCGCGTCGACCAGGGTGACCCGGGCGTCGGCCAGCGGCCCGTGCGGGGCGCGGACCACGCCCCGCACCTGGGCGCCGGTCTCCAGGCCGACCTCGACCCGGGTGACCCCGGTGCCGCCCACCTCGACGGGCAGGGCGCGCGGCCGGTACCCGGCGGCGTTCACCGCCACGGTCACCGCGCCCGGCACCAGCTCGGCGAACGAGAACTCGCCCTGCTCACCGGTGCTCCCGGTGGCCAGCAGATCGCCGCGCACATCGGTGACGATCACCATCGCGTCCTTCACCGGCAGCCCGCCGTCCGCCGTGCGGACCAGTCCGGTCAGCCCGCTGGTGCCGCTGAGCAGGATGTCGTAGGAGACGGGTTCGCCGTTCACGACGATCGTGGACGCCTGCGGCTGGTGGCCGTCGGCGGCGGCGATCAGGACGTACGACCCGGCGCCGGGCGCGTCCACCGCGTACGCGCCGTCGGCCTGCGCCACCGACCGGCCGAGCTGACGCCCGCCCAGCGATATCAGCGTGACGGCGGCCTGCGGCACGGGCACGCTGTCGGCGCCGCGCACGACACCGCGTACCGGGACGCCACCGGAGACGGGCGCCTCCGGCTCACCGGGGCCGGCCGCCGTGGCGACGGCGACGGGGCGCTGCGTGGCCGAGGCGCCCTGGGGCTCCGATGCCACGGCGGCCACCGCACCGGCCGGAACCGGCTCGGCGGCGACGCGGGCGGTCTCCGCCGGGGCCGGGGCCGCCGGCGGGGCGGCCTCGGCCGAGGCCTCCGCGGCCTGGGCCAGCGCGCCGGAGGTCCGCAGCGGGACCTCCTTGATGAACAGCGTCACCAGGAAGGCGAGCAGGGCGATCGGCGCGACGTACAGGAAGATGTCGGCGATGCCGTGCCCGTAGGCGCTCTCCAGCCAGGTGCGGATGGCCGGGGGCAGCAGGTCCATGTCGGGGATCGTGCCGCTGCCGGAGGCCTGGGCGGCCGCCGTCTGCTCCCGCGGGCCGAGCTGCCCGATGGTGTCCTGGGCGTAGCCGCTGATCCGGCTGGACATGACCGAGCCGAGCACGGAGACGCCCACCGCGCCGCCGAGGGACCGGAAGAAGGTCACGACGGAGGAGGCCGCGCCCAGGTCGCCCGGGGCCACCTGGTTCTGCGTGCACAGGACCAGGTTCTGCATCATCATGCCGACGCCGAGACCCATGAGCGCCATGAAGACGCCGATGTGCCAGTACGGGGTGTCGTAGCGCATGGTGCCCAGCAGGCCCAGGCCCGCCGTGAGCAGCACGCCGCCGGCCAGCAGCCAGCTCTTCCACTTGCCGGTCTTGGTGATGACGATGCCGGAGACCGTCGACGATATGAACAGGCCGCCGATCATCGGGATGGTCATGACGCCCGACATCGTCGGGGACTTGTCCCGGGCCAGCTGGAAGTACTGGCTGAAGTAGACGGTGCCCGCGAACATCGCGATGCCGACGAACAGCGAGGCCAGCGAGGCCAGCGCGATGGTGCGGTTCCTGAACAGGCGCAGCGGGATGATCGGCTCGCTGGCCTTCGACTCGACGAAGAGGAAGACCATCGTCAGGACGAGCGCGCCGCCGACCATGACGCCGGTCTGCCAGGACATCCAGTCGTACTTGTCGTCGGCGAAGGTGACCCAGACGAGCAGCAGGCAGACGGCCGCGGTGACGAAGAAGGCGCCGGCCCAGTCGACCTTGACCTTCCGCTTGACCACGGGCAGGTTCAGCGTCTTCTGCAGCACGATCAGCGCGATGACCGCGAAGGGCACGCCGACGTAGAGGCACCAGCGCCAGCCGAGCCAACTGGTGTCGGTGATCACGCCGCCGAGCAGCGGGCCGCCGACGGTCGCGACGGCGAAGGTGGCGCCGATGTAGCCGGAGTACCGGCCGCGCTCGCGCGGGGAGATCATCGCGGCCATGATGATCTGCGCCAGGGCGGACAGACCGCCGGCGCCCAGGCCCTGGATGGCCCGCGCGGTGATCAGCATGCCCGGGTTCTGCGCCAGACCGGCCACGACGGAGCCGATGACGAAGACGACCAGGGCCGCCTGGACCAGGATCTTCTTGCTGGTGAGGTCGGCGAGCTTGCCCCACAGGGGGGTGGAGGCGGTCATCGTCAGCAGCGAGGCGGTGACGACCCAGGTGTAGGCGCTCTGGCCGCCGCCGAGGTCGCCCACGATCTCGGGCAGGGCGTTGGTGACGATGGTCGACGACAGGATGGCGCAGAACATGCCGAGCAGCAGCCCGGACAGCGCCTCCATGATCTGCCGATGGGTCATCGGAGCGTCTGCGGAGGAGCCTCCCCCGTGCTTGGCATGAGCCCGCACACCGTTCGGTGTGGTCGTTGCCATGGACTTCCTTCTCTTACGTGCTTGCGGGTGTACGGGTGGTCTGTTCGGGAGCGGGAGGTGCCGGGCGGGGCGCCGTCCGGCAGTCGCCGAAGCTGTCCCTGAGCCGGGTCATCAGCTGGGTGAGCCGGCTGACCTCGTCGTCGGACCAGTCGTCCAGGCGCTCCGAGAGGAGCTGGGTGGACCGCCGGAACAGCTCGTCGAGCTGGGTCCGGCCGGCGGGGGTGAGGTGCAGGATGCGGGACCGTTTGTCGGCGGGGTCGGGAGAGCGTTCGATCCAGCCGCGCTCGGCCAGGTGTGCGACGTGGCGGCTGGTGACCGACATGTCCACGGACAGCAGCTCGGCGAGCCTGCTCATGCGCATGTCGCCGTGGCGGCCGAGCAGCGCCAGCACGGCGGCGGAGCCGCTGGGGCAGCCGGTCGGCATGATCCGGTTCATTTCCCGCTTGACGGCGCCGAAGGCGCTGAACTGTCGGACCAGTTCCTCGTACTGCGCCTGCCCGGCCATGGCACCTCCCGTTTTGATTGCTTAGGGCAACGATAGGAATTGATGGTTGCTGAAGGCAAATAAAAACGGGCCTCCTGGCTCAAAAACTTGGCAAAGGCAAGTAATCGCGAAAGTAAACCCGCAGGTCCGAGGGTGTCCGCACCGGTGGCTCCGCCCCTCAGCCCCGGCCGACGCCACCTGTCACTCCTTGCCGGCGCCGCTCGTCACTCCCGGTCGGCACCACCCGTCGGTCCTTGCCGACGCCCCCACTTGGGCGCCTCACCGGGCATTCGCTAGGGTCTCGGGGCATGGCTAACACCCAGGGCCCGCAGGGCAACCACGACCCCGCCGGCAGCACCCAGATGTTCCGCGCGTTCGTCGACGAGGAACCCCAGGGCCGACAGGCCGCCGCGACCACCGGCGGCGGCCCGCGGATCGGCCTGATCGTCGGCGTCGTCGTCGCCGTGGCGGTCGTCGCGGCGGTGGCTTGGCTCGCATTGAAGTAGCCGGCAACGCGGCGGCCGCCGTTGCGCCCCACAAGGCGCCCCGGCGGCCACGAAACCGATGTCACGCGCGGAGCGTCCCTCGGGCGCTCCGCCTTCCGTCGTGCCTCAGTCCGAGATGAGGCCCTCCCGCAGCTGGGCCAGCGTCCGGGTGAGCAGGCGCGAGACGTGCATCTGGGAGATGCCGACCTCCTCGCCGATCTGCGACTGGGTCATGTTGGCGAAGAAGCGGAGCATGATGATCCGCCGCTCCCTGGGCGGCAGCTTGGCCAGCAGCGGCTTGAGGGACTCGCGGTACTCCACACCCTCCAGCGCCGTGTCCTCGTAGCCGAGACGGTCCGCGAGCGAGCCCTCTCCGCCGTCGTCCTCGGGGGCGGGGGAGTCCAGCGAGGACGCCGTGTACGCGTTGCCGACCGCGAGCCCGTCGACGACGTCCTCCTCCGACACGCCCAGCACGGCGGCGAGTTCGGCGACCGTCGGGGAGCGGTCCAGCTTCTGGGAGAGCTCGTCGCCGGCCTTCGTCAGCGCCAGGCGCAGCTCCTGCAGCCGGCGCGGTACCCGCACCGACCACGACGTGTCGCGGAAGAACCGCTTGATCTCGCCGACCACCGTCGGCATCGCGAACGTCGGGAACTCCACGCCCCGTTCGCAGTCGAAGCGGTCGATCGCCTTGATCAGCCCGATGGTGCCGACCTGGACGATGTCCTCCATCGGCTCGTTGCGCGAGCGGAACCGCGCCGCCGCGTACCGCACCAGCGGCAGGTTGAGCTCGATCAGGGTGTCCCGGACGTAGGCGCGCTCCGGGCTGTCCTCGTCCAGCGCGGCGAGCCGCAGGAACAGGGAGCGGGACAGGGTGCGGGTGTCGAGGGCCGCCGTGTCCGGGAGTTCCGGAGCGGGCGTGGTCGGGAGGGCCGGGCCCTCGTCGATGGGGCCGAGTGCGTCGAGAGCATGGGGAGCTGTCTCGCTCTCCGCGAGCGTGAGCACCTTCGAGCTGCCCTGTTCTGCGGACATGCCACCCCCTTTGGGTCGCGGGACGGTCGCGGCGGACGCTCCCCGATCGAGGAACGCAGCCATCACCTGGAATACCGGCGCCGAGGCTCCGGCAAACGCGCTTTCCGCAGAATGTCACATGTCGGCAACGCGCTGTAGTGACATATCGACATCCGAGATGTGAATCAGCCCTGGAAACAAGGGGTCTGACGGGCTTTCGGACCAGAAGCGCACAGAAGAGTGCTGTGGGACGATTCGCTCTTTCCGGTTACGCCTCGATCCTGTTTGCGGACCGCAGCCGCTGGAAGCTGCGCGCCAGCAGCCGGGACACGTGCATCTGCGAGACACCGAGCTCCGCGCTGATCTGCGACTGGGTGAGATTGCTGTAGTAACGCAGCAGCAGGATGCGCTGCTCCCGCTCGGGGAGCTGGACGAGGAGGTGCCGGACGAGGTCGCGGTGCTCGACGCCGTCCAGGGCGGGATCCTCGTATCCCAGCCGGTCCAGCAGTCCGGGCATCCCGTCGCCCTCCTGCGCGGCCTCCAGCGAGGTGGCGTGGTACGACCGTCCCGCCTCGATGCAGGACAGCACCTCCTCCTCGGAGATGCGCAGCCGCTGGGCGATCTCGGCGGTCGACGGGGAGCGCCCGAAGGCGGTCGTCAGGTCCTCGGTCGCGCTGTTGACCTGCACCCACAGCTCGTGCAGCCGGCGCGGTACGTGGACGGTGCGGACGTTGTCCCGGAAGTACCGCTTGATCTCGCCGACCACCGTCGGCATCGCGAACGTCGGGAACTGGACGCCCCGGTCGGGGTCGAAGCGGTCGATGGCGTTGATCAGCCCGATGGTGCCGACCTGGACGACGTCCTCCATCGGTTCGTTGCGGGAGCGGAAGCGGGCGGCGGCGTAGCGCACCAGCGGCAGGTTGGCCTCGATGAGCGCGGCGCGCACGCGGGTGTGCTCCGGCATGCCCGGCTCCAGCTCCTTGAGCTGGCCGAAGAGCAGCTGGGTCAGGGCCCGGGTGTCGGCGCCGCGCCGCTTGGCGGGGCTCACCGGCCGGTCGTCGGCGGTCGCGGCCGGGTCGGGAGAGGCCGGGTCGGGAGAAGCGGGGTCGGGAGAAGCGGGGCCGGGAGAAGCGGGATCGGGAGAGTCCGGAACGGAGGAGGGCGGGGCGGGGGAGGGCGGGGCGAGGGGGGACCGGGCGGGGGCCGGGGCCTGGACCGCGTCGGGGGACACCTCGTCCTGGGGCGGCGCAGTACTGGCCGGCACGGTCAACGCCACCTCTTCATCGCTCACATCGTCCGTCGACTCATCCCTCAAAAGCGGTCATAGCATCACAAGACTGACTCAGTGTGCGCAAGTACCGCATATTCCGTGTTGAGCGCCAAACGTGGACGTACGGAACGACGAAACCCCCCGCCGTCATGGCGAGGGGCTCCTGGGGGCGGAGTGTCAGAACTCGTAGTCGGCGATCACCCACGTGGCGAACTCGCGCCACAGTCCGACGCCCGCCTGGTGCTCCGGGTGCTCCACGTACCGGCGCAGCGCCTCCGCGTCCTCGAACGCCGAGTTGATGGCGAAGTCGTAGGCGATGGGGCGGTCGCTGATGTTCCAGGCGCACTCCCAGAAGCGGATCTCCGGGATCCTGCCGTCCAGCGCGCGGAAGGCCTCCACGCCCCTCACGACCCTCGGGTCGTCGCGCTCGACGCCCTCGTTCAGCCGGAAGAGCACCAGGTGGCGGATCATCACTTTCCTCCGTTGGCCAGCCAGGTCATGAAGTCGCCGATGGCCTTCGCGGCCTCCGATATGCCCTCGAACCCTATCTGGACGTAGTCGGCCGCGGTCTCCGGGTCCGTGATGATCAGGTACAGCACGAAGACCACGACGACGTAGACGGCGATCTTCTTCGCGTTCACCGCCACCGCGGCCCCCCTGTCACTGGTGTCACACGAGCATCGAGCGGCCCCATGATCGCACGAAGGGCCCCGTCTGACGACGGGGCCCTTCACCAGCGGTAGCGGAGGGATTTGAACCCTCGGTGACTTGCGCCACACTCGCTTTCGAGGCGAGCTCCTTCGGCCGCTCGGACACGCTACCGAGGGAGACCCTACAACAAGGTGGGGCGTGGTTTGAAATCGGTATTCAGCGGTTCCGGAAGAACTCCGTGAGCAGCCGGGCGCACTCCTCGGCGAGTACGCCCCCGACGACTTCGGGGCGGTGGTTGAGCCGCCGGTCGCGGACCAGGTCCCACAGGGAGCCGGCCGCGCCCGCCTTCTCGTCCCGGGCGCCGTAGACCACCCGGTCCACCCGCGACTGCTGGAGGGCGCCCGCGCACATCGTGCACGGCTCCAGCGTCACCACCAGGGTGCAGCCGGCCAGCCGCCACTCCCCGAGCCTCGCGGCGGCCCGCCGGACGGCGAGGATCTCCGCGTGGGCCGTGGGGTCGCCGACGGCCTCGCGCTCGTTGTGGGCGGCGGCCAGCACGGTGGTGCCGTCCGGGGCCAGCACGACGGCGCCGACGGGTACGTCCCCGCCCTGGACGGCCCGTGAGGCCTCGTCCAGGGCGAGCCGCATCGCCGCCCGCCAGGGGTCGCGTACCGGGTCCGGCGGTCCGGGCGGGGTGGTGGTGGACGGCACGGTCAGCGGACGGTCTCCAGGACCTCCGAGGCGCCCAGGGCCTCGGCGATCTCGGTGACGGCGTCCTCGGTCATCGAACGCAACTCCTTCTCGCTCACGCCCAGGTCCTCCAGGACCTGCGCGTCGCCGACCGGTCCGTGCGGCACGGCGTCGGTGGAGCCGGCGGACACGGTGCCGGCGTCGGCGTCGGCGTCCTCGTCGTCCGGTTCACCGTCCTCCGTGCCGTCGAGGTCGAGGGCGTCCAGGTCGGGTCCGTCGTCCCCGGGTTCCCGGCCGAGCAGCTCGTCGGTGAGGAGGATCTCCCCGTAGCTGCTGCGGGCGGCGGCGGCGGCGTCGGAGACGTAGACCCGGGGATCCTCCTCGCCGTCCACGCGGACGACACCGAACCAGCCGTCCTCCTGCTCGATCAGCACGAGCACCGTGTCCTCGTCGGGAGAGGCCTCCCGGGCCAGGTCGGCCAGATCCGACAGGGTTTCCACATCGTCGAGTTCCGTGTCGCTCGCTTCCCACCCGTCTTCGGTGCGCGCGAGCAGTGCGGCGAAGTACACCGTGACTCTCCCACTGGTCATAGGCGTGCCGGTTGGGGGTCCCCCCGGCGGAGGTGTTGCGGGCGGGGAGACGGCACTGCGAGCCCCACCCACTCGGAATCGTGGCAGAAACAAGGCCATCAGGGGACGTCTTCGGCTCCCTGTGTCCGGCATTTTGATCGCAGTACGCCGAGTGCGCCCACGAAGGACTCACCAGCGCACTCCTTGCCGCCACGTGCGGATCGTACGCGGACTCACGCGCCTTTCCCGCACGGGCACTTCGGCAAACGTGTGCGCGTGGTGCGATCTTCCCGCGGCCGGATGCGATTTTCCCCGGTGCCGCCTGCCGGCTCTCCCCGGTGCCGCCGGCCGGCGGAGTCCGGCGCCGGCTACCAGCGGAAGGTACGCATGCGCATCGCGTGACGCAGCCGGGCGGCCTTGGCGCGGCGCGGCTGGACCCGGTCGCGCAGCGCCCGGGCCTCGGCGAGTTCGCGCAGGAACCGGGCGCGGCGGCGCCGCCGCTCGGCCTCCGTCTCCGCCGGACCGTGTGTCCCGCGCGGTGACGGATTGTCTCGGTCGTCCTGCTCAGGCATCGGTTCACCACCCCAGTCCGTCCCTCCCACCTTCCCCCGGACGGGCGGTTTGACGCCAGCGAACGAGTGACGGACGCACGGGGGGCTTGCCGTGTGCGGGGACGCCGGGCCGGCCGGGCCCGGTTAATGTTGACGCCATGCGTCTCCACGTCGTCGACCACCCTCTGGTCGCCCACAAGCTCACCACGCTGCGCGACCAGCGCACCGACTCCGCGACCTTCCGCCGTCTCGCCGACGAGCTGGTCACCCTGCTCGCCTACGAGGCCACGCGCGACGTGCGCACCGAACAGGTCGACATCCAGACGCCGGTCGAGCGGACCACGGGTGTCAAGCTCTCCCACCCGCGTCCGCTGGTGGTGCCGATCCTGCGGGCCGGTCTCGGCATGCTGGACGGCATGGTGCGGCTGCTGCCGACCGCCGAGGTGGGTTTCCTCGGCATGATCCGCAACGAGGAGACGCTGCAGGCGTCGACGTACGCCACCCGGATGCCGGAGGACCTCTCCGGGCGCCAGGTCTACGTCCTGGACCCGATGCTCGCCACCGGCGGCACGCTGGTCGCGGCGATCCAGGAGCTGATCCGGCGCGGCGCGGACGATGTGACCGCCGTGGTGCTGCTGGCCGCGCCCGAGGGCGTCGAGGTCATGGAGCGCGAGCTGGCCGGCACCCCGGTGACCGTGGTGACGGCGTCGGTCGACGAGCGGCTCAACGAGCACGGCTACATCGTGCCGGGCCTCGGCGACGCGGGGGACCGGATGTACGGGGCGGCGGAGTAGGGCCCGCGGCTCAGCAGTTCTTCTTCGAGGCGGGCGTCGCCTCGGGTTCGGCCAGTGCGGTCAGGGCCCGGTCGGCGTCCGCCTTCGTCGTCAGGGCCTTGAACCCGTCGCCGATGATCAGGTCGATCTCGGTGCCCTTGCGGGCGGGGTCGGTACGGCGTTCGGCGTCGGCGAGCTGGGTGCCGAGCACCGGCAGCGAGGTGTCGAGGGCGGCGGCGGGCCCGAGGAGTACGCCGGTGCCCTTGACCTTCTTGTCGTACTCCTTGGTCGCGTTGCCGATCTCGCCGACCTTGAAGCCGCGCTTCTTCAGCTCGTCGGCGGTCTTCTGGGCGAGTCCGCCGCGGGTCGTGGCGTTGAGGACGTTGACCGTGATGGTCCCGGGCCGGGGCAGCGCCTTCGGGGCGGCCGTACGGCTCACCGTGTCGGCGCAGGCCGCCTTGGTGCCGTTCGCGGAAGCGGGGTCGCCGCCGCCGGTGAACACGTCGATGAGCTGGAGCGTGCCCCAGCCGCCCACGCCGAGCACGGCCGCGGAGGCGACGGACAGGACGACGAACCTGCCGCGGCGCCGGGGCCGGCGCATCCGCGGGTACTTGTCACCCGTGATCCGGTACTGGCCGCCCATGCCGGGTGGAGTGAGCATGCTCATGGGCGCAGCGTAGTGCGCTCGGGCGGCAATGCATACCAGATGATCATCCGACTGCGTGTAGTCCGACCCGAAAGGGGCAAGCCTGTCCGCACGGGAGGACGCCGGCCGGGCGTCAGTCCAGTTCGAGGACGCGGGCGTGCAGCACCTGGCGCTGCTGGAGCGCGGCCCGCACCGCGCGGTGCAGCCCGTCCTCCAGGTACAGATCGCCCTGCCACTTCACGACGTGCGCGAAGAGGTCGCCGTAGAAGGTCGAGTCCTCGGCGAGGAGGGTCTCGAGGTCGAGCTGCTGCTTGGTCGTCACGAGCTGATCGAGGCGGACCGGGCGCGGCGCGACGTCCGCCCACTGCCGGGTGCTCTCCCGGCCGTGGTCGGGGTACGGCCGGCCGTTTCCGATGCGCTTGAAGATCACACGGAAAGCCTACCGGTCGACGCGTTCCGGGCGCAGCCATGGCGACGCAGTGCGACGCCGGAAAAGGCACCCGAATACGGGACGAAACGGGATGGTGATCTGATACGACCGATCGCGAGTGCGCGCCGTCGGCCACCGCTTCCGGGACCCCGGCCACCGCTTCCGAGGCCCCCGGCCGTTGTTCCGCCCTTCCCGGAGGGAGGCTTCCGTCCGCTTCCCGGAGTCCTTCGCGGCCGTTGCCGCGGCCTCCCGCCGGCCCGTGGGCCGCGTGCCGGAGCCGGGGTTCCTCAGGTCGTCCCCGCGGCTCCCCGCCGTCGTCGTAGTGCTCGACGAGGTGGACGAGGTACCGGCGCGCGGCGAACGTCTCGGGGACGTGCGCCGCGCTCCCGTGTGCGGCCGGATCGTCCGCGGCGGGCCGGCCGCGTCCCGGCTCAGGTCGCGCGCCAGTACCCCAGCGCGTGCACCCGCTGCTTCGGCACGCCCAGTTCCCTGCGCACGAACGCCGACAGCGCGCGGGTGGTCGCGGTGTCGCAGGCGATCCACACGTACGGGTCGGGGGTGGACCGCAGCAGCTCGGGCAGGTCGGCCCGGACCCGTTCGAGCAGCGCCGCCCCGGCCCCCGACCGTGGCACCTCGCGGACCTCGATCCGGTCGGGGTCGGCCCGGAAGGGCAGCCCGTCGAGGGTGCCCTCGAACCAGACGGTCGCCGGAGCCGCACACAGTGCGCCGAGCAGCGAGTTGATGGCCGGCAGCGAGGCCGGGTCGCCGATCGCGACGATGTGGGAGGGGCCGGGGTCCGGCTCCTCGAACCCCGTGCCCTGGACGGTCGCCTCGACGGTGTCGCCGGGTTTCGCCGCCCTGGCCCAGTCGCTGGCGCACCCCTCGTGCAGGGCGAACTCCAGGCCGAAGGTGCCGGCCACCGGGTCGGGGTCGACCAGGGTGTACGCCCGCTGGTGCGGCCTGCCCGCGTTGTCGAACCACAGCCGCACCCACATCGTCGGGTGGACGCCGGTCGCCGCCAGCATCCCGCCGTCGGTGAGGCGCACCCGCCGGTAGCCGGCGGTGACGTCCTCCGCGCCGGTCACGGTGAACGTGAAGTCCTTCGCGCGGAACAGTTTGAGGACCGCGCCCTCCCAACCCCGCCCCTGCCCCATCGCGCCCTCACCCTTCGCGTACGATTTCGTCACGATTTACTTAGGGGAGCCTAACCTAATGGGAAATGAGGGCACAGTGGGTGGCGAGATCTTCCGGGACCCCTGGGGCGTCCCCCATCTGCGCGCGGGGAGTGCGAACGAGCTCGCGTACGCCCAGGGCCGGGTCACCGCCCTCGACCGGGCCTGGCAGCTCGAGGTGGAACGGCACCGCGCGCAGGGCACCTCGGCCTCGTTCCTCGGCCCCGAGGCGCTCCCCTGGGACCGTTTCGTCCGCCGCGCACGCCTGGCCGACACGGCCCGCCGCTGCTGGACCGAACTGCGGCGGACGGACCCGGAGACGGCGGAGTGGGTACGGGCGTACGTGTCCGGCGTGAACGACGGCCTGGCATCCACCGGTGGGACGGACTCCGGTCCGACGCCCGCGCCGGGCGGGGACTTCGACCCGACGGCCGCCGGCTCCGCCGCGAGCGGGAGCGTTTCGGCGGACCGCCCTGCCGGGGGTTCGGTCGGGCAGGGCGGTGGCGGAGGTCCGGCGTCCGGGGCCGCCTCCGCGTCGGCCGGGGGCGTGGGGGCGCGGGGGCCGGCCGCTGGTTCCGGAGCGTCGGGCAGCGGCTCCGCCGCGAGCGGGACCGGGGCGGCGGGCCGCCCTGCCAAGGGTCCGGTGTCCGGGGCCGCCCCCGAGTTCGCCCGTACGGGCCTTCGGCCCGGTCGCTGGGAGCCCTGGACCCCGCTCGCGGTCTGGCTCTCCACCCACATCCTGTTCGCCGGCTTCCCCGCCAAGCTCTGGCGCGCACACATCACCGCCCGCCTCGGCGCGGACGCCGTGGGCCTGTTCGCCTCCGACGGTCCCGGCACCGCCGGCAGCAACGGCTGGATGGTCACCGGGGACCGCACGGTCACCGGGCACGCGGTCATCGCCGGGGACCCGCACCGCTTCATCGAGGACCCCGGCGTCTACCAGCAGATCCGCCTGTCCTGCCCGGAGTTCGACGTCGTCGGCCTCGCCGTGCCCGGTGTCCCCGGCATCGCCCACTTCGGCCACACCGGCACGGTCGCCTGGGCCATCACCAACGCCATGGCCGACTACCAGGACCTCTACCGCGAACGGCTGCGGCGCACCGGCGCCGGGGTGGAGGCGCTCGGCCCGGACGGGGCGTGGCACCGGGCCGCCCGGCACACCGAGACCGTCGAGGTGGCGGGCGAGGAACCGGTCGAGGTCGAGGTCGTCGAGACCGACCGCGGCCCCGTCGTCATCGGTGGCCCCGAGGGCCTCGACGACGGCGTGCCCGAGCCCGGCGAGCCCCCGCTCGCCGTCGCCCTGCGCTACCCGCCCCGCGTCACCGGCGACCTCGGCTTCGGCGCCCTGCTGCCGCTGCTGCGGGCCCGCCGGGCCGCCGACGTGGACCGGGCCGTCGACCGGTGGGCCGAGCCGGTCAACGTGGTCATGGCCGCCGACACCGAGGGCGGCACCCTGCACCGGGTGGCCGGCCGGGTCCCGGTCCGCTCCGAGGCGAACGGGACCCGCCTGGTGCCCGCGTGGGAGCCGGGCCACGAGTGGCGGGGCTGGCACGAGCCGCCGCGCGCCGGACTGACCGACGGTGTCGCGGTCATGGCGAACCAGCGCGGCCCGGCGGCCCCGCTGGGCGTCGAGTTCGCCCCGCCGCACCGCGCCGACCGCATCACCACCCTGCTGGCCCGGCAGACCCGCTGGTCCGCAGCCGACATGTCCGCCCTCCACATGGACACCCACCTCGCCTCCGCCACCCCCCTGCTGGACCTCCTCGCCACCCTCGACGGCCCCACCGCCCCTGCCCCTGCCGCAGCCGACGGCCCTGTCGCCGGGAGCGGTGACCCGGCCCCACGCGGCGGCCCCCTCTCCGCCCCCGCCGCCGCCCTGCGCGACCGTCTCCTCCGATGGGACCGTCACATGGACGCGGACAGCGCCGACGCGGCGCTCTTCGCGGCCGTGCGGGGCGCCGTCGTACGGCGGCTCGCCGCACACCCCGCCTTCGCCGCGGCCGCCGCGCCACCCCCGTACCCCGAGGTCTTCCGCCCCTGGCTCGCCCTCGTCCCCCGCGTCGGCCACGCCCTCGAACACCTCCTCTCCGCCGAGGAACTGTTCGGCGTCGACCGCCCGGCGGTGGTCCGCGCGGCGCTGGAGGAGGTGGCCGCCCGGCCGCCCGCCGGCACCTGGGGCGACACCCACCGCCTGGCCCCCTGGCGGGCGCTGCCGCCGGCCGTGCCGTACGACGAACCCGGCCTCTCCGGCGACCACGACTGCGTGCTGTGCACCTCCCCCGTGCCCGGTCTCACCGACCTCGCCGCGCGCGGCCCGGCCGCCCGCTACGTCTGGGACCTGGCCGACCGGGAGAACAGCCGCTGGGTGGTGCCGCTGGGCGCGTCCGGCGTACCCGGCTCACCCCACCACCGCGACCAGCAGCCCCTGTGGCTCGCCGGAGACCTGGCCCCGGTCCTCACCGACTGGGCACAGCTGAAGAAGGAGACCGATGTCTGACCCGTACGCCTCCCGCACGGCCGTCCACGAGCAGGCGGTCGACGGTTTCGGCACCGTACGCGTCCTGCCGCTGGACCCGGCCGCCGACGCGCCCCTCCTGCACCGCTGGGTGAGCGAGGAACGCGCCGTCTTCTGGGGCATGAACGGCCTCACCGCACAGCGGGTCGCCGAGATCTACGCCCACCTGGACACCCTCGACACCCACCACGCGTACCTCGTCCTGAAGGACGGCGGACCCGCCGCGCTGCTCCAGACGTACGAACCGGAGGCCGACCGCGTCGGCGAGTGCTACCCCGTCGAACCCGGCGACATCGGCATCCACCTGCTGATCGCCCCCGCCGGAACCGGGAGTCCGCGCCCCGGCTGGACCGCCGCCCTGACGGGCGTCCTGGCCGCGTACGTCCTGCTCGGCCTCGGCCGCAAGCGCATAGTGGTCGACCCGGACGTGGCCAACGAGAAGGCCGTCGCCCGCTTCCTCCGGCAGGGTTTCACCGCCGGCCCCGTGGTCGTCCTCCCGGAGATCGACCTCCCGGACGTGTACCTGCCCGAGAAGAAGGCACAACTCGCCTTCCTCACCCGCGAGGTAGCCTTCGGCGGGTGACCCCCGACGACCTCGTCGCCCACTACGGACTGGAGCCGATCCCCCGCGAGGGCGGCCGGTTCCGGCAGACCTGGGCCGGTCCGGCACGCCCCGACGGCCGCCCCGAGGGCACCGCCATCGTCGCCCTGCTCACCGGTGCCCCCGGCGACTTCTCCGCGATGCACCGTCTCCCCACCGACGAGATCTGGCACTTCCACCTCGGCGACCCGCTCGACCTGCTCCTCCTCGCCCCCGACGGCACCGCCCGCACCCCCGTGCTCGGCCCGGACGTCCTCGGCGGCCAGCACGTCCAGCTCACCGTCCCGGCCGGCACCTGGATGGGCGCGCGGGTGGCGGCGGGCGGCGCCTGGACGCTGTTCGGCTGCACGATGGCACCCGGCTTCACCTACGAGGGCTACGAGCACGGCGACGCGGCGGAACTGACGGCGCGCTACCCGGACCGGGCGGCGCTCATCGTGGAACTCTGCCGTCCATGAGCCGAAAGGGTCTGCTCGACGGCCAGGCCGCCCTGGTCACCGGCGCGGGCGGCGGCATCGGCCGGGGCATCGCGCGGAGGTTCGCCGAGGAGGGCGCGGCCGTCGCGCTGCACTGCCGTACGGCGACGGCCGCCGCGCGGGAGACCGCCGACCGCATCCGGGAGTCGGGCGGCGAGGCCGTCGTCCTCCAGGCCGACCTCACCGACGAGGACGCCTGCCACCGCGTGGTGGCCGAGGCGGCCGACCGGTTCGGCGGCCGGCTGACCGCGCTCGTCAACAACGCCGGCGTCCAGCCGGTCCGGGAGCTCGCCGGAATGACGGCGGCCGAGTGGCGGGCGGTCGTGGACACCAACCTCACCACCGTCTTCGCCTGCACCCAGGCGGCGGCGGAGATGATGCGGGACGCCGGGGGAACCATCACCCACATCGCCTCCGTCGAGGCCCGCATTCCGGCACCCGGCCACGCCCACTACACCGCCTCCAAGGCGGCGGTGGTGGCGCACGCCCGCGCGGCGGCCCAGGAGTACGGGCCGTGGGGCGTGCGCGTCAACACGGTCTCACCCGGCCTGATCGACCGGGAGGGCCTGGCCGACGCCTGGCCCGAGGGCGTACGCCGCTGGCGGCGGGCGTCCGCCGTGGGCCGGCTCGGCCGTCCGGAGGACGTCGGCGACGCCTGCGTGTTCCTCGCCTCCCGGCTCGCGTCCTGGGTGACCGGCCACGACCTGGTGGTGGACGGGGGAGCCACGGCCCGGCCGACCTGGTGAGCACACCGGGCCCGCCATCCGTACGTAACCCGGAGCGGGACGGCCGGGAGGCGGGTACGACGTGGAGCGACGGCGGAGCGGGGCGGCGGGCGATGGCGGACGAGACGGAACCCCGGACGGCCACGGAACCCCGAGCGGCCACGGGACCCTGGACGGCCACGGAACCCCGGGCGGCCGCAGAGCCCCGAACCGCCGCGGCCCCCAGCGGCTTCAAGGGCTGGTGCTGCTGGGCGCCCTGCTGGTCCTGTTCGTCCTCGGCGGCGCGGCCCCGGCGAGCGCCCACGCCGCCCTCCGCGGCAGCGACCCCGGGGACGGAAGCGTCGTCGAGTCCGCGCCCCGCCGGCTCACCCTGACCTTCACGGAGTCCGTCGGCCTGCTCGACGACTCCTTCCGCGTCTACGGTCCCGACAACCGCCGGGTCCACCTGGGCGAGCCGCGGCACGCGGACGGCGCCTCCGACACCGCCCGCGCGGACCTGCCCGGCGACCTCGCCGACGGCACGTACACGGTGGCCTGGCGGGTCGTCTCCGCCGACAGCCACCCGGTCTCCGGCGCCTTCACCTTCTCCATCGGCGCACCCTCGCCCACCCCGCCCGCCGCCCCCGCGGACCACGCCGAGCACCCGGTCACCAAGAGCCTCTACGACACCGGCCGCTACCTCGCGTACATCGCCGCCGCGCTGCTCATCGGCACGGCGGCGTTCGCGGCGCTGTGCCGGCCACCGGACCCCGCCCCGCTGCGGCTGCCGCTGCTCACCGGCTGGTGGACCCTGCTGACGGCCACGACCGCCCTGCTCGTCCTGCGCGCCCCGTACGAGAACGGCACCTCGCCGGCGACCGCCCTCGACCTCCAGACGTTCACCGACACCCTCACCGGCCGCCCGGGCATCGCCCTGCTGACCCGCCTGGCCCTGCTGTCGGCGGCAGCGCTTCTCGTACCGCTCCTGAGGCGCCGCGACCCGCGGACCCGCCGGCCGGCCGGTGCGGCACTCGCGATCGCCCTGGCCCTGACCTGGGCGGCGGCCGAACACGCCTCCGCCGGTATCCAGGTCCCGCTGGCCATGGCGTCGTCCGTGCTCCACCTGCTGGCGATGGCGTGCTGGCTCGGCGGCCTGACCGCCCTCCTCCTCACCCTCCACCGCGCGAAGACCCCGCCGCCGACCGCCACGGTCACGCGCTTCTCCCGCCTGGCCTTCGTCTCGGTGACCGTCCTCGTCGTCACCGGCGTCTACCAGTCCTGGCGCGGCCTCGGCTCCTGGTCCGCCCTCACGGGGACGTCGTACGGCCGGACCCTGACCGTCAAACTCGCCGCGACGCTCTTCCTGCTGTCGGCGGCGGCCCTGTCCCGCCGCTGGACGGCCCTCCTGGCGGCACCGGCGGTGGTGGAGGAACGCGTACCGGAACCGGTGGGCGCGTCCGGAGCCCCGCCGGATCCGGAGCCGAGACCGGTGACCTCACCGACGTACGGACCGGACGGACCGGAGGAACCGGAGGAACCGGAGGACCGTCACCGCCGAGCCCTGCGCCGCTCCGTACTGGCCGAAGCCGTCGTGGCGGTGGCTGTCCTGCTGGTCACCACGGTGCTGACCGGCACCCTCCCCGCCCGCGCGGAGGCGGAGGCGGCCAGGGCACCCGAGCCGCAGGTGGCCGGCCTCCCCGGCGCGGAGGCGTTCACCATCCCCTACGACGTGGGCACGCCCGGCGGCCGGGGCACGGTGCAGCTCACGATGGACCCGGGCCGGGTGGGCGAGAACGGCCTCCAGGCGGTGGTCTTCGGCCCCCGGGGCGCCCTGACCTCCGTACCGGAACTCCGCGCCTCCTTCACCCTCGCGGCGAAGGACATCGGCCCCATCGACGCGAAACTGACCGACCGCGGCGGCTACTGGGCCACCAACGACCTCACCCTCCCCCTCGAAGGCACCTGGACGATGACACTGACGATCCGGGTCTCCGAGGTGGACCAGGTGAGCGAGACGCGGCAGGTGGAGATCACCCGCTGAACGCGTGCCAGGCCGTCGATGACGCGTGACACGTAAGGATTTCGTCATCCGCCACGCTGTTCCGGACGGCCGGTCCGCCCCCGTTGGATGGGAACCGAGACGGATGATTCCCAGGAAGGCGAACGACATGGGACGGGTGCGGAGCGCGCTGGTCAGGCCGTGGACGGTCGGGGTGCTGGTGGTGGTGGTCGCCGGGGCCGGTTTCGGGCTGTACTGGTTCCAGCCGTGGAAGCTGTGGCAGGACGAGACGGTGCGGGAGGCGCTGCCCGAGGTCACGGCAGCCGCCTCGGCACCGCCTGCCGGGGAACCGTCCGGGACGGCGGCCACCCCGCCCCCGGCCGGCCCGAAGACGCTGGCGAGCGGCGAGTTGATCAGCCACGAACACGCGACGTCCGGCACGGTGAAGTTCGTGCGGCTGTCCGACGGCAGCCATGTGGTGCGCCTGGAAGGGCTCGACACCAGCAACGGCCCCGACCTGCACGTGTGGCTGACCGACGCGCCGGTGAAGGAAGGACGCGCCGGCTGGCACGTCTTCGACGACGGCCGGTACGTCAGCCTCGGCAAGCTCAAGGGCAACAAGGGCAGCCAGAACTACGCCGTGCCCGAGGACGTCGACCCGTCCCGCTACACCAGCGTCAGCATCTGGTGCGACCGCTTCGACGTCTCCTTCGGAGCGGCGGAACTCGCCCGCGCCTGACGGCCGGGCCGGACGTCACGGCACCGCGTCACGCCGTCCCGCAGCGACTGCGGAGGAGTTCCACGCCGTCGCCTTCGAGATCGTCGCAGTACGCCGCTCGCCCGGTCATGGCCATGATCAGGGCCAAGGTGGGGCCGGACACGAGAGGCCCGGAACCGGTCGTGAACGGGCCGTCGTCCGCCACGAGTCTCAGGCCCCCGATGCGTCCCTTGGCGACGACCACGAGGTCCGTGCCCCGGTAGTACTCGGCCGTCCGGGTGACGACGTCGACCGGACGGCCGCGGCGGATGCCCAGCGGGCGCCGGATGTCCTCTCCGTGCACGATCGTCTCGCCCAGCATGGCGATGGCGGGCAGGGGAGGCTTGGTCGTGCTCGGGACGACGCGCCGGAAACGCTCGAGGGTCTCGCCCGGGGTCGCGCCGAGCTGTTCGGCCAGCCGCACGGCCACCTGCTTGTCGAAGTCGAACCGGCAGCGGATCACACCCGCCAGCCAGCGCACGGTGCCGAGACTCGCGCCCGCGGTCAGGTGCGCCAGTACCTCACGCACCGTCAAACCGTCGCAGAGCGAGGGAGTCGCCCACCGTTCGTCCGTCAGCCCCGCGAGGTCGGCCGCCAGCGCCGCCCGCTCGGCGTGGATCAAGGACCAGACCCCGGTCTCACGACGGCGGTCTGTTGTCTGTGCCGGATCAGTCATACGAAGGAGGACTCCCGCCCCGGAGCAAAGTCATCGTCCATGAGCGATCTTTGTCCGCGAGACCGAGGTCCGACGGTACGTGACCGGTTTCCGGTGGTCGCGGACGGCGGGTACGGCTTCGCGCTCCCTCGTACCCTGTCCCCGTGCCGTCCTCCCGCCTGCATCGTGTCGCCGTTCTCGTGCTCGTGGGGGCGAAGCCGCTCGACGTCGGTATTCCCGCGCAGGTGTTCACGACTCGCGCGAGCATGCCGTACGAGGTGCGCGTGTGCGGGGCGGAGCCCGGTCTGGTGACCGGTGGCGACGGGCTGTCGTACTCCGTCGCCCACGGTCTCGACGCGCTCGCGTGGGCCGACATCGTCTTCATCCCCGGCTACCGGTTCCCGGACCGCGACGACCCGCCGGGGGCCGTCGTCGACGCGCTGATCGCGGCCCACGGCCGGGGCACGCGGCTCGCCGCCATCTCGACGGGCGCCTTCGCGCTCGCCGCCACGGGCCTGCTCGACGGCAGACGCGCCACGACGCACTGGCACTACACGCGGGCGCTCGCGGCGAAGCATCCGCTCGTCCGGGTCGACGAGAACGTCCTGTTCGTCGACGAGGGCAGCGTGCTGACGTCGGCGGGCGCCGCCTCGGGCATCGACCTGTGCCTGCACATCCTGCGCGGCGACCTCGGGGTGGCCGCGTCGAACCACGCGGCCCGGCGCCTGGTCGCGGCCCCCTACCGCAGCGGCGGCCAGGCGCAGTACGTACCGCGCAGCGTGCCCGAGCCGCTCGGCGAACGGTTCGCCGCCACCCGCGAGTGGGCACTGCACCGGCTCGGCGAACCCCTCACCCTCGAGGTGCTCGCGCGGCACGCGGGGGTCTCGCCGCGCACGTTGTCGCGGCGCTTCGTCGAGGACACGGGGTACACGCCGATGCAGTGGGTCATGCGCGCCCGCGTCGACGTGGCCCGTGAGCTGCTCGAGCGTTCGCAGCGGAGCGTGGAGCAGATCGCCGCCGACGTCGGTCTGGGCACCGGCGCGAATCTGCGGCTGCACTTCCAGCACATCCTCGGCACCACGCCGAGCGAGTACCGGCGCACTTTCGCCCAGGGCGAGTAACCCGTCGGCACGTGGCACGATCCTTTTGAACCGTGGCGATCGCGCCGCTGTCACGGTCGGACGCCGCGCGCGACGCTGGTGATGACCCCGCAGGGACCGAAGGGACACCACTCATGACCCGCATCGCGATCAACGGATTCGGCCGCATCGGACGCAATGTGCTGCGCGCGCTGCTCGAACGCGACAGCGACCTCGACGTCGTCGCCGTCAACGACCTCACGGAGCCCGCCACCCTCGCCCGGCTGCTCGCCTACGACACGACGGCCGGCCGGCTCGGCCGCCCGGTGACCGCCGACGGGGACGCCCTCGTCGTCGACGGCCGTCGCATCAAGGTGCTCGCCGAGCGCGAACCGGCGCGGCTGCCCTGGGCCGAGCTGGGCGTGGACATCGTCCTCGAGGCGACCGGCCGCTTCACGTCGGCCAAGGCCGCCCGCGCCCACCTCGACGCCGGCGCGAAGAAGGTGCTCGTCGGCGCTCCGTCGGACGGCGCCGACGTCACGCTCGCGTTCGGGGTCAACACCGGCGCGTACGACCCGGACGTGCACACGATCGTCTCGAACGCCTCGTGCACGACCAACGCGCTCGCGCCGCTGGCCGCGGTGCTCGACGAGCTCGCCGGCATCGAGCACGGCTTCATGACGACGGTGCACGCCTACACGCAGGAGCAGAACCTGCAGGACGGTCCGCACCGCGACGCCCGCCGCGCCCGTGCCGCCGCCGTCAACATCGTGCCGACCACGACGGGCGCCGCCAAGGCGATCGGTCTGGTGCTGCCGAACCTCGACGGCAAGCTGTCGGGCGACTCGATCCGGGTGCCGGTCCCGGTGGGCTCGATCGTCGAACTCAACACGACCGTCGCCCGCGACGTGACGCGCGACGAGGTGCTGGCGGCGTACCGCGCCGCGGCGGAGGGACCGCTCGCCGGCGTCCTCGAGTACTCGGAGGACCCGCTCGTGTCGTCCGACATCACGGGCAACCCGGCCTCGTCGATCTTCGACTCGGCCCTCACCCGCGTCGACGGCCGTCACGTCAAGGTGGTCGCCTGGTACGACAACGAGTGGGGCTTCTCGAACCGGGTGATCGACACGCTCGGGCTCCTCGCCGCCCGCTGACGGGGGCGGGGCGGCCCGCCCCGCGGAACTGTGACCCCACACGTCGAAGGGCCCCCTGTTTCCAGGGGGCCCTTCGACATCGTGCCCGGTGAGGCACTGGCGGAGGATACGAGATTCGAACTCGTGAGGGGTTGCCCCCAACACGCTTTCCAAGCGTGCGCCCTAGGCCTCTAGGCGAATCCTCCGGTGGGAACATTACATGACCGAGAGGAGTGCTCGCGAACTCGTTCCTCACCCGCGACATGGGGTAGCCTCTGCCGTAGCCCCTCACGCGGCGCTATCTGACTGAACTCCCCCAGGGCCGGAAGGCAGCAAGGGTAGGTCGGCTCTGGCGGGTGCGTGGGGGGCGCTTGTGTTTCCGGCGCCGGGGCCGGTTGTCGGTGGGCGCCTATAACCTCGTATGCGTGTCGTCTCTCGCGTTGTACCGCCGCTACCGCCCGGAGTCCTTCGCCGAGGTCATCGGGCAGGAGCATGTCACCGACCCGCTGCAGCAGGCGCTGCGGAACAACCGGGTCAATCACGCGTACCTGTTCAGCGGTCCGCGCGGGTGCGGCAAGACGACCAGCGCGCGGATCCTGGCGCGGTGCCTGAACTGCGAGCAGGGCCCGACCCCGACGCCGTGCGGGGAGTGCCAGTCCTGCCGGGACCTCGCGCGCAACGGGCCGGGGTCGATCGACGTCATCGAGATCGACGCCGCTTCGCACGGTGGTGTGGACGATGCCCGTGACCTGCGCGAGAAGGCGTTCTTCGGGCCCGCCTCCAGCCGGTACAAGATCTACATCATCGACGAGGCCCACATGGTCACGCCGGCCGGCTTCAACGCGCTGCTCAAGGTCGTCGAGGAGCCCCCGGAGCATCTGAAGTTCATCTTCGCGACCACCGAGCCCGAGAAGGTCATCGGGACCATCCGGTCGCGTACGCACCACTACCCGTTCCGGCTGGTGCCGCCCGGCACCCTGCGGGACTACCTCGGCGAGGTGTGCGGCAAGGAGGACATCCCCGTCGAGGAGGGCGTGCTGCCGCTCGTCGTGCGGGCCGGCGCCGGGTCCGTGCGTGACTCGATGTCCGTCATGGACCAGCTCCTCGCCGGCGCGGGTGCGGACGGTGTGACGTATGCCATGGCCACCTCCCTGCTGGGGTACACGGACAGCTCGCTGCTCGACTCCGTCGTCGAGGCCTTCGCGACCGGTGACGGTGCCGCCGCCTTCGAGATCGTCGACCGGGTGATCGAGGGAGGCAATGATCCGCGGCGGTTCGTCGCCGATCTGCTGGAGCGGCTGCGGGACCTCGTCATCCTCGCCGCCGTTCCCGACGCCGCCGAGAAGGGACTCATCGACGCCCCCGCCGACGTGATCGAGCGGATGAAGGCACAGGCCGGCATCTTCGGGGCCGCCGAGCTGAGCCGCGCCGCCGACCTCGTCAACGAGGGGCTCACCGAGATGCGCGGCGCAGGCTCGCCGCGCCTCCAGCTCGAGCTGATCTGCGCACGCGTGCTGCTGCCCGCCGCCTACGGCGACGAGCGCTCGGTCATGGCCCGGCTGGACCGGATCGAGCGCGGGGTGAACTTCTCCGCGGGCGGCGCCGGCGCGGGTGCCGGTATGCCCGCCATGGCGTACGTACCCGGGCCGGAGACCCACGGGGGAGCGCCCGGGCAGGGCTTCGTCGAGCCGGGGAGCGGTCCCGCTGCCGCACGGGCGGCGGTACGGGGGCCCGGTCCGGCCCCTGTCCCGGCGCCGCCCGCTCCCGCTCCCGCGCCCGCTCCCCCCGCCCCGCAGGTTCAGCAGCCCCCGGCGCCCGCCCCGGTGCCGTCCGAGGCTCCGCCCGCGCCCAGCGCCCCCGGTGCCTGGCCCGCCGCCGCCGCCTCCGCCGGTGGCGGCGGCCGTCGGCCGGGCGGCTGGCCCACCGCCGCCCCGGCGGGCGGGACCCGGCCCCCGGCCGGCGCCCCCGCGCCCACACCCGCGCCCGCCGCCCCCCAGGCGGCCCCCGCGCCCGCGTTCTCGGGAGGTGGCGGGCTCGACCCCCGCACGCTCTGGCCGAACATCCTGGAGACGGTCAAGAACCGTCGTCGCTTCACCTGGATCCTGCTCAGCCAGAACGCCCAGGTGACCGGCTTCGACGGCACGACCCTCCAGATCGGCTTCGTGAACGCCGGCGCGCGGGACAACTTCCTCAGCAGCGGCAGCGAGGACGTACTGCGGCAGGCGCTGGCCGAGCAGTTCAACGTGCAGTGGAAGATCGAGGCGGTCGTCGACCCGTCCGGCGGTGGCGGGGGCATGGCGGCACCGGCCCCGGCCATGGCGCCGGCCGGGCCACCCGCCGGTGGCCGCAACGGGGGCCACGGCGGTGGCGGTCAGCGGCCCTCCGCCCCCCAGGCGAGCGCCCCCGCCGCCGCGCCCGCGCAGCCGGCGAGCACCCCGCCGCCCGCCCCCGCCCCGGCCCCCCGCCCGTCCGTCCCCGAGCCGCCGCCCGTCTCGCCCGAGGACGACGTTCCCGAGGACGACGACCCCGACCTGGACGAGTCCGCCCTCTCCGGGAAGGACCTGCTCGTCCGTGAGCTGGGCGCGACGGTCGTCGAGGAGGTCACGAACGACTAGGCGTTCGGAGGAACGTACGAACGGCGTCCGCCCACCCCTTCGGAAGCCCGCACAAAACGAACCCGCCGTCTCCCGTTAGGCTGACCCCGTGAAGGTCCTCGTCATCGGCAGCGGCGCCCGCGAACACGCCCTGTGCCACAGCCTGTCCCTCGACCCCGACGTCACCGCGCTGCACTGCGCCCCCGGCAACGCCGGCATCGCCGGGGTCGCCGAGCTGCACCAGGTCGACGCCCTCGACGGCGCGGCCGTGTCCGCGCTGGCCACGCGGCTCGGTGCGGACCTCGTGGTGGTCGGCCCGGAGGCGCCCCTCGTCGCCGGTGTCGCCGACGCCGTGCGCGACGCGGGCATCCCGGTCTTCGGCCCGTCCAGGGAGGCCGCGCGGCTCGAGGGTTCCAAGGCCTTCGCGAAGGACGTCATGGCGGGGGCCGGCGTGCCCACCGCCCGCAGCTACGTCTGCACGACGCCCGAGGAGGTCGACGCGGCCCTCAGCGCGTTCGGCGCCCCGTACGTCGTCAAGGACGACGGGCTCGCGGCCGGCAAGGGCGTCGTCGTCACCGACGACGTCGAGGCGGCCCGCGCGCACGCCGGTGCCTGTGAGCGGGTGGTGATCGAGGAGTTCCTCGACGGCCCCGAGGTCTCCCTCTTCGCGATCACCGACGGCGAGACGGTCGTACCGCTCCAGCCCGCCCAGGACTTCAAGCGCGCACTGGACGGCGACGAGGGTCCGAACACCGGCGGCATGGGGGCGTACTCCCCGCTGCCGTGGGCCGACCCCAAGCTGGTCGACGAGGTCATGGAGACGGTCCTCCAGCCGACCGTCGACGAGATGCGGCGCCGCGGCACCCCGTTCTCCGGGCTGCTCTACGCCGGTCTGGCTATCACCTCGCGCGGTGTCCGCGTGATCGAGTTCAACGCCCGTTTCGGCGACCCCGAGACCCAGGTGGTCCTGGCCCGGCTGAAGACCCCGCTGGGCGGCCTGCTGATGGCCGCCGCCACCGGCAACCTCGCTCACCTGGAGCCGACGCGGTGGAGCGACGAGGCCGCGGTCACCGTGGTCGTCGCCTCGCACAACTACCCCGGGACCCCGCGCACCGGCGACCCGATCACGGGCCTGGACGAGGTCGCCGCCCAGGACGCCCCGCACGCGTACGTGCTGCACGCGGGGACGAAGCGGGACGGTGACGCGGTCGTCAGCGCGGGCGGGCGCGTGCTGTCCGTCACGGCGACCGGCAAGGACCTCACCGAGGCCCGCGACCGCGCCTACCGCGCGGTGTCCCGCATCGGCCTCGACGGCTCCCAGCACCGTACGGACATCGCGGCGAAGGCGGCGCGGGAGGAACGGGAGGCGTAAGCCGGACGGGCCGGTCCCCGTCCCGACGCCGATGAACCCCGCAGGCCCCGGATCCGTCTCAGGATCCGGGGCCTGACCCTTGCCGTCTGTCATCCACCTTTCCCCAAAGCCATTCCATCGAGTGAGCGATGCGCCATCCGGCTGACGGGGACGGGGGCCCCAACTAGGGTGCCGCGCAAGCGTTCCGGCACTTGGCCCATCGGCATTGCGATGTCAGTGGCGGGTGCCACAGTGGGGGAGTGGGCAACGCCGGGACAGCGTCAGGACCGCCGGGAGGGAGGTGAGGACGGACCATGAGCGGAAGCGGAGCGGGAGCGGAGACGGGCGCGCGGTCCGCGCGGTCGCACGCGCTGGCCGTACTGCGCGTCCGGAGCCGGGCGCTGGCCGGTGCGCTGCTGCCGGCCGCCGTCGCCGTGATCCTGCTCGTCGGCGGGTCCACCGGCCATCTGCCGGGCGGCGGCTGGGACCTCGCCCGCCGGCTCCTCACACCGGTCGCGGTGCTGGTCCTGCTCGTCGCCGCCGGTGTCGCCCTGGTCGTCGCGCGGGCCCGGCCCGCCATGAGCCCCACGGTCCCGATCGCCGAGGACGCGGCCCCGGACCTGTACCGGATGGTGCGCGACCTCGCCGACCGGCTCGACGTTCCCGCCCCCTCCGCGATAGCGCTCACCCCGGACTGCGACAGCTGGCTGGAGGACCGCACCCACCCGGCCCATGGCCCCCCGCCCGCCGAGGAGCACGGCGACATAGCCGGTGCGGGCCGGCCCGCCGGGGGCAGGGCCGACCCCGCGCCCGTGCTGGTGATCGGCTCCCCGTTCCTGTGGTGGATGCGGGTGGGCGAGCTGCGCGCGGTCCTCGCCCCGGTCGTGGCCGGTACGGGACCTTCGGCGCACCCGGACATAGCGGCCGCCCGGCGCTTCGTGCGGGGGCTGGACGCCGCGGTGGCCGTGGCCTCGGCGCCCCGCCGGGGGCCGGTGGTCCACGGGGTGCTCGCCGGCGTCGGCCGGGTCGCCCGGCTGCTGCTGCGCGGCTGCCGGGGGCATGCCGCCGAGATGGAGCGCGGGGTCGCCGCGGCGGCGTCCGAGCGTGCGCAGACCGTGGACTACGGGCTGCGGATCGTCGCCCAGGAGCAGGTGGGGCTGGCGTACGCGGGCTGGGACCGGCTGCTCACCCGGGTGGCGCTGCCGGCCTGGCGGATGGGCCGCTGGCCCTCGCGGCTCAACGCGGGAGTGGTGGCGGCGCTGACCGAGCTGTCCCGCCGGGACCGGCTGGCGGAGGGCTTCGCCTCCCGTCTCGGCGAGCGTCCCGCCTGCGACCTGCTGGAGGAACCCGGCACGGTGGACGAGGCCGCCTCGCTCCTCGCCGCCCGCCTCTTCCACGGCGGGCCCGCGGAAACCGGCCCGGACTGGTCCCCGGTCCACTGGGGCGACTACCCGGAGGAGGTCGTCGACCGCAAGTGGCGCACCGACGCCGCCCGCCTCCACCGCGTCCTGGACGCCCTTCACGTCCCACCCGCCCCCGACGGTCCCCCGGCCCCCGGCGGCCCCACCCTCGCCCGGGTCCTGACCCACCTGACCACCCCACCCCCACAGCCCGCCCCGCCCACGGGCCACGGCCCCCTTGCGACGCCCGCCCCGCCCGCGGATCCCGTCCCGTCCACGAAGCCGCTCCCGCAGACAGAGCCCGCCCCGCCCACGGCACCCGGCTCACCCGCCGAGCCCGCCCCGGCCGCGTCCTCCGTCCTGCCCGCCGGGCCGGTCATGGGCCTCGGCCTGTCCGCGACTCCCGACCCAGGCCCCGACGACGAGGACCTGGCCGGTGCCACCCCCCGCAGTGCCGCTCTCGCCGTCCGGCTGAGTGCCGAGCTGGCCCGGGAAGAGGCGGCAGGAGCCGCCGGCGCGGACGCCGTCGCCCTCCGGGACGGTCAGGTGCTCCCCCTCTTCCCGCTCCAGCCCCCGCGCACCGCGCGTGAGCTGCTCGCCGATCACATCGCGGCGATGGTCTGCTGCGCCGCGATGGACACCGCGGGTGCCGCCCCCGGCCTCGACTGGCTCGACGGCCCCACGCTTCTCCTCGGCGGGACACGGGCCACCGACCTCTCCTCCCAGGTCCTGGTCCTCATCGAGGAGGGCGACCCCTCCGCCCTCCGGCTGTGGCTGACCCGGCAGGGCATACGCCCCGAGAAGCCCGTACGGCTCGTCTGAGCCGGCGACCCGCCTCCCCCGGAGCTCCGGAGCCCACCCTTCCGTTTTCGGTCAATTCAAGACGAACGGTGACGGAAGACGTGCGCAATGTGATGTGCTTGGACCGTTCGCGCCCCCTGGCAAGAGCGCGCGACATACGACAACCACATAACACCGGGGAGGGGAGCGATCATGGGTTCGGAGCAGATCCGCCGTTGGGAATCGGGAGCACTGGCGCACGCCGTGAACGACCCCTTCGGCCAGGGCCCCCTCCCGTGGCTGCGCGGCAGCGAGACGTACTTCGACGACAGCGGCCAGGTCGTCCCCTGGTACGTGGACCCGGAGCCGTACACGGACGCCGAGCGGGCCGCCGCCCGCCTCCCGAAACAGGGCGGCCCGAGGATCCCCGCCCCCCGGGCCTCCTCCGACTCCGTCGGGCCCCGCGCCGCCGACGACGTGCACCGCCAGATCAAGGGCTTCGCCTCCACCGGCGCGGTCGCCCCCGGCGACTCCATCGACTTCCACATCACCGTCGACCCGCCCCAGCCGTTCGACGTCGACGTCTACCGCATCGGCCACTACGGCGGCCACGGCGCCACCAAGATCACCTCCAGCCCCCGCCTCTCCGGCATCGTGCAGCCGGCGCCGCTCACCGCCGACCGCACCGTCTCCTGCCACCACTGGTGGCTGTCCTGGCGGTTACCGGTCCCGTCGTACTGGAGCGTCGGCGCCTACGTCGCCGTCCTCACCACCGCCGACGGCCACCGCTCGCACATCCCGTTCACCGTCCGCGACAACCGCCCCGCCGACCTCCTCCTGGTGCTGCCCGACGTCACCTGGCAGGCGTACAACCTCTACCCGGAGGACGGCCGCACCGGCGCGAGCCTCTACCACGCCTGGGACGAGCAGGGCCGGCTGCTCGGTGAGGCCGACGCCGCCACCACCGTCTCCTTCGACCGCCCGTACGCGGGCGCCGGCCTCCCGCTGCACGTCGGCCACGCCTACGACGTCATCCGCTGGGCCGAGCGCTACGGTTACGACCTCGCCTACGCCGACGCCCGCGACCTGCACGCCGGCCGGATCGACCCCGCCCGCTACCGGGGCCTGATCTTCCCCGGCCACGACGAGTACTGGTCGGTCCCCATGCGCACCGCCGTGGAGCACGCCCGTGAGCACGGCACGTCCCTCGTCTTCCTCTCCGCCAACACCATGTACTGGCAGGTGGAGCTCGCCCCCTCCCCGTCCGGCCCCGCCCGCCTGCTGACCTGCCGCAAACGCCAGGGCCCGGGGAAACCCACGCTGTGGCGGGAGCAGGACCGCGCCGAACAGCAGCTGCTGGGCATCCAGTACGCCGGCCCCGTCCCGGAGCCGCACCCGCTGATCGTCCGCAACGCCGGCCACTGGATGTGGGAGGCGACCGGCGTGCGGGAGGGCGACGGCATCGAGGGCATGGTCGCCGCCGAGGCCGACCGCTACTACCCGCGCACCCCGCTGCCCGAGCACGAGGAGCGCGTCCTGCTCGCCCACTCCCCGTACACCGACCGCCGGGGCGTCCGCCGCCACCAGGAGACGTCCCTCTACCGGGCCCCCTCCGGCGCCTGGGTCTTCGCCTCCGGCACCTTCGCCTGGTCACCGGCCCTGGACCGCCCCGGCCACGTCGACGCCCGCGTCCAGCGCGCCACCGCCAACCTCCTGGACCGCATCTGCAAACGCGACTGACCCCGGGCCGCGACCGTTCGCCCCGTACGGGAGAATCGAGTCACTTGGAAAGAACCACAAGGAGAAACCGTGTCCGGATTCGTCGAAAAGCCCGAGCCGATCCAGGTTCCGGGTCTGGTGCATCTGCACACCGGCAAGGTGCGCGAGCTGTACCGGAGCGAGGCGGGCGACCTCGTGATGGTCGCCAGTGACCGCATCTCCGCCTACGACTGGGTGCTGCCGACCGAGATCCCCGACAAGGGCCGGGTCCTCACCCAGCTCTCCCTGTGGTGGTTCGACCAGCTCGCCGACCTGCTCCCCCACCACGTCCTGAGCACCGAGCTCCCGGACGGCGCCCCCGCCGACTGGGCCGGCCGCACCCTGGTCTGCAAGTCCCTGAACATGGTCCCGGTCGAGTGCGTGGCCCGCGGCTACCTCACCGGCTCGGGCCTGGCCGAGTACGACGCGTCCCGTACGGTCTGCGGCCTCGCCCTCCCCGAGGGCCTGGTGGACGGCTCCGAGCTGCCCGCCCCGATCTTCACCCCGGCCACCAAGGCGGCCGTCGGCGAGCACGACGAGAACGTCTCCTACGAGGAGGTCGCCCGCCAGGTCGGCGCGGAGACCGCCGCCCAGCTCCGCCAGGCGACCCTCGCCGCCTACTCCCGCGCCCGGGACATCGCCCGCGACCGGGGCATCATCCTCGCGGACACCAAGTTCGAGTTCGGCTTCGACGGCGAGACCCTGGTCATCGCCGACGAGGTGCTCACCCCGGACTCCTCCCGCTTCTGGCCGGCCGAGCAGTGGGAGCCGGGCCGCGCGCAGCCGTCGTACGACAAGCAGTTCGTGCGGGACTGGCTGACCTCCGCCGAGTCGGGCTGGGACCGGAAGAGCGAGCAGCCCCCGCCGCCGCTGCCGGAGCGCATCGTGGACGCGACCCGCGCCAAGTACGTGGAGGCGTACGAGCGCCTGACCGGCACCACCTGGAGCTGAGCGCACGACGAAGGCCCCGGTCGAATCGACCGGGGCCTTCATGTGGAGCGAACGACGAGGTTCGAACTCGCGACCTCAACCTTGGCAAGGTTGCGCTCTACCAACTGAGCTACGTTCGCATGCGCCGTGGCGCGACACCCACTATACCCAACCCCGCTCCCGTGCGAGACGGACCGCCGCATGACGATTCTCCGCGCCGAGCTTCGAGACGGCCGAGGAGAGGTAGTTCCGCACGGTCCCCTGGGACAGCGCGGCCCGCTCCGCGATCTCCGCCACGGGTGCCCCGTCCGCCGCGAGTTCCAGCACCTCGGCCTCGCGCGCGGTCAGCGGGGAGTCACCGGCGGCGATCGCGTCGGCGGCCAACTCGGGGTCGACGTAACGGTTTCCCGCGTGCACCGTGCGGATGAGCTCCGCGAGCCGCTGGGCACTGACGGTCTTGGGGACGAACCCCCGCACACCCGCCGCGAGCGCCCGCTTCAGATGCCCGGGCCGCCCGTGACCGGTCACGATCAGCACCCGGCAGCCGGGCAGCTCCGCCCGCAGGGATGTGGCGACCTTCACACCGTCCGCGCCGGGCATCTGCAGATCCAGTACGGCGACGTCGGGGGCGTGCGCCCGCGCCATCGCCAGCGCCTCGGGGCCGGAGGCCGCCTCGGCGACCACGAGGAGGTCGTCCTCCAGGGAGAGCAGGGCGGCCAGCGCGCCCCGGATCAGGTGCTCGTCGTCGGCGAGCAGCACCCGGACGACGTCCGTCACGACGCGACCTCCAGCGCGGCCTCGGCACTGCTCAGGGGCACCTCCGCGACCAGCCGGAACGCGCTCTTGCCGACGCTTCCGGCGGTCAGCGTGCCGCCCACCGCCGACAGCCGCTCCCGCAGCCCCGCCAGACCCGAGCCGCCCACGCCGTCCGGGCCGGCCGGCCCGGACGGAGCCGTGACCCCGTCGTTCTGCACCGTCAACACCACACGCCCCTCAGGCATCCGCACCGACACGGTGCACTTCTTCGCGTCCCCGTGCCGCAGCACGTTGGTGGTCGCCTCCCGCACGACCCAGCCGAGGGCCGACTGCACCTCACCGGGCAGCCCGCCCGTCTCGCCGCTCACCTCGCAGTCGATCCCGGCCGCCCTCAGGACTCCCCGCGCACCGCTGAGTTCGGCCTCCAGATCGATCTTCCGGTAGCCGCGCACCACGTCGCGCACCTCCCGCTGGGACTCCTGGGCGATGCGCTGCACCTCGATCATCTGCTCCACCGCCTCGGGCCGCCCGCGCCGCGCGAGCTGGACGGCCAGCTCGCTCTTGAGCGCGATCACGGCGAGGTTCCTCCCCATCACGTCGTGCAGGTCCCGCCCGAACCGCAGCCGCTCCTCGGCGACCGCGAGCCGGGCCCGGGTCTCGCGCGCCTCGTCGAGCGCGTAGACGGCGTTGAGCAGCCAGACGGAGAAGACCGCGGTGAAGGCGAGGAAGCCGGCGCCGGCCAGCGCGATCGCGGCCGTTCCCAGCGCGGTGAGAGCGGGCGCGCCCAGCAGCAGGAGCACGAGGAACGCTCCGGCCACGAACCCGCCGACGACGGCGAGGACGCGCCGCCGGTCGCGCACCCCGAGCGTGATGATGCCCGCGCCGAAGCAGAGCACGCCCCCGAAGACCGAGCCCGCGACGGTGTCGACGTCGTCGCCCGGCGGCCCGTGCTCCGCGACGGCGAGGGCGGTGACCGCGAGCGCCGCGGTCAGGGCACCGTGCGTCCACAGCAGCCGCAGGGGCTGGGGACGCCGTCCGCGGGTCCAGTCCAGGGACCGGGAGACGACCGCCAGGCCCAGCGCGGCGTGCGCGATGACCGGCAGCGACAGGGCGAGGGCGAGCCGTCCCCCCACCTGCCCGAAGGCCGGCAGGCCGACCGCGGCCATCTCGGAGAGGCAGACGAAGTGGAACGACCACCGCGTGTACGTCTCGACCTTCGCCGGTGTGCTCTTGCGCCCCCACCAGCCGCCCGGCCTGCTCATGTCCCGTCTCTCCCGCCCTCGCGTACGTGTCAGCGCCTCGGCTCCCAGCGGAACCACCGCCGTACAGCAAACACCGCCAGCAGGGTCCAGACCACCGCCGTCACGAGGGCGCCCAGGGCCTCGTAGGCCGACAGGTCGCCGGTCCAGCCGCCGCGCACCAGGGTGACGACCGGGGTCAGCGGCAGCAGCTCGCAGACCGAGGCCACCTGGTCGGGGAGCAGTTCCAGCGGGACGAACATGCCGGAGCCGATCATCGAGATCATCAGCAGCGGCATCGGTGTGACCTGCGCGCTCTCGGCGGTCCGGGTGAGGCCCGCGGTGCCGGCCGCGAGCGCGGCGCACATCACGAGCCCCAACAGCAGTCCGAGGACGGCCAGATGCGGCGCGGACGGCGCGGACATGTCCAGCAGCACCGCGCAGGCCGCGGTCAGCACCAGGCACTGCACCAGCCCGGTGAGGAGGGACGGCAGCGCGGACCCGCCGAGGATCTCGGCGTCCCGCAGCTCGCCCGTGCGCAGCCGCTTGAGGACGAGTTCCTCACGCCGGACGACGAAGACACCGACGAGGGCGGAGTAGACGGCGAACAGCAGGGAGAAGCCGACGGCGGCGGGCAGCACCACGGCGCCGGGGGTCAGTCCCGCCTCGGCGAGGTCCATCTCCTCGGCCGCCGACCGCACGCTCAGCGGCAGCACCAGCGGCACGAACAGCGCGGTGACGAGCGTGCCCTTGCTCCGCCCCAGCAGGGTCAGTTCGGCACGGGCGAGGGAGACCATCCGGCTCACCGGCGTGGTCGTGGTCCTGGTCGTGCCCGTGGTCGTGGTCGTGCTCATGCCGCGTACTCCTTCGGCGCCGTCGTCCCCGCCGACGCGTCCTTGGCGATCCCGAGGAACGCCTCCTCCAGCGATGCCGACCGCACGTCCAGCCGGCGCAGTTCCACCCCGGCGCCCTGCGCCCACATCAGCAGTCCGGTGGCCGCCCGCTGCAGTTCACGGGTGCGCAGCCGGACGGTCCGGCCGTCGACCGTGTGCTCGCTCACGCCCAGTCCGGCGAGGGGCGGCAGGTCGCCCACGAAGTAGCCCTCGGGCAGTTCGAAGGTGATCCGGGACGGCTCGCTCGCGGTCACCTCGGCCGGGGTGCCGGTGGCGGCGATCCGGCCCTCGTGCATGATCGCGAGCCGGTCGGCGAGGTTCTCGGCCTCCTCCAGGTAGTGCGTGGTGAGCAGCACGGTCGTACCGCCGTCGCGCAGCGCGCCCACCAGCTCCCAGGTGTCCCGGCGGCCCTCGGCGTCGAGCCCGGTGGTGGGTTCGTCGAGGAAGAGCACCTCGGGCTCGCCGAGCAGCGCGAGCGCCAGGTCCAGGCGGCGCCGCTGGCCCCCGGAGAGCTGCTTCACCCGGACGCCGGTCTTCGCCTCCAGCCCGACCAGCGCCAGCACCTCCCGCTCGGGGCGGGCCCCGCTGACGCATCCCGCCCACATCCGGGCGGTCTCGGCGACGGTCAACTCGGAGGGGAACCCGCCTTCCTGGAGCATCACGCCGGTGCGGGGCCGTACGGCGGCGCGTTCGGTGTACGGGTCGTGGCCGAGCACCCGGACCCGCCCGCCGGCCGGGGCGGCGAGCCCCTCCAGCAGTTCGACGGTGGAGGTCTTGCCGGCGCCGTTGGTTCCGAGCAGGGCGAAGACCTCTCCGCGCCGCACCGAGAAGTCGATCCCGCGGACCGCTTCGAACCCGCCCCCGTAGACACGTCGCAGGCCGGTGACCTCAATCACGTGTTCGTGTTCGTTCGCTTCCATGCCTTGAGCATCCCGGCGGCCGGGACGGCGCGGCAGTGCGGACTGTCATCACCGGACATGACAAATGTCAGACGGGCCTTGAGCGCGCACGACGAAGGCCCCGGTCGATGACCGGGGCCTTTGATCTGGAGCGGACGACGAGGCTCGAACTCGCGACCTCAACCTTGGCAAGGTTGCGCTCTACCAACTGAGCTACGTCCGCATTGCCTCCGACCGGCTCTCACCGATCGGCGCGAGCACCAGCCTACCCGATCGACAAGCGTGATCGGTACGGCGATGCAGAGCGGGTGACAGGAATTGCACACTGCGCCTTCCCCCTGGAAGGGGGATGTTCTGCTACTGAACTACACCCGCGTGTACTCCGTGAGCCGGGCCTTTCGGCCTTGCCCCTCGGCGTGCTCCAGACTCTAGCTGATCAGCGGGGGTGCTGCGCAAGTCGGTTGCCGCGGGGGACGGGTGACCGGACGTCGAGGCGGGTCACCCGGCCGGCCCACCGAGCTGTTCACCGCGCCGCGGCGAACGCCTCGTAGACCTTCTTGGGGATCCGCCCGCGCGCGGGGACGTCCATCCGGTTCGCCTGGGCCCAGGCGCGCACGGCGGCCGGGTCCGGGGCGACCTCCGTCTGCCGGTACGCCTTGCCGGAGCGCGACCGCTTGCGGCCGGCGTCCACGTAGGGCTCGAGGGCCGCACGCAGTTTCCTGGCATTGGTTTCATTGAGGTCGATCTCGTACGACGTGCCGTCCAGTCCGAAGGCGATCGTTTCCGCCGCTTCCGAGCCGTCGATGTCGTCAAAGAGAGTGACCACGACCTTCTGCGCCACGAATATCGGTCCCTTCGTGCGGCATCTCTCGTCCGGACGTCCGTGATGACGTGCCGGTACATCGTCGAGATGTCGGCTGTTCGCCTGTAATCGGGCAAAGTATCTGCTAATGACAATTCATTTGTACAGTGCCCGGCATTGCAATGTGAAGCCCGACTAAATCTGTCCGCGTGTCCGGTGCGCAATAGAGATGTGCGGGTGAACGGAGATCTTTCCCGGAACTTTTCCCGGATGTCTGCCCGTGATGCCGAATCGTGACGGCGCTCACGTAGATTCCTCCAACTCTACTCGCGTAGAAATTTTGTGCGGGTAGTCTGAAGGGACCTGCTCAGCACCACACACCGGGAGTGCCAGTGGCACGCGTCGTAGTCGACGTCATGCTCAAGCCGGAGATCCTCGACCCCCAGGGCCAGGCGGTGCAGCGCGCACTGCCGCGACTGGGTTTCGAGGGGATCTCGGACGTCCGTCAGGGAAAGCGATTCGAACTGGAAGTTGACGGGCCGGTCGACGAGGCCGCGCTCGCCCGTATCCACGATCTTGCGGAATCCTTCCTCGCCAACACCGTGATCGAGGACTTCACCGTACGGGTCGAGGAAGTCGCGGAGGCCGCGAAGTGACCGCTCGTATCGGCGTCGTCACTTTCCCGGGCAGTCTGGACGACCGGGACACCCAGCGCGCGATCCGCGTCGCCGGTGCCGAACCCGTCGCCCTCTGGCACAAGGACAAGGACCTCAAGCAGGTCGACGCCGTGGTGCTCTGCGGCGGTTTCTCGTACGGCGACTATCTGCGCGCCGGCGCCATCGCGCGCTTCTCGCCGGTGATGGACACCGTCATCGACCAGGCCAGGGCCGGCCTCCCGGTGCTGGGCATCTGCAACGGCTTCCAGATCCTCACGGAGGCCCACCTGCTGCCCGGCGGCATGCTGGGCAACGACCACCTGCACTTCATCTGCCGCGACCAGAAGCTGCGGGTGGAGAACGCGGACACCGCCTGGACCACCGACTACTCGGCCGGCCAGGAGATCCACATCCCGCTGAAGAACATGGACGGCCGCTACGTGGCCGACCGGCGGACGCTGGACGAGCTGGAGGCGGAGGGCCGCGTCGCCTTCCGCTACCTGGACGTCAACCCCAACGGCTCGCTCAACGACATCGCCGGCATCACCAACGCCGCCGGGAACGTCGTCGGCCTGATGCCGCACCCCGAGCACGCCGTCGAGCCGCTGATCGGCACCGGCCGCACCGACGGCCTCCCGTTCTTCACCTCGATCCTCAAGAAGCTGGTCAACGCATGAGCCGGACGCCTCTGGACACGGTCGAGCACGCGGCCGCGACCCCCGACGTCGAGCTGCCCTGGGCCGAGCTGGGCCTGAAGAAGGACGAGTACGAGCGGGTGGTGGAGATCCTCGGCCGCCGCCCGACCGGCGCCGAGCTCGCCATGTACTCCGTCATGTGGTCCGAGCACTGCTCGTACAAGTCCTCCAAGGTGCACCTCCGCCAGTTCGGCGAGAAGGCCCCCGAGTCCGACGCCCTGCTCGTCGGCATCGGCGAGAACGCCGGTGTCGTCGACGTCGGTCAGGGCTACGCGGTCACCTTCAAGGTCGAGTCGCACAACCACCCCTCGTACGTCGAGCCCTACCAGGGCGCGGCCACGGGCGTGGGCGGCATCGTCCGCGACATCATCGCCATGGGCGCCCGCCCGGTCGCGGTCGTGGACCCGCTGCGCTTCGGCGCCGCGGACCACCCCGACACCAAGCGCGTCCTGCCGGGCGTCGTCGCCGGCATCGGCGGCTACGGCAACTGCCTGGGCCTGCCCAACATCGGCGGCGAGGTCGTCTTCGACGCCTGCTACCAGGGCAACCCGCTGGTCAACGCCGGTGCCATCGGCGTCATGCGGCACGAGGACATCCACCTCGCGAAGGCGTCCGGCGCCGGCAACAAGGTCATCCTGTACGGGGCCCGCACCGGCGGCGACGGCATCGGCGGCGCGTCGATCCTGGCCTCCGAGACCTTCGACGACGCCAAGCCCTCCAAGCGCCCCGCCGTGCAGGTCGGCGACCCCTTCCAGGAGAAGCTCCTCATCGAGTGCACCCTGGAGGCGTTCCGGGAGAAGCTGGTCGTCGGCATCCAGGACCTCGGCGCGGCCGGCCTGTCCTGCGCCACGTCCGAGCTGGCCTCCAACGGCTCCGGCGGCATGCGCGTCACCCTCGACGACGTACCGCTCCGCGACTCGACGCTCTCCCCCGAGGAGATCCTCATGAGCGAGTCGCAGGAACGCATGTGCGCGGTCGTCGAGCCCGACAAGGTCGACCGCTTCCTCGAGATCTGCGATAAGTGGGACGTCATCGCCACCGTCATCGGCGAGGTGACCGACGGCGACCGGCTGGAGATCTTCTGGCACGGCGGCAAGATCGTCGACGTCGACCCGCGCACGGTCGCCCACGAGGGCCCGACGTACGAGCGCCCCTACGCCCGCCCGTCCTGGCAGGACGAGCTCCAGGCGGACGACGCGAACAAGCTGCCCCGCCCGGAGACGTCCGAGGAGCTGAAGGACCAGGTCCTGAAGCTGGTCGGTTCGCCCAACCAGGCCTCCAAGCAGTGGATCACCCAGCAGTACGACCACTTCGTGCAGGGCAACACCGTCCTCGCCCAGCCCGAGGACTCCGGCATGATCCGCATCGACGAGGCGTCCGGCCTCGGCGTCGCGATCGCCACCGACGGCAACGGCCGCTACGCCAAGCTCGACCCGTACACGGGCGCCCAGCTCGCCCTCGCGGAGGCGTACCGCAACGTCGCCACGACCGGCGCCAAGCCCCTCGCGGTCTCCGACTGCCTGAACTTCGGCTCGCCCGAGGACCCGGCCGTCATGTGGCAGTTCGCCGAGGCGGTGCGGGGTCTGGCGGACGGCTGTCAGCAGCTCGGCACCCCGGTGACCGGCGGCAACGTCTCGCTCTACAACCAGACCGGTGAGGCCGCCATCCACCCGACCCCGGTGGTCGCGGTCCTCGGCGTCATCGACGACGTGGCCCGCCGCACGCCGGTCGCCTTCCAGGAGGACGGCCAGCTGCTGTACCTGCTGGGCGACACGCGTGAGGAGTTCGGCGGCTCGGCCTGGTCCCAGGTCGTCCACGACCACCTCGGCGGCCTGCCCCCGAAGGTCGACCTGGAGCGCGAGCGCCTGCTCGCCGAGATCCTGATCTCCGCCTCCCGCGACGGCATGATCGACTCCGCGCACGACCTGTCCGACGGCGGTCTGATCCAGGCGGTCGTCGAGTCGGCGCTGCTGGGGGAGAAGGGCGCGCGTCTGGTCGTCCCGGACGGGCTCGACGCCTTCACCTTCCTGTTCTCCGAGTCGGCGGGCCGCGCGATCGTCGCCGTGCCGCGCTCGGAGGAGGTCCGCTTCAACGACATGTGCGGCGCGCGCGGCCTCCCGGCCACCCGCGTCGGCGTCGTCGACGGCGACACGGTGGAGGTCCAGGGCGAGTTCGCGCTCCCCCTGGCCGAGCTGCGCGAGATTCACGAGGGCACGATCCCGGCCCTGCTGGCCTGATCCTCCCGCCCCTTCCGTCCGCGGCCCCCGCCCGGTCCGCCGGGCGGGGGCCGCGGCGCGGCGCGGTCCTCGCCGGATCCCCTCCGTTCGAGACGGAGGGGACGGAGCACGCCGGGCGGACACGCGCCGCGTCGGCGACCCGGGCGGCCCTCGGGCCGGTGGACGGCCCCGCCCCGGACACCGCGACGGCGAGGTGTCCGGCGTACCCCGTCCGGCGCCGGCCGCGCCCGCATAGGCTTCCGCCATGCCACCGGCCAAGAAGCGCGCCCGTTCCTACGATCCCGTCAAGACCCGCGCCGCCGTCCTGGCGCAGTTCGGGAACGTACGGGCGGCCGTGCGCACCCTCACCCCCGAGCAGCTCGCGCTGCCCACCCGGCTCGGCGACTGGACCGTACGGGAGCTGGTCGCGCACATCGGGGCGGCGCTGACGGCCGTGGACCGGCTGCTCGACGAGCCCGAGCCGGCGCGGCAGGACGGGCGGCTGCTCGACTGGCCGTCCGCCATCGCCGCCGACGCGGACGCCATCGCCGGCACCGCCCGCCGGCTCGCAGCCGACCACCCCGACCTCGACGCCCACCTCGCCGACGTCGAGCGGCGCTTCACCGACCGCCTCGACGCACACCCCGGCGGCCGGCCGATCCCCACCAGCGCGGGCGCCCTGCCCCTGGCCGACTACGTCGTCACCCGCACCGTCGAGCTCGTCGTCCACACCGACGACCTGAACGCCGCCGTGCCCGGTCTCGGCATCCCGTACGACCGTCAGGCCCTGGCCGCCTGCACCCGGCTGCTGGCCGACGCGCTCGCCGCGAAGGCCCCCGGCGGCTCCACGGAGGTGCGGATCCCGCCGTACGCGGTCGTGCAGTGCGTGGAGGGACCGAGGCACACCCGGGGCACCCCGCCGAACGTCGTCGAGACCGACCCGCTGACCTGGGCGAGGCTGGCCTCCGGCCGGACGGCCTGGCAGGACGCGGTGGCCGGCGCGAAGGTGAGCGCGAGCGGGGAACGGGCGGACCTCGGACCGTATCTGCCGCTGCTGGGATGAGTCCGGGAGGCAAGGGGAACCACCTGCTCCCCGCCTCCGTCGAATCGGCATGTACAGGCAGAAGCACCAGCAGCGCATGACCCTGACGGCCCTCGCCGTGCTCGTCGTCCCGCTCGCGGCGGCCTGTGGCAGCGAGAAGGCGGGCGCCGGCAGCGGCACCGCACAGGCGGAGAACCCGGTCACCGGCATCCGCTGGACCATCGACGACGTCACCGTCGACGGCACCACCCACCGTGCCCCCGACGGCGCGCACCTCACCCTCGACGACGACGGCGGGGCCGAGGGCGGCTACGGATGCAACCAGTTCAAGGGCCGGGTCGCCTTTGAGGGCGACCGCATCCGGCTCGGCGACCGGGACACCACCCTGCGGGCCTGCGACGCGCAGGTCATGGACCTCGAAAGCACCCTCGCCGACACCCTCGGCGACGGCGCCCTGAGGACCGACGTGCACGGCGACCGCCTCACCCTCACCACCGGGTCCGGCGACACCGTCCGGCTGAGCCGCACCGAGGACACCCCGCTGTACGGCACCGAGTGGACCGTCACCACCCCCGCCCTCGACGGCCGCGCCCACCTCACCTTCGACAAGGAGGAGGGCACCGTCTCCGGCCGCCTCGGCTGCAACCACGTGAACGCCGACGCCACCGTGCGCGACGGCCATATCACCCTCGGCGTGCCGTCCCTGACCCGAATGATGTGCGAAGACTCACTCATGGACGGCGAGAAGGCGCTGACGAAGCTGTTCAACGGCACCGCGGACTACCGGATCGAAGGCCGAACCCTCACGTTGACCAGCGAAAACGGCACCAGTGTGCGGGCCGTCGCAGAACGCTGATCCACCGCCGGTCCCGTATCCCGCATTCGGACCAGCGGCCTGCCTCGCCTACACTCGGAGGCGTGCCACGTGGTGACGGACGACTCAACCACGACCTGCTCCCCGGTGAGAAGGGCCCCCAGGACGCTTGCGGCGTCTTCGGTGTCTGGGCTCCGGGTGAAGAGGTCGCCAAGCTCACGTACTTCGGGCTCTACGCCCTCCAGCATCGGGGCCAGGAATCCGCGGGAATCGCGGTCAGCAACGGCTCCCAGATCCTCGTCTTCAAGGACATGGGCCTGGTCTCCCAGGTCTTCGACGAGACCTCGCTCGGTTCGCTCCAGGGTCATATCGCGGTCGGACACGCCCGCTACTCGACCACCGGCGCCTCCGTGTGGGAGAACGCCCAGCCGACGTTCCGCGCCACCGCGCACGGATCCATCGCGCTCGGCCACAACGGCAACCTGGTCAACACGGCGCAGCTCGCCGAGATGGTCGCCGAGCTCCCCAAGGAGAACGGCCGCGCCCCCAAGGTGGCGGCCACCAACGACACCGACCTGATCACCGCCCTGCTGGCCGGCCAGCGCGCCGCCGACGGCGAGCCGGTGACCGTGGAGCAGGCCGCGCACGCGGTCCTCCCCAAGGTCAGGGGCGCCTTCAGCCTCGTCTTCATGGACGAGAACACCCTGTACGCGGCCCGTGACCCGCAGGGCATCCGTCCGCTGGTCCTCGGCCGCCTGGAGCGCGGCTGGGTCGTCGCCTCCGAGTCCGCCGCCCTCGACATCTGCGGCGCGAGCTATGTGCGCGAGATCGAGCCGGGCGAGTTCGTCGCCATCGACCAGAACGGGCTGCGCACCTCCCGATTCGCGGAAGCGAAGCCCAAGGGCTGTGTCTTCGAGTACGTGTACCTGGCCCGCCCGGACACCGACATCGCCGGCCGGAACGTGTACCTCTCGCGCGTCGAGATGGGCCGCAAGCTGGCCAAGGAGGCCCCGGCCGAGGCCGACCTGGTCATAGCCACCCCGGAGTCCGGCACTCCGGCCGCGATCGGCTACGCGGAGGCGTCCGGCATCCCCTTCGGCGCCGGCCTGGTCAAGAACGCGTACGTCGGACGTACGTTCATCCAGCCCTCGCAGACCATCCGGCAGCTCGGCATCCGCCTGAAGCTGAACCCGCTCAAGGAAGTCATCAAGGGCAAGCGCCTGGTCGTCGTGGACGACTCGATCGTGCGCGGCAACACCCAGCGGGCCCTGGTCCGGATGCTCCGTGAGGCGGGCGCGGCCGAGGTCCACATCCGGATCTCCTCGCCGCCCGTGAAGTGGCCCTGCTTCTTCGGCATCGACTTCGCCACCCGCGCGGAGCTCATCGCCAACGGCATGACGATCGACGAGATCGGCACCTCGCTGGGCGCCGACTCGCTGGCGTACATCTCCATCGACGGCATGATCGAGGCGACCACCATCGCCAAGCCGAACCTGTGCCGCGCCTGCTTCGACGGCGAGTACCCGATGGAGCTGCCCGACCCCGAGCTCCTCGGCAAGCAGCTCCTGGAGACGGAGCTGGCCGCCGGCACCGCCGCCCCGGCCTCGGTCGACGCGATCCGCCGCCCGTAAGCCCTGACGGACGACACGAAAGCTCTCACAGTCATGTCCCAGAACACTGGTGCCAGCTACGCAGCGGCGGGCGTCGACATCGAGGCGGGCGACCGCGCCGTCGAGCTGATGAAGGAGTGGGTGAGGAAGACGCGGCGCCCCGAGGTCCTCGGCGGCCTCGGCGGATTCGCCGGCCTCTTCGACGCCTCCGCCCTGAAGAACTACGAGCGGCCCCTGCTCGCCTCCGCCACGGACGGCGTCGGCACCAAGGTCGACATCGCGCGGCAGCTGGGCGTCTACGACACCATCGGCCACGACCTGGTCGCCATGGTCATGGACGACATCGTGGTGTGCGGCGCCGAGCCGCTGTTCATGACCGACTACATCTGTGTCGGCAAGGTCCATCCCGAGCGCGTCGCCGCCGTCGTCAAGGGCATCGCGGAGGGCTGTGTGCTGGCCGGATGCGCCCTGGTCGGCGGTGAGACGGCCGAACACCCCGGCCTGCTGGGTCCGGACGACTTCGACGTCGCCGGGGCCGGTACGGGCGTCGTGGAGGCCGACCGGCTGCTCGGCGCGGACCGTATCCGTACGGGTGACGCGGTGATCGCCATGGCGTCCTCCGGGCTTCACTCCAACGGCTACTCCCTCGTCCGCCACGTGCTGCTGGAGCGGGCCGGGCTCGCCCTGGACGGCCGGATCGACGAGCTGGGCCGCACCCTCGGCGAGGAGCTCCTGGAGCCCACCAGGATCTACTCGCTGGACTGCCTGGCGCTGATCCGCACCACCGAGGTGCACGCCTTCAGCCACGTCACCGGCGGCGGACTCGCGGCCAACCTGGCCCGTGTGATCCCCGACGGACTGCACGCGACCGTGGACCGCTCCACCTGGACCCCCGCACCGGTGTTCGACCTGGTCGGCCGGACCGGTTCGGTCGAGCGGCTGGAGCTGGAGAAGACGCTGAACATGGGCGTCGGCATGATCGCGATCGTGCCGCAGGAGTCCGTCGACGTGGCGCTGGCGACGCTGGCCGACCGCGGGGTGGACGCCTGGGTGGCCGGCGAGATCACCGACCGCGGCGAGCACGCCACGGGCGCGGCCCTCGTCGGTGACTACGCGAAGTGAGCGACGGTGTGCCGCCCGCGCGGTGAGCGTGCGGGCGGCACATCAGGTGTCCGGTGCTGCCGGGGCAGCACTGAACCCGGTCGGTGACCGGGGTCACCGACCGGGTTCAACGCAAGGTCAAGCGCCGCGACGTTGTTGCGAGGACGGGCCGTCCTCGTCCTCGTCGTCGTCCTCATAGAGGTCGGCGTACCGTGCGTACAGGTCGTCGTCTTGCTCATCGTCCTCGAAATGGCCACCGTTCGGTGGCTGGTTCGACGGCGATGCGCCCAGCTCCTCGGCCAGGCGTGAGAGGTCAGTCCCACCGCTGTTGTACTTCAGCTGGCGGGCGACCTTCGTCTGCTTGGCCTTGGCCCGGCCGCGCCCCATGGCTCGACCCCCTCAACGACGGGGCTCGACGGCCCCAGAGTCTTGACACGCGTTCATGGTCCAGAACGGACTCTCAGCGGAGAGTCCGGTCCGTAGGGCTTCCACGGTACCTGAGCCCACGCCCATACGGTACGTCGCCCGCATGACGTGCCCGCGCCCAGGACCTTCGAGGCGCCCCGTCCTCGCTGGTCAACCGCGATTTTAACCACTTATCAACGGTCGACCCGCCGGGAGAAGTGAGAGTTCTCTCCAAGTGCCCTCCGGCGGGTACCGCTCAAACGTACGAATAGTGTCCTGGGCCGGGCCGCCCGCGTACGCGTCAGCGCACCGGGCGCGCCTCCGCCATCCGCTGCTCGGCGATCCGGTCGGCCGCGGCGGCCGGCGGAATCCCGTCTTCCTTCGCACGTGCGAATATGGCGAGCGTGGTGTCGAAGATCCTCGACGCCTTCGCCTTGCACCGGTCGAAGTCGAAACCGTGCAGCTCGTCGGCGACCTGGATGACACCGCCGGCGTTCACCACGTAGTCCGGCGCGTAGAGGATCCCGCGGTCGGCGAGGTCCTTCTCCACGCCCGGGTGGGCGAGCTGGTTGTTGGCGGCGCCGCAGACGATCCCGGCGGTGAGCACCGGCACGCTGTCGTCGTCGAGCGCCCCGCCGAGGGCGCACGGGGCGTAGATGTCCAGGCCCTCGGTGCGGATCAGCGCCTCGGTGTCGGCGACGGCCGACACACCCTGGGGGTGCAGGTCGAGGACGCGCCGCACGGCGTCCTCGCGCACGTCGGTGATCACGACCTCGGCGCCCTCGGCGCGCAGGTGCTCCACCAGGTGGTGGCCGACCTTGCCGACGCCCGCGACACCGACCTTGCGGTCGCGCAGCGAGGGGTCGCCCCACAGGTGCTGGGCGGCGGCCCGCATGCCCTGGTAGACGCCGTAGGAGGTGAGCACGGAGGAGTCGCCCGCGCCGCCGTTCTCGGGGGAGCGGCCGGTGGTCCAGCGGCACTCGCGGGCCACGACGTCCATGTCGGCGACGTACGTGCCGACGTCGCAGGCGGTGACGTACCGGCCGCCGAGCGAGGCGACGAACCGGCCGTAGGCCAGCAGCAGCTCCTCGCTCTTGATCTGCTCCGGGTCGCCGATGATCACGGCCTTGCCGCCGCCGTGGTCGAGCCCGGCCATGGCGTTCTTGTACGACATCCCCCGCGCGAGGTTCAGCGCGTCGGCGACGGCCTCCTCCTCGGAGGCGTACGGGTAGAAGCGCGTACCGCCGAGGGCGGGGCCCAGCGCGGTGGAGTGGATGGCGATGACGGCCTTGAGACCGGTGGCGCGGTCCTGACAGAGCACGACTTGCTCGTGGCCCCCCTGGTCCGAACGGAACAGGGTGTGCAGGACGCCGTCAGATACGTCGGTCACTGTGGTGACTCCTGAGTAAGTAGCGGCGGGTGGGGTCGGCCCCGTAGAGGTGGCGGAGACCGTGGCACGAGATTAGATCCTTACGCGCCGGTCGGCGGCACTGTGTCCCGGATCACCTCCGTCCGGAGTACCGCCGTGCGACGGTTGGCCGGGGTTTCCCGTCCGTCCGGGCGGGGGCCCGGCAGGTTTTCGCGACGCCCTCCGGGGGAGGGAGCAGGCGTGCCCAAGGTGTCCTCGGTGATCGTCCCCTACGCGACCTACTTGCGCGTGTACGAACCGCTGGCCGCCTTCCCGGAACCGGAACGCGGCCACTGGGCCCGTTACGCCCGCCGCCCCGACCTCCCCTCCTGCCAGGACGAGCTCCGCCGGTCCCTGGCCGACCTGGCGCCCATCCCGCCGGTGGCGGTGCCGGTGCACGAGAGCGACGACGCGTTCGTGCTGGAGACCGACGGCGTGGTCCGCGTCTGTCCCTGGCGCACCCGGCTGCGCGGCTGGCAGGCCCTGGGCGAGCTCGCCGAGGACTTCCCGCCGCCGGTCCTGGACGCGCTCCTGCCCCCGGTCGTACGGCACCAGGCGACCCGGGACTACGAGCGCTGGCTGGCCGGCCATCCCGACGCCCGGCCGTGGATCCGCACCGCGACCTGGCAGGTGCCGATCAACTGGTTCGTGCTGTTCGCGGACGACGAGCGGGAGTACGTCAAGGGGGCCGGGGGCGAGGAGCCCGTCCTGCGCTACCGGACCCCGATGGTCCAGGCCCGCCGGCGGGTGGCGCGGGGGCTGCGGGCGCTCAGGGACGCCGTGGACGAGAGCCTGCTGATCGACGGCCTCGTGGACGTCGGGCGCTGGCTGGAGGAGTTCCATCCGCGCTCGCTGGTCGAGCTGGACTACGGCGGACTGGTGCACGCCCTGCCGGCCGGCACGCTCGAGGACGACCACTCGGCGGCGGACGTGGCCGAGGGGATCGCGGCGCTGCGGCGCGGTGACGGGGAGGGCGCAGAGGAGGCCTACGGGCGCCTCGTGGAGCGCTGGCGGGCGGTCCGCGACCTGCGTTCGGCGAACTGACGTTTGACCAAACGCCGTTCTTGGGGTTTCGTCTTCGCCCTGAGGTGTCTGAGGTTCCGTCAGTGCGGGCCCGACAACGGACGTAGAAGCCGATCCGGGCGTATGTCCCAAGCGCGTCAAGCGTGACGGACCGCACTTACGCGGCCCTTGCGCCCCTTGCCCACCCTCATGCCAAAATAGGACAAGGAGTCCGGGGAGGACTCTTCCGTCCTACTGTGCTCAACTATGGGCGGATTCTCGGTAATGCACGCTTTAGGGGGTCCGGTGACTCCTGATCGCTGCTGTGACTGATCGTCACAGTGGCGTGACTGTCCGCTATGGCATGGTCCATCGGCTTCCGCGGCTGATGAACACCTGGGAGGGCAATTCCATCGGTTTGGCCGACGTGGCTGGACAGATGGTGTAGTTGTAGTGCCGAGGACAAGCCGTTCGTCCTATAACCGACTCGACTCGCGTCCGCCATTTCGGGCAACGCGGGTCAAGGTGCAGAATTTAGAGGAAAGAACCGAGAAGGTTCGGTTCTCCCGAGGAGGCCGCTCATGACCGCTCGCACCCCTGATGCCGAGCCGCTGCTGACCCCGGCTGAGGTCGCCACCATGTTCCGCGTCGACCCGAAGACGGTCACGCGCTGGGCGAAGGCAGGCAAGCTCACGTCGATCCGCACGCTCGGCGGGCACCGCCGCTACCGCGAAGCCGAGGTCCGCGCACTGCTCGCGGGCATTCCGCAGCAGCGCAGCGAGGCCTGAACAACCGCATGAACCGGGCAGCACCGGCTGGTCCCCCACCGGCCGAGACGCCCGGGAATCCTGGCTCCAAGCGACGCGGGGACTGCCCCAACAGGCCCCTCGCTCCAGCAGATCAGAGCTTTCCAGGCAACTGAACAAGGGCGCGTCGTCGATCGCGCTGGACCCCGCCGGGTCCAGCGCGATCTTTTTGTGCGCTCATGAAGGGGCGGGGGCCGTCCCGACGGGCTCCCGGGAGCACTCTGTGCGCGGGCTTCTCGGACTCTGGGGGCGGGTGGGGGATCACCTGTGTGCCGGCCGACGCGGACCTCTCCGAGGGGGTGCAATTGCACATATTAAATTGACTTGTTGTAGGAGAGGTGTAAGTACCGCACTTCCTGAAACTCATACGGTGACACCCGTCACATACCAGTCGGCTTGTTGAGCCTGTGGCATATGCGCTAGAGGGAACGGGCGTGGGAGCCGGGTTGTTCCCCGGCCGGCCGCGAGGCGTCCGGGGTCTCCATCGCCAGCCGCAGGAGACGGTGGCAGACCGGGCAGTGCCGGGTGAGGTGCCGGTACGACGACGCGGCCGCCAGATGCGCACGGAGCAGCGCCCGTGTCTCGTGCCTGGCCGATGCCGTCATACGTCACCTCCGAGGGGCAACACGGAGTCGTGCCCTGCTTCCTGGAGTACCGAGGGACGGCGGACCCGTCAAGACGGCGTGGAGGGCGCACAGCGCCCCGCACGCACGGGACTTCAGCCCCGAGCTCCCGTCATGGGGAGGATACGAGCCTCCGCGGGGTGGCGGGCTCCCGTGGAGCGCCCATCTCTCGCGTGGAGCGGGTCTCGCGTGCAGGACGGCCCTGACGGATCCGCCGTACCCGATCGCGGCTCCGGTGGGGCCTTGCGGTTGTTGCGGTCCTGACGGGCTGCGTCGTGTTCGTTCGCGGCTCCGCCGCGGGGCGCGGCCTTGGTGGGGGGTGTTCATGCGGAAGGCCCGCGTCCCTTGCGGGGTGTGGGCCTTGCGGTTGTTGCGGTCCTGACGGGATTTGCCGTACCCGATCGCGGCTCCGCCGCGGGGCGCGGCCTTGGTGGGGGGTGTTCATGCGGAAGGCCCGCGTCCCTTGCGGGGTGTGGGCCTTGCGGTTGTTGCGGTCCTGACGGGATTTGCCGTACCCGATCGCGGCTCCGCCGCGGGGCGCGGCCTTGGTGGGGGGTGCTCATGCGGAAGGCCCGCGTCCCTTGCGGGGTGCGGGCCTTGCGGTTGTTGCGGTCCTGACGGGATTTGAACCCGCGGCCTCCACCTTGACAGGGTGGCGAGCACTCCAAACTGCTCCACAGGACCAGGTTTCGCAGTGTTCACGCGACGGATTCTCCTAGGGGATTCCGCCGCGTTGCGCTGCGAGAAGGACTGTACAGGAGGTGGAGCCTCCTGGTCGAACTCACCCTGCGTGCGGGTGCCGTCACGGTACCGCCGCGTCGATCGCCTTCACGATCCGCTTGTCCGACACCGGGTACGCGGTGCCGAGCGCGTGGGCGAAATAGCTGACCCGCAGCTCCTCGATCATCCAGCGGATGTCCAGCACCTGCCGCGGTACCGGCCGCCCCTGCGGCAACTGTTCCAGCAGCCACGCGTACTCGTCCCGCATCTCGTGGACCTTCGCCATGCGCGTGGTGTCCCGCTGGACGTTCGCCGGCATCTGCTGCAGGCGCCGGTCCGCGGCCACCAGGTAGCGCATCAGGTCCGGCAGCCGCCGCAGCCCTGCCTCCGTCACGAAACCGGGCCGGACGAGCGCGTCCAGCTGCCCCCGTACGTCCTGGAGGTTCGGGAGCAGCGCGGGGCTCCGTACGGCCTTCAGACGGCGCTCACAGGCCTGCCACGCCGCCAGCACCTGCTGCACCTGGCCCACCGCGCGGACCGTCGTGTCGACGATCTCCGCGCGGACCTTGTCGTACAGCTTCCGGTAGGACTCCTCGTCCCACACCGGCCCGCCGAAGTCGGCGATCAGCCGGTCCGCCGCCGCCGTCGCGCAGTCGTCGAACAGCGCCTGCACCGAACCGTGCGGATTCGCGGACAACGCCAGCTTCTGCGCGTTCGTCAGCCTCTCGGACGCGAACTTCGCGGGGTTCACCGGAATCCCCAGCAGGATCAGCCGGCGCGTGCCCTTCCACATCGCCTCCGCCTGCTCGGCCTCCGTGTCGAACAGCCGCACCGACACCGTGTCGCCGTCGTCGACCAGCGCCGGATACGCCTTCACCGGCTGACCGGCCCGGCGCGTCTCGAACACCCGGGTCAGCGAGCCGATCGTCCAGTCCGTCAGCCCCTTGCGCTCCAGGGACTCGCCGCCCTGGCGCTGCGCCGTGGCGGCGGCCGCCTGGGACAGCGCCTTGCGGGCCTTCGGCCGCAACTGGAGCTTGAGGGCCTCCAGGTCCTTGTCCTCGGCCACCGTGCGGCGCCGCTCGTCGACGATCCGGAACGTCACCTTCAAGTGGTCAGGGACCCGGGACCAGTCGAAGTCCTCCGCCTCGAAGGGCACCCCGACCATCCGCTTCAGCTCACGGGCCATCGTCACGGTCAGCGGCTCCTGCAGGGGCACCGCCCGCTCCAGGAACGCCTTCGCGTAGTTCGGCGCCGGCACGTAGTTCCGCCGGATCGGCTTGGGAAGCGAACGGATCAGTTCCGTGACGACCTCCTCGCGCAGGCCGGGGATCTGCCAGTCGAAGCCCTCGTCCGTCACCTGGTTCAGCACCTGGAGCGGAACGTGGACCGTCACGCCGTCCGCGTCCGCGCCCGGCTCGAACTGGTACGTCACCCGGAACTTCAGCGGACCCTGCCGCCACGAGTCCGGGTAGTCGGCCTTGGTGACCGCCTCCGCCGACTCACGGATCAGCATCTCCCGCTCGAAGTCGAGGAAGTCCGGCTGCTCGTGCCGCTTGTGCTTCCACCACGAGTCGAAGTGCGCCCCCGACACCACGTGTTCGGGGATCCGCTGGTCGTAGAAGTCGAACAGCGTCTCGTCGTCGACCATGATGTCCCGGCGCCGCGCCCGGTGTTCCAGCTCCTCGACCTCGGTCAGCAGCTTCCGGTTGTCGGCGTAGAACTTGTGGTGCGTGCGCCAGTCGCCCTCGACCAGGGCGTTGCGGATGAACAGCTCCCGGGAGACCTCCGGGTCGATCCGCCCGTAGTTCACCTTGCGCTGCGCCACGATCGGCACGCCGTACAGCGTGACCTTCTCGTACGCCATCACGGCCGCCTGGTCCTTCTCCCAGTGCGGCTCGCTGTACGTGCGCTTGAGCAGGTGCTCCGCGAGCGGCTCCACCCACTCCGGCTCGATCTTCGCGTTGACCCGCGCCCACAGCCGGGACGTCTCCACCAGCTCGGCCGACATCACGAACCGCGGCGGTTTCCTGAACAGCGCCGAGCCCGGGAAGATCGCGAACTTGGCGTTCCGCGCGCCCAGGTACTCGTTGCGCCCGCCGTCCTTGCGGCCGGCGCCCGGACCGGAGTCCTTGGACTCCTTCACGTCCTTCATGCCGATGTGCGACAGCAGACCGGCCAGCAGGGAGACGTGGATCCGGTCGCCGGGGGCGTCCTCCTCGTTGAGGTGGATGCCCATCTGCTTGGCGACCGTGCGCAGCTGCGTGTAGATGTCCTGCCACTCACGGATCCGCAGGAAGTTCAGGTACTCCTGCTTGCACATCCGGCGGAACGACGACGAGCCGCGCTCCTTCTGCTGCTCGCGGACGTACCGCCACAGGTTGAGGTAGGCGAGGAAGTCGCTGGACTCGTCCCGGAACCGGGCGTGCTGCTGGTCGGCCTGCGTCTGCTTGTCGGCCGGCCGCTCCCGCGGATCCTGGATGGACAGGGCGGCGGCGATGACCATCACCTCGCGGACACAGCCGTTCTTGTCCGCCTCCAGCACCATGCGGGCCAGCCGCGGGTCCACCGGAAGCTGCGCCAGCTTCCGCCCGGTCTGCGTCAGCCGCTTGCGCGGGTCCTTCTGCGCCGCGTCGAGCGCGCCCAGCTCCTGGAGCAGCTGCACGCCGTCGCGGATGTTGCGGTGGTCCGGCGGGTCGATGAAGGGGAACTTCTCGATCTCGCCCAGGCCGGCCGCCGTCATCTGCAGGATGACCGAGGCGAGGTTGGTGCGCAGGATCTCCGCGTCCGTGAACTCCGGACGGGCCAGGAAGTCGTCCTCGCTGTACAGCCGGATGCAGATGCCGTCCGACGTACGGCCGCAGCGGCCCTTGCGCTGGTTGGCGCTGGCCTGCGAGACCGGCTCGATCGGCAGCCGCTGCACCTTGGTGCGGTGGCTGTAGCGGGAGATGCGCGCGAAGCCCGGGTCGATGACGTACTTGATGCCCGGCACGGTCAACGACGTCTCGGCCACGTTCGTCGCCAGCACGATCCGGCGGCCGCCGTGCTGCTGGAACACCCGGTGCTGCTCGGCGTGCGACAGCCGCGCGTACAGCGGCAGCACCTCGGTCGACCGGTACCGCTTCTTCGTCAGCGCGTCCGCCGTGTCCCGGATCTCCCGCTCACCGGAGAGGAACACCAGGATGTCGCCGGGCCCCTCGGCCATCAGCTCCTCGACGGCGTCCGTGATCGCGGTGATCTGGTCGCGGTCGGCGTCCTCGGAGTCCTCCTCCAGCAGCGGCCGGTACCGCACCTCCACCGGATACGTACGCCCGCTGACCTCGATGATCGGCGCGTCCCCGAAGTGCCGGGAGAAACGCTCCGGGTCGATGGTCGCGGATGTGATGACGACCTTCAGGTCCGGCCGCTTCGGCAGGAGCTGGGCGAGGTAGCCGAGCAGGAAGTCGATGTTGAGCGACCGCTCGTGCGCCTCGTCGATGATGATCGTGTCGTAGGCGCGCAGCTCGCGGTCGGTCTGGATCTCCGCGAGCAGGATGCCGTCCGTCATCAGCTTGATGAAGGTGGCGTCCGGGTTCACCTGGTCGGTGAAGCGGACCTTCCAGCCGACGGCCTCGCCCAGCGGCGTGTCCAGCTCCTCCGCCACCCGCTCCGCGACCGTACGCGCGGCGATGCGGCGGGGCTGGGTGTGCCCGATCATGCCCCGGACGCCCCGGCCCAGCTCCACGCAGATCTTCGGGATCTGCGTGGTCTTGCCGGACCCGGTCTCACCCGCGACGATCACCACCTGGTGATCACGGATCGCCTCGGCGATCGCGTCCTTCTTCTGGCTGACGGGAAGCTGTTCGGGATACGTGACCGCGGGCACCCGGGCGCGCCGCGCGGCCATCCGTTCCTCGGACCCGGCGACCTCCGCCTCGATCTCGGCGAGCACGGCGGCGCGGGCCTCCGGCTTACGGATCTTGCGTGCGCCTTCGAGCCTGCGCCCGAGCCGGTGCGCGTCGCGCAGCGACAGCTCGGTGAGGCGGGAGGCGAGGGAGCCGAGAGCGGGGGCAGAGTGCGTAGACATACGGACTCCAGGATCTCATCCCGCGAAAATTCGCGGCCAATGATTTTGCCGGGGTACAGGTGCGAGGCCTCTGCACGGAAGCTCCTGCGCGGAGACTCAGGCACGAGGACCCGTGTGAGGGGACACACAACAAGGCCCCGATCGATGATCGGGGCCTTTGCTGTGGCTGGGGCCGGGGTCGAACCGGCGACCTATCGCTTTTCAGGCGATCGCTCGTACCAACTGAGCTACCCAGCCGAGGTGTTTCACGTGAAACACCAGCGGTCCTGACGGGATTTGAACCCGCGGCCTCCACCTTGACAGGGTGGCGAGCACTCCAAACTGCTCCACAGGACCAAGCGTGTCGTACGACAGTGTCGCACAGGGTGGTGCGTGCCCCCAACGGGATTCGAACCCGTGCTACCGCCTTGAAAGGGCGGCGTCCTAGGCCGCTAGACGATGAGGGCTATCGGCCCGCCTGGGCGCTTCGCAGCGCGTCGGGGACGTGAGAAGCATACGTGCTGTCGGGAGCGATCGCCAAAACGGTTTACGGGGAGGGCGTCGAGGCGGTGGCCGAGGGGGTTCCGGAGGAGCCGGATGAGGGGGACGGCGAGGTGCTCGCACCCGGCTGGTTCTCCTTCGGGAGGTGGCGGCTGACCTCCGCCGTGGTCAGGCCGAGGCCGCCCAGTTCGATGGAGTCCCATGCCTGGAGGCGGCGCGTGTCGCGGTCGAAGTAGAGGATCGACGTCTCGATCGGGTCCGGGTACTTCCCCTCGATCGCGCGCAGGCCGCTGCCCCCGGTGGAGCCCTCGACCCGCAGCCGGGTGCCGTACCGCATGACCTCCGTCTCCTCGTGGTGGATGTGCCCGGCCAGCACCAGCGGCACGGTGCCGTCGACCTCGCGCGCCGCCGACGGCTCGTGGACGACCGCCACGTCCACCGGGGTGCCGGCGGTCCGCTGGTCGCGCAGGGCGGAGGCGAGCCGGGCGCCCGCCAGCTCCTGGGACTGCTCGGCCCCGGTCCGGTTCGAGCGGTCGGGGGTGAACTGCGGATCGCCGATGCCGGCGAAGCGCAGCCCGGCGACCGTCTTCGCCTTGCCGTCGTCGAGGACGTGGACGTTCTTCAGGCCTTCGAGATACCGCTGGGTGACGAGCGAGTCGTGGTTGCCGCGGACCCAGACGTAGGGGGCGCCCAGGTCCTCGACGGAGTCCAGGAAGCCGTTCTCGGCGGCGGTGCCGTGGTCCATCGTGTCGCCCGAGTCGACGATCACGTCCACCCGGTACTGCTCCACCAGCGAGGCGATGATCTTCCAGCTCGCCGGGTTGAGGTGGATGTCGGAGACGTGCAGCACGCGGAGGGTGGTCGGGTCCGGCTGGTAGGCGGGGAGGGTGGAGGTGGCGTCGTACAGCTTGGTCACGTTGGTGACCAGACGCGCCAGCTCCTTCTGGTAGACGTCGAACTCCGTGACGATGCTGCGCGCGTCACCGACCAGGGACGGGGCGGAGGAGAGCAGGCCGGAGAACTTCGGCTCCAGGACGGAGTCGGGGTTCCAGGTGGCGTACGCCGTGCCGCCGGACGCGGCCAGCAGGCCGAGGGCGAGGCCGCCGGCGGTGAGGGCGCGGCGGGGGCGGCGGTAGACGAGGAGACCCAGGGCGGTGGCGCCGGTGACCACGGCGACGCAGGAGCGCACGGCGAGATCGGCGGTGCCGCGGGTGATGTCCTCGGTCACCTCGTCCTGGAGGCCGGAGAGGCGTTCGGGGTGGTCGACGAGGGCCTGGGAGCGCTCGGGGTCGAGCTGGTCGACGTTGACGTCCAGGCGGACGGGGGCCGTGTGGCTGGCGAGCTGGAGGTCGCCCAGGGGCGAGATGTTGATCTTCGTGCCGCCGGTGACGGAGGGGCGCAGGGTCATGGTGGTGTCCATGGGGCCCACCGGGACACGGACGTTGCCGACGACGAGCAGGCCGAGCCAGGCACCGAGGACCACCACGGCGACGAGACCGGCCGCGCGCGTCCAGGGCCGCGGCTGCGGGGTGAGGGTGAGCGTCGCGGTGGCGGGCCGGGGGGAGCGCCGGCGGCGGCCGGGGGCCCGCAGGACCCGTGGGAGGCGGTGGAGGGCGTTCAGGACGGCGGAGGGGACGCGGGCCATTGGTCCCGTATGCCCAAGTCGGTGGCCGGATATGCGGGGGCCGTACGCAACTCGTACGGACGGCTCGTGCCCGACAATGGCTTCGTGCTGGAGATGACGCGCGAGATGTTCGAGGAGCTGGTCGCCGAGGCGCTGGACCGGATCCCGCCGGAGCTGACGCGGCTGATGGACAACGTCGCGGTGTTCGTGGAGGACGAGCCGCCGGCGGACGATCCGGAGCTGCTCGGGCTGTACGAGGGGACTCCGCTGACGGAACGGGGCGAGTGGTACGCGGGGGTGCTGCCGGACCGGATCACCATCTACCGGGGGCCGACGCTGCGGATGTGCGAGTCCCGGGAGGACGTCGTCGCGGAGACGGAGATCACGGTGGTGCACGAGATCGCCCACCACTTCGGCATCGACGACGCCCGGCTGCACGCGCTCGGCTACGGATAGGGGGTCCGTACGACACCCCTGTGCCGTACGCGTGTCTTCTCGCGGGTGGTGGGAGTTGGGGTTGTTGACCCTGTACTCCAACCGGAGGTGGCCCCGTGCGCCGCTTTTACGTACCCGTCCGCCTGGCCGCCACGGTCGTGGCCGTCGCCGCCGCCGCCGGCTGCATGAGTGTGGGTGAGGACGGTGCGGGCGGGAGCGGCGGGCCGTCGCACTCCGCGGAGAGGCCCGGCGGTGAGGAGCCGGACGGGGGCGCCACGGTGTCGGGCGGCGGTGCCGGGTACGGCGCCGCGTCGGCCGACGGGGCGCGCGGGGACGGCAAGCACGAGGGACGCAAGGGCAGGGGAAGGAAGGGCGAGGCCGGGAAGGCGGCGTCCGCCGGGGCCACACCGTCCGCCGGGGCGAGCCGGTCCGCGCCGGCCGACGGCGGGCCGGACGGGCCCGCGGAACCGACCCCGGACGACGGACCCGTTCCCCCGGAGCCCTCGCACACGCCCGATCCGGAGCCCACGCCGACGCCGCCCGAGCCGTCGGTCACACCGGAGCCGACCCAGGCGGAGCCGTCCTCGTCGGCGCACCAGCCGCCCGAGACGCAGTTGGCGCGGCGGGAGCCGACGCCGGAAGCGGGAGTGCCGGTCTGAGGTCTCCTCCTCCGTGCTTCCCTGCCCGCCGGACCCCCCGCTCACCTGCCGGTTTGCTTTCGGGGGTATCGGGTGCGTATGGTGGCAGATCGTTTGATCCTATTTGCCCGGCGCCACTGCAGAGCGCGCCGTGTGGCGCGTACTCTCTCCCTTGCCGTGGTGGACCGCATCGAGGCGGTCGTAATTGCGAACTGCGAATCACGGAGTTGACGGGCGCGTGCCGAAGAGACTCCGGAAGGTTTCGCATTCGTATGCCCATCGCCAGTACTGATCACGTCGTCGTGCCCGAGAACATCGAGGACACCGACATCACCCCCGCCCCCGAGGCGACCCCCGAGATCACCTTCGCCGACCTCGGCCTGCCCGAGGGCGTCGTGCGCAAGCTCGCGCAGAACGGCGTGACCACCCCCTTCCCGATCCAGGCCGCGACCATCCCGGACGCCCTGGCCGGCAAGGACATCCTCGGCCGTGGCCGCACCGGCTCCGGCAAGACCCTCTCCTTCGGTCTGCCGACCCTGGCCACGCTGGCCGGCGGCCGCACCGAGAAGCACAAGCCCCGCGCCGTCATCCTCACCCCGACCCGTGAGCTGGCCATGCAGGTCGCCGACGCGCTCCAGCCGTACGGCGACGTCCTCGGCCTGAAGATGAAGGTCGTCTGCGGCGGCACCTCGATGGGCAACCAGATCTATGCCCTCGAGCGCGGCGTCGACGTGCTGGTCGCCACCCCCGGCCGCCTGCGCGACATCATCAACCGCGGCGCCTGCTCCCTGGAGAATGTGCAGATCGCGGTCCTCGACGAGGCCGACCAGATGTCCGACCTGGGCTTCCTGCCCGAGGTCACCGAACTGCTCGACCAGATCCCGGCCGGCGGCCAGCGGATGCTGTTCTCCGCCACCATGGAGAACGAGATCAAGACCCTGGTCGACCGGTACCTGAAGGACCCGGCCCTCCACGAGGTCGACGCCGCCCAGGGCGCCGTGACGACCATGTCGCACCACATCCTCGTCGTGAAGCCCAAGGACAAGGCGCCGGTCACCGCGGCCATCGCCTCCCGCAAGGGCCGCACCATCATCTTCGTCCGCACCCAGCTGGGCGCCGACCGCGTCGCCGAGCAGCTGCGGGACGCGGGCGTGAAGTCGGACGCGCTGCACGGCGGCATGACCCAGGGCGCGCGCACGCGCACCCTGGCCGACTTCAAGGACGGCTACGTCAACGTCCTGGTCGCCACCGACGTCGCCGCGCGCGGCATCCACGTCGACGGCATCGACCTGGTCCTCAACGTGGACCCGGCCGGCGACCACAAGGACTACCTGCACCGCGCGGGCCGCACGGCGCGCGCCGGCCGCACCGGCACCGTCGTCTCCCTGTCGCTGCCGCACCAGCGCCGCCAGATCTTCCGGCTGATGGAGGACGCGGGCGTCGACGCCACGCGCCACATCATCCAGGGCGGCGCCGCCTTCGACCCCGAGGTCGCCGAGATCACCGGCGCCCGGTCCATGACCGAGGTGCAGGCCGAGTCCGCGGGCAACGCGGCGCAGCAGGCCGAACGCGAGGTCGCCCAGCTCACCAAGGAGCTGGAGCGCGCCCAGCGCCGCGCCTCCGAGCTGCGCGACGAGGCCGACCGCCTGCTGGCCCGGGTCGCGCGGGAGCGGGGCGAGGACATCGAGACGGTGGTCGCCGAGGCGGCCGAGGCCGAGGTCTCGCTGCCGGAGCAGCCGACGGTGCGGGACGTCGAGCGGACCGAGCGTGTGGAGCGTACGGAGGCTTCGGCACCGTACGAGCGGCGCGAGCGCCGGGACGACCGTGGCGGTTTCCGTCGTGACGACCGTCGTGACGACCGTGGTGGGCGT
>NZ_JBIBZI010000019.1:0-20055 GCF_043084105.1 Streptomyces sp. NPDC014676 | reverse complement strand
CGTTCCTTCGAGCGTCGTGACGACCGCGGCGGCTTCAACCGCGACCGCGGTGACCGTGGCGGCGACCGCGGCGGCTTCCGCCGTGACGACCGCGGTGACCGTGGCGGCGACCGTCCCGGTTTCCGTCGTGACGACCGCCGGGACGACCGTGGTGGGCGTTCCTTCGAGCGTCGCGACGACCGTGGCGGCTTCAACCGCGACCGCGGCGGCGACCGTCCCGGTTTCCGTCGTGACGACCGTCGTGACGACCGTGGTGGGCGTTCCTTCGAGCGTCGTGACGACCGCGGCGGCTTCAACCGCGACCGCGGTGACCGTGGCGGCGACCGCGGCGGCTTCCGCCGTGACGACCGCGGCGGCCACCGCGGCAGCGACCGTCCGTTCAACCGTGACCGGCAGGGCGACCGCCCCGGCAGTGACCGTCCGTTCAACCGCGACCGCCAGGGTGACCGCCCCGGTTTCCACTCCGGCTCCCACGACCGCCCGTACGGCCGTCGTGACGACCACCGCGGTGGCGGATCCTTCGGCCGCCGCGAGGACAAGCCGCGCTGGAAGCGCAACGGCTGACGCAGGCTCACCGAGCCGGCCGGGAGGGCCCGCACGACACCCGTCGTGCGGGCCCTCCCGCGTTCCGCGCGGGACACGTCCCGCGATACCCGATCGGAGTCCCGGCCACCTCCGGCTATGCTCGGGGAGGCAACATCGCCAGGGGCCCTTAGCTCAATTGGCAGAGCAGTGGACTTTTAATCCATTGGTTGTGGGTTCGAGTCCCACAGGGCCTACCTCCCGCAGGAGGGGCACACCGCCTCTGACCTGCTGCGCGGCGCTCGGACCGGCTTCGGCCGGCCCGAGCGCCGCGTCATTTCACGGGACGCCCGTCCCGGTTCGGGTCGAGGAGCTGCACGGCGATCCCGGTGAGGACCAGGCCCGCCGCGATGAGGAGGCCGTCGGGGACGACGATGCCCGCGGCGAGCATGGTCACCCCGACGGCCAGCGCGCACCAGGCACCCGTGCGCCGGTACTCGCGGGGGCGGGCCGGACGGCCCTCGGAGAGTGAGCGGACGAAACGGGGATCCTCGTGTTCGAGACGGGCCGCGAGGTCGACCAGGCGCTCGTCGTCGGACTGGGGCACGGCTCCTCCTTCCCAGGGGGCGGCCGTCCGGTGACACCACCGGCGGCCATCGCTCCGCGACGCCGGGGCGTACGAGGATGAACCGTCGTCCTGTCGCGAACTCGGCCCGGTACAAGGGAGTTTGCCCTTGTACCGACGTCGTCACCCGTCCGGTACGGCAGACTCCAGCGTCACCCGCCGCCACCGCCCGAGGCCATCCGTCGCGGGCCCCATCCGCCCTGGGGGCCACCGCGTACGCGGGCCGCCCCGCCGGCCGTGGTCCCGGGGGAAGATGGGGACTGCCACCGATGGCGCGGAAGCCCGCCCTGCGCACACGCTGGACAGGACGGCCCGCGCCGCGCCCCCGGTCCGCGGGCCGTCGGCTCCCCGCACCGGAAGCCCACGGCGAGGAGGCGGTACGAGGTGCCCCTGCTCCGGCGGATCGTCCCGCTGAACGCCGTCGTGCTCGTCGCGGACCCGGCCGGCGCCGCGCCGGCCCGCCGGCCGGACCCGGCCCGGGGGACCGCCCGGAACCCACCCGGTACGTCATCCGCGTGGGGCCGACCGAGCCCTGACCGGCAGACTGGACCCCCGCACCCGCCCCACCCGGAGTACGCCGATGCCGCACCCGTACGTCCTGCTGTCCGCCGCCGTCTCCCTCGACGGCTACCTGGACGACACCGGCCCCGAGCGGCTGCTGCTGTCGTCCCCGGCCGACTTCGACCGGGTCGACGAGGTACGGGCGTCCGTGGACGCCATCCTGGTCGGCGCCGGCACGATCCGCGCCGACAACCCCCGGCTGCTGGTCAACTCGCCCGAGCGGCGCGCCGCCCGCCTCGCCGCGGGCCGGGCCGAGTACCCGCTCAAGGTCACCGTCAGCGGCTCCGGGGACCTGGACCCGGCGGCCCGGTTCTGGCACACCGGCGGCGAGAAGGTCCTCTACACGACCGAACGGGGCGCCGAGCGCGCCCACGCCCTCGGTCTCGCCGCCGACGTCGTCCCGCTCGGCGCCGAGCTCGACTGGCGGCTGCTGCTGGAGCACCTGCACGCCGAGCGCGGGGTGCGGCGGCTCATGGTCGAGGGCGGCGGCACGGTCCACACGCAGCTCCTCACCGAGAGGCTGGCCGACGAGCTCCAACTGGTCCTCGCGCCGCTGTTCGTCGGCGACCCCGACGCCCCCCGTCTCTTCGGCCCCGGCTCCTACCAGGGCGGCCGGCTGCGGACGGTCGAGACCCGCCCGGTCGGCGACGTCGTCCTGATCCGCTACGAGCCCACCGCCCCCGGCACCGGCCCGCTGCCCTCCGCCGCCGACCACCACTGGCTGGCCCTCGCCTGCGAGCTGGCCGCCGGGTGCCCGCCCTCGCAGACGGCGTTCAGCGTGGGCGCGGTCGTGGTGGCCGCCGACGGTACGGAGCTGGCGCGCGGCCACTCCCGGGAGGGCACCGACCCGGTGGTGCACGCGGAGGAGGCCGCGCTCGCCAAGGTCGACCCCACGGACCCCCGGCTCGTCACCGCCACCGTGTACTCCAGCCTGGAGCCCTGCGCCCGCCGCGCGTCCCGGCCCGCGCCCTGTGCCCGGCTGGTCCTGGACGCGGGGGTGCGGCGGGTGGTCACGGCCTGGCGCGAGCCGGACACGTTCGTGGCGGGCGCCGACGGCAGCGGTGTGCTGGCCGCCGGGGGCGCCACCGTCGTCGTCCTGCCGGAGCACGAGGACCGCGCCAAGGCGCCCAACGGCCATCTGCTCGGCCGCTGAGACCGGGCCGTCGATCATGGGTGTGCGCCATGCCCCACGGATGGCGTACACTGGTCTCAACGACGCGGGGTGGAGCAGCTCGGTAGCTCGCTGGGCTCATAACCCAGAGGTCGCAGGTTCAAATCCTGTCCCCGCTACTGAAGGTCGAGGGCCGGAATCCAGAGGATTCCGGCCCTCGGTGTTTTCCGTTCCCTTCCGCCCCTCTCACTCAGCGTGAGCGACCCACCCCACAGCGCATAACAACTGACGTACGGTCAGAAACCACCCGCCACTCGAGACGGCCTGAGGCGCGGTCAACTCGCCCGTTTTTGACCCTCCATGGCGCTTAAGTCCCCCCGGAAATCGTTAACGATCAAGAGGAACGGCTTGGAATCCGGCCCTCACGTCTATTAACGTTCGATAACGCAGCGCGGTCGTCCCAGCCGTCACAGAAGGCGGCTCCGTGCGCACGCGCCGAATCCCGCAAGGGAACCGGGGAACCACCACCATGGGGTGAATCGCGTGAATACCGCCGTGGCGACACGGCTCGTATACGCGCGTAGGAGACCTTCCCGCTCCGAACCCGTCAGCTAACCCGGTAGGCGAAGACGGAAGGAAAGGAGCGCGCCCACGTGGCGTCCAACCCGCCTGCCCCCGAGGCCCCGTTCAAGCCGAGCGACACCGTCGCCTACGGCGCCGGCCGCGCCGACGAGGGCCCCTTCGAGGAGTGGAACCCCACCGCGGATTCCCTCCGCCCCGTACGGGGCCGGCATCGTGTCTCCAAGCAGCGCGGCGGGGGACTCGCCCGCAGCTCCACCGTCCTGGGCGTCGGCGTCATCGCCGCCGTCGGCGCCGGCGGCATGGCCAGCGCCCAGACCGGCAAGCCGCCGGTCTCGATCTCCATGCCCGACCTCCCCAACGTGGGTTCCCTCATCTCCGACGAGGAAACCCCCCAGGGATCGTCCACCCCCCTCAGCACCCTCGGCATGACCGCCGCCGACACCGAGCAGGGCACCGCCGGCGCCGGTGAGGCGCTGCGCACCCGGATCATGGCCCAGGTCGAGCAGCAGCAGAGCCAGGCCGAGACCAAGGCCGCCGCCGAGGCCGTCGCCGCCGCCGAGAAGCAGGCCGCCGAGGCCGCCGCCAAGGCGGAGAAGGAGGCCAAGGCCAAGGCCGAGGCCGCCAAGAAGAAGGCGGAGGAGGAGGCCAAGAAGAAGGCCGAGGCCGAGCGCCTCGCCGAGCTGGCCAAGCAGTACACGCTGCCGACCTCCTCGTACACCATCTCCTCGACCTTCGGTCAGGCCGGCGCCTACTGGTCCTCCGGCCACCACACCGGCCTCGACTTCGCCGCGCCCACGGGCACGCTGCTCAAGGCCGTCCACACCGGCACGATCACCTCCGCCGGCTACGACGGCTCCTACGGCTACAAGACCGTGCTCACGCTCGACGACGGCACCGAGATCTGGTACGCCCACCAGTCCTCCATCAGCGTCAGCGTCGGCCAGAAGGTCAACACCGGCGATGTGATCGGCCGCGTCGGCGCCACCGGCAACGTCACCGGCGCCCACCTCCACATGGAGGTCCACCCCGACGGCTCCGCCTCGGGCATCGACCCGCTGGCCTGGCTGCAGAGCAAGGGCCTCACCGTCTGAGCGAGCGGACCCTCACGTCCTGAACCCCGGCAGTCCCGACGACGACCCCCCGACGTCAGGGCTGCCGGTCAGGTGTTTCCGCGGGCGGTACGGGCCCGTCAGGGCCGGTGGGCGTTCGGGTCGTACGGGCCGTACGGGCCGTACGGGTACCCGTACGGCGGCTGTCCGTGCGGGGGATGCCCGTAGCCGCCGTATGCGCCGTATGCGCCGTACCCCGCCCACGGTGCCGCGACGACCGGAACCCGGGGCGCGGTCGCGCGGGCCGCGTGCTCCAGGGCCGGCCGGGCCGCTGACCGCCGGTGCCACAGCTCCAGCAGCAGCTCGCGTTCCCGCGTGACGAAGTCCGTCCCCGCCCGCCCGAGCCGCCCCCGGTGCCGCAGGAACGCCAGCGACGTCGCGTACGCCTCGTACGCGGCGACCGACCGCGCCGCCGCCCTCCCGCCGTGACGGCGCGCGTACTGCCGGGCGACGCGCCGCGCCCGCATCGAGCCCAGCGCGAACGGCTCCGCCGTGTGGAGCCACCCGGCGGCCACGTACGCGGGCAGCTCCTCCCGTACGGTCCGCAGCTCCCGCTGCCGCGTCCACACCACCAGCCAGGTCAGCAGCCCGAACACCGGCACCATGAACGCCGCGTACACCGCGAGGAAGCCGTACTGGCCGAGCGTCGAGGAGCCGTTCCACAGGGCGTGCACGCCCATCGCGAGGAGCAGCCCGCCGAGCGGTGGCAGCACACGCCGGACCCGCTGCCGCTCCGCGGACAGCGCGGCGACGCCGAAGCCGATCCCGGTGAGCACGGTGAACAGGGGGTGCGCGAACGGCGACATCACGATGCGGACGAAGAAGGTCGCCGCGGTGACCGAGGCGATGCCGCTGTCGCCGGTGAGCCGGTCGGTGCCGAAGGCGGTGCCGAGGTAGAGGATGTTCTCGGTGAACGCGAAGCCGGTGGCGGTGACCCCGGCTATCACCACGCCGTCGAGGAGCCCGGTGAAGTCGCGTCTGCGGAACAGGAACACCAGCAGGACGGCCGCGGCCTTCGCGGACTCCTCCACCACCGGCGCTATGACGGTCGAGCCGAGGGTGTCGGCGCCGGTCGGGTCGGCGGTCGCCGTCGCTATCCACCGGGTGGCGAAGCTGTTCGCGACGATCGCGATCAGCGCCGCCGCGCAGGCACCCCAGGCGAAGGAGAACAGCAGGTTCCGCCAGGGTCCCGGCTCGACCCGGTCCAGCCACCGGAAGGCGGCGACGAGCAGCGGCACGGGCAGCACGGCGAGGCCGAGCCCGACCAGGAACCCCCGCGTCCCGGTCTGCTCGCGCACCAGCGCCAGGATGACAAGACCGGACAGGGCGAGCAGCGTGATCAGCGCGCCGTACCGCACCCAGGGCCGCTGCCACCAGTGCGCGTGCCGCGGCGCTCCGCCGGGGGCGGCGCCGGGAGGCGTCGGGTACGGGGGACTGATGGCCACGGGATCGACCCTCACGAGGCGGGGCTGTGTCAGGCTCGGTCTGCCGCCTGCTCGTCCTGCGGTACGCGGCGGAAGAGCACGTCGTTCACGACATGACCCTTCTCCAGTCCCTGCGTCTCGAAACGGGTGAGCGGCCGGAAGGCGGGACGCGGCGCGAAACCGCCGTCCGGCCGCGTGTTCTCGAAGCAGGGGTGTGCGGTGAGCACCTGGAGCATCTGCTCCGCGTACGGCTCCCAGTCGGTGGCGCAGTGCAGCACCGCCCCCGGCGCCAGCCGGGTCGCGGCGAGGTCGAGGAACTCCGGCTGGATCAGCCGCCGCTTGTGGTGCCGCTTCTTCGGCCAGGGGTCGGGGAAGTAGACGCGCAGCCCGCCGAGGGAGCCGGGGGCGAGCATCTCGCGCAGCAGGATGATCGCGTCACCGTTGCCGACCCGTACGTTGGTCAGCCCCGACTGGTCGGCGAGGTTGAGCAGATTGCCCTGGCCGGGGGTGTGGACGTCCACGGCGAGGATGTTGGTGGCCGGGTCGGCGGCGGCCATCCGCGCGGTGGCCTCGCCCATGCCGAAGCCGATCTCCAGGACGACGGGGTGGTCGTTGCCGAAGAACTCCGCGAGGTCGAGCCGCCGGCTGCCGTCGATGTCGAAGCCCCAGGCGGGCCACAGCCGCCGCAGGGCGTCCGCCTGCCCGGCGGTCACCCGGCTGCGCCGCGGCTGGAAGCTCCGGATCCGCCGCTCGAAGTGCGACCCGGCGGGATCGGCCTTCGGCCCGTCGGGAAACCGGGGCTCCCCCTTGGGCCGGGTGTGCCGGACGGACACCCCGGGCGGGTGCGGCGAGTCCTGGCCGGGGGCGGGACGAAGGGCTTCGGAAGCGTTAACGGTGTCAGACACAGTGCCTCCGATTTTACGGGGCCCGCGCACGGAGCCCCGGAACGGAATCCGGGGAGGTCCTCACGGGGCCGGTCATGGCTGCGCGGCAGGTCACGGGTCGGGGCTGTGTACTCGGCGGTGCCCCGTTCACCCGGGCAGGACGGTGCGGGCCCGTCCCCGGTCGCCACCGTGGTCCCGTGCGCGGGAGCGACGCGTCGGACCGGGCGTCCGGGGTTCAGCGCCCCGCGGTCTCCAGCGCCGCCCGGGCCCGTCGGGCGACCTCGCGGCCGATCGGCAGGGATGCCGTCGCCGCCGGGGAGGGGGCGTTCAGTACGTGGACCGTGCGGGCGGTCTCCTGGATCAGGAAGTCGTCGGCCAGGGTGCCGTCCCGCAGCACCGCCTGGGCCCGCACCCCGGCCGCCGCCGGCACCAGGTCGTCCTCCCGCACCGCGGGCAGCAGCCGGCGCACGGCCCGGGTGAAGGCCTGCCGGGACAGCGAGCGGTGCAGTTCGCCGGTGCCGTACCGCCAGTGGCGGCGGGCCAGCTGCCAGGAGCCCGGCCAGGCCAGGGTCGCCCCCAGCTCGCGCGGACGCACCGTGCGCCAGTCGTAGCCCTCGCGGGCCAGTGCCGGTACCGCGTTGGGGCCGACGTGGACGCCGCCGTCGATGCCCCGGGTGAGGTGGACGCCGAGGAAGGGGAACGCCGGGTCGGGCACCGGGTAGACCAGGCCGCGCACCAGTTCCGGCCGGGCCAGCTCGTAGTACTCGCCGCGGAACGGCACGATCCGGGCGCCGGGCTCGTCGCCGGTGCGGCGGGCGATCTCGTCGCAGTGCAGACCGGCGCAGTTCACCAGTACCCGGCCGCGTACGACGTCGCCGCCGGCCGTCAGGACGGCGACTCCCCGGTCGGGCCGGCGGTCGACGCGTACCACCCGCGCCCCATAACGGATCTCCGCGCCCGCCGCCTGCGACGCCTGAGCGAGCCGGCGGGCCACCGCGGTGAAGTCGCAGACACCGGTGGTGCCGACGTGGATGGCCGCCAGGCCGTCGACCTCCGGCTCGTACTCCGCGATCTGCGCGCCGCCCAGCTCGCGGACCGCGATGCCGTTCTCCCGGCCGCGCTGGACCAGGGCGTGCAGCCGGGGCAGCTCCTCCCGGGTCGTGGCGACGATCAGCTTGCCCGTCACGGCGTGCGGGATGTCGTACTCCGCGCAGAACTTGACCATCTCCGCGGCGCCCGACACCGCGTACCGCGCCTTCAGCGAGCCTGGGCGGTAGTAGACGCCGCTGTGGATGACGCCGCTGTTGCGGCCCGTCTGGTGCCGGGCCGGGCCCGTCTCCTTCTCCAGCACCGTGACCCGCGTGCCCGGCGCGGCGCGCGTGAGCGCGTACGCCGTCGACAGGCCGACGATCCCGCCGCCGATCACCAGTACGTCGCAGTCGTAGGACCGCCCCGTCACCACCCGCACCACCTCCCGCGTCCGATAGTGCACTGCGCCACTGACAACGCCTTCAAACCCGAGAGGCGGGTTCTCGGCGCGGATCGGGTCAGGCGGTCGTCATCAGCAGCGGGCGGGCGCGCTCACGCAGTTCGGCCACGCGGGGTTCGTCGCCGTAGGGCTCCAGACGGTGCAGGAGGTCCCTGACGTACTCGGTGGTGCGGACGGACGAGATGCGGCCCGCGACCTCCACCGCGCGGACGCCCTGCGCACAGGCCGCGTCCAGGTTGCCCGACTCCAGTTCGGCGACCGCCGAGACGACCAGCCGCAGTCCGTGCGAGCGCACGAACTCCTCCGTGGGACTGGAGAGCGCCTGCTCGGTGAAGCGGCGGACCTCACGGGGCGCCTTCAGGTCGCGGTAGCACTCCGCGGCGTCGGCGGCGAAACGGTCGTAGGAGTAGAAGCCGAGCCAGGTCGGGTCGCTGTCGCCGGGACGGGAGCGTTCCAGCCAGCTCTCCGCCGCCTTCAGGGCGGCACCGGCCGCCTGGGCGTCCCCCGCGCGTGCGTGCGCGCGTGCCTCGACGAGGCGGAAGAAGCTCAGGGTGCGGGCGGTGGCCAGCCCCCGGTTGCGCTCCAGGGCGGCCTGGGCGAGGTCCACGCCCTCGTCGCCGAAGCCCCGGTAGGTCGCCTGCAGCGACATCGAGGCGAGCACGTAACCGCCCAGCGGGACGTCGGCCGCCGCGCGGGCCAGGCGCAGGGCCTGGATGTAGTAGCGCTGGGCGGCCTCCTGCTGGCCGGTGTCGAAGGCCATCCAGCCGGCCAGGCGGGTGAGTTCGGCCGCCGCGCCGAAGAGGGAGCGGCCGACGTCGTCGGAGTAGGAGCCGAGCAGCAGCGGGGCCGCCTCGACCCTCAGGCATTCGGGGACCATCGACGAACGCCAGTCCCCCCCGCCGTATTTGGAGTCCCAGCGCCGGGCGTCCTCGGCGGCCTCCCGCAGTTTGCGCACGTCGCTGTGGCCGACTTTGGCCGGTGCCCCGGAGCCGTCGGCCGGGTTCGCCTCACGCGCCACCGAGCTGTCGGCCGGGGTTATCAGCCAGCGCGACGCGGGCGTCGCGTACGCGCTCACCGCGAACGATCCGGCGAGCGACTGCCAGATGCCGCCGGAGCCGGCTCTGCGGCCCGCCAGGTCCAGCCGGTACAGCTCCGTGGCGGAGCGCACCGCCTGTCCGACGTCACGGGGGAAGGCGAGGCCCACCTCGGGTGCGGGGTCCGCGTCCGCCAGGCCGATCTCGTGGAGCGGCACCGGACGGCCCAGCTTCTGGCCGATGGCGGCGGCGATCAGGTGCGGAGCGGCGCCCTGCGGCACCATGCCCTTCGACACCCAGCGCGCCACCGACGTCTTGTCGTAGCGAAGCGTCAGTCCTCGCTGGGCGCCAAGGTCGTTGACGCGCCGTGCGAGGCCCGCGTTGGAGATTCCCGCGAGGGCGAGAACGGCGCCGAGTTTTTCGTTCGGCCCGCGTTGCTCCCTGGACATGCGCCACCCCTCGACACAGACGGCTGCCGCGCTGGCATAACCATGCGGCATTCGTAAACCCAGCGTAGTTCGCCGCATCCCAAGCGTTAAGGGGCATTCTTCCGGATGGCGGGATTGTGGTCCGTACTGAAGTACGGGTCCGATACGCGCAGTTGCGACGTGCTCCCGGTGTGTGGCCGTGCGCCCGTGCGTGCGCTCTTCTCCGGCCACCGCGGGAGCGGTTCCATGGTCGGTGCGTGGGTCGGCCCGCTGTACTGGATCCAGTGGGCTGGGGGACACCGCCGCCTTCATCCCCGCGGGTGGCGGAACGGTCCGGGAGACGTGTTCCGTCTCCCGGACTGCGCGACCGCTCAGCGGTGCGCAGAGCCTGTACGGAGCGTGTTCGAGATTGACCTCACCGCTCCGATTTGGCTGAAAATAACCCCCACTCTCTCGGGTGTATCACTGCTTCTATGCTGGTAGTTGACGGCGCGTTGAGGGTTCAAGGGGCGCGCTGCGGGGGCGCATTCACGTCGTGATGACGGGGCCGGCCGCGCAACGCCGGTACGGTGGCCCCTCTGTGGCGGGCGCCCGTCCGGGGCGGGGCGCGTGTCTCCGCCGGGGCGCATCCGACGGAGCGCGTACGGCTCCGGCACCCCTCCTGAGCGCCTCCTTCATGGCAGCATGGGGACCGGTTCGTACGGTGCACTGGTTGTCCACAGCATGTGGAGGCGGCGATGCGGTGGTTGGTGGGGTGGAGCAGCACCGCCGCGGGCGCCGTGGGTTTCGGCCCCGCCGGCTCCGCCGGCGCCACCGGGGTGGACGGCGAGACCGTGCGCCCCGTGGGATCCCAGCCGCTGTGGGGCGACCCCGACCCGCTCTGGGCGGTCGGTGACTGGCGCCCCGACGAGGTGCGGGTGGTCACGGCCGACGAGCAGACCCGGATCGCCGTCCTCGGCACGTGCGGGGCCTCCGACGAACAACTGCGCGTCGCGCTGTTCGCCGCGCGGGGCGGGGCGCTGCGGCACCTGACCGCCTGGCCGGGGAGCTACACGGCGGTCGTGCAGGTGGGGCGCCGGGTCACCGTCTGCGGCGATCTCGCCGGCGCCCGGCCGGTCTTCCACACCCCCTGGGCGGGCGGCACCGCGTACGCGACCGCCGCGCTGCCGCTCGCCGACCTCATCGAGGCCAACCTCGACTTCGGACACCTCGCCGCGCTGCTCGCCGTCCCCGACGTGCCGGCCGCGCTCCACGACTCCACCCCGTACGACGGCGTGAAGCGCGTTCCGCCGGGGCATGCGCTGATCCTGCGCGCCGGGGCGCGCGAGATCGCCGGGTACGAACCCGTCGCCTCGCTCGCCGTCGCCGCGCCGCCCGCCGACCCCGACCACGCGGTGGACGCCGTGCGGGACGCGCTGGTCGAGGCCGTACGGACACGGCTGGCCGCGCCCCGGCACGTTCCCGGCGCCGGTATCGACCCCGGGCCCGTGCCCGGGATGGGGCCCGCCGAGCGGCGGGCGGCCCGGGGCACGCCCGTACCGGGGATCGGGGCCGACCTGTCCGGCGGACCGGCGTCCGGGGCGCTGGCGCTGCTGGCCGCGGGGCTGCCCGGGATGCCGGGGACCGTGCTGGGGCACGGGACGGGGGCGGGGGAGCGGCTGCTGGCCGTCACCTTCAACGACCTCGCCGGCGGGTCCGGCGGGGCGCGGGACGACGACGAGCTGTCGCGGGCGGGGGCGCTGGCCGCCAATCCGCGGTTGCACCACGTGGTGGTGACCGGCGCGGAGTCGACACTTCCGTACGTCGATCTGGACGGGCCGCTGACGGACGAGCCCGGACCCTCGCTGGTGTCGGCCGCGCGGCACCGGGCGCGGCTGGCCGCGGGCAGCGCGGACCACTTCACCGGGTACGGGGCGAAGCAGGTGCTGGACGCGCATCCGGCGCGGCTCGCCGATCTGCTGATGGACCGCAAGCGGCGGCATCTGGTGCGGCCGGTGGCCGCGCTGGCCAAGGCCGACGGGTCCGTGATGGTGCCCGCGCGCGTGTACGCCGCCGCCCGGCGGCTGGCGCGCACGCCGTACCGGGCGGGGCTGGAGTCGCTCGCGGAGCGGCTGTTGCAGCGGCGGCTGGACGACGACGGGCCCGGGGGTGCGGCGGATGCCTCGCTGGCCGCGCTGACCTGGGGGAGGCCCGGGCCGGCAGCGCGCTGGCTGACGGGTGAGGCGCTGGCTGAAGTATCGGTTCGGCTGCAGGCGTCGACGCGGCGGTCCGAGGTGGGGCCGGGGCAGCGGCCCGGCGATTTCCGGGCGCGGGCGGCACTGGCCCGGCACGCGGCGGATCTGCGGGTGCTGGAACAGGCGGCCGAGATCCGCTCCCAGCGGCTGCACGCGCCGTTCCTCGACAACCAGGTCGTGCGGGCGTGCCGGGCGCTGCCGGAGGCGCTGCGGGTGCGGCCGGGGGCGCGGGCGTCGATCCTGCGGTCGGTGCTGGAGGGGGCGGGAGTACGGGAGTTGCCGGCGGGCTGGGGGGCGCCGGGGGCGGCCGGCCCGGCGGCCGCGGCGCGTACGGGGCTGCGGGTGGCGGCGGACTCGCTGGTGGCGCTGTTCGACACGCCGCTGCTGGCGGAGGCGGGGCTGGTCGAGGCGCGGGTGGTGCGCAAGGCCCTGCGGGGCGCGGCGGAGGGCGAGCCGTTGCCGTTGGACGGCCTGGCGGATCTGGTCGCCCTGGAGGTGTGGCTGCGCCGCCTGCTGGCCCGCAGGGGAACCTGCTGGACCGGCACCCCGGCCCGCCAGCGCGCGGTCCCGGGCGGCATCGCCCCCCAGCGCGGCGCCCTCGGCGCCGGCACAGCAGGCACCCGCTGAGGTTTGCCTGCGGCGCAACATCCGGCCCAGCGGGTGGGACGGCTGCGGTGTGGTGTTCGGTCCGGTGGGTGGGGTGCCTGCGGCGCAGTGTTCGGTTCAGTGGGGGCTTGGGTAGCGCCCACGGTGGGTGGGTGGGGCGGGGCCGCGTCGGGGGTGTCCGTCCTCGGACTGGCGCGATTGGGTTCCCCGGAGGGCTGGACGGCGCGGACGCGCCAGCCACTGCGGGCGGCCCCCGCCCCGTCCCCTTTCCGCCGTACGCGGCTGCCTACCGCCACACCCACGCACCATCACCGCGGACAACCACCCCGCGATCGGCGATCCGCGATCTGTGCCACGCGGTGAGCCGTGCCGCCGCCCCCGCGTTCCCGCGGGCAGTCGTGCCTCCCCCAGTGCCTTAAGGGCCTGGGAGGTACCCCCAGGGCGGCACGGGTGGGCGGTGGGGGTACCTCCCGCTCGAGCGGAGCCGAGAGTGGGGGAGGCACCCCGCAAGCGCCGGGCTGCGCAGATCACCCCCGGCCCACACCAACGCGGAGCACCCCGCAAGGGCGGCCGTGCAGACCGCCCCCGGTGCACGCCCACACGGGGCACCCATACGGCACGGGCCCACGAGAACACTGAGGCACCCTGCAAGCACCGAACCGCACAACCCCACCGGCACCGCCAAGCACCCCTACGCCGGGCGTGAACGCAACCCCTCCAGCAGGATGTCCAGCAGCCGCGCCGACGCCGCAGCCTGCTGCGCCGCATCCGGCAGGGACGGCGCCGCCGTCGCGATCACCAGCAGGACGTCGGACACCGACACATCCGGCCGGAGCTCACCCGAGGCCCGCGCCCGGTCCACCAACTGCCCCACGACGTCCAGTAGCTGCGCCGCCCCCGCGTCGCCATCCGCGGCCACGGCCTCCGGCACCAGCCGCAGCTCACCCACCGCCTGCGTCCGCTGCTGCGGCAACCGCGCGTGGTCCGGCAGACCGTGCTCCTCCGCCACACCCACCCGCAGCACCTGCGGCGGCAGCAGCCGCCCCGCGCCGGACGCGACCGACGTGCGCAGGAAGCGGGACAGCGCCGACCACGGCTCGTCCTCCTGGCCGAGCGCCGCCCGCGCCTGGTCGGTCAGCCGGGAGGTCTCCTCCTCGGCGATCCGACGCACCAGGACGTCCTTGCTCGGGAAGCGCCGGTACACCGTGCCCACGCCGACCCGTGCCCGGCGTGCCACGTCCTCCATCGGCGCGCCGTAGCCCAGCTCGCCGAAGACCTCCCGCGCGGCACGCAGCACGTGCTCCAGATTGCGCTGGGCGTCCACGCGCAGCGGTGTCGTACGCGCCCCGTCCGGGCGTCCGCCGCCCTTGGGCGCGCTCATCGTCGCGCCGGCCGCGAGAGCGGAAGACCAATGAGAGTTCTGAACATGCATGTGTATTCCCCCGGTAATGACGTCTCCCCCCGGAGACTTCTCCCCGCCATTGATGTCCGGGGCGTGTGGAACAGGTCCGGCTTGTCGGCCCCGCCCGTCGCGAGCCCGATGAGCGCATCCCCCTACACCCCGTCGACAGACGAACATAGTTGAGAGGGAGTCAATTCAGAAGAGGCAGGTTCCGCACGGAGCGCCCCCCGATCGGAGTACGGGGCACATACGTCCTGAATGTACCCCTGAGCGAGGGTCGGTTCACCGCTGCTGAGCTGGGGGAATTTCGGCAGGGTCGGTGAATCGGCCAACCCGGCGCGCGCGGGCCCTCCGGTCACACAATTCGTCGGGGCTGTGGACAAACGCAAGCGGCGGGTGCGTCATGGGATGGTGAAGGAACGTGCGCGCATTCTCGTTGTCGGCGGCGGCTACGTCGGGATGTACACGGCCCTGCGCCTCCAGCGGAGGCTGAAACGGGAACTCGGGCGGGGCGAGGCCGGGATCACGGTCGTCTCCCCGGACCCGTACATGACGTACCAGCCCTTCCTCCCCGAAGCGGCCGCCGGTGCCATCTCCCCTCGCCACGTCGTCGTACCGCTGCGTCGTGTCCTCGACCGGTGCCACGTCGTCATCGGCGAGGCCACCCGAATCGACCACGCCGAGCGCACCGCCACCATCAGCACCCTCGCCACCGGCGAGGAGGGCACCGGAGGGCAGCGGATCGCGTACGACGAACTGGTCCTCGCGCCCGGTTCCGTGTCGCGCACCCTGCCCATCCCCGGTCTCGCCGACCACGCCATCGGCTTCAAGACCGTGGAGGAGGCCATCGGCCTGCGCAACCACGTCCTCGAACAGATGGACATCGCCTCCTCCACCCGCGACCCCGCCCTCCGGGACGCCGCCCTGACCTTCGTCTTCGTCGGGGGCGGCTATGCGGGCGTCGAGGCGCTCGGCGAGCTGGAGGACATGGCCCGCTACGCCGCGCGGTACTACCACAACATCCGCCCCGAGGACATGAAGTGGATCCTCGTCGAGGCGTCCGGGCGCATCCTGCCCGAGGTCGGGGAGGAGATGGGCCGGTACACCGTCACCGAACTGCGCCGGCGCAACATCGACGTACGCCTGGAGACGCGGCTGGAGTCCTGCGCCGACCGCGTCGCCGTGCTCAGTGACGGATCACGCTTCCCCACGCGTACGGTCGTGTGGACCGCCGGCGTCAAACCGCATCCCGTCCTCGCCGCCACCGATCTGCCGCTGAACGGGCGAGGCCGGCTGAAGTGCACCGCAGAGCTGGCCGTGGACGGGACCGCGCACGCGTGGGCCGCCGGAGACGCCGCCGCCGTCCCCGACGTCACCGCGCGGGAGCCGGGTCGGGAGTGCGCCCCCAACGCGCAGCACGCGCTCCGCCAGGCGCGGGTCCTCGGGGACAACGTCGTCCACGCCCTGCGGGGCGAACCACTGGAGACGTACGCCCACAAGTACGCGGGTTCCGTGGCCTCCCTCGGGCTGCACAAGGGCGTCGCCCAGGTGTACGGGCGCAAGCTCAAGGGCTACCCCGCCTGGTTCATGCACCGGACCTACCACCTCAGCCGGGTCCCGACCTTTAACCGCAAGGCGCGGGTCGCCGCCGAGTGGACGCTCGCCGGGCTCTTCAAACGGGAGGTCGTCTCGCTCGGTTCACTCGAACACCCCCGGGCGGAGTTCGAACTGGCGGCCGGTGGAAAACCTTCTCAGGACCCCCCGCACAACCCGAAGGGGTCGTCCTGACCGGATCCAGGAACTCCAGCGGCCGGACCGGCGTCTGACGGATGTCGGCCCGGTCGGCACCCTGCCAGACTGGTCCACCACCGCGGGCGGGCCCCCGCCCACCCCGGTGCGGCCCCCGGGGCCCCGGCCGGTCCCGGTTTCCGGCCGCCGACAACTAAACGAGGCAAGGATTCGTGAACTTCACGCGCTGGAGCGCCCGGCTCCCCGGAACGCAGCGCCGCGCCGCAGCGCGGAACGAGCAGGCGGTCTCCCCGGACCGGCGGGGAGAGGGCTCCGTGCCCGGAGCCCGCGCCGAACAGCTCACCGACGTACGGCCCGTGCCCGCCGTCGACGAGCTCAAGGTACGCGAGGTCCTGGACCACGTCCCCTCCCTCGTCGCCCTGGTCCACGGCCCCGACCACCGCATCGCCTACGTCAACGACGCCTACACGGCGGCCTTCGGCGCCCGCCCGATCGGCGCCCCCGCGCGCGGAGCCCTCCCCGAGCTGGAGGCACTCGGCCTGCTGCCCCTCCTCGACCAGGTCCTGCGCAGCGGAAAGCCCCGCACGGTGAAGTCCCGCAAGGCCCCCGACGGCCGCTCCTACACCTTCACCTGCACCCCGGTCACCGAGGTCGAGGGCCGTGGCGTGCTGGTCTTCGCCACCGACGTCACCGACCACGCCGAGGCCGCCGAACGCCTGCGCGCCAGCGAACGCCGCCAGCGCGAGACCGCCGTCACCCTCCAGCGCTCCCTCCTCCCCCAGGAACTGGAGGAACCCGACGACCTGCGCGTCGCCGCCACCTACCACCCCGGCGGCACCGAGGCCGCCGTCGGCGGCGACTGGTACGACGTGATCACCCTGGGCGGCGGCCGCACCGCCCTCGTCATCGGCGACGTCATGGGACGAGGGGTGCGCGCGGCGGCGGTCATGGGCCAGCTCCGTACGGCCGTACGGGCCTACGCGCGGCTCGACCTCCCGCCGCACGAGGTGCTCCAGCTCCTCGACGGCCTCGCCATGGAGATCGACGCCAACCAGATCGCCACCTGCGCCTACGCCGTCCACGACCCCAACGAGGGCAGCCTGGTGTACGCCTCCGCCGGCCACCTGCCCATCCTGGTCCGTGATGAGAACGGCACCGTCCGGCGCGCCGACGAACCGACCGGCCCCCCGCTCGGCACCGGCGGCTGGATGCACGCGTCCGGCTCCGTCCCCCTCACCCCCGGCTCCACCGCCGTCCTCTACACGGACGGCCTGGTCGAGCGGAGGAACGAGGACCTGGACGAGGGCATCGCCGCCCTGGAAAGGGCCCTGGCCGGAGCCTCCGGCAGCCCCCAGGTCGTCTGCGACCGTCTGGTCCGCTCGGCCGGCGTCACCCCGGACCACGACGACGACGTCGCCGTCCTGGTCCTCCAGCACCCCGCCCGCAAGGGCGCGGAGAGCGAGCTCTTCCGCAACGCCGCGCTGGAACTGCTCGGCGGGGTCGAGGCGGCCCCCCGCGCGCGTGCCTTCGCCTCCGGCGTGCTGACCAGCTGGCGCTTTCCCGCCGAGCTGCACGACCTGGGTGTCCTGGCCGCCAGTGAACTGGTCGCCAACTCCCTCCAGCACGGCACCCCGCCCATGCGGCTGCGGCTGCGCCGCACCGACCGCCGCCTGATCATCGAGGTCACCGACGGCGACGACCACCTGCCGAGGCGCCGCCGCGCGGAACCCGGCGACGAGTCCGGCCGGGGCATCGCCATCGTCGCGACGATCGCCTCCGGCTGGGGCAGCAGACGCACCCCGGGCGGCGGCAAGGCGGTCTGGTGCGAGTTCCTCCTGCCGAAGACGCAACCGAAGACGCCCGGCTCGTAGCGGAGCCGGGCGTACGGGGGTGGGCGTATGGAGGTGGGGCAGGGGCGCGTGGATCAGGCGTGTGCCGGAGCCTGTCCCGCTGCCGCGCCGCCCTGCGCCACCACACGGCTCCGCGCCACCGACGGCTGGTCCTGCACGTCCGTGAGCTGCCGCCCGAGCCGCACCGCCAGCACCGTGATGCCCAGCGAGAACAGCAGGAAGACCACGACGTACGGCGCGTGCAGCGAGGCGCCCAGTGGCCCGCCCACCGCCGGCCCCACGGCCAGCGCGAGCTGCTTCACCAGGGCGAACGCCGAGTTGTACTGCCCCGCCATCCCGGTCGGCGCGAGATCGGCGACCAGCGGCGCGAGCGTCGGCGACAGCATCGCCTCACCGAGCCCGAATAGCGCGTACGTCGAGATGAACGCGGCGGTCGCCATCGTCTGGCTCCCGTTCCCCAGCCCCGCGTATCCGGCCACGGCCCACGCCACGGCCCAGATCAGCCCCACGGACGCGATCACGCGCGAGCGCTTGCGCCGCTCGACGAACCGCAGCACCGCGAACTGCGCGACCACGATCATCAGGGTGTTCGCGGCCAGCGCCGTCCCCAGCGCGGAGGTGGAGATCCCGGCGGCCTCGACGCCGTACGCGCTCAGCCCCGACTCGAACTGTCCGTAGCAGGCGAAGAACAGCACGAAACCCAGCACACACAGCTGCACCATGGCCCGGTTGCCCAGCAGCTGCTTCCAGCTGCCCTTGGCCGACTGTGCCGGAGCGCCCCCGACGCGCGGCGCGTGCGGCATCCGCGCCGTCGCCATCACCACGACCAGCAGCAGGAACATCGCCGCCTCGATCGCGAAGAGGAGAACGAAAGAGCTCGCTTCCGTGGGATCCACGAGGTGACCGCCGATGAGACCGCCGACGCCGAGCCCGAGGTTCTGCAGGAAGAACTGCGTGGCGAACGCCCGCGACCGGGTCTCCGTGGTCGAGCAGTCCACGATCATCGTCGCGAGCGCCGGCTGCATCACCGCCTGCCCGGCGCCCAGCGCCGCCGCCGACAGCAGCACGGTCGCCGCACCACTCGACAGGCCCAGGCTCAGCGCCCCGACCGCGGCCGTGACCAGGGCGACGAGCAGCACCGGCAGCGGGCCGCGCCGGACGATCGCCCGTCCGGCGAACGGCAGCACGATCAGCGCGGCCACGGCGAAGACGGCGAGCACGAGACCCGCCGTCATGGCTCCCAGCCCGCGCACCTGCGCCACATAGACGTACAGGTACGGGACCGTGAAACCGAGCCCGAACGCACTGAGTGCGTTGCCCACGTGGATCCGGCGCATCGCCGCGCCCCTCGCCCTGGTCACGTTCACCTCTCTCAAGCAAGTAGTTAGGAGTGAAGACTTAGAACCTAAAGTTCGATGCTAAAGGCTACACAGTGAAGGACTTCAAGGCAAAGCAGGGGCGTGCCATACTGCGGACATGGGCGATACCTCCGGCCTCGGCGAGCCGACACTCGAAGAGCAGATCGCCGCTTACCAGCGCGAGTTCCAGGACCTCGACCCCCAGGTCGAGAAGATCGTCAACGCGCTGTCCCGCCTGAACCGCCGCATGAACGTCGCCTACGGCCGCCAGACCGCCGAGCTCGGCATCACCAACGCCGACTGGGAGGTCCTCAAGGCCCTCGTCCTCTCGGGCGCCCCGTACCGCATGGGCCCCGGCGACCTCGCCAAGCGCCTCGGCCTGACCCCGGCCGCCATGACCCACCGGATCGACCGCATGGTCACCGAGGGGCTGGTCGACCGGGAGCGGGACGAGACCAACCGGGTCCGCGTGATCGTGGAGCTGACCTCCGCCGGCCGCGAGAAGTGGCTCGAGGCGATGCGCCTGGCCACCGTCTTCGAGGAGGACCTCCTCCAGGACCTCGACCCGGACGAGCGGGCGACGCTGGGCGAGGTCCTCACCCGCCTCCTGCGCCGGGTGGAACACGCCCAGCCGGACGCCGGCGGACGCCTCAGCGACCTGGACTGAAAAATCTTGGGCGGGGGTGTTGACAGCCACCTCCCCGATCCGTAAGGTTCTTCGGGTTGCCACGGGGCCGTAACGGTTCTTCGGCAGCACCTTCCGCCGCATCTGCGGCACTCAAAACCTCAGTACGACCTCCCAGTGGGAACGATTTCGGCGTGCCCGAATTCAATTCCAACCCTCGATTTGAGGAACACGGAGAGAGTCCGCTAAGGTTTGAGACGTCGGAACGGCCCAACGGCCGGGAAGGCAACCCGCTCTGACTGGGAATCAGGCCCGAAAGGATCTGATAGAGTCGGAATCGCCGGAAAGGGAAACGCGGAAGCGGGAACCCGGAAAGCACCGAGGAAATCGGATCGGAAAGGTCTGATAGAGTCGGAAACGCAAGACCGAAGGGAAGCGCCCGGAGGAAAGCCCGCGAGGGTG
>NZ_JBIBZI010000018.1:0-151141 GCF_043084105.1 Streptomyces sp. NPDC014676 | reverse complement strand
GTACTGCAGGGGGGACCCTGTGGGAGAGTAGGACGCCGCCGAACAAATATTGGAGAAAGCCCCCGTGCCATTCGGCACGGGGGCTTTCTGCGTTTAGGGTCAGGGATATGCGCTATGACCTGGTCCTCTTCGACAACGACGGCGTTCTCGTCGACAGTGAGCCGATCTCCAACCGGCTCCTGGCCGCCTATCTCACCGAGCTCGGCCACCCGACCTCGTACGAGGACTCCATCCGTGACTACATGGGCTCCGCCATGCACCGCGTGCACGATCTCGTCGAGGAACGGACCGGGCAGCGGTTGCCGGCGGACTTCGACGACGTGTTCCACGCCCGGGTCTTCGCCGCGTTCGAGCGGGAGTTGAAGCCGGTGGCCGGCGCCATGGACGTACTCGAGAAGCTGGCTGCCGACGGGGTGCCGTACTGCGTGGCCTCGTCCGGGAGCCATGAGCGGATCCGGGTGGGGCACCGCACGACGGGGCTCGACCGGTGGTTCGACGACGAGCGGATCTTCAGCTCGCAGGATGTGGGACGGGGGAAGCCGGCGCCGGATCTCTTCCTGTACGCGGCCGAGCGGATGGGTGTGGCGCCCGAACGGTGCGTGGTCGTCGAGGACAGTCCGCTGGGCGTCCGGGCGGCGGTCGCGGCCGGGATGGACGTGTACGGGTTCACCGCGATGACGCCCGCCGGGAAGCTCCCCGGGGTCACCGGACTCTTCGGGGACATGCGGGAGTTGGCCACACTGCTCGACGGGGACCCGAGCGGAAACTGAGCACAACTCATCTTTGACCGGATCTACCCACCGGTACCCCCGAGCCCTACGCTCGCCGCCATGACTGATGTGCTGCGGCGCGGCAGGGTCTCGCTGGCGTTCGGCTTCCTCGTGCAGGGCGTCGCCTTCGCTCTGCTCGTGACGCGGATCCCGGCCATTCAGGACCGGTACGGGGTCTCCGACGCGCTGCTGCCGGTCTTTCTCGCCGCCGTGCCGATCCTGGCCGGCGTCGGGAGTGTCACCACGGAGCGGCTGGTGAAGCGGGTGCCGCCGAGCCGGGTGCTGCGGTGGTCGCAGCCGGTGGTGCTGCTGGCGCTGCTGGGTGTCGGAGCGGGCGGGCACATGGCGGGGCTCGGCGTGGCGCTGGCCGCGTTCGGGCTGGCCGTGGGTGCGCTGGACGCTTCGATGAACATGCTCGGGGTGAGTCTGCAGCGGGCGTACGGGCGCAGCATCATGCTGAGCTTTCATGCCGCCTACAGCGCGGGCGGGATCGTCGGGGCGTCGCTCGCGTGGGCGGGGGCGCACGGGGACCTGGCGTTGTGGGTGTCGTATCTGCCGGTGGTGCTGGTGCTGCTGCCGGCCGCGCTGGTCGGCAGCCGGTGGTACGTCGACGGGGGTGAGGAGCAGGCGGTCCCGGAGAACACGAAGGGCGGGCGTACGACCGGCGGCCTCACGTGGTTGTTGCCGCTGTGCCTGGTGATGACGGTGGCGTACATCGGGGACTCGACGGTCTCCAACTGGAGCGCGAAGTACCTCCAGGACGTGCTGGGGAGTTCGGAGCAGCTCGCGACCGTTCCGTACAACGTCTACATGGTCACCACGCTGCTGGGGCGGGCGATCGGAGACGTCGGGGTGCGGCGGTTCGGGGCCGTGCCGGTGGTGCGGGCGGGGGCGCTGGTGGCGGCGGTGGGGTTCGCCGTGGTGGCCGGGGCGCCCGGTGCGTGGGTGGGGATGCTGGGGTTCACGCTGCTGGGGCTCGGGCTGTGTGTGCTGGTGCCGCAGACCTTCGCGGCGGCGGGACGGCAGGCTGTCGAGCGTGGTGGGCCCGGGGCCTCGGACGCGGCCGTCGCGCGGCTCAATGTCTTCAATTATGTGGGCTTCCTGATCGGTTCGCCGCTGGTCGGGGCGCTCGGCGACACCTGGAGCTACCGCGCGGCGATGCTGGTGCCGATGGTGTTGGTGCTGGTGACGCTCGTGTACGCCAGGTCGTTCGCCGCTGAACCGGACCGATACGGTGTCGGGCATGAGCGGGCGCGTACAGCTGATGTGGGACGAGGCAGTGACGGGCTATGACTTCGGCCGGGACCATCCGATGGACCCGGTCCGGCTGGCGCTGACCCGGAGTCTGGTCGGCGCCCTGGGGCTCGACCGTGAGGTGGAGGTGGTCGCCGCGAAGGCGGCCGGGGAGTCGACGCTGCGGCTCGTCCACCGGGAGGACTACATCGAGGCGGTGCGGGCCGCGTCGGCCGATCCGGCGGCGGCGGACCGGTCGTACGGGCTGGGGACGACGGACGATCCCGCGTTCGCCGGGATGCACGAGGTGTCGGCGCTGATCGCGGGGCAGTCCGTGGGCGCGGCGGAGGCGGTGTGGCGCGGGGACGCGCCGCACGCGGTGAACTTCGCGGGCGGGCTGCACCACGCCATGCCGGGCGCGGCCTCCGGATTCTGTGTGTACAACGACGCCGCGCTGGCGATCGCGCGGCTGCTGGAGCTGGGCGCGGAGCGGGTCGCGTACGTCGACGTCGACGTGCACCACGGGGACGGGGTGCAGGCGGCGTTCTGGGAGGACCCGCGGGTGCTGACGGTCTCGCTGCACGAGCATCCGCGGACGCTGTTCCCGCAGACCGGGTGGCCGGAGGAGACGGGGGCGGCCGGCGCGGAGGGCGGCGCGGTCAACGTGGCGCTGCCGGCCGGGACCGGGGACGCGGGGTGGCTGCGGGCGTTCCACTCCGTCGTGCCGGAGCTGATCGCGGACTTCCGGCCGCAGGTGCTGGTGACGCAGCACGGGGCCGACACGCACTTCGAGGATCCGCTGGCGCATCTGGCGGTGTCGCTGGACGCGCAGCGGGCGGTGCAGGTGGCGTGCCACGAGCTGGCGCACGCGTACGCGGACGGGCGGTGGGTGGCGCTGGGCGGTGGCGGTTACGCGGTGGTGGAGGTCGTGCCGCGGTCCTGGACCCACCTGGTGGGTATCGCGGCCGAGCGGCCGGTGGAGCCCACGACGATGATCCCCGAGGGCTGGCGGCAGGAGGTGTACGCCCGGACCCGGCAGCCGGCGCCCCGGCGGATGACGGACGGGCGGTGGCCGGTCTCCTGGGCCGCGTGGGACGAGGGGTACGACCCGGCGGACCGTCTGGACCAGGCGATCCTGGCGACGCGGCGCGCGGTGTTCCCGCTGCGGGGGCTGCTGGCCTGACGCCCGTACGGCCGTACGGGCGTTCCGTTACGCCGGCCGTGCGGTGTTCCGTGGTTCCGCACGCACCCCACCCGCGCATCCCGCACCATCGCTACCGTGCAGACCACCGCCGAGCTTCGTGCGCATCTCCTCGCCGCCCGGCTCGCCGGGGTCGTGGGCACCACGCGGGAGGAGAGCCTGCGGAGCTACCGGCTGTTCGCCGCCCGGGACCCGCGTCTGATGATCGGACTGGATCCCGAACGGGTATGGGGTGAGCGGGAATTGCTCGCCCTGATGGCGGACCGGTGCGGGGTTTCGGCCGATCCCGCACACACCTTCGGCCATGATGTGATCGACCCCGAGCGGACCCTGGCCGCCCTGGACGCCCTCGCCGAGCGGCTGGCGGTCGCTGCGGAGCGTGGCGGGCCGGTGCTGCTCGGCACCGGCCATCCGCACCGGCTGCTCGGTTTCTACGTCGCTCTGGCAGACGCGTTGTCGGCGGCGGGATGTGTCGTCCTCACCCCCGCGCAGGGTCGCTGTGTCGACATAACGACCCGGTTCGGTCTACGCACGCACAACCTCGACTACGTGCGAGGGGTCGGGCTCGTCCGGGGTGCGACCGCGCGGCGCCCCGGTTGTGAGCCGGGCGCACACACGCACTCCCCCCTCCCGGTTCGGACCGTTCTCGCCGCGGCGGCCGACGCCGGCGGGCCGCTTCCGGAGTTGGTGATCGGAGACCACGGCTGGGTCTGCGGGGCAGGTCAGCTGGGGTTCGAGGCCGTCGGGCCGGCCGATGTGAACGATCCCGCGCCGTTCGCCGGCGAGGCCGAGGGGACCGTGTCCCTCGTCGTTCCACTTGATGACGGTGTGCGGTCCGATCACTACCTGCCGCTGGCCCGCTACGTACTCAATCGAGCGTGTCTGTCACAGTAGGCCGCCGATGGGTGCACCTCTTCCCCACTCGCATCACCCGCCCCTACATTGGGGAGTGAGCACGCAACGACGAAGAGTCACCGGAAGGGGAAGCCGGTGGCCGTCGAGTGCGGAAGGTGCAGGTGTGTCATGGCTGCAGCTGGCGAGAGGCCTCTGAACGAGGTTCAGTTCCTTACCGTGGCGGAAGTCGCCTCGGTGATGCGAGTGTCGAAGATGACCGTGTACCGGCTGGTGCACAGTGGTCATCTGCCCGCGATCCGGGTGGGGCGGTCCTTCCGCGTCCCGGAGCAAGCGGTTCACGAGTACCTCCGCGAGAGCTACGTGGGGGTGGAAACCGCCTGACGGCGATCCGGGGAGGTCCGTACCGGGCACTCATGGGCCTCCCCGGTCACCTCGATTACGGTCTCAGCGCTCGGGCGGGTAGGCTAGCCCCTCGTAGGTCGTGTGGGCCCATGGCGCCCAAACACCGAGTGATGAGAAGTGAGCGAGGGTAGTCGTGGGCTCTGTTATCAAGAAGCGGCGCAAGCGGATGGCCAAGAAGAAGCACCGCAAGCTGCTCAAGCGCACGCGCGTCCAGCGTCGCAACAAGAAGTAAGCGACAGCGCGAGAGCGTGTCCAGTGGCCCCCCACCGCACTCCGGTGGGGGGCCACTGCCATTCGGGCTTCCGGCATTCGTACGTCCGGGGCTGTCGTCACTTCAAGCATCCGGTCGGCACCACAGAGCGACGGCGACCCGATAGGTTGGCCGTCGGGAGCAGGGCGAGAGGAAGGCGCTGATCTTGGGAAAGGTCGTGCTCGTGACCGGGGTGGCCCGTCAGCTGGGGGGCCGCTTCGTCCGGCGGATCCTGCGCGATCCGGAGGTGGACCGGGTCGTCGGCGTGGACGCGGTCCCGCCCGAGCACCACCTGGGCGGCGCCGACTTCGTCCAGGCGGACATCCGCCAGCCCACCGTGGCGCGGGTGCTGGCCGAGTCGGGCGCCGACACGGTCGTCCACCTCGACGTGACCGGCACGCCGCTCGGCAGCGGCGGCCGGACCGCGATGAAGGAGACCAACGTCATCGGCACCATGCAGCTCCTCGGTGCCTGCCAGAAGTCCCCGAACATCAAGCGGCTGGTCGTGAAGTCCAGTACGAACGTCTACGGTTCCGCGCCCCGCGATCCGGCGGTGTTCACCGAGTCGACCCCGCCCAAGTCGCTGCCCAGCGGTGGCTTCGCGAAGGACACGGTCGAGGTCGAGGGTTATGTGCGCGGCTTCGCGCGGCGCCGTCCGGACGTCGCCGTGTGCGTGCTGCGGTTCGCCAACATCCTGGGCCCGGCCGCGGACAGCCCGCTCGCCTCGTACTTCTCGCTGCCGGTGCTGCCGACCGTGTTCGGCTACGACCCGCGGCTGCAGTTCGTGCACGAGGACGACGTCATCGAGGTGCTGCGGATCGGCTCGCACGAACCGAGGCGCTCCACGCTCAACAGCGGGACCTTCAACATCGCCGGCGACGGTGTGCTGCTGCTCTCGCAGTGCGCGCGGCGGCTGGGCCGGCCGACCGTGCCGCTGCTGCTTCCCGCGGTCACCTGGGCGGGCTCGCTGGTGCGTACGCTGGGGATGACGGACTTCTCGCCCGAGCAGATCCGGCTGCTCACGCACGGGCGGGTGGTGGCGACGGACCAGATGCGGGAGACGCTGGGTTTCACCCCGAAGTACTCGACTGCCGAAACGTTTGCGGACTTCGTGCGCAGTCGCGGTCCCGGGCTGCTTCCGCCGGAGAGGCTCGCGAGGGCCGTCGACCGGATCGCCGCGCTGCCCCTGCCGGGCAGCGGTCACCCCCCGACGCAGAGCGCCAACTGAGGAGCGCAGCAACGATGGCGGACGCCAAGGTCATTCCGTTCGACGACGACCACCGCTCGCGTGGGGGTGCCGCACAGCGCCCGTCGCGCCGCCGGGGCGCGGGGAGCCGCCGCCAGGGCGGTGCGCGGCCCGCGGCGGTCGGGGAGGTCCAGCCACTGCCGGGTGTGGCGTCCGTGCAGGAGGATGATCCGGTGACCGGTGAGGACGAGCAGCCCCAGGAGCCGGCCGTGGAGGCCGCCGAGGCCGCTGCTGAGGCCGTGGAAGGTGTCGGCGACGGCGCCGGTGGCCTGGAGCGGCGGGTCGCGAGCGGGCTGGCGTTTCTGCGCCGCCGGCTCACCGGGGACTACGACGTCGACGACTTCGGCTACGACGAGGAGCTCACCGACCAGGTCCTGATGTCCCTGCTGCGGCCGGTGTACGAGAAGTACTTCCGGGTCGAGGTGAAGGGCATCGGGAACATCCCCTCGGAGGGTGGCGCGCTGATCGTCGCCAACCACTCGGGGACGGTGCCGGTGGACGCCCTGATGATGCAGGTCGCCGTCCACGACCACCATCCGGCCGGCCGTCATCTGCGGCTGCTCGCGGCGGACCTGGTGTTCATGCTGCCCGTGGTCAACGAACTCGCCCGCAAGCTCGGGCACACCCTGGCGTGCGCGGAGGACGCCGAGCAGCTTCTCGGGCAGGGGGAGCTGGTGGGGGTGATGCCGGAGGGGTTCAAGGGCATCGGGAAGCCGTTCGGCGAGCGGTACAAGTTGCAGCGGTTCGGGCGTGGGGGGTTCGTCTCGACGGCGCTGCGGCAGGGCGTCCCGATCGTCCCGTGCTCGATCGTCGGGGCGGAGGAGATCTACCCGATGATCGGCAACGCGAAGACGCTGGCGCGGGTGCTGGGCTTTCCGTACTTTCCGCTGACGCCGACGTTTCCGTGGCTGGGGCCGCTGGGGGCGATTCCGCTGCCGACGAAGTGGACGATTCAGTTCGGTGAGCCGATTCCGACGGACGGGTATCCGCTGGAGGCGGCGGATGATCCGATGCTGATGTTCAATCTGACCGATCAGGTCCGGGAGCAGATTCAGCACACGCTGTACAAGTTGCTGGTGCAGCGGCGGTCGGTGTTCTTCTGAAGGGGCCCCTTTTGACCTTGGGGTGCTGGGCGCGGGAGAGCTCGGCGCGGTGGGTTGTGCGGCGGGTGCGGGCCGGTTGTGGTTGTTCGCGCAGTTCCCCGCGTCCCTGATGTGCGCAGTTCCCCACGCCCCTGATGTGCGTGGTTCCCCGCGCCCTGGAGGGGCGCGGGGAAACCGCGTGTCCTGTCCCTACTCGGCGTCCTCGCTGTCGATGCCCAGGCCCGGGAGGAGGCCGGGGAGGAGGGGCGGGAGGGTGATGTCGGGGGCGGGGGGTGGGGTGATGCGGTCTTCCGCCGGTGGTGGGGTGGAGACGGCGTCGCTCTCCTTGGGCGGGTCGAGCAGGCCGCCGGTGTTGCCGCCGAGCAGGCCGTCGCTCTCGCGGCCGGTGTCGGCGGAACCGGAGGGGCCGGTGCTCCCGGCGCTGCCGGTGCCGCTCTCGCCGGAGGTGCCGTCGCCCGTGTCGGGGGACCGCGAGGAGTCCGTGCCGGACGACGGGGTGCCGGGCGCCGACTCGGAGCCGCGCCGCTCCGTGTCGTCGCCGTCCTCGTCGGCCGGGGGCTGGGGGAGCAGCGACCGCAGCGGGGCGACGTCTTCCTCTATGGCGTCGAGCACCGACGAGACCTGCTCACTCACGTCCCCCAGCTGCATGGGCAGCCGGTCGCGCAGGGTGCCCCAGCTCTGGCGGTGCGTCCGGGAGAAGGAGGAGAGCGCCTGCATGGGGCCCAGGGAGTCAGGGTCGCGCTCGTAGGCCTCGCGCAGCAGCCGGTGGCCCTCGGCGGCGTCGTGCCGCATGCCGGACAGGGCACGGCGGATCTCGCCGAGGGATTCGTGGTCGAGGGGGCCGCCGCGATCGCGCTCCATCAGCCGGCGGGCTTCGCCGAGGCGGGTGGAGGCGTGGTCGAGGTAGACCCGGCCACGCTCGTCGTTGCCGTCGGCCAGGCCGAGCTTGACGTCCTCGATGCCGCGCTTGACTCCGTAGAGGGAGTCACCGGGCAGGGCGTCGGAGCTGGCGACGGCGATTCCGCCGAGGGCGCCGGCGGCGACACCGACGGTGAGTCCGCCCGCGGTGAGCCCTTTGGCCAGCCGTGAGCGTGGTCGCAGTTTGCCCAGCGGGGTCGCCCGGTGGGCACCCCTGGCCCGGCGCGAGCGCGGTTCGGGTACGGCCTGATGTGTCGCCTCGCCCGCAGCGGTGCCTTCCTGGAGCATGGCCTCGAACGCGGCCACCAGCTGGGCCCGCTGGACGACCTTGACCTCGGGGTCCAGCTCCGGCTTGGGCAGCGCGCCGAGGCCGGAGGTCAGCGCGAGCAGCTTTGCCTGCTCGGTCTCCACGGCGGCGGCCGGGGCCGGTGCCGATCCTTCGGACTGCTCGGCCGCCGTGCCCCGGTCGGACTGCTCCTCCAGGGCCTGGGCGAAGGCGTTCGCCCGCCGGTGCGCCGATACGTTCGCGATCACTGGCGGCACCTCCTCTCGTCATCACGGTCGACTCCCCAGGGGGTCCTGAGGGTTCCCGCCCTGACCAGGGCCACACGATCGAGTGATCGAAGTCGGTCAGGGGGTGACCACAGGGAGCCTGTATCCCGCACAACGAGTGGCGCGGCACTTGGGTTACGGACCCGGGATGACCGAATGAGGAAGCCAACCGGGTTTCACGTACCGTGAGTTGGGTGTCGCGGAACGTGTTCCGGTCGGCGGGTGCGTCCGGTCAGCGGGCGTCGTCCGGGAGGAGCCGGGCGAGGGTGCGGACGGCCCGGTACTGGAGGGTCTTGATGGCACCCTCGTTCTTGCCCATCACGCGGGCGGTCTCGGCGACGGACAGACCTTGGAGGAATCGGAGCGTGACGCACTCCTGCTGTTGGGGGTTGAGTCGTCGTACGGCATCGAGGAGGGCGGCGTTGGACAGGGACTCGAGAACGGAATCCTCGGGGGAGCGCTCGACCTCGTTGGCGTCGAGCATCTCCCCGGTGGTGACCTCGAGGCGGAAGCGGCTGGACTTGAAGTGGTCGGCGACGAGGTTGCGGGCGATGGTCACCAGCCAGGCGCCGAAGTCGCGGCCCTGCCAGGTGAAGGTGCCGATGCGGCGCAGTGCGCGCAGAAAGGTCTCGCTGGTGAGGTCCTCGGCGGTCGCCTTGCCGCCGACGCGGTAGTAGATGAAGCGGTAGACGGTGTCGCTGTACTGGTCGTACAGCCGGCCGAAGGCCTCGGCCTCGCCGGCCTGGGCGCGCTCGACGAGGTCCATCATCCGGGCACTGTCGCTGTCGGCGGCGGGGCGGCGGGCGGCGGGGGTGCCGGTGGTCGTCCTGGCGGCGGCTCCCCGGGCCACGCCCCTGGCCGTGGCGGAGGGGGGCGTGGAGGGCGGTGTGGAGCGGCGCCCCCGTCCGGCGACCGCGGCGCTGCCGTCGGCGAGGGCGTAGCACGGGCCGGCGGCGGGGGCGGTGGCGAATGCGGGGACCGTGTGCGCGGTGGGGACGATGCCGCGCAGCAGGTCTCGGGCTGTCGCGACTGTCGCGCGCAGCGTAGCCAGGCCCGAGGCGTCAACCCCGACGTGTGGGTACACGGGACTCCCAGAGGCAGAGCTTCCATCACGTGCAGTGCGGGACCGTTCACCCGTGGTAGCTGGGTTGGGGTACCGGATTGCGTCTGAGGAGAATAACGCTTCGTGCAGGCTCTGCTACACCGAGTTGCTCAAATCATCGATTACGTCGTTTTTGTAACCGGTTGAGGGGTGTTTCGGTGCGGTGGGGCGATCGGTTGTTGACCGGAATGGTTCGCGTTTCGGGTGGGTGTGGGGCGGGTTGTGGCCGTGTGCAGCCAAGAGGACTGGGCAAGGGGGTTGCGGGGTAAGGCAGTTGGATTGGCCGGGTTCGGGGGTGGGGTGGCGGAAGTGGTCCCCGGTGGTCGGTTCGGTGGGGGGGATGGGGGTTGACCGGGAGCGAGGTGCTGCGGCGGGGTTGACGGGGCCGGTGCCGGGGGCGGCTCGGTGTTTACCGGGTGCCGTCGCTTCCGCCTGTGCGGTGGGGGTTTGCCGTGTGCCCGGTGTTGTGGCTGGGCGGGGGGTTGTCGCGCGGCCCGGCGTTCGCGGGGTGCCTCTCCCCCAGAGGGGGTGCCCCCAGCCCACCCGTGCCGCTGGGGGCACCTCCCAGGCCTTTAAGGCACTGGGGGAGGCACGACTGCCCGCGGGAACCGGGGCACGACTGCCCGTGGGGACGCGGCGCGACCGCCCGCGGTTACGGGGTGGGGTTGCCCCCGGTCTCGTGCGGGCTGTGGCCCGTGGTCAGCGGCGTTTGCGGTGGAGGGCGATGGCGGCCGCCGTGCCGCCGGCCACCGCGCCGACGCCCGCCGCCGCCGGGATGCCGACCTTGGCCGCCTTGCGGCCGGTGCGGTAGTCGCGCAGGCGCCAGTCCATGCGGCGGGCGTGTTTGCGGAGCTTGGAGTCCGGGTTGATCGCGTAGGGGTGACCGACCAGGGACAGCATCGGGATGTCGTTGTGCGAGTCGCTGTACGCCGCACAGCGGCTCAGGTCCAGCTCCTCCGCGAGCGCCAGCGCGCGGACCGCCTCCGCCTTCGCCGGGCCGTGCAGCGGTTCGCCCACCAGTTTGCCCGTGTACACGCCGTCGACCGACTCCGCCACCGTGCCGAGCGCGCCCGTCAGCCCCAGCCGGCGCGCGATCACCGTGGCGATCTCCACCGGTGCCGCCGTCACCAGCCACACCCGCTGCCCCGCGTCCAGGTGCGCCTGTGCCAGCGCCCGGGTGCCCGGCCAGATCCGCTCGGCCATGTACTCGTCGTAGATCTCCTCGCCGATGGACTGCAGCTCGGAGACGCGGTGGCCCTGGACGATGGAGAGTGCCGAGTCGCGGGCCTCCTGCATGTGCTCGGGGTCCTCGACCCCGGCCAGCCGGAACCACGCCTGCTGCCAGGCGAACCGGGCGAGGTCGCGCGTCTCGAAGAACTTCCGCTTGTACAGCCCCCGCCCGAAGTGGAACAGGGCGGCGCCCTGCATCACCGTGTTGTCCAGGTCGAAGAACGCGGCGGCCCGTTCGTCCCCGACGACCGGGAACTCCGGTTCGCGTTCGGAAACTTCCTGGGTGGACTTGCGCGCTGCCTCCGCCGAGGCCTCGCCTGCCAGCACGCTGCGTGCCGTGGCGGAGCGCCTGCGGGGAGTGAGCCATCCGAGAGCGGCCATGGCGTGAGCATAGCCAGTCGGAGCGGATGTTCCGGAGCCGAGAGGTTCGGGCGTCGTGAACTCTCCGGAGCCGGGGCGTGAAGGCGCGCGGGACAATGGCCCGTATGAGTCCACTCTTCCGCCGCAACACCCCGGACGCCCCGCAGGACCGGCTCGTCACCCTCGTGCGCAAGCCCGGCTGCCATCTGTGCGACGACGCGCAGGTGGTGGTGGAGAAGGTGTGCGCAGAGCTCGGCGTCCCGTGGGAGCACAAGGACATCACCGAGGACCGGGAGCTGTACGACCGGTACTGGGAGCAGATCCCCGTCGTCCTCGTCGACGGCGAGCAGCACACCTTCTGGCGTGTGGACGAGGGCCGTCTCCGCAGGGCCCTCACCGACTGACCGGCCAGTCCAAACTGGCCGGAAAGTCGCTTAGGATCGATGGCGACTTGGTCTCGGGGGCGGGATTCACAGAGGAGAGTGTGCGGTTTTGCCCCCAGAAGAAAAGGAACGGTGGCGCTCGCGCGCCGGTTCCTCGCGAGTGCGCCGGGGGCGCGTGACCCCGGTCACGTTGGCCGGGCAAATCGGACACAATCTTTGTGCACGCGTTCACAAAGACATAGCCTGCATTCGACGGGGCGGTCCGGGGACGTATGACCTGACGTATGACCGCCTGAAGCCCCGCTCTACCCGCAGGAGCACCGTGGCAACTGGCCGAACTCACCGACCGGCGACCCGTAGCCGAGGGATTCCCGAGGCCACCGTCGCCCGCCTTCCGCTGTACCTCCGCGCCCTCACCGCGCTCTCCGAGCGCTCGGTGCCCACGGTCTCCTCGGAGGAGCTGGCGGCCGCCGCGGGGGTCAACTCCGCGAAGCTGCGCAAGGACTTCTCCTACCTGGGCTCGTACGGGACCAGGGGCGTCGGCTACGACGTCGAGTATCTCGTGTACCAGATCTCCCGTGAACTCGGCCTCACCCAGGACTGGCCGGTCGTGATCGTCGGGATCGGCAACCTCGGCGCCGCCCTCGCCAACTACGGCGGGTTCGCCTCCCGTGGTTTCCGGGTCGCCGCGCTGATCGACGCCGACCCCGCGATGGCCGGGAAGCCCGTCGCCGGCATCCCGGTGCAGCACACCGACGAGCTCGAGTCGATCATCACGGACAACGGCGTGTCGATCGGCGTGATCGCGACCCCCGCCGGCGCCGCCCAGCAGGTCTGCGACCGTCTCGTGGCCGCCGGTGTCACCTCCATCCTGAACTTCGCGCCGACCGTGCTGACCGTCCCGGACGGTGTCGACGTGCGCAAGGTGGACCTCTCCATCGAGCTGCAGATCCTCGCCTTCCACGAGCAGCGCAAGGCGGGCGAGGAGGCCACGGCCGAGCGTGCCGCCGCGGCCCCGGCCGCCGCCCGCAAGCAGACCGCCGCCGACCAGGGGCCCGACGGGGACGTACCCGCCGTGATGCCGGCATGAGTCTCCTCGTCGTCGGACTGAGCCACCGCAGCGCGCCGGTCAGCGTGCTGGAGCGGGCCTCGCTGAGCGAGGACGCGCGGATCAAGCTGCTGCAGGACACGGTCGCCGCCGAGCCGGCCACCGAGGCCGCGGTCCTCGCCACCTGCAACCGCATCGAGCTCTACGCCGACGTGGACAAGTTCCACGCCGGTGTCGCCGAGCTGTCCACGCTGCTCGCCCAGCACAGCGGGGTCGGCCTGGAGGAGCTCACTCCTTATCTCTATGTGCACTACGAGGACCGGGCCGTCCACCACCTGTTCTCGGTGGCCTGCGGGCTCGACTCGATGGTCGTGGGCGAGGGCCAGATCCTCGGCCAGATCAAGGACGCGCTCGCCCGCGCACAGGACCTGCACACCGCCGGACGGCTGCTGAACGACCTGTTCCAGCAGGCGCTGCGGGTCGGCAAGCGGGCCCACTCCGAGACCGGTATCGACCGCGCCGGGCAGTCCCTGGTCACCTTCGGCCTGGAGCAGCTCGCCGTCGGCGCGCCCGTCGAGACGTGGGCGCGGGACAAGAAGGCCCTGGTCATCGGCGCCGGTTCGATGTCCTCGCTGGCCGCGGCCACGCTCGCGCGGGCCGGTGTCGCCGAGATAGTGATCGCCAACCGCACGCCCGAGCGCGCCGAGCGCCTGGCGGAGATCCTCACGCAGGGCGACGACACGGACGTGCTGGCCCGCGCGGTCCCGATGGGATCGGTGCCGTTCGAGCTGACACGTGCCGACGTCGTCGTCTCCTGCACCGGCGCGACGGGCCTGGTCCTCACGGCCGACGCGGTCGCCGCGGGCGTCGAGAGCCGGGTCGGCGAGCAGCCGGCCGCCGAGACCGTCCCGGCCGAGGAGGCGCCGCTCCCGCCCACCTCCGTGGGCACGGAGGAGAACTGCCCGCTGGACCTGTCCGCCGTACGGCCCGGCTTCTCCGTGATGGGCGAGGCCGCCGTCGCCGGAATGGACGCGGCGACGCTGGAGCAGCACGCCGCGTGGGCCGCGGGCACGACCGTCGACCGCCGGCACAACGAGCGGACCGGCCGCGGCGGTCCGGAGGCCGACGCCGAGCTGATCGGCGCGCTCGCCGCGACCGCGTCCACCGTCGGCCGGATCCCCGAGCGGCGCCGCCCGGAGCCGGTGGCCGAGCCGCCGCGCCCCGCGCCCGTGCTGTTCCTGCTGGACCTGGCGATGCCGCGCGACATCGACGCGGCCGCGCACCGCCTGGGCGGCGTGCGCCTCGTCGACATCGAATCGCTCGCGGAAGCCTCCGCGGACGCCCCGATGGCTGCCGATGTGGACCAGGTGCGGCGTATCGTCTCCGACGAGGTCGCCGCGTTCGGGGCGGCACAGCGGGCGGCGCACATCACGCCGACCGTCGTCGCCCTGCGCACCATGGCGGCCGATGTGGTGGCCGGCGAGATCGCCCGACTGGAGGGGCGGCTTCCCGGCCTGGACGACAAGCACCGCGCGGAGATCACCCAGACCGTGCGGCGGGTGGTCGACAAGCTGCTCCACGCGCCGACGGTACGGGTCAAGCAGCTCGCGGCCGAGCCCGGCGGCGCCGGGTACGCGGACGCGCTGCGCACCCTGTTCGACCTCGACCCCGAGACGGTGGCCTCCGTCTCCCGAGCCGAGGAAAGCACCGAGAAGAACGCAAGGAACCGAGGGCCGGCATGACTGAGAAGGCACTGAGGCTGGGGACGCGGCGCAGCAAGCTCGCCATGGCCCAGTCCGGGCAGGTGGCGGAAGCCGTGAGCCAGGTGACCGGACGGCCCGTCGAGCTCGTCGAGATCACCACGTACGGTGACGTCTCGCGCGAGCACCTCGCGCAGATCGGCGGCACGGGCGTGTTCGTGGCCGCGCTGCGCGAGGCACTGGCGCGGGGCGAGGTGGACTTCGCGGTGCACTCGCTGAAGGACCTGCCGACCACGCAGCCCGACGAACTGGTCGTGGCGGCCATCCCGGTGCGCGAGGACCCGCGCGACGTGATGATCACACGCGACGCGCTGAAGCTCACCGACCTGCCGCGCGGCGCCCGCGTCGGCACGGGTTCGCCGCGCCGCATGGCGCAGCTGAACGCGTACGCGCGCAGCCACGGCATGGACATCGAGACGGTCCCGATCCGGGGCAACGTCGACACCCGCATCGGGTACGTCCACAAGGGCGAACTGGATGCCGTGGTGCTGGCCGCCGCCGGGATGAACCGGATCGGGCGCAGTGACGAGGTGACCGACTTCCTGTCGGTCGACACGGTGCTGCCCGCTCCCGGCCAGGGGGCACTGGCGGTCGAATGCGCCGCGGACGACGCGGAGCTGATCGCCGCGCTCGCCGGACTCGACGACCCGCTCACGCGGGCCGCCGTGACGGCCGAGCGTTCCCTGCTCGCCGCTCTGGAGGCCGGCTGCAGCGCACCCGTGGGGGCGCTGGCCGATCTCCTGAGCGACGGGCAGTCTGTCAAGGAAATGCGCCTGCGCGGCGTCGTCGGCACGACCGACGGCTCGACGCTGGTGCAGCTGTCCACCACCGGTCCCGTGCCCGAGACGCACGAAGCGGCGATGGCACTCGGTCGCGAACTCGCCACCGAGATGCTCACGCAGGGCGCGGCCGGTCTGATGGGGGAGCGAGCGCAGTGAGCCCCACCACCCTTCCCGCCCCTCCGGAACACGGGCACGTCACCTTCCTCGGTGCCGGACCCGGGGATCCGGGACTGCTGACCCTGCGCGCCGTGGAGGCGCTGGCGAACGCGGACGTCCTCGTCGCCGAGCACGAGGTGCTCGACGTCGTACGCACGCACGCGAGGCAGGGCGTCGCCGAGGTGCACACGGATGCCGACACGTCGGTTCCGGGCACGGGCACGCCCCAGCTGACGGTCGTTGACGGCGCGTCAACAACCGCTGGTGTTCCCGCGGTGCGGGATGCCGCACATCTTGTCATGGAGGCCGCGCGAGGCGGCAGGCGGGTCGTACGTGCGGTGTCCGGTGACCCCGGGCTCGACGCGTACGCCGCCGAGGAGATGCTGGCGTGCGCCTCGGCCGGGGTGCCGTTCGAGGTCGTGCCCGGTGTCGCGGCGGCGGTCGGCGTCCCCGCGTACGCCGGTGTGCCGCTGCGTGACGCGCAGGGCGCGGACGTCCGTTTCGTGGACGCGCGCACAGCCTCGGACCGCTGCTGGACGGAGGTCGGCGCGTCGGACGGCACGGTGGTCGTCTCCACCACGCTGGACTCCGTGGCCGCCGCGGCGGGCGAACTGGTGTCCGCAGGACGCAAGCCCGACACCCCGCTGACGGTGACCGTCGCCGGTACGACGACCCGGCAGCGCACCTGGACGGCGACGCTCGGCACGATCGCGCAGACGCTGAAGCAGGCGAAGGTGCTGCCGTCCCCGGACGGCGGCCGGCCGGTGATAGCCGTGGTCGGTGAGCGCAGCGCCCCCGCCCGGCGCGACCAGCTGTCGTGGTTCGAGTCCAAGCCGCTGTTCGGCTGGAAGGTGCTCGTGCCGCGGACGAAGGAGCAGGCGGCGTCGCTCTCCGACCAGCTTCGGTCCTACGGGGCCGTGCCGCACGAGGTCCCGACGATCGCGGTGGAGCCCCCGCGCACCCCGCAGCAGATGGAGCGGGCGGTCAAGGGCCTGGTGACGGGCCGCTACGAGTGGATCGCGTTCACGTCGGTCAACGCGGTGAAGGCGGTCCGGGAGAAGTTCGAGGAGTACGGCCTCGACGCCCGTGCCTTCGCCGGGATCAAGGTCGCCGCGGTGGGCGAGCAGACGGCCAACGCGCTGATCGCCTTCGGCGTGAAGCCGGACCTGGTGCCGAGCGGCGAGCAGTCCGCGGCCGGCCTCCTGGAGGACTGGCCTCCCTACGACCCGGTCTTCGACCCGATCGACCGCGTCTTCCTGCCGCGCGCCGACATCGCCACGGAGACGCTGGTCGCCGGTCTCATCGACCTGGGCTGGGAGGTCGACGACGTGACCGCCTACCGCACGGTCCGCGCGTCGCCGCCCCCGGCGGAGACCCGTGAGGCGATCAAGGGCGGCGGCTTCGACGCGGTCCTGTTCACGTCGTCCTCGACGGTCCGGAACCTGGTCGGCATCGCGGGCAAGCCGCACAACGTGACGGTGATCGCCTGCATCGGCCCGGCGACGGCGAAGACGGCGGAGGAACACGGTCTGCGGGTGGACGTGATGGCCCCCGAGCCGTCGGTCCACAAGCTGGCGGAGGCCCTGGCCGACTTCGGTATGCGCCGGCGGATGGCGGCGCTGGAGGCCGGCGATCCGGTGACGCGGCCGAGCGAGCGGCGGCCGGGGGCGCGGAGGCGGCGGTCGACGACCTGATCCCGGCGAGCAGTGGGGCGGGCACAGCGTACGTACGCTGTGCCCGCCCCGTTCGCGTCAGTTGCCTGAGGCGTACGGGAGGAAGGTCGCCCAGGTGGTGGGGGTGAGGGTGAGGTGGGGGCCGTCCGGGATCTTGGAGTCGCGGACGAGGATGTGGGCGGAGGCGGTGGCTACCTCGACGCAGTCAGGGCCCTCGTCCGTGCTGTAGCTGCTCTTCGTCCACGCAGGGTCGGGGTTGGCTCCGGCGTAGGGCTTGAGGGTCATGTCTCTCCAAGCACTGTCTCGATGAGGGCCAGCGACTCTCGTGGGCTGAGAGCCTGCGCCCGGATGGTCCCATAACGCATGTCGAGGAGTTGCACTTCCTTCGGGTCAGCGATCACACGGCTGATGTGCTGCACCTCAACGTGCCCGACCGTGGTGCCGTCCTTGAGCCTGAGCAGTCTGAACGACCCGGCAAGACCCGAGTTTTCCTCATGGCTGAGTGGGAGTACCTGAAGATCGATATTGGGGAACTTGGCTACCTCCAACAGCCGTTCGAGTTGCCCACGCATAACCACCCTGCCCCCAATGGGCCGACGGAGTGTCGACTCGCACTGGACAAAACTGAAGAGGGGGCGAGCCGTCGTATCACTGACGATCTCCTGTCGTGCCACGCGGGCCGTCAGTCGCTGTTCGAGCTCATCCGCCGTGAAAGGCGGCCGACGAGCGCTGAATACCGCCCGCGCGTACTCCGTGGTCTGCAACAACCCGTGAATGACGGAGTTGTTGTAGGCCCCCAGCTCGACGGCCTCCTCCTCCAGCTTCTTCAAGCCCCGCACCTTCTTCGGGTACCGGACCTCCGCCACGTCCTTCTTCATCGCGGCGATCTTCCCGCCCGCGCCCAGGACCTCGTCCGCCGCGTCCAAGTACTCCGGCCGGGGAATCCGTCGTCCCCGCTCCACGCAGGAGACCAGCTCCTCCCCGTACTTGATCGCCGCCCCGAACTCCGCCTGGGTGAGGCCGGCCGCCTCCCGCCACAGCTTCAACTGCCGTGTGACCGTACGCATCACGGCCCCGGCCTCTTCGTCGTCCAGCCCCGCTTCCCACCCGCTCATGCTCGCCGCCTCCCGTCGCGCGCCCTTCCCCGGACCAACTCCGACCGCCCGCGCCCGGTCACTCCGGGCGGCCCGGACGGAACCCGAACCCCTCACGGACAACCGCCGGTCGCACGGGCCACCCGTCTTCACAAGGTACGCACACGTGAACACTCTGAGTGATGTGAATCAGGAAATCACTGCACCACGCACCCCGCTCCATCAGTTCACCGTGCCGTTCTCCGCCACCCGTCGGGGTGCCCGTCTCGCCCGACTGCTGACCGCCGAGCAACTGTGCTCCTGGGGGCTGCCACTGGACCCGGCCCGGCTGATCGTCGCCGAACTGGCCACGAACGCCGTCGTGCACGGCCGTGTCCCCGGCCGGGGCTTCCGGCTCACCCTCACCGTCACCGTGGACGGGGTGCTGCGCATCGAGGTGACCGACCCCAGGGGCGAGAGCGCGCCCGTGGCCCGTGACGCTCCGCCGGAGCCCGCCGAGTCGGGCTACGGGCTGCTGCTGGTCGAGGAGTCGGCCGACCGCTGGGGTGTGCTGCCGGGGCCGTTCCCGTGCAAGACCGTGTGGGCCGAGCTGGAGCTCGGTCGCTTCCGGTGACCTCGGCGGCAGAGGGCGTCGATGTCCTCGGCGAAGGCCGGGAACTCGGCGCGGGCCTCGGCGAGGATGTCGCGGGCTGTTCGCCCGGTCAGACAGGAAGCCGTGCTTCGACGATGATCGTGCCCAGCGCCTGGCCGGTGGGCGCGGGAAGGCACCGTGCCCGGACGTCATGGAAGCCGTGCTCGCGTGCCAAGGCGGCCCATGTCTCGGGGGGATGGCACCAGCGGTCCACGGTCATCTCCCTGCCCTCCGGGCCCTTCCCGTACATGGGGCCACGGCCGTCGAGGTGCCGGGGGGTCTCGCCGTGCGAGAAGGCGAACACTCCGCCCGGTGACAATCGTTCGGCCACCAGCGGGAAGAGCTCTTCGGGGTCGGTGAACCACACCGCTCCCCAGATCGAGTAGACCGCGTCGTACGTCCGGTCGCACGCACGGAGGAAGGAACATGCCTCCCCCTCCTCGATCGTCAGGCCGGGAACGTCCTTCCACCACCTGCGCGCCCGCTCGACCTGAACGGGGGACAGGTCCAGGGCCGTGACGCGTACTCCCCGGCGTGCCAGCCACGACGCCTCCCGGCACTCGGCCGCACCCAGTTCCAGCGCGGTGTGCGGCCGGCCGAGCAGTTCGGCTCCCGGGCCATGGCCTTGGTACTGCGTCCACTCGAAAGCCGGCACGTCGGGAGGTGGCGACGGTCCGTCCCGGTCCGGTTTGTAGCGGTCCCAGAAGAGGGCGGGGTCGTGTGACGTGCGGGGCATGGGCGTCCTTGAAGGGAGTGGGCACGGTGCTGGAGCACCGTAGCCGTGGCCCACCCGCGACACGCCATCGTCAAAGAGCTGCACCGCTCACATCCTCGGGTCAGCGGCGTTCGCGAGCTGGCTCGTACGATCCTCGTCGACGACCCCCGAGCCGGGGCCAGGTAGTACGGGATGCGGCAGGGCGCGGGCCGGAGCTGCGGGCGGTAAAAGACCTAAGAACCAAGGGTAAAAACCAACCAACCCAACCAAACCTCGCGTAGGTCACCCGAGCGGGTGAAACGCGTCGAACTGGCTGGCGCGGTGGTGGTTCGGGCGGGCAGTCTCGGCACAGGAGCGGCCGGAGCAACTCGGCGCTCCCCCAAGCCCGTACATGCGTCGGCCCCCGCCGGGACTAGCACTCCCGAGGCGAGGGCCTGACCAACGAGGAAGAAGAGAGCTTCCCCATGGCTGAGAAGAAGCCTAGCCCTGCCCCGCTCCCGATTCAGGGTGTTCGACGATCCGCCACACCCTCCGGTGTCACACACGTACGCACGTACCAGTCCGGTCAGTACGTGGTGGTGGGCAACCACCTCGCCCAGCACCGTGAGTTGTCGCTGACCGCGATCGGGCTGGCGACCCACATCCTGTCGGTGCCCGAGGGCACACTGGTCGACATCCGCAGTCTCGCCGAGCGTTTCCCCGAGGGGCGGGACCGGATCGCGTTCGCGTTGCGGGAGCTGGAGGCGCACGGCTACCTGGAGCGGGTGCGCGAGCACACGGAGGCGGGCCGTCTGGTGACGCGTACGTACGCCCACCACACGCCGCTCGCCGCGCGAGCGGTCGCGTCGCCCGTTCCCGCTGGGGCGGTCGGGCGTGCGGGGACGGGTCGTGCCCGCACTCGGGACTCGGTCGAGGGTGCGGGCGGCCGGGAGGATCCCGGGGAGGGGGATCAAGTCCCCGGTGAGCCGGTTGCCCCGGCTGCTCAGACTGCTCCGGCTGTTCCGGTTGTCCCGGACGCGCCGGTGGAGGCCCTTGAGGCGTCCGTATCCGCCCCCGCCCCCGTGGGCCCGTCGTGCGAGCCCGTTCGCTCCGGTCGGCGGTACGAGGAGGCGGTCACCCTCCTCGCCGGTCTGCGCCGTACCGACGAGCGCCTCACCCTGTCCCTGCGGGACGTGAACAGACTCGCCCCGAGTGTCGTCGACTGGCTCGAACGAGGTGCCGCCCCCGCCGCCGTCCACCGCACCCTGACCGCCGACCTGCCCGTCCCCATGAAGTACCCGGCGGGCGTGATCGCCTACCGGCTCCGCGAGCTGCTGCCCCCGCCGCTTCCCGCGGCCCCGGCGTCTCCACCGGCCACGGCCGGTGCCCACCGCCCGCCCCCCTTCCAGGACTGCGACGGCTGCAACCGGGTGTTCCGCGCCCCGGAACCCGGCCGCTGCCGCGACTGCCGGTACGGACCGACGACGACAACGAGCGGTGTGGCGAGCGCGGCCTGAGCCCGGTGCCGGCACGGGTCAGCCGCCCTGGCCCGCGCTGCCGATCGGGCCGACCTGGACCGGGGTGCCGGAGCCGTCCGTGACGGGCAGCGAGGCGGCGCCCGGCCAGTCGAGGGTGACCGACTTCGTCTCGTCCGGCGGGGTCACCACCAGCCCCGTGATGCGGACGCCGGAGCCGCCCGAGTCGTTGACCGGGTAGCTGACGGCGAAGGCCACCGACTCGCCGTCCTTGAGGGTGACCGAGGGGGCCTGTTCGCCGGTGCGCTCCGCGGGCAGCGATCCCGCGTTGGTCTTCAGGTCGACACCCGCGTAACCCGAGATCGCGCAGTCCCGGCCGCCGCCGTTGGTGAACTCCACTGCGACCATGCCCTCCGGGTCGCCCTCGACGGTGTGGTCCGTCGCCGTGACCTCCAGCTCGTCGGTGCGGCACTTGCCGGTCGTGCCGCCCTTGTCGGAGCCGGTTCCGGCGACCGTGCCCTTCCCCTCGTCCGTGTTCTTCCCGGTGGAGTCCTTCGAGGCGCCCTGGGCCGAGCCGCCCGAGCTCGAACCGTCGTTCGAGGAAGACGGGGTGGACGCGGCGGACGAGTTGCTCTGGTCCGTGGCGGCGTCGTCGTTCTGGCAGGCGGTGAGCGAGAGACCCGCGACGACGGCCAGGGCTGCGATGGTGATCTTGTTGATGCGCATGGTGTCTTCCTCGGTATCGGTCGATGTGCCGGCCCGTCGGTCCGAGCGAGCGTTTCTGAACACCAAGAGACACCGGTTCGGTTCGTCGTTTCGCCCAATCGTCCGCTAATACACCGCTGTTACAGAAGGAAGCGGGTGCAGCGCACACCACCACCGGGCGCGCCCCCGACCGGGACGGATCCGTGACCCGGTGGTCCTTGACCGCGGCCGGTGACGTGCCCTTCCCGGCCTCCTCGCCGGCGCCCGGGGCAGCCTCTTCCCGGCGACACGGCTGAGGTCCCTAGGGGATGAGCGCGGTCTCCCGTTCGGCGACCGTGCGGAAGTCGCGGGGTGGGCGGCCGGTGAGGTGGTGGACGGTGTTCGTGGTGCGGGACTCGGCGCCGGTGGCTATGGCGTGGTCCATGTCGGCGAGGAGGGCGGCGAACTCCGGTGGGATGCCGGCCTGTTCGGTGAGGCGGTGGCGGACCTCGGTGACGGTCAGGCGGTGGTGGGTGACGGGGTGGCCGGTGACCTCGGTGAGGATCGTGGCGATGTCGTCGTGGGTGAGGGCCTCGGGGCCGGTCAGGACGAGGTCGCGGTTCGGGGCGTCGTCGTCGGTCAGGGCGCGTACCGCGACGGCGGCGATGTCGTCGGCGTCGACGTAGGCGACGCGGCCGTCACCCGTGGCGGTGGCGAAGGCACCGGTCTCGCGGATCGTGGTGGCGTGGAGGTGGGTGCCGGTGAAGTTCTGCATGAACCAGGAGGGGCGCAGTACCGCCCACTCGTCGAAGAGGGACGGGAGGGCCTGGTGCACCCTGCCCACCGCCGGGCCGCCCTCGGGGACGGCCGAGGAGCTGAGGAGGACCGCCCGGCGCGCGCCCAGGGTCCGGGCCCGTTCGAGGAAGGGGAGCATGACCGCCGCCGGGTCCGGGTCGCCGACCGGCGGGACGAGGTAGACACGGTCGGTGCCGGCGAGGGCGGCGTCGTGGGTGGCGGGGTCGTACCAGTCGAAGCGGACCGGTTCCGCACCGGGGAGCGGGGTGCCCCGGCGGGAGGCGGCGCGGACGCGGTGGCCGGCGGCGAGGAGCCGGGCGGCGGTGCGGCTTCCGGTGGTGCCGGTGGCGCCGACGACGAGGACGGTGCCGGTGGGGGTCATCGGGTGCTCCCGGTGAAGTCGACGCCGGGCTCCTGCACGGCGAGCGGGTTCCAGTAGTCGCGGTAGGCGGTGATCAGGCCGTCCCGGAAGGTGACGACGGCGATGTACGTCATGTCGTAGGCCGCGCCGGTGGCGACCACGCGGCCCTCCGCGCGCATCTCGACCACGAGGGTGCCGGGGTCGTCGGTCCGGTGGATGCGCAGGTCGGGGATCTCTTGGAGGTCGATGTGATCGGGGTAGTCGCGCATGTACGCGGCGACCGCCGCCTTGCCCTCCAGTCGGCGGGGCCAGCCCTCGGGGGCGAAGGGGAACTCCATGACGCCGTCCTCGGCCCACAGGTCGACCCACGCGGGGACGTCCTTGTCGAGCAGCAGGCGCAGGCCTTGACGGTAGATCGCTTCCGGGGAGGCGTCGGGGGTGAGCGTGGGCATGGGTGTCTCCGTCCCGTAGAATACGGACCGTCGGTCCGCTTTCGTCTCCACGAACAATACGGACCGGCGGTCCGCTTTGCAATCGCGGGAGGACGATCACGGAGGAAGGAGCGGGGATCGCATGACCGAGCGCAAGCCGCGCAAGGACGCGGCCCGCAATCGGGCGGCGCTGCTCGCCGCCGCCGACGAACTCTTCGCCCGCTGCGAGAACCCTGACGACATCACGATGTCCGACGTCGCGGCGGCGGCCGGTGTCGGCAAGGGGACGCTGTTCCGCGCCTTCGGCGACCGCACGGCGCTGATCCGCGCGCTGTACGCGGCACGGCTGGAGCCCCTGGAGCGGGCCGTGGCGGAGGGGCCGCCGCCGCTGGGTCCCGGCGCGCCCGCGCCGGAGCGCGTGCCCGCGCTGCTCGACGCCATCCTGTGCTTCAAGCTCGACAACCGCCATCTCGCGCTGGCGCTGGAGGGGGCCGGGGCCGACAGCCCCTACCGGGCGGAGCACTACGGGCGATGGCACGCTCTCCTGCGGTCCGCGCTGGCGGACGTCCCGAATCTCGCCGACGGAGACTTCACCGCACACGCCCTGCTGGCCGCCGTACGGGCGGACCTGGTCGAGTACCTCGCCGGGGCGCGCGGGCTGGGCCGGGACGAACTTCGGGCACGCCTGGGGGAGTTCGTGCGGCAGGTGCTGACCGCGCCGTGAGGCGTACGGCGTTCCGCCGGGTGCCGGTGTGCGCGCGGAGTGCGCCGCTGTGCGGAGTGCGCAGGGGGCGTGGAGTGCGGTGGCGCGACTCCGCCCGCTGGTTGGGGTGGTGGGTGGGTGTGAAGGCTCTTCGCGTACGGGGCCACGCGGCCCGAACGGAGAGACGAGGAGTCACTCGTGCCCGACATGATCACGGCACTGCCCATCGGTCCGGTGGGGATGTCTCATCACGTCACCGGGACGTACTTCATGTGCAACGACTGGCACGACGGTGTCGGCAACCACGTGCAGAACTGGGCCGAGTTCCCGTTCCGGACAAACACCACCGGCCACAAGTGGTACCTGGTGGAGAACGGGGACGGGACCGCACGCATCGAATCGTTCGCCAACCGCCGCTGCCTGACCGTCGGCGCCAAGCCGTCGGACGTCGTCACCTTCCAGGAGCGGACCGACAGCCTCCACCAGAACTGGCGGTTCGTCCGCCAGGACGTCAGTTCCGACAGCTACGTCATCGTCTCGGTCGTGCATCCACGTTTCGCGCTCGGCCTCGCCGAATACCACCAGCTGAACGACAAGTTGCTCGGCCTGACCCGGATGTGGGGCGGCGGGGTGCACCTGGCCCAGGTGTGGCGGGTGTTCCCCGCCAGTGAGTTCTGACCCCTGCGCCACGTGCGGGGCGGCCGTCTCGGCGACGCGCGCTCCGGCGGCGTCAGCCGAGGCGGCGGATCGGGGCGCCGGAGAGGTAGGCCTCGATGTCCTCGACCGCCTGGCCGTAGTACGTGCGGTAGTTGAGCTCGGAGACGTAGCCGAGATGTGGGGTGGCCAGGAGGCGGGGGGCGGTGCGCATCGGGTGGCCGGCGGGGAGCGGCTCCGTGTCGAAGACGTCGACCGCCGCGCCCGCGATACGGCCCTCGTGCAGTGCGGTGAGCAGGGCGTCCTGGTCGACGAGTGCCGAGCGGGAGGTGTTGATCAGGTGGGCGGTCGGCTTCAGCAGGGCCAGTTCGGGGGCGCTCAGGATGCCCCGGGTGGTGTCGCCCAGGACGAGGTGGAGCGAGACGTAGTCGCTGGTGCGGAGCAACTCCTCCTTCGAGGGCGCCAGTTCGACGCCCACCTCGTCCGTGCGCTCCTTGGTGAGGTGCGGGCTCCACGCCGTGACCTCCATGCCGAAGGCGAGGCCCACCCGCGCCACCCGGCTGCCGATCTTGCCCAGCCCGAGCAGACCGAGGCGGCGGCCGTGCAGGTCCGCGCCGACCGTCGACTGCCAAGGACCGCCCGCACGCAGGGCGTTGCTCTCCGGGACGATGCCGCGGGCCAGTCCGAGCAGCAGCGCCCAGGTCAGTTCCACCGGCGGGGTGGGGAAGCTCTGGGTGCCGCAGACCGTGACGCCGTTGCGTTCGGCGGCGGCGTGGTCGATGACCGAGTTGCGCATGCCGGACGCGACGAGCAGCTCCAGCCGGGGGAGCCGGTCGAGCAGGGAGGTACGGAACGGGACGCGTTCCCGCAGCGTCACCACGATCTCGAAGTCCGCGAGCGCCGCGGCCAGTTCGTCCTCCGTGGCGAAGTGCTCGGTGAAGGAGGTCACCTCCACGCGGTCGTGGAGGGGGCTCCAGTCGGCGATCGTGGTGGCGACGTCCTGGAAGTCGTCGAGCACGGCACAGCGAAGCCGCATGGTGTTCCTCCCGGTGGCGTGAGCGCGGTGGAGGGAACGGTACCCACACCGCGGGGCCGAAGCGGAGGAGGTTCGGCGGGGCGTGGGTCCGCTCGGTCCGGGGCGGGCGTTCGTGGATCTCCGGGGGCCGCACAGGGGGGCGGGTCCGCATGGGGGAGCGTGGACCTCCGGGGGCCGCACGTGGACCCGGGGGCCTGGAGGTGGGCCTTCGGGGTCCGTACGGGGATCGGGGACCGCACGTGGTCCGGGGCCGCCGACTTCGCGTCGGCAAAGGCACGGGAGGGGCGGGCGTAGCGTAGGTGGTATGACGACGTACGGATCCTTCCCCGGCACGCGGACGCGGCGTCTGCGGACCACCCCCGCCATGCGGCGCATGGTCGCCGAGACCCGGCTGCACCCCGCCGACTTCATCCTCCCGGCCTTCGTGCGGGAGGGCGTGAGCGAACCCGTGCCGATCGCGGCGATGCCGGGCGTGGTGCAGCACACGCGGGACAGCCTGAAGAAGGCGGCGGCTGAGGCCGTGGCGGCCGGGATCTCCGGGATCATGCTGTTCGGCGTGCCGGAGGAGTCCAAGAAGGACGCCCTCGGGACGCCGGGCACCGACCCGGACGGGATCCTCCAGGTGGCCCTGCGGGACGTGCGGGCCGAGGTCGGGGACGACCTGCTCGTCATGTCCGACCTGTGCCTCGACGAGACCACCGACCACGGGCACTGCGGGGTCCTCGACGAGCAGGGGCGCGTCGACAACGACGCCACGCTGGAGCGGTACGCCGAGATGGCCCAGGTGCAGGCCGACGCGGGCGCCCACGTCGTCGGGCCGAGCGGGATGATGGACGGGCAGATCGGCGTCGTCCGCGACGCCCTCGACCAGATCGGGCGGGAGGACGTCGCCATCCTCGCCTACACCGCCAAGTACGCCTCCGCCTTCTACGGGCCGTTCCGGGAGGCCGTCGGCTCCTCGCTCAAGGGCGACCGCAAGACGTACCAGCAGGACCCGGCGAACGTCCGCGAGTCGATGCGCGAGCTGGCGCTCGACCTGGAGGAGGGCGCCGACATGGTGATGGTGAAGCCGGCGGGCCCGTACCTGGACATCCTCGCCCGGGTCGCGGACGCGGTGGACGTGCCGGTGGCGGCGTACCAGATCTCCGGTGAGTACTCGATGATCGAGGCCGCCGCCGAGAAGGGCTGGATCGACCGGGACCGGGCGATCATGGAGGCACTGACCGGCATCAAGCGGGCCGGTGCGCGCAGCATCCTCACCTACTGGGCCACCGAGGTGGCCCGCGCCCTGCGCTGACGCCTGACCCCTGCCGCATGCCCGCGGCCCGTCCCTCCCTGCCTGCCGAGGAGCGGGCGGGGCGGGACGGGCGGGCCGGGGGAGCCGGGCGGGTGCCGCGCTCTAGTACAGGGCGTTGTCCATGGTGGACTGCCAGTAGGTGACCTGCAGGGCGTCGTCGACGTGGACGCCGCCGGGGGGCAGGCTCACGGTGGCGATCGAGCCGTCGCCGAACGGAATCGTGAGGGTGTTCACCGTGTGCCCGTTCCCGGCGCTGCCGTCGGCGGCCGACAGCAGCACGCCCGCGTAACCGGACTTGCCGGGCTCCAGGGTCGTCACCGCCTGCGGCTTGGTCTCCTCGAAGACCGGCGGCACGGACTGGGCCTCGCCGAACTTCGCCTGCGGGTAGGCGGGCAGGTAGCAGCTCTTCGAGCCGGTGTTGGTGGCGGTCAGCAGCAGGTGGTTGACCGGGCGCTCCACCTCGGTGGCGGTGACCTTCACGGCGGACGCGGAGCACTTGCCGAGGGTGCCCTTGTCCTGCGTGCCGGAGCCGGAGCCGGAGCCGTTTCCGTTCCCGTTTCCGGACCCGCCTGCCGTGCCGTTGTTCTCGCCGGCGCCCGAGGAGCCGGACGAACCGCCCTTGTCGCCCTGGGCGTCCGTACCGTTCGAGCCGTTGTCTCCAGACGTGCCGGCGGAGTCCGCGGTGGACGGCTTCGTTTCGGCGGTGGCCGTGGTGGAGGAGGACGGGCTGTCGGCGCCCGTGTCCGATCCGCCCTCGCAGGCCGTCAGTGCCAGCGCCGCCAGGGCGACGGTGGACGCGGCGAACAGGCGGGTGCGGATGGTGCGTACGGACATGGTGAAACCCCTTCGGATGTGGCTGGAGTGTGCGGGCCGCTCAACTGGTGGTCAGGAACGGCTGCTTGGATGACCACAGCGTGTGGCACGGTCCGTCCCGGTCGCCAGCCACGCCGGGACATGCGGGACAATGGAATGACGAAAACGGCTCTGAGCTGGGAAAACAGCGTCCCGCTGGGACGCGGTGCGGGGATGCGGGAATGGGAGAGACGGTGGCGGGGGACGATTTCGCGGGGCTGCTGAAGGAGCTGAAGGAGCGTTCCGGCCTCAGTTACGGGACGCTGGGCAAGCGGTTGCACATGAGTGCGTCGACACTCCACCGCTACGTCAGCGGTGAGGTCGTACCGGTGGAGTTCGCCCCGGTGGAACGGATGGCCCGGTTGTGCCGGGCGACCCCCGAGGAACTGCTGGAGCTCCACCGCCGCTGGATCCGCGCGGACGCCCTGCGGGGCGTGAAGGAGGACAGCGGCGCGAAGGAGAAGGCCAAGTCCGCGGAGGGAGAGAAGGCCAAGTCCGCGGAGGAGCGGAAGACCACGTCCTCGGAGGAGGGCGAGTCCGTCGAGGGGCGGGCCGAGCCGGTCATGGGAGGAGCCGAGCCCTCCGAGGGGCAGGCCGAGCCCGCCGGGGAGAAGGCCGAGCCCGCCGATAAGAAGGCCGAGTCTGCCGAGGAGCCGGCCGAGCCCGGCCGCACCGGAAGCGAGCCCCCCGCCGGCGCGTCCCCGGGAGACGAGGAGGAGGCCGTCACCGTGGTCGGTGACGCGGCCCGGGCCGGTACACCGGCGGGGGGCCGCAGGCTCTCACGGCGGACCGCCCTGTACGCCGGCACGGCCGTCGCCCTCGTCGTCGCCGTGGCGCTCGGAGCGACGCTGCTCCCGGACGGGGAGACCGGACGGGACGGCTCCGCCGACGCCGCCGGAGCCACCGTCTCCCCCTCGGAGTCCCCCTCGCCGTCGCGGACCGAGCGGTCGGCCTCCCCGAGCACGAGCAAGTCGGCCAAGCCGTCCGCCTCCGCGTCCGCGAAGGACGAGCCGACGGCGAGCCCTTCGGCCTCCCGGGGCGGGAACGCCGGCGGTTCCACCGGCCGGGACCGCGGAGAAGAGGGGGGTGTCCCGGTCACGGTGCAGACCACGCCGTACTACTGGGACTCCCCCTGCGAGCAGAGTTTCCTCGTCGACCGCAGCCCGCAGAACATGCCGCCCCCGCCCTCCCAGCAGAGCGCGGTCGGCTGGGTCACCCCGCTCGGTGCCGTCCCCGCCGACCGGCAGATGGTCGCGCTCACCGTGCAGGGCACGGGCGAGGAGACCGTCGTCGTGCAAGGGCTGCACCTGCGCGTGGCGAGCAGTGGGGCACCGCTCGAATGGAAGAAGTACGCGGCGGGCGTCGGCTGCGGCGGCGAGGTGTCCACCAAGTCGTTCGACGCGTCGCTCGACCTGGGCGACGCCACGGTCACCCCGATCAACGGGCAGCGGAACTTCCCCTACAGCGTGACCGAGTCCGACCCCGAGGTCTTCTACGTCGACGCGCACACCTCCGGGCACGACGTCCGCTGGTACCTGGAGCTCGACTGGTCCAGCGGATCACGGAAGGGCACGATCCGGATCGACGACCACGGCAAGCCGTTCCGCACCAGCGCCTCGAAGACCGAGTACTACGGGTACATGCTGGGCGGCAACACCTGGGAGTACTTCGAGGGCACCTGATCCGGCGGACGGCGCGTCCGGGCGGCGGTCCAACTGCCGCCCGGCGTAAGGTGATCGCGTGGGGCGCCGCTCCCGGCAGGGTGTGCGTGCGCACCGTTTCGTCCAGCACGAACCGTGAGGGAGAAGCCCGTGTCCGGTGACGCGCTCAGCCAGGACCCCGCCGAGTTCCAACGGCGGATCGACAGCGGCAAGGCGCATCCGGCCCGGGTCTACGACGTGCTCCTCGGGGGCAAGGACCACTACCCCGCGGACCTGTCGGCGGCGGCCGCGGGACTGGCGGCGAACCCGCGCGGGTACCTCGACGTGCGGCACAACCGGGACTTCCTGCGGCGCGCGGTGAACGAGCTGGTGACGGACGACGGCATCCGCCAGTTCCTCGACATCGGCACCGGCCTGCCCACCGCGGAGAACGTGCACCAGATCGCCCAGCGCGTCGCCCCCGAGTCGCGCGTCGTGTACGTCGACAACGACCCGGTGGTGCTGGCGCACGCGCGCGCCCTGCTCACCGGCGGGCCCGAGGGGCGTACGGACTACCTCGACGCGGACCTGAAGGACCCGGCCGCCATTCTCGAACGGGCGGCGAAGACACTGGACTTCGACCGGCCGATCGCGCTGTGCCTGGTCGCCGTCCTGCACTTCGTCGAGGGCGAGGAGGCGTACCCGATCGTGCGCGAACTCGTCGGCGCCCTGCCCTCCGGCAGCCGCGTGGTGCTCAGCCACCTCACCGAGGACCTCAACCCCGAGAGCATCCGGGCGGTCCAACGGACGTACACCGAGCGGGGGTTCACGTTCGTGCTGCGCACGCGGGCGCAGGTTGAGCGGTTCTTCGCGGAGAACTCCCTGGACGTCGTGGACCCGGGCGTGGTCCCCGTGCACCACTGGCGCCCCGACCACGCCGCACCCGTCCCCGAGCGGCCGGAGGCCTCCTACCTGGAGGGCCTCGACCCCATCGAGCGGGTCCGCTACGAGGACATCGACGACGTGACGGACGCCGACATCAACGTCTACGGAGCCGTCGCCGCGAAGGGCTGAGACGGGCCGCGCCACACTTCGCCTGTGCTTCGTGACGCAGACCCCGGACGAGATCGCGGAAGGGCTGCGCAGGCTGGGCGAGGGGCTGCGGACGGCGGCGCACCGGACGGCCCAGGACCCGCGGCGGACCCCGGCGTAGGACCAATGGACGAGGGCGGGGATGCCGCCGCCGCACGTACCGTGATGCCATGTCTGACAGCGCACGGACGACGACACCCTTCTCCCTCGACGCCTACTTCGAGCGCATCGGCTGGGAGGGCGGGCGGCACCCCGACGCGGCCACGCTCCGCGGCGTGCAGCTCGCCCACATGAGGGCCATCCCCTTCGAGAACCTCGACGCCCTCGGCGGCCGGGCCCCCTCCCTCGACCTCTCCGACCTGATGGCCAAGCTGGTCCACGGCCGCCGGCGCGGCGGCTACTGCTATGAGCACAACACGCTGTTCGCGGCGGCCCTGGAGGCGCTCGGCGTACGGGTGACCCGGCTGACCGCGCGGGTCGTGGTCGGCGCGGACCGCTTCGAGGACCGCCCGCGCACCCACATGGCCCTCCTCGCCGAGCTGCCCGGCGAGCCGCGGCCCCACCTGGCCGACGTCGGCTTCGGCGCCATCGGCTCGCTGCTGGAACCGGTGCCGCTCACGGCGGACACCGAGTTCCACGACGCCGGACGCCGGCACCGGCTGATACGCGCACCGCGCCGGGGGCCGCTGGAGACATGGGTGCTCCAGGCGCACACCACGGGCGGCTGGCAGGCGCAGTACGCCTTCACCCCGGAGCCGTTCGAGCCGTCCGACTACGAGATGATCAACTGGCACATCGCCACGAACCCGCGGTCCCCGTTCTCCCGGCGCCCCTACGTCCAGCGCCTCACCCCGGACGCCCACCTGCTCCTCGACGGCGACCGCCTCACCGTGACGCGCACCGACGACGGCACGGTCGCCGAGAGGAAGCTGTCCGACGAGACGGAGGCCCACCGGACGCTGGCCGAGGAGTTCGGCATCGACGCACCGGCGGGCCTGACGCTCCTGCGGTGACGGGGCCCGGGCCCCGGCGGCGACGTCAGAGCCGCTCGGGCGTCCGGATGCCCAGCGGGGCCATGCCCCGGTGGAGCGTGCGGGCCGTGAGGCCGCACAGGAACAGGCGGTCGGCCACCCGCGACGTGACGGACGCCGGCATCGACGTCCACGGGGCCGTCACCACGAAGGGCCGAGGCCCGCCGGACCGTCCGGACCGCGGGAAGCGGAAGCTCCGGGAGGCGCTACGCGCCCGGCGCCGCGAGGGCTACGGGCCCGGCGCGGCCGCGCCCACGCGGGCCTCGAAGCACTCCCGCTCGCCACCGTCCGCCGCGGGCCGGAAGCAGGCCCGGACGGTGCTGCCGGGGCGGGCCGCGGTCATCTCGGTGTAGACGTAGGTCTCCGCGTCGATCCGGTCCGCGGCGCGCACCTCCCGGGGCGGACCGTCGACCGTGACGTCCACCCGGTCACCGATCCGGGCCCCCCACATCCGGGCCCAGATCGCGCCGCACTCCTCGCTGTAGCGCAGTTCCACGTGGGCGCCGGTGGGCGCGCGGTACGTGGCGAGGCTGTCGGGGTCGACACCGCAGACCATGCGCATCGGGTCCCGGCCCTCGCAGGTGTCCCCGTGGCAGCGAGGCGCGAGGACGTACGAGGAGGACGACAGCGGTTCGCCCGGTCCGGGATCCCGGTGCGGCAGCAGGAGGAACCCCAGCGCCACACCGCCGGCGATCACGGCGTAGACCGAGACCAGCACCACCAGGAGCCTGCCCCACCGGCCGCGTGACCGCCCGGACCCGGCTTCGGTCCCGGGGCCGCACCGCGGCCCGGCCGGGGCGGGGGCGGGAACCGGGTCGGGAGCGAGGACCGCCGCGCGTCCGCTCCAGGCCGACTCGGCGATCTCCCACAGCGCCAGCAGCCGCCCGTCCGGTTCACCGGCGACCCGGCACAGCTCCCGGATCGCCTGCCGCGGCGGCATGGCCTTGCCGTTGAGGTAACGCTCCCACGACGACTTGCTGTACACCGTGCGTTCCGCCAGTGCCGCAAGACTCAGTCCCGTACGGGCCCTCAGCTCGCGCAGCGCCGCGGTCAGCCGGGTGTGTTCCGTGGTCATCCCGGTGCCGCCACCCGGAGCGCCCGCCAGGTGCACGGGCCGACGATCCCGTCCACGGCCAGCCCCTCCCGGTCCTGGAAGCGTTTGACCGCGCGCCGGGTCAGCGGGCCGAAGATCCCGTCGACGTCCCCCGGGGAGACGCCCGCCCGGCGCAGCAGGCACTGTGCCTCGATCACCTCCGGCCCCCTGGCGCCGTACGCTACGACGGTGTCCCGGGTGCGGCTGTGGCCCGCGTACCAGAGGTCGCCGGTCCGTTCCGGCCGGCAGGTGTAGAGGGCCGGCAACAGAAATGCCGGGTCGGGGGCCGCGGTGTCCGTCGTCGCCGCGACCGCACCAGCGCGGGCGGCCTCGGCGGCGGCACGGGTCTCGGCCAGTTCCACGGCCAGGACGAGCACCGCGGAGAAGGACAGCACCAGGGCCACCGCTCCCGCCGTGACCGTGACACGCAGGGAACGCCCGTACGGCCGTCGCACCGCGGGCCCGTGCTCCGGCGCCGCCGGCGCGTCGGGCGGGGGGCCGGTGGTGGCCGTGCGTCCCTCCGCCCAGCGTTCGGCAGCGATCTCGTGCAGCACCAGCAGCCGGGCCGGATCGTCACCGCCGATGCGGGCCATCGCCTCGACGGCCTCCCGGGGCGGCAGGGACCTGCCGCCCAGATAGCGTTCCCACGACCTGGTGCTGTAGCCGGTCTTCGCGGCCAGTTGCCGCGTACTCAGTTCACCGCGGTCCTTCAGCTTGCGTAGCCGAACGATCAACTGTCGTATCTCTGGGTGGAGTTCGGCGGGCAGCTCTCTCCAACGCGACAAGTTCCCCCCACTCGCGCTCGGGACGGTCGATCCCGGGCCCCGTGTCCCGGCCTCATTCTGCATCAGCCGTCACGACGGCCACAGGACGGCGGTTTTGGCCAACGCACGGAAACCGGCCACCGTGCGCCGCGGCCGTCCCGCCGCACCGCCTTGGCGGACCACGTCCCGGCAGCTCAGCGGGCGGGACGTCCCAGGAGGGCGTCAGTCACGCGTCAGCGGTGGCCCGGCATCCCGCCGGACCCGCAGTCTCGTCGTGGAGCCGGCCGGTGCGGCCGGTTCTGCCCATCGCACCTCAACGGAGGGGAACAGCATGCGAGCTCTCACGAAGGCACTCGTCGGCGTCACCACCGCCGTCGGCATCGCCGCCGGCGGCCTGGCGACCGCGGGCACCGCCATGGCGGCTCCCGCGACGGCCCAGGAGCGGGTGGTGAACACCGAGGCGAGGACGCTCGCGGTGGTCAACCTGGGGCTGAGCACCGCCCGGGCCCAACGCTGGCAGTGCTGGCTGCGCGACACGGGGTACAACCCCGGCACGATCGACGGACAGCTCGGCACCGACAGCTGGAAGGCGGCGCAGAGGAAGTTCAGGGACCTGGGCTACTACGACGATTCCATCGACGGAATCGTCGGGACCAACACGGTCATAGCGCTGCAGAAGTACCTGAACCTGCACGGCGCCGGCATCGCCGTCGACGGGATCGCCGGACCGGCGACCAAGGACGCGTTCTGGGACTTCAACGACATCAACTACTGCGCCTGAGCGAACGCCGCGGCCCGTCCTCCCCGGAGGGAACAGGACGGGCCGCGTGCCGTACGCCGGTGAAACCGTCAGAGCCGCTCGGGCGTCCGGATGCCCAGCAGGGCCATGCCCCGGTGCAGGGTGCGGGCCGTGAGGTCGCACAGGAACAGGCGGTTGGCCACCTGCTCCGGCGAACCGGCCTTCAGCACCGGGCACTTGTCGTAGAACGACGTGTACAGCGACGCGAGCTGGTACAGGTACGCGGCCAGCTTGTGCGGGGCGTACTCCCCGGCCGCCTCGAAGACCGTGTCCCCGAACGCGTCCAGGTGCAGGCCCAGCGCACGCTCCGCCTCGTGCAGCGCCAGCTCCGGGTGGGCGGCCGGGCGGACCTCGCCGGCCTTGCGGAGGATGGACTGGATACGGGCGTACGCGTACTGGAGGTACACGGACGTGTCACCGTTGAGCGAGACCATCTGGTCCAGGTCGAACTTGTAGTCGCGGCTCGGCGACGTCGACAGGTCCGCGTACTTCACGGCCCCGATGCCGACCTGCGCCGCCCGCTCCCGGATCTCGTCCTCGGTGAGGTCCTTCGCCTTCTCCCGGACCACCTCCGCCGCCCGCTGCACGGCCTCGTCGAGGAGGTCCTCAAGGCGTACGGTCTCGCCCTCACGCGTCTTGAAGGGCTTGCCGTCCGCGCCGAGCACCGTGCCGTAGCCCATGTTGTGCGCGGTGACCTCGTCGCCGAGCCAGCCGGCCCGCCGGGCGGTCTCGAAGACCATCCTGAAGTGCAGCGACTGACGCACGTCGACGACGTACAGCAGCGTGGTTGCGTGCAGGCCCTGGACCCGGTCGCGGATCGCGGTCAGGTCGGACGCCGCGTAACCGAAGCCGCCGTCCGCCTTCTGCACGATCAGCGGGACCGGCTGGTCGTCCTTGCCGCGGATGTCGTCGAAGAACACCACGAGCGCGCCCTCGGAGCGCACCGCGACGCCCATCTCCTCCAGGAGACGGGCGGTCTCCGGCATGCCCTCGTTGTACGCGGACTCGCCGACGATCTCCTCGTCGCGGATCTCCATGTCCAGCTTCTCGAAGACCGAGTAGAAGTAGACCTTCGACTCGTCCACGAACTGCTGCCACAGCTCCAGCGTCTCCTTGTCGCCGGACTGCAGGGCGACGACCCGCTTACGGGCCCGCTCCTTGAACTCCTCGTCCGAGTCGAAGAGCGCGCGCGACGCCTTGTACACCCGGTTCAGGTTCGACATGGCCTGCTCGCCGTCGACCTCCTCCGGCGGGGCCAGCTCGCCCGGGTGCTCGAACAGGTACTGGATGAGCATGCCGAACTGGGTGCCCCAGTCGCCGATGTGGTGCCGGCCGATCGTCTTCTCGCCGGTGAAGTCGAGCATGCCGCGCAGGGCGTCACCGATGACCGCCGACCGCAGATGGCCGACGTGCATCTCCTTCGCCACGTTCGGCTGGGCGTAGTCGACGACCGTGACGCCCGCGTCCGCCTTCAGCGGCACACCGAGCCGCTCGCCGTCCGCGAGCCGCGCGGCGAGGTTCGCGGTGATCGCCCGGTCGGCGACGGTGATGTTGAGGAAGCCGGGGCCGGAGACCTCGACGTCCTTGATCAGGTCGTCGCCGGTGGTGAGGTGCGAGACGACCTCGGCCGCCAGCTCCCGCGGGTTCGCCTTCGCCTTCTTCGCCAGCGCGAGGATGCCGTTGGCCTGGAAGTCCGCCCGGTCGCTTCGTCGCAGCAGCGGGTCCGCGCCGGCGGCCTCGGGGCGGGTGGCCGAGAGGGCGGACGCGAGATGCTGCTGGACGGAGTCGGTGAGGGACGTGACCGAGGCCATGGAGTGGCTGCCGTTCTCTCGGGTTCGTGGACTGCTACGGAAACCGAGTATCCCACGCGGTGAAAAGCGGTTTTCGCGGATACGGGCCGGACTGGGAGAATGGAGCGGTCAGCCGTGCGACCGTACCGGCTGCCCGAGCAGAAAGAAGGACGTGCCGATCGTGGCTCAGAGCACCGAGACCACCGACTGGGTCTCCCGTTTCGCGGACGACGTCATCGAGGAGTCGGAGCGTCGGGCCCCGGGCAAACCTGTGGTCGTCGCGTCCGGGCTGTCGCCCTCCGGCCCGATCCACCTGGGCAACCTCCGCGAGGTCATGACCCCCCACCTCGTCGCCGACGAGATCCGCCGCCGCGGCCACCAGGTCCGGCACCTGATCTCCTGGGACGACTACGACCGGTACCGCAAGGTCCCGGCCGGCATCACCGGCGTCGACGAGTCGTGGGCCGAGCACATCGGCAAGCCGCTGACCTCCGTCCCCGCCCCCAAGGGCTCCGCCCACCCGAACTGGGCCGAGCACTTCAAGGCCGCGATGACCGCGTCGCTGGCCGAGCTGGGCGTGGAGTTCGACGGCATCAGCCAGACCGAGCAGTACACCTCCGGCGTCTACCGCGAGCAGATCCTGCACGCCATGCGGCACCGCGCCGACATCGACGCGATCCTCGCCCAGTACCGCACCAAGAAGGCCCCGGCGAAGAAGCAGCAGCAGAAGCCGGTCGACGAGGCCGAACTGGAGGCCGCCGAGGGCTCCGGCGCCGCCGCCGAGGACGACGGCAGCTCCGGCGCCGCCGGCTACTTCCCGTACAAGCCGTACTGCGGCAACTGCGAGAAGGACCTGACGACGGTCACCGCCTACGACGACGACTCCACCGAGCTGACCTACGCCTGCACGGCGTGCGGCTTCTCGGAGACCGTCCGGCTCAACGAGTTCAACCGCGGCAAGCTGGTCTGGAAGGTCGACTGGCCCATGCGCTGGGCGTACGAAGGCGTGATCTTCGAGCCCAGCGGCGTCGACCACTCCTCGCCCGGCTCGTCCTTCCAGGTCGGCGGGCAGATCGTCGGGATCTTCGACGGCAAGCAGCCCATCGGGCCGATGTACGCCTTCGTCGGCATCAGCGGCATGGCGAAGATGTCCTCCTCGAAGGGCGGCGTGCCGACCCCCGCCGACGCACTGAAGATCATGGAACCGCAGCTGCTGCGCTGGCTCTACGCCCGCCGCCGCCCCAACCAGTCCTTCAAGATCGCCTTCGACCAGGAGATCCAGCGCCTCTACGACGAGTGGGACCGCCTCGACGCCAAGGTCGCCGACGGCTCCGCCCTGCCCGCCGACGCCGCCGCGCACTCCCGCGCGGTACGCACCGCGAGCGGTGAGCTGCCGCGCACGCCCCGGCCACTGCCGTACCGCACACTCGCCTCGGTGGCCGACATCACCGCCGGACACGAGGACCAGGCACTGCGCATCCTCAGCGACCTCGACCCGTCGAACCCGCTGGGCTCCCTGGACGAAGCCCGCCCGCGCTACGACAAGGCCGAGGCGTGGATCAACACCCACGTCCCCGCCGACCAGCGCACCATCGTCCGCGCGGAGCCCGACACCGAGCTGCTGAAGTCCCTCGACGAACAGGGACAGCAGTCGCTGCGGCTGCTGCTCGACGGACTCGCCGACAACTGGTCGCTCGACGGACTCACCCACCTCGTCTACGGCGTCCCCAAGGTCCAGGCCGGCTTCCCCGCCGACGCCACCCCCAAGGAACTGCCGGCGGAGATCAAGTCCGCCCAGCGGTCGTTCTTCGCCCTGCTCTACCACCTGCTGGTCGGACGGGACACCGGCCCGCGACTGCCCACGCTGCTGCTGGCGGTGGGCCAGGAGCGAGTGCGGACGCTGCTCGGGGAGTAGCCCCCACTTGTACGACGACAGGGGGCGCCCGGTACCGGCCGGGCGCCCCCTGTCGTCATATCCGCGCCTCGCGCCTTACGCGATGTGGTCCTCCTCCAGCTCCGCCGTGTGGCGCTGCTGGAAACGCTCGGCGAGGGCCTTCAGCTCGCTCGGGTTCAGCGTCGTGCCGTAGGTCGCCTGGATGTTGTCACCGAGGACCCGGGGCGTGGGATAGCTGCCGTCTATCGACTGACGGAACACCTGGTAGTACGCCTCCTCGTCCGGATCCGCGACGGGAGTGCCGCCCCCCTCACCCAGCTCACGGGTGCGGCCGCCGGGAACCACCGGGATGGGGAAACTGCCGGTCTCCTCCGGAGAGGGCTCCTGGAGAGGCGGCTCCTCCTGGTACTGGTCCTCGTACTGCTCGGCCTGCTGCTGCTCCGCGTACCAGCGGGCGTACTCCTCGTCGGGATCGTAGGTGGGGTCGTAGCCGCCGTGGTACTCGACGGTGCGGGGGTCCCGGGCGTGGAGCCACTGGTTCTGGTCCGGGGCCGCGTCCTCCTGCGGCCCGGGGTCCTGGTTGCCCTCCAGCTCCAGGCGCTGCTCACCCTGAGGCACCGCCGCGCCCACCGGAGCCGCCCCGGCGGCACGACTGCCCGCGGCCATCTCCGGCGCCTCGGGCGCCGGGGGTATCAGCGCCGGCTCTATGCCCGCCGCCGCCAGCCCCGACGGAGCCGTCTCGGCCAGAGGAACACCGTACTTGGCGAGACGCAGGGGCATCAGGGCCTCGACCGGGGCCTTACGGCGCCAGGCACGGCCGAAACGGGAACGGAGACGGGCCTGATAGACCAGCCGCTCCTGCTCCAGCTTGATCACCTGCTCGTAGGAACGCAGCTCCCACAACTTCATCCGGCGCCACAGCAGGAACGTCGGCACCGGCGACAGCATCCAGCGCGTGAGCCGGACACCCTCCATGTGCTTGTCGGCGGTGATGTCGGCGATCCGGCCGACCGCGTGCCGGGCCGCCTCCACCGAGACCACGAACAGGATCGGGATCACCCCGTGCATGCCCACGCCCAGCGGATCCGGCCACGCCGCCGCGCCGTTGAACGCGATCGTCGCCGCCGTCAGCAGCCACGCCGTCTGCCGCAGCAGCGGGAACGGGATGCGGATCCAGGTCAGCAGCAGGTCCAGGGCCAGCAGAACACAGATACCGGCGTCGATGCCGATCGGAAAGACGTAACTGAAATTCCCGAAGCCCTTCTTCAGGGCGAGCTCACGGACGGCCGCGTACGAACCCGCGAAGCCGATTCCGGCGATGATCACGGCACCGAAGACGACCACGCCGATGAGAACCCGGTGCATCCGTGTCAGCTGCAGTGGCGCGGCCACCCGTACTCCCCTCCCAGTGCGTGTTGTTGCGCGCAACAGAGTGGCACATGTGTACGGGGGACGGGTGGCCGGTTCCCGTTCGGAACCGGGTCAGCCCTTGCTCGACACCTTCGAAGCGGACTTCGAGGCGGACGAGGAAGGAGACTTCGACGCCGGCTTCGAGGGGGACGCGGACGCCGACCCGGACGCCGCGGCACCCGTACCGTTCGCCTTCGTCACCGAGGCCACCGCCTCCCCGGCCGCCTTCCGCGCGTCCTTCATCAGGTCGTCGGCGTCCGGCGTCTTGTCACCGGCGAGACCGGCACCGTTGTAGTCCAGGGTGACGACCACGTTCTCCACACGCGCCACGACCGTCTGCTGCTTGAAGGTGCCTTCCTTCTTCTTCAGCTCGTAACGCACCGCGGTCGCCTCGTCACCCACCCCGTCGGCCGGCTCCGCCTTGACGCTCTTCGCACCCTCGGCCGACTGCGCGTCCCGCACCTGTTTGTCGTAGTACTCCTGGGCGAGCTCGTCACCCGCACCACGGGTGGCGTCCGACTCGAAGCGCAGCAGCGACACATTCAGCCAACGGAACTGCGAGCCCTTCACACCGTTGTTGTCCAGGCTGTTCCAGGAGCAGCTGCCCCGGGTGGAGACGTCGTCCGAGGAGCCCTCCTTGCCCGGCTTCGCCTTCGGCGCCAGATCGTCCAGCGTCTTCTCGGACAACACCTCGCACGGCTCCGGAAGCGTCCTGTACGCCGCCGCCCGCACCGTCGGGGACGGGCTCGCGGACTGCGAGGCGGAGGCGGAGGCGCCCTTGTCCTTGCCGTCGTCGGAGCCGGAGTCCGAGGAGCAGCCGGCGGCGACCAGGGGGACGGCGACCGCGCAGACAAGGACGCGGGCAAGGCGCTTCGCTCGCGGTGATCGCGGGTCTCGCTGTACTCGTCGCTGCATGGTTCCTTCACTCATGACGCTCGTGTTCCCTGCGGTCAAAACGGGGTCCGAGGGGTCACGGTACGCGGTGAGCCACCCGCGCGGCCGCCCTTCGCACGCTTCACGCAGAAGGGCGAAGGCCCCCCGGACGGTACTCAGCCGCTCAGCGAATCGGCCAGCTCCGACGCCAGTTTCCGTGCCCTGTCCTGCAATTCCTTGCTGTCCGGGACGACTCCGACGGTCACCGGCTGCTCCGCGTACTCGACGGTCACGATCACATTGGACGTGCGGAACGCCACAGTCACCGTGCGCTGCTGGGCGGTCGAACCGGAGCTGTTCAGCTCGTCGTCGAGGAACGCCTCCTCACCCAGGTCCTCCAGCAGGCGGGGCTGGAGATCGGAAGGAGCCGCGGACGGCGAGGAGGTGGCGGACGACCCGGCCGAGGGAGACGAACTCGGGTTCACGGACGGGCCGATGGACGGAACACCGGACTCCGTCGCCGTCACCACCGGCTCCGGAAGATCCGCCGCTTCCCGCTTCTCCGCGAAGAGTTCCTCGGCCTGGGCGTCGTCACTGACGGCGTTGTCGTAGGAGACGGCCCGCTCGAAGTCGACCAGCAGATGGTCGGTCGCCTCCGCCGACTCCACCTTCCAGCGGCAACCCACCTTGCGGTCCGTGTCGTACGTGAGGGTCGCCGTACCCGCGTACGCCTTCTCGCGCTGCGCCTCGTCGGTCATCTCCCCGATGCCGGGCAGGAGTTGGTCGAGCGTCGCGTCCTCGACCACGCCGCAGGGCTCGGGGAGCGTGGCGTACTTGCCGGGCTGGGCGGCCTGGGTGGCCGTACCGGCGCTTCCCGGGTTGGAGTTGTCCGACTGGCCGCCGTCCTCCGAGCTGCCGGTGCAGCCGGCCAGGACGGCCGCCAGGAGCGCGGCGACGCCGGGTACGTACGCCTTCCGCTGCACGTTCGGGCTCCTCTCGACGGTGGGTGCGGGCCGGTGCCCGCCGGGTCTCCCCAGTGTCCCCGCTGGTTAATCGCTTGCCGCACGGGGGCGTCCCCTGCAGACAATGTGTATCGCACGCAACACCGTGGACGCCGGTCCGTCATCCCTTTTCATCGACCTTGGCACCGGTTTTGCGATTCATGACTTCTGTTGGCTTTCGGGGGAACGAGGACGTTATGTCGTACGTGGAACTGCCGGGTGCGAAGGTGCCGATCCGGATGTGGACGGATCCGGCGACGGTGGAGGAGGGCGCCCTCCAGCAACTGCGGAACGTGGCGACCCTGCCGTGGATCAAGGGCCTGGCGGTCATGCCGGACGTGCACTACGGCAAGGGCGCGACGGTCGGGTCGGTCATCGCGATGCGGGGCGCGGTGTGTCCCGCGGCGGTGGGCGTCGACATCGGCTGCGGCATGTCCGCGGTGAAGACGTCCCTGACGGCGAACGACCTGCCGGGGGATCTGTCGCGGCTGCGGTCGAAGATCGAGCAGGTCATTCCGGTGGGCCGGGGGATGCACGACGACCCCGTCGATCCGGGACGGCTGCACGGTTTCGGGACCGCCGGCTGGGACGACTTCTGGGGCCGGTTCGGCGGGGTGGCGGACGCGGTGAAGTTCCGCGAGGAGCGCGCCACGAAGCAGATGGGGACATTGGGCGGCGGAAATCATTTCGTAGAGGTATGTACTGATACTGATGGTTCCGTCTGGTTGATGCTGCACTCCGGTTCCCGGAACATCGGCAAGGAGCTCGCCGAGCACCACATCGGCATCGCCCAGAAGCTCCCGCACAATCAGAATCTGGTCGACCGTGACCTCGCCGTCTTCATCGCGGACACCCCGCAGATGGCGGCGTACCGCAACGACCTGTTCTGGGCGCAGGAGTACGCGAAGTACAACCGCTCGATCATGATGGCGCTCCTGAAGGACGTGGTCCGCAAGGAGTTCAAGAAGGCGAAGCCGACCTTCGAGCCGGAGATCAGCGCGCACCACAACTACGTGGCCGAGGAGCGCTACGAGGGCATGGACCTGCTCGTGACCCGCAAGGGCGCGATCCGCGCGGGTTCCGGCGAGTACGGGATCATCCCGGGCTCCATGGGCACGGGTTCGTACATCGTCAAGGGCCTCGGGAACGCCAAGTCCTTCAACTCGGCGTCGCACGGCGCCGGCCGGCGGATGAGCCGCAACGCGGCGAAGCGGCGCTTCTCGACGAAGGACCTGGAGGAGCAGACGCGGGGCGTGGAGTGCCGGAAGGACTCCGGTGTCGTGGACGAGATTCCGGGCGCCTACAAGCCGATCGAGCAGGTCATCGACCAGCAGCGGGACCTCGTGGAGGTCGTGGCGAAGCTGAAGCAGGTCGTCTGCGTGAAGGGCTGACGCGACGAGGTGGGCGGGTCCCCTGTCAGGGGGCCCGCTACTTCGCGTGGGTCACCGCGTAGATCATGACGAAGGCCACGATGTGGATGCCGAAGAGGAAGTAGCCGAGGTAGTACCAGACGTAGCGTTCGCGCTTCTTCTCCAGGGCCAGGCGGCGCTGTTCGGTGTCGTCGGACATCAGGGCTCCCGGTGGACCTTGGTGTTGGAGGCCTGGGCACGGGGGCGGACGACCAGCAGGTCGATGTTGACGTGGGGCGGGCGGGTGACCGCCCAGGCGATGGTGTCGGCGACGTCGTCCGCGGTGAGGGGTTCGGCGACGCCCTGGTAGACCTGGGCGGCCTTCTCCGTGTCGCCGCCGAAGCGGGTGAGGGCGAACTCGTCGGTCTTGACCATGCCGGGCGCGATCTCGATGACGCGCACCGGGCGGCCGACGATCTCCAGGCGCAGGGTCTCGGCGAGGACGTGGGCGCCGTGCTTGGCGGCGACGTAGCCCGCGCCGCCCTCGTAGGTGGCGTGGCCGGCGGTGGAGGACACGACGACGACCGTGCCGTCGCCGCTGGCGTCCAGCTTGGGGAGCAGGGCCTGGGTGAGGTTGAGGGTGCCGAGGACGTTCGTCTCGTACATAGTGCGCCACTGGTCCGGGTCGCCGGTGGCGACCGGGTCGGCGCCGAGTGCGCCGCCGGCGTTGTTGACGAGGACGCCGACGGTCTTGAAGGCGGTGGCGAACTCGTCGACGGCGGCGCGGTCGGTGACGTCGAGGGGGTAGGCGGTGGCCTTGTGGCCGGCGGCGGTGAGTTCCTCGGCGAGGGCCTCGATGCGGTCCTTGCGGCGGGCGGTGAGGACGACGCGGTAGCCGGCCTCGGCGAGGCGGCGGGCCGTGGCGGCGCCGATGCCGCTGCTCGCGCCCGTGACGACGGCGATACGGGACGCGGCGGGCGGTACGGCGGTGGCCATGGGCTGCTCCTCGGGCGGTCGGGGCCGGTCCCGGTCAGCATAAGCGGGGGTGGTGGGTGAGGTGTCAGCCGTTGCGCGGGGCCCACATGATCAGGGCCATGCCGGCGAGGCAGACCAGTGCGCCGGTGATGTCCCAGCGGTCGGGGCGGTAGCCGTCGGCGACCGCGCCCCACAGGATCGAGCCGGCGACGAAGATGCCGCCGTAGGCGGCGAGGACGCGGCCGAAGTGGGCGTCGGGCTGGAAGGTGGCGACGAAGCCGTAGGCGCCGAGGGCGAGGACGCCGCCGGCCGCCCACATCCAGCCGCGGTGTTCGCGTACGCCCTGCCAGACCAGCCAGGCGCCGCCGATCTCCAGGATCGCGGCGAGGACGAACAGGGCGGCGGAGCGGAGGATCGGCATGGGGGCAGCCTCGCACGCGGGGGATCGGGTGAGGGGCGGCCCCGGTACGGGGGGTCGTCGGCGGAGCCGGTGCGGCTGGTGGTGGTGCCGTGGCCGCGTGGCCCGGGGGTGGAATAGGTGGGGGCGGGGGGTCGTTCCAAGGGTATAGTTGAACCGTCAACAATCTGGAGGGTGAGCGGCCATGCAGTTCGGGATCTTCAGCGTCGGGGATGTCACGCCCGACCCGACCACGGGGCGTACGCCGACCGAGCGCGAGCGGATCAAGGCCATGGTCGCCATCGCGCTGAAGGCCGAGGAGGTGGGCCTGGACGTCTTCGCGACCGGGGAGCACCACAACCCGCCGTTCGTGCCGTCCTCGCCGACCACCATGCTCGGCTACATCGCGGCGCGCACGGAGAAGCTGGTCCTCTCCACCTCCACCACCCTGATCACCACCAACGACCCGGTGAAGATCGCCGAGGACTTCGCGATGCTCCAGCACCTGGCCGACGGCCGGGTGGACCTGATGATGGGGCGCGGGAACACCGGCCCGGTCTATCCCTGGTTCGGGCAGGACATCCGCCAGGGCATCAACCTCGCGGTCGAGAACTACGCCCTGCTCCACCGGCTGTGGCGCGAGGACGTCGTCGACTGGGAGGGGAAGTTCCGCACCCCGCTGCAGGGCTTCACCTCCACGCCCCGCCCGCTGGACGGGGTGGCGCCGTTCGTCTGGCACGGCTCGATCCGTTCGCCGGAGATCGCCGAGCAGGCCGCGTACTACGGCGACGGCTTCTTCCACAACAACATCTTCTGGCCGGCCGACCACACCAAGCGCATGGTCGAGCTGTACCGGGCCCGGTACGCCCACTACGGGCACGGCACCCCGGAGCAGGCGATCGTCGGGCTCGGCGGGCAGGTGTTCATGCGGAGGAACAGCCAGGACGCGGTGCGCGAGTTCCGGCCGTACTTCGACGTCGCGCCGGTCTACGGGCACGGGCCGTCGCTGGAGGAGTTCACCGAGCAGACCCCGCTGACCGTGGGCTCCCCGCAGCAGGTGATCGAGAAGACGCTGTCGTTCCGCGAGTACGCCGGTGACTACCAGCGCCAGCTCTTCCTGATGGACCACGCGGGTCTGCCGCTGAAGACCGTCCTGGAGCAGCTCGACCTGCTGGGCGAGGAGGTCGTGCCGGTGCTGCGCAAGGAGTTCGCCAAGGGCCGCCCGGCGGACGTGCCGGACGCGCCCACCCACAGTTCGCTGCTGGCCCTCGCCAGGGGGAAGGAAGGAGCGCGGGCATGAGGCTCGTCGTCGTCTCGGCGGGGCTGAGCGTCCCGTCCTCCACCCGGCTGCTCGGTGACCGGCTGGCCGCCGCGACCGCCGCGCGGGCGCCGGCCGACGTCCAGGTGGTCGAGCTGCGCGACCTCGCCGTGGAGATCGCGCACACCTTCACCAACGGGTTCCCGGGCCGGGCGCTGGCCGGCGCGTTCGACGCGGTGGCCGGGGCCGACGGGCTGATCGTGGTCACGCCGGTGTTCTCGGCGTCGTACAGCGGGCTGTTCAAGTCGTTCTTCGACGCGCTGGGCGTCAGCGATCCCGAGGCGCTCGCCGGGAAGCCGGTGCTGATCGCGGCGACCGGCGGTACGGCCCGGCACTCGCTGGTCCTCGACCACGCGCTGCGTCCGCTCTTCTCCCACCTCAAGGCCGTCGTCGTCCCGACCGGTGTCTACGCCGCCTCCGAGGACTGGGGCGCCGAGGGCCTGGACGGACGCATCGAGCGGGCGGCCGGGGAGCTGGTGGCGCTGACGGCCGGGCCGGTCACCGCCCGTCCGCCGTCCCGGCGGGACTCCTTCGAGGAGGTCACCCCGTTCGAGGAGCGGCTCGCGGCGCTGCGGCCCACCGGGTGAGAGCGAAGTAAGAAGCGGGCCCCGGTGCCGGCCGCCGGGGCCGCGGGACGGTGGCGGTTGGCAGACTGGACGGGTGCCGCACACCCTTCTGCTCGCCGAAGACGACCGCGCCATCCGCAACGCCCTGGAGCGGGCCCTCACCTTGGAGGGCTACCGGGTCACGGCCGTCGCCGACGGCGTCGAGGCCCTCGCGCAGGCCCACCGCAGTCGGCCCGACGTGCTGGTCCTGGACGTGATGATGCCCGGCATCGACGGGCTCCAGGTGTGCCGGGTGCTGCGCGCCGAGGGCGACCGCACGCCGGTGCTGATGCTGACCGCGCTGGTGGAGACCGCGGACCGGATCGCGGGCCTGGACGCGGGCGCCGACGACTACGTCGTCAAGCCGTTCGACGTCGAGGAGGTCTTCGCCCGGCTGCGCGCGCTGCTGCGCCGGGTGGCCCCGGCACCGGCCCCGGTGCCCGAGCCCGTCGTGGAGACGGGGCCGGAGCCCTCCGGCCGGTTCGTGGAGGCGGCCGGGCTGCGCATGGACCCGCAGGCGCGCCGGGCCTGGCGGGGCGGGCGGGAGCTGGAGCTGACCCGCACCGAGTTCGAGCTGCTGGAGCTGCTGATCCGCCACGCGGGCATCGTCCTGGACCACTCCACCATCTACGACCGCATCTGGGGCTACGACTTCGGCCCCGGTTCCAAGAACCTCGCCGTCTACGTCGGCTATCTGCGCCGCAAGCTCGACGAGCCCGGCGCGCCGCAGCTCATCCACACCGTGCGCGGGGTGGGCTACGTGCTGCGGGAGGGCTGAGTGCCGTACGGGCGGCCGGTCTCGCGGAGGCGGCTGCGGCTGCTGTCGCTGGGGACCACGTTCGCGGTGGCGTTCGCCGCGGTGACCGCCACCGTCACCGTGCTGGTCGGGATCCTGTCGTACAACGCCGCCGCCCGGCTGGTGCGGGTGGACCAGCAGTCCGTGTTCGACGAGGTCGTGCAGGACCTGCGGGACGAGGTCCGGGAGAACCGGATGTCGCCGCACGACTTCTCCTCCGCCGCGCCCGGCCACGACCTGGTGCGGCCCGCGCGGACCGACGTGCAGGTGCTCGGGCCCGACGGCGGTGTCTTCGACCCCGGCGACCCCGGCCTGCCGGTGGTGGACGCCGACCGGCGGGTCGCGGGGGACGCGACCGCGGGGCGGGTGGTCGTGCACGCGGGCGTCGACGTCGGCGACGACGTCTACCGGGTGGCGACCGTCGCGCTGGGCGGCGAGCGGGGCGCGGTGCAGGTCGCGCAGGAGTTCAGCGACACCGAGGACCTGCTGCGGGCGCTTCAGCGGCGCACGCTGATCCTGATGGCGGCGGTGGTGGTCGGGGCGGGGCTGTTCGGCTGGTGGGTGGCCCGGCGGATCACCCGGCGCCTGGTCGTCCTCACCAACACCGCCGAGGCCGTCGCCCGTACGCGGCGGCTCGGCATCCAGGTGCCGGTGGCCGGGTACGACGAGGTGGGGCGGCTCGGCCGTGCCTTCGACCGGATGCTGGGGCGGCTCGCCCAGTCCGAGGAGGACCAGCGGCGGCTGGTCCAGGACGCCGGGCACGAGCTGCGTACGCCGCTCACCTCGCTGCGTACCAACATCTCCCTGCTGCGCCGCATCGACGAGCTGCCGCCCGGCACCCGGGAGGAACTCGTCGCCGACCTCACGCAGGAGGCCCGCGAGCTGACCGACCTCGTCAACGAACTCGTCGACCTCGCGGCCGGGCAGTCCGACACCGAGCCGCCGCAGCGGGTCGACCTCGCGGACGTCGCGGAGGAGGTGGCGGGGCTGGCGCGGCGCCGTACCGGGCGGGAGATCGTGGTCGAGGTGAGTGGTGACACCGCGACCGACGGGCGGCCGGGGATGCTGACGCGGGCGCTGTCCAATCTCGTCGAGAACGCGGTGAAGTTCGACCGGGGCGGCCGTGCTCCCGTGGAGATCCGGGTCGCGGGGCCGGCCCGGGCGGGGGCGGTGCGGGTGGAGGTGCGGGACCGGGGGCCGGGGATCGCCGAGGACGATCTGGTCCGGGTGTTCGACCGGTTCTACCGTGCCGCCGACGCGCGGTCCCTGCCGGGGTCGGGGCTCGGGCTGTCCATCGTGCGGGAGGTGGCGCTCGCGCACGGTGGGGCGCCGTACGCGTTCTCCCGCGAGGGCGGGGGGACGGTGATCGGGTTCACGGTGGGGGGTGTGGCCGGGCGGCCGTCGGACGGGTGAGCGGTGTCGCGGTGCGGCGGGGGTGGGTCGCGCGGCGCGGTAGGCGTAGGCGGGGGGCGTGGGGCGCAGGTATGTGCGCGGGAGGCGGTGAAGTGCCGTTTCCCGGTGAGGGGAGGGCGAGCATGCTGACCGATGAGGAGGCCGCCGCGCTGGCGGCCGTCGACGAGGGGGCGTTGGGGCGGACGTTGCTGGAGTTGGTGTCCGTGCCCAGTGTGACCGGGAGCAGTGCCGAGTCGGAGCTTCAGCACCAGTTGGCCGGGCGGCTGGAGTGGCTCGGCATGGAGGTCGACCTGTGGTCGCTGGACCTGCCCGCGCTGCGCGCCGAACCGGATTTCCCGGGGACGGAGGCGCCCCGGGAGGAGGCGTGGGGGCTGGTCGGGACCACCCCCGACGGGGGTGACGGCCCCACCCTGATCCTCAACGGCCACGTCGACGTCGTACCGGCGGGTGATCCCGCCGCGTGGGACGGTGACCCGTTCGTGCCCCGGGTGGCCGGGGACCTGGTGCACGGGCGCGGGGCCTGCGACATGAAGGCCGGACTCGCGGCGCACCTCGCCGCGCTCGCGGCGATACGTTCCGCCGGGATACGCCTGCGCGGCCGGGTCGCCGCGCACTTCGTCGTCGGCGAGGAGGACGGCGGCCTCGGCGCCTACGCCACCCTGCGGCGCGGTCACCGCGGCGACGCCTGCGTCATCGCCGAGCCCACCGCCGCCACCCTGATCACCGCCAACGCGGGTGCGCTGACGTTCCGCATCGCCGTGCCCGGCAGGGCGGCGCACGGCAGTTCACGGGAGCAGGGGGTCAGCGCCGTCGACGCCTACCTTCCCCTGCACCGGGCGCTGGTCGCGCTGGAGACCGAACGGAACCGGGACCCGGACCCGCTGCTCGCCGAGTACCCGATCCCGTACGGCCTGTCGGTGGGCACCGTGCGTGCCGGGGACTGGGCGAGCAGCGTGCCCGACCTGCTGGTCGCCGAGGGGCGGTTCGGCGTACGTCTCGGTGAGGAACCGGCGGACGCACGCGCCGAGTTCGAGCGGTGCGTGGCCGAGGCGTGCGCCGCCGACCCCTGGCTGCGGGACCATCCGGCCGTGGTGAGCTGGCCGGGCGGGCAGTTCGCGAGCGGCCGGCTGCCCGAGGGCCACGTCCTCGCGGACGTGGCCGGCTCCGCGTACGCCGACGCGACGGGCCGCCCCCGGCCCAGGCGGCGCGGCGCCACCTACGGCAGCGACCTGCGGCACTACACCGGCGCCGGGATACCGACGCTGCAGTACGGCCCCGGGGACATCGCGGTGGCCCACAGCGACCGCGAACACGTGTCCCTGCGGGAGACGGCGGAGGCGGCGCGGACGCTGGTGCTGACGGTGCTGCGGACCGTCGGGACGAAGTGAGCGCCGGGCGCTGAGGCGGCTACCGTGCGTCCGAGGGCGCCCGGGGCCGCGCGGTGGACCCCCCGCCGCCGTGCGGCCACGGGCGCCCGGTCATGCCGGTACAGGCACACCGCGACCGGGGAATACCCGAGGCCGTCGAGGGCGGTGAGACCGGGCTGCTCGTCCCGGTGGAGCAGGAGCAAGACGGCACCGGGGCCCCGCTGGACCCTGAGCGGTTCGCCTCGGACCTGGCCGCCGCCGTGAACCGAGCGCCTTCGACGGCGACGGCGTCGCCTTCGGGGGGTGGGTGTACTGATCAGTTCATGCGAACCGCACCGGCCGAAGACCGGTGGCGGTGCGGATCGCTTCCGGTGGGAGGAAGCACTGGAGATGCTGGAACCCGTCGACAACACGGTGCGATGACGTCGTTCACCCCCGCAACGGCAGTGCCGTGAGTTCGTCCGCCCGGAGGACGTGGACGTGGCCGGGTGTCGTCGTGAGGGAGGGGGAGGCCGTGTCGCGTGCGGGGCCGGAGAAGGTCCACGCGGCCTTGTGGTCCCGCAGGTCCACCGCGTACAGCAGCCGGCGCTCGTCGAAGGGGGCCAGCAGGGCCAGTCCACCGCGCAGCAGGGGCTCGCCGGGCCACAGCCGCAGCGGGGCACGGTGGTCCCAGCGGAACTCACCGGTCGCGGCGTCCAGCGCGATCAGCCGCCAGGCGGCCTGCTCGGCGGTGCCCTGGATGTCCTCGGGTGCCGCGACGACGTACACCGTGCCGTCCTGGACGGCCGGTGCGCCGTAGACCGGTCCGCCGGGCCAGGTGCTGGGCTCCCCGGCCCCCCAGCGCCACAGCGTCTCACCGCTGCGCGCGTCGAGCGCCAGCACCTCGCCCTGGCTGACGTGGATCCGCCCGTCCCGTACCACGGCCGCGCTCGGCGCCGGCAGGTCGCTCTCCTCGTCCACGTCGTACCGGGCCGGGTCGACCAGCCGCTCGTCGTACAGCGTCCGGCCGGTGCCGGCGGCGCGGACGGTCAGCCCGAGCCGGGTGACGCAGACCAGCCGCCCGCCCTCGGCGACGGCGCTCAGCGGTTCGGCCCCCACCCCCTTCCCCGGCAGTGCCTCGCGCCAGCGCTCCGCGCCGCTGACCAGGTCGTACGCGCTCAGGAACGGCCGCGCGGGCTCCCCGCCCCGGCCGGGCAGCCGGGCCAGGACGTAGACCGTCCGCCGGTCGGCCGTCAGCAGGGCCGTCGGTTCGAGGGCGGGGATGCCCAGGGAGTCGTGCAGCGGGCTCGTGCGGCCCGTCTCCGGGTCGAGCCGGAGGAGCGCGGGGCGGACCGGGGACGATCCCGTCGCGCTGTCGTCCTCGTCGAGGACGGCGAGCAGCCCGCCGTCCGTGTTCAGGACGTCCCGCAGCGGGTCCCGCGTCCACCTCTTCCGCCCGGTGGCGGCGTCCACGGCGGTGTAGCGGGGCCGGAGCGCGTCCCTGACCAGGACGACACCGTCCGCCGCCACGGGCCGGACCTTGTGGTCGAAGGTCCCCGCGAACGTCCAGGCGGCCTCGGGCGGGCCCGACCCGGCGTCCGCCGCGGTCCGCTCGCCGTTCCCGGGGTCCTGCCGCCCCCGCCGGGTGTACGCGACGGCGCCCGCCGTCAGGGCACCGGCCGCGAGGAGCCCTCCGCCCAGCGCGAACAGGGTCCGGCGCCGTGGCGGTGGCGGCGTGTCGGTCTCCGTACGCTCACCGGAGCCCGGACCGGGTGCCGGTGCGCGTACGGGGTGCGGATCCCACAGCCGCGTGGTGCGGTCGGCGAGGTCGGCGAGGACCGCCTCCGGCAGCGACTCCGCGAACGTGCCCCCGTCCGCCCCGAGTTCCGAGGAGAGCGGGGACGGCGCCGGGCGGTCCGCGGCCTCCTTGCGCAGGCAGGACGCGATGACCGTCCGCAGGCCGTCGGGGACGTGGGTCAGGTCCGGCTCCCCGTACCGGACGCGGTACAGGATGTCCGCCGCACTGTCCCCCGGGAACGGCGGGCGTCCGGTCGCGGCGAAGAGCAGCACACCGCCGAGGGCGAAGACGTCGCCCTCGGGGCCGTGGTCGTGCCCCGTCGCCTGCTCCGGTGACATGTAGGCCGGGGTGCCCACGACCTGTCCGGTCCGGGTGAGCCGCCGGGCGCCGAGCGCGCGGGCGATGCCGAAGTCGATGATCTTCGGTCCGGCCGCGGTGAGCAGGATGTTGGACGGCTTGAGATCGCGGTGCACGATGCCCGTACGGTGGATCTCGCCGAGCGCGTCCGCCAGACGGGCGCCCACGGCCCGCACGGTGTGTTCGGGCAGCGGTCCCGCCAGGCCCACCGCCTCGTCGAGCGCGGGTCCGAGCAGGTATTCGGTGGCCAGCCAGGGCACGGCCCCGTCGGGGTCGCAGTCGACCACGGCCGCGCCGTGCCGGGCGCCGATCGCGCGTGCCGCCTCCGCCTCCAGGCGGAACCGGACGCGGAACTCGGGTTCGGCGGCGAACCGCGGGTGCACCGTCTTGAGCGCGACGGTGCGCCCGCCGGACGAACGGGCCAGGAAGACCGTCCCCATGCCGCCGCTGCCCAGCCTGCCGATCAGCCGGTAGCGGCCCAGGCGGTCCGGGTCGTCGTGGGCGAGGGGCCGCACGGTGCTCATACGGCGCTCACTCCACCGGGACGCCGTAGAAGGACCTGCCGTACCGGACCACGCAGATCCCCTCGACGGTCAGCAGCCCGTACGGGTCGAGGCCGCCGGTGTCCTGCTCGCCCACGGCCTGGAACTTCCACAGCCGCTCGCCGCTCGCCGCGGCGAACGCGGTGACCTGGACGGCGTCGAGGGAGAGTGCGGTGGCGCCGGACGCGCTGACGGCCACGGAGGGGGGTGCGCCGGTCCCGGCCAGGAAGCCGGTCCCGCGGCTCCACCGCTGCCGTCCGCCGTCCGGGTCGAGGGCGTACACGGTCGGGTCGTTGTCCGCGACGTACAGGGTGTCCCCGGCGAGGACCGGCATCCCGTACGCGCCGTGCGGGTTCTCGTGGCGCCTGCGCCAGAGCTCCCGGCCGGTACGCAGCTCGTACGCCCGCAGCTCGCGGTCCTGTGCGGCGTACAGCGTTCCCGTGCCGGACAGGGCGCACGAGGCGCTGACGGTCAGGTCGCCGATCGTTCTCGCCCACGCCTCCCGGCCCGAGGCGCGGTCCAGCGCGAAGAACTCCTGCAGCCCCTCGGGCCGCTTCCTCCGTGCCTTCTCGTCCTTGGGCCGGGGCGCGTCCCGCCACGACACCAGGAGGCCGCGGTGGGGTACGGCCCAGGTGACGTACTCGTTCTCCGCGAGGGGTCTTCGCCACAGCGGTTCGCGCCGTACGACGTCGTACGCGAACAGGGTGCGGGTCTTCCCGTCGGTGCCGTCGGTCTTCGTGCCGGTGCCGGCCGTCTTCTCGACAGTGCCCTTGAACCAGACCACCGCACCGTCCCGGGCCACCAGTTCGGGACCGGCCATGTCCTCGCCGGTTTCGAGGAGTTGCCCGTAGGGGACCTTGTGCCGGCGGGCGCCGTCCTTCACGGAGCGCCACAGCAGCCCCTGGACGCCCAGCACCACGAGGAGCTCGTCGTCGACCCGCACGGGGTGGGAGGCGAGGTCCACCGGTTCCCTGCGCCGCCACAGTTCCCTGCCGGTACGGACGTCCAGGGCGACGAGGGAGTCCCCCGGCAGCAGCAGTACGTCGCCGTGGAGGGAGGGGCTGCCGTAGAGCAGCGTGTCCGGCATGTCGTACGCCCACAGTGCCGCCGGGGGCACTCCGGGGACGGGTTCGCGCGGCTTCCGCGCGGCCGGTTCTCCCGCCGCGTCGGGGCTCGGGCGGTCGTCGGTCGCCCACGCCGTGACGCCGCCGCCGAGCGCCAGCCCCGCCGCGCCGGACAGCGCCCCGGTCAGCAGGGTCCTGCGGTCCAGGCGCGCGGCACGGCGCGTGGTGGGCAGGGCCGGTGGGAGGTCCTGCTCGCCCGCCGTGCCGGTGCCGGACGCCGGGCTCGCGTCCGGCACGGTCGGTGTGGCCGGGACGGCGGGCACGGCTCCCTTCCGGTCGTCCCGGTCCTCCCGCGTCTCCAGCCCGAGCACGGCCGACGCCTGCTCCGCGAGGGCGGCGGTCAGCCGGGCCGGCAGCCGGCCCGCGTCCACCGCCGCCGCCGCGCCGGAGGGAGCGAGGACGGCCGCGAGCACGGACGGCTCCGGCCGCCGCGCCGGGTCCTTGGCCAGACACCGGGCGAGCACCGGACGCAGCCCCTCGGGGACGGAGGCGAGATCGGGCTCCTGGTGCGCGATGCGTTGGGCGGCCCGGTGGCGTGCGGCGCTCCGGGAGACGTCCCCGGCGACGGGACGCGCGTCGGCGGGGTCCGCGTCGAGGGGGTCCGCGCCCACGGGGTCCGCGTCGAAGGGGTCCGTGCCCGTGGCCGCGTACGCCAGCAGGGTGCCCAGTACGAAGACGTCGGCGGGCGGCCCCGGCCGGTGGCCGGCGACCTGCTCCGGTGTCAGGTAGCCGAGTGTCACGGACAGTCCGCCTCCCGGCCCCTCCGTCGCCGCCGTGGCCGCGCCCAGCGGGCCGAACGCGCTGATCCGGGGGCCGTCGGCGGCCAGCAGCACCACCTCGGGGCCGAGCCCCTGGAACGCCTCGCCGGCCGCCGCGCGGGTGCGTTCGAGCGTCTCGGCGAGGGCCGCGCCCAAGGCCCGTACGACCGGTTCGGGCAGCGGTCCCGCCAGGGCCACGGCCTCGGCGAGCGGGAGGGAGGGGACGAACGGTGAGGCGAACCAGGGCACCGGGTCGTCCGGGGCGGAGTCGAGCACGGGCTGCGCCCACGGCCCCGCCAGCCGTGCCGCCGCCGCGAGCTCCTGGCGGAAGCGGCGGCGGAAGACGGGGACCGCCGCCAGCCGTGGCTTCGCCGCGGTGACGGTGACGGTGCGTCCGTCGTCCCCGCGCGCCAGGTAGCCGCGGGTGGTGCCCGCCTCCCGCAGCACCGCGAGTGTCCGGTACGGGCCGAACTGCCGTGGGTCCGCCCCGTTCAGATCCCTCACGGTCCCCAACCCCCCTTTGTCACAAGGACGGTGGGAAATCCTAGGGCACCGCGACGGCAGGTGGCGGCCCGCGCCGTCACAACCGGGTCACAGCGGAGGCAGGGCGAACAACCGCTCCCCGCACTGCATGACCGGTATGCCGTGCACCACCGCCACCAGCCACGCGTCCGCCGGATCGCCCGGCGGGACGAAGCGGTACTGCTCCTCCATCGTGCTGATCCGTACGGTGAGGACGCCGGCCGCCGGGTCGGCCGGCGTCAGGTGGACGCCGTCACCCGCGACGACGGGGGCGGCACCGGCACGCGGCCCCGACCGGCTGCCGAACGGGTCCCACGCCCCGCCCATGTCGAACTCCGTGCCGGAGGCGGGGTCCCGGCGCGCCACCCTGCGCAGGACGTCGCCGTCCGCCGCGTACAGGTGGTCGCCGCGTACCGTGGGCGGTCCGAAGCCGGCGGAACCCTCGGCGGAGTCCTGGCTCGGCAGCTCCCAGAGCCGCTCGCCGTCCGCCGGCCGCAGGGCGCGCAGCCGCGTGCCGCCCAGGTAGACGCCGCCTTCGCCCGCGGCGGGCCGCAGCGCGGCGTCGGCGCCGGTGTCCTGCCGCCAGGCCTCCGCGCCGTCCCGGGTGCGCAGCGCGTGCACCACGCCGTCGTCCCCGGCGAGCAGGAGCAGCCCGTGCGCGACGGTGGCCTGCGCGGTCGCACCGGTGCCGGAGGGCGCCGTCCGCCGCCAGCGCCGGGTGCCGTCCCCGGTGTGTACGGCCGTGATCCCGCCGGAGCCGTCGAGCCCGTACACGGTGTCGCCGTCGGCGGCCAGGAGCGTGCGCAGTCCGCCGGAGCCACGCCATCGCACGGTTCCGGTGTCCGGTGCGAGGGCGACCGGCGCACCGTCCCCGTCGAGGGCGAGGGGTTGTCCGGCGGTCACCACGGTGCGGATGTTCTCCGTCCGCCAACGCTCCTTCCCCGTACGGGCGTCGAGCGCCACCACGCCGTTGCCGGGGAGCGCGGCCAGCAGCAGTGTTCCCGCCGCGGCCGGCGCGAACGGCGGCTCGGGCGCGAGGCCGGAGACCTCCCACAGGGGATCCGGCTGGGTGCCGGGGGCGCCCGTCCAGCGCGGCACGGGAGCCGCGGACGCGTCGCTCCGGGCGCCGTCGTCGGCGTACCACCGCCAGGCCGCGGTGCCCGCGCCGGCGAGGAGCAGTGACCCGCCGGCCGCGGCGAGCACCGAGCGCCGTCGCGGCAGCCGTCGGCCGTCCGGGCGTTCCCGGGGGACCGGGTGCCCGGCCAGCTCGGCGGCGCGGCGCTCGCGTGCGGCGATGTCCAGCAGGACGCCCGACGGCAGCCAGTCCGCCGGAACCGGGACACGGGCGGCCGCCCGCCCGGGGAACGCACGGCCGCCGCCCCCGCTCCACAGTTCCCGGAGAAGCTCCGCCGCCGTCGGCCGCAGCGCGGGATCCTTGGCCAGGCACCGGGCGAGCACCTGGCGCAGCCCGTCCGGTACGGAGGTGAGGTCGGGCTCCTCGTGGGCGATGGCGAAGTCCACCAGCGCGGCGTGGGCGCCGAACGCGTGGTGTCCGCTGCTCGCGAAGGCGAGCAGCGCTCCCAGGACGAAGACGTCGCTCGAGGGCCCGAGTTCACCGCCCAGGACCTGTTCCGGTGACATGTAGCCCGCGGAGCCCGGCCGTTGCGCGGCCAGGGTGAGGGCCGTCGCGTCCGGTACGCGCGCGATGCCGAAGTCCACGACGCGCACACCGTCGGCGGTCAGCAGCACGTTGGACGGTTTCAGATCCCGGTGCACGACTCCGGCCGCGTGCAGCGCCCGCAGCGCGTGCGCGAGCAGGGCGCCCAGCACCCGGACCGTCTCCGGCGGCAGGGGCCCCCGGTCGGTGACGGTGCGCTCCAGCGTGGGCCCGGGGACGAACTCCCCGGCGAACCACGGCACACGGCCGTCGAGATCGGCGTCGTACACCCGCGCCACGCACGGATTCCGCACGGCGCCCGCCGCGCGTACCTCGCGCCTGAAGCGTGCCAGGAAGTGCGGGTCACCCGCGTTCTCGGACCGCAGGGTCTTCACCGCGGCCAGTCGCCGTCCCGCCTGCCCCAGGTAGACGGTCCCCATGCCACCGGCCCCGAGCACCCCCAGCAGTCTCCACGGCCCGAGCCGCTCCGGATCACCGGTCCCCAGCGGCCGCACCAGTTCCGTCACGGCGCCGATCGTATGGGGTCGGGGCCGGAGACGGTGGGGCGTCGACCATGCCGGTGTCCGTGGGACCGGCCGTCGGCCGTTCGCCCGGTCGCCTTCCCGCGGGGTCAGTGCCGGTGGGCGCCGTCGCCGTGCTCCTCACCGGTCGCCGGCTCCGGTGTGCCGGCGGGCGCGGTCTTCCCGGCGTGGACGGTGAAGGCCGCGGTGCGGACGGTGCCGTCGTGCTGGAAGTCGAGGAAGAGGCGGTACGTCCCGGCGGTGGGCGCGGTGGCGGTGAAGGAGACGTCGGGGCCGGGCTCGGTGGTGCCGTCGCCGGGTTCGCCGTTCGGGTGGACGTGGAGGTAGGCGAGGTCGCCGGAGCGCAGGGCGACCAGGTGGCCGTAGGCGCCGAGGTAGGGCTGAAGGTCGGTGACCGGGCGGCCGTCGCGGCTGACGCTCAGGGTCAGCTCGGAGGCCTTGCCGGGGCGCAGGCCACCGCGGAGCGTGACGGTGTAGCCGTCGACCGAGGCGGTGGCGGCGGGTTCGGGCAGGGCGGCGCCCTTGTACGTGCCGGAGACGGCGAGGTCCGCGCCCAGGGTGAGGTTGCCGGCGCCCGCGGTGGCCGGGGTGAAGTCGGCGAAGACCCGGTAGGTGCCGGCGGCGGGCAGGTCGACGGGGGTGCTCCAGGTGCCGTCGGCCGCCCGTACGGGGTGCAGGTGCCGGTAGGTGACCAGGTCGCGCGAGGCGAGGATGAGGTGGAGCTCCTTGCCGTGCTCGCGCCGGTAGGAGGTCACCCGCCGTCCGTCCCGGTCGCGGACGGTGAAGCGGAGCTCGCTCTTCTCACCCGCGGTCACGCGGGGTGTTTCGAGGTCCAGGGTGTATCCCGCCTGGGAGATCTGCAGGCCCGCGGGGACCGTGTCCGTGTGTCCGCCGTGGCCGGAGGGCGCCGGGCTCCCGTGTTCCGCGTGGGCCGCCGGTTCCCGGTCCGGGGCGGCGGGGCCGACCGCCGCGCCGACGCCGTAGGCGGTGCCGAAGGTGGCCGCGAGCGCGGCGGCGAAAGCAGTGATCTTCATGCCGGTGTTCATGACGTGCCCTCTCATGTGGGTGTCGTGTCGCCGCTTCTGCTGGACTGAACTCCGACTATATACCCCTAGGGGGTATGAGCAAGCGGGGCGTCGATGTTTGCCAAACATACCCCGAGGGGGTATATCTGGTGGGCGTCGGCGGTACCCCCCAGGGGTACGCCATCGTCTCGTCTTGTCTCGTCTGTCTCGTCTCATCTCCTCCAGGAGGAACCATGTCCTGCTGCACCCCTGACGGCAGCTGCTCCACCGCCACCGCCACCGCGACCGAGGGCACCGCCACCGTCTACGACGTCTCCGGGATGACCTGCGGGCACTGCAAGGCCACGCTCACCAAGGAGATCGGCGCCCTGGACGGTGTCCTGGCGGTCGACGTCGACCTCGAGGCCGGCCGGGTCACCGTCACCACGGCGGGCGAGCCCGACGACGCGCTGCTGGCCAAGGTCGTCGACGACGCCGGCTACGAACTCACCGGCCGCGCGGCCTGAAGGGCCCGCACACCGGCCGGGCCCGCCCGAGGGCCCGGCCCCCCTTCTCCCCACGCCCCCTCTGTCCTGATCAGCCCGAGGAGCAGCAATGGCCACCACGGTCCCCGACACAGCCGAGGTCGAACTCGCCATCGGCGGCATGACCTGCGCCTCGTGCGCCGCCCGGATCGAGAAGAAGCTCAACCGGATGGACGGGGTCACCGCCACCGTCAACTACGCGACGGAGAAGGCCAAGGTCCACTACAGCGGTGACGTGTCCGTCCCCGAGCTGATCGCCACGGTCGAGGCGACCGGGTACACCGCCCGCGAACCCGAGCCGGTGCGTACCGGGCCCGCGCCCGGCACGGAGGACGCCGAACCCGCCGACGAACTGCGGCCCTTGAGGGAGCGGCTGGTCACCGCCGTACTGCTGGCCGTCCCGGTCATCGCGATGGCGATGGTGCCGGCGCTGCAGTTCGAGTACTGGCAGTGGCTGTCGCTGACGCTGGCGGCACCCGTGGTGACGTACGCCGCCTGGCCGTTCCACAAGGCCGCCCTCACCAACGCGCGGCACGGCGCGGCCACCATGGACACGCTGATCTCGGTCGGCACGTCGGCCGCGTTCCTGTGGTCGCTGTGGGCGCTGTTCCTCGGCACCGCCGGCACGCCCGGCATGACCCACCCCTTCGAGCTGACCATCGCCCGCAGCGACGGCGCCGGGAACATCTACCTGGAGGCCGCCGCCGGGGTGACCGCCTTCATCCTGGCCGGCCGCTACTTCGAGGCCCGCTCCAAGCGCAGGGCCGGGGCCGCGCTGAAGGCCCTGCTGGAACTGGGCGCCAAGGACGTCACGGTGCTGCGGGAGGGCCGCGAGGAGCAGGTTCCGGTCGGGGAGCTGAAGACCGGGGACCGTTTCCTGGTCCGTCCGGGCGAGAAGATCGCGACCGACGGCACGGTCGTCGAGGGCACCTCGGCCGTCGACGCGTCGATGCTCACCGGCGAGTCGGTGCCGGTCGAGGTCGGCGTCGGGGACGCGGTCACCGGTGCGACGGTGAACGCGGGCGGCCGGCTGGTGGTCGAGGCGACGCGGGTCGGCGCGGACACCCAGCTCGCGCGGATGGCGAAGCTGGTCGAGGACGCGCAGAACGGCAAGGCCGCCGCCCAGCGGCTCGCCGACAGGATCTCCGGGGTCTTCGTCCCCGTGGTCATCGCCCTGGCCCTGGGCACCCTGGGCTTCTGGCTCGGCGACGGCGCGGGTCTGACGGCCGCGTTCACCGCCGCCGTCGCCGTCCTGATCATCGCCTGCCCCTGCGCCCTCGGCCTGGCCACACCGACCGCGCTGATGGTCGGCACCGGGCGCGGCGCCCAGCTCGGCATCCTCATCAAGGGCCCCGAGGTCCTGGAATCCACCCACCGCGTCGACACCGTCGTCCTCGACAAGACCGGCACCGTCACCACCGGCCGCATGACCCTGCTCGCCGTCCACACCGCCGACGGCACCGACGAGACCGAGGTGCTGCGCCTCGCGGGCGCCCTGGAACACGCCTCCGAGCACCCGATCGCCCGGGCGGTGGCGGCGGGTGCCGCCGACCGCGTGGGCACCCTGCCCGTGCCCGAGGACTTCGCAGGCGTCCCCGGTCTCGGCGTGCAGGGCGTCGTCGACGGCCACGCCGTCCTCGTCGGCCGCGAGAAGCTGCTCGCCGAGTGGGCCATGGAGCTGCCCGCCGGCCTGGCGCGTGCCAAGGCCGACGCCGAGGCGGCGGGCCGCACCGCGATCGCGGTCGCCTGGGACGGCGAGGCACGGGCGGTCATCGAGGTCGCCGACGCCGTCAAGGACACCAGCGCCGAAGCCGTCACCCGGCTGCGCGCCCTGGGCCTGACCCCGATCCTCCTCACCGGGGACAACAAGGCCGTCGCCGAGTCGGTGGCCGCGGAGGTCGGCATCGACGAGGTGATCGCCGACGTCATGCCCGAGGACAAGGCCGACATCGTCAAGCGCCTCCAGGGCGAAGGCCGTTCGGTCGCGATGGTCGGCGACGGCGTCAACGACGCCGCAGCCCTCGCCCAGGCCGACCTGGGGCTGGCCATGGGCACCGGCACCGACGCCGCCATCGAGGCCGGCGACCTCACCCTCGTCCGCGGCGACCTGCGCGCCGCCGCCGACGCCATCCGCCTCGCCCGCAGAACCCTCGGCACCATCAGGTCCAACCTCTTCTGGGCCTTCGCCTACAACATCGCCGCCCTGCCGCTCGCCGCCGCCGGACTCCTCAACCCGATGATCGCCGGAGCCGCCATGGCCTTCTCCTCGGTCTTCGTCGTCGGCAACTCCCTGCGTCTGCGCGGCTTCAGGGCCGCGAGCTGAGACGCCTCCCCGGCGGGGGGGGAGCGGGCCGCCGGGCCCGCTCCCCCCGCTTCGGCGTGCCGCGGACCCGTCAGACCGGACGCGCCCGCCGGGTGGCCTCCAGCACCGAGGCCAGAAAGCGGTGCACCGTCTCCAACTCGCCGTCCTCGAAACCTTCCGCGGCCGTCACCACCTCGCCGATCACCGGCCTGAAGAAGGCCCACCCGAGTCGTGTGGCCTCCTCCTCCACCTCCAGCAGCACCCGTCGCCGGGGTCGGCCGTGTCCCTGCTGCGCCGGACCCACCCGAGCCGCTCCAGCCGGTCCACCAGGGCGGTGGTCCCGGACGAGTTCAGGCGCAGTTGCTCGCCGGAGCCACCCACCACTCCCTGCCGCTCACCGAGCCGAAGGAGCTGAACGACCGGCTGATGGATTTCCCGGGCTGACGGCGCCGGACGTCACCTGTTGCCCGTCCTGATCCAGGGCCAGAAGACGAAGCAGGTCACGACGGGCGCGACGAGCACGGTCAGCATCCACAGGCCCACGCTCGCCGGTGAGTAGACGTAGTACTGCCACCGCTCCGGCAGGAGCGAGGGCGCGAGCAGGAGCAGGACCAGCGCGGTCCAGGTGACCAGCACCGTCACGGCCAGGCGTCCCGCCACCATCATTTCCGGCCTCCTCGACGACCGCCCGTCTCCCGGAGAGGAAGGGTAAGGCGGCCGGTACGGTCCTCCGCGGCCGAGCGGTCACCGGCGGTCGTGCCGCCCCGGCGACGGCTCCAGGGAGGAGGGGGGCTCCTCGGAAGGGTCGTCCCGGTCGAGCGTGCCCCAGCGTCCGGGCTGTTCGGTGATGATGCGGCAGGCGTCCGTGATCACCTGGTCGGCGATCCAGCCGAGAGGCTCGATCTCCGTCACCAGGGGTTCGTTGTCCGGTCCGCGTGCCGTCTCGGAGCCGTGCAGGACCCAGGGCCGGGTGCGGGCGTCCTTGACGCGCGGCAGGTGGCAGTAGTCGTACAGCCGGCGGGCGACCCAGACGCGCACGGGCCGCTCGCCCCACCAGTCCTCGAGGTCCAGCGGGCTGGCCGACAGACCCGGCAGCCTGATCCCGGTCAGATCGTCCGTACTGCTCGTCCTCGGCAGGTCGCTCGCCGGTCCGCGGGACCAACGCACGTAGAGGCCGCGGCGGCGGGTGATGAGCCGGGTCAGCTCGTCGAGGCTGCTGAACGTCGGCAGGTCGGCGGTCCTGGTCATGGTGCTCGTGGCCGGGGCGGTCAGGCGGTCAGGAGGGAGTCGTCTTCGGTACGGGCCCCGGGCAGCCGGTGGCGGGCGGCGACGAGGGCGGCGTCGATGTCGCGGGTGCCGGTCGACACGCACAGCGTGTACGCGACGTCCTCCATGCGCCGGCGGGCTTCCCCGGTGCCGTTCTCGGCGTGCAGGGCGCGCAGGGCCTCGTACTGCTCGATGAGGTTCCTCAGCACGACGGGGTGTGCCAGGAGCATCGGGGGCCTCCCTCGTCACCATCGCTCACACGGGTCGTCCACCGACCCGTCTTCCCCGGGTCCCGGCCGCCAATCCAGTGCGTTCCGCACCGGCGGCCGGGAGGTCCGGGAGACCGGCGCCCGACCCGGTCGGCCGACGGGGCCCGGAGCGGGCCGACGGCCTGGGGAGCGAACAGGGACCGGGGCACGGGGCCGGCCCCGGTCATGGCTGTTCCGGACCTACTTGCCCATGGCCTGGCGTACGGCGTCCTTGGTGCGGTCCATGAGGGCGGCGACGGGGCCCAGGGCCATGTTCTTCGCCCCGGACTCGACACCCGGGTGGGGCCGGGTGGGTGCCACCGCCTCGGCGGCCTTGATCGCCTTGGCCATCGCGGCGAGGCCGGTGACGTCGGTGCTGCGGCGGATGTGGGTGAACTCGTAGCGTTCCTCGGCCCGCGCGTGCTCCTGGACGTCCTGGCGCAGCTTCAGCAGCCGGGGCAGGAACTTCGGGTCGTCGGTGTCCAGCTCGTCGAGGGCGGCCAGGGTCTCCTTGGCGGCCTTCTCCTCGGCGAGACGGTCCTTCACGACCTGCTCGCCACCGGGGAACCCCTTCCGGGCGAAGGGGTGGACGACCTCTTCCTCGGCGGTCTCGTGCACGGCCAGCAGGCGCACCAGACGGCGGAAGGCGTCCCGGCGTTCCTCACCCGTGGCCGCCTCGACCTCGTCGAAGAGATTGCGGATGTCGCCGTGCTGACGCATCAGCAACGCCACCACGTCGTCGTCCTTCGCCCGGTCGTCCCCGGCGTGCGGGGTCCTCAGCTCGGACATCTCGGCCTCCCCTACTTCTCGCGCTGCGCGGGGTCGGGGTGCTCGCCCTCGGTCTGCACCCGGTACTCGCGGCCGAACATCTCGTCGTGCTCGGTCATGACCCGGTCGCTCGGCGGTGCCTCCCCGCCGTGGATCCGCTCCTGCATCCGCTCGAACCGCTCGTGCGCCTCGCGTACGTAACCGGCGCCGAGCGTGGTCAGGTCCATCTGGGTGTCGAGCAGTTCGCGCAGGTAGCCCTTGTTCGGCTCGAAGGTCAGCACGTTGGGCAGCTCGGGCGCCAGCACCGAGGCGGGGTCGCGGCCGTCGTGGCGGCGCATCAGGTCGCAGGCGGCGTGCAGGTGCTCCAGCTCCATGTTCAGGTGCAGCTCCCAGATCGCCTTCACCTTGGGGTCGCTCTCCTGCTCCATGAAGGAGTGGTACAGGTAGCACTCGTTGTACTCGTGGTTGACGAGCTGCTCCCACCACGTCTCACCCGGGTCCACCAGGGACTCGTAGTGGGTGACGTGCTCCTCCTCGATCAGCCCGATCTCCTGGTAGAGCTGACGGGCGATCGGCTCCATGTAGGTGGGGCCGGTGTTCATGTAGAAGTTCATGGTCTGCTGCTCCGCCGACATGATCGTCAGCGCGTGCAGCTTCGACAGCGGGTTCGTCTCGTCCTTGGCGTACGGGTCGCGGACGTTGTCGACCGGATCGCGGTGGTGGAACCTCGTCGGCCGGCCGGGCATGACCTCGGTCAGGTTGTCGACGACCGACTCCGCCTTGCGGTGCTCGATCATCTCGTACAGGTTCGCGTACCGGTACAGGTGGTCGAAGTCCTCCAGCACCCCGAACTGGTACGCCTGCTTCAGATACGGGTCCGGCTCCATCCGGGCCACCCACGCCGTCAGGTCCACCGCCACCTGCTCGTAGGCGATGGTCGTCTCCAGCACCGAGGAGACGCCCGGGAGCAGCCAGTTCACGACCTTCTGCTGCTGCGCCTCGATGTAACGCACCTGCGCGAGCTGCCGCTTGATCTCGGGATCGGCCGTGTGCCGGGCGAGCTGGTGGCTGAACAGGATCGCCTCCACCTCGATCCCGTTCATCGTGATGACGCGGCAGCGGGTGTACGGGTCGCAGTGGTCGGGGTCGATCGGGTCCACGTTCAGCTCACGCCAGCTGCGTAGCTGGCGGTCCAGTGGGATGCCCCGCTGTTCCAGCGGATTGAACGTCATGGGGGGTGCCTCCTGAGGACGAGGGAGGGGGACTCGCGCGCCGCTGGGGTACCCCGTTCCGGGCGACGAGCACGGACGTGCTTCTCAGTCTGTTCACGAGGGGCGTTTTCCGGCCACCGCTCGCACCCGCGGGCCGCACGGTTCCCTCCAGTGGGCCAACCGGGCGGGCGTACGCCGCGCTCATCGGTGAGTGTGTCCGCGTCTCACCGGTCCGGACGGCCCGGCGGACGACGGCGGCCGTCCGACGGCCCCGCCGGCACACGGCGAGGGCGGAGAACGAAGGCCCCGTCGACGGACCACGCCGGTGGCAGGGGCGGAGGAGGTGCGCGGACCGGGGCCGCGGAAGGAACGGAGCCGGAGGGTGGGGCACGCCTTTGAGGGGCACCCGGGCTCCGCGGACCGGACACCCCTTCGCCCCTTTGCCCCTCCGTTCCTCCGGCACGGAGGGGACGGCACCGGTCCGGGCCCCCGGGGCGTCACCGCGAGGCAGGAGCGACCGTGACCATCTCGATCACCCACCGGGATTCCGCGGAGCTGGGAGGCGGCGGCAGCATCCTGATGCGCCAGCGCAGGGACCACGCCCGGCTCGACACGATGATGAACCGCTGGCTGGCCGGCGGTACGGACGAAGAGCTCGACGCCCTGTGGCAGGACATCATCCAGCTGGTGTTCAGCCACGCCTTCGCCGAGGAGACCGTCCTGTGGCCCGTCCTGCGCCGTGTGACCCCCCGCGGTGAGGAGCTCACCGCTCGCGTGGAGGAGGAGCACCAGGCGATCAACGACCTGGTGGCACGGGTCGAGAGGTCGCCCGACGACCCCCGGCGCGCCGAGTGGATCCGGCAGGCGTTCGGCCTCGTCCGCCAGGACATCCGGGACGAGGAGGACGAGCTGCTGCCGTATCTCCGGGATGCGTTCGGCGACCGCCGGCTGCGGCGGATCGGCGCCGCGTGGGAGACGGTGCGGGCGACCGCTCCGACCCGCCCCCACCCCGGCGTCCCGCGGCGCCCGCCGGGCAACGCTCTGCGCGGCGTCCTCCTCAGCGTGTTCGACCGGCTGCGTGACCTCGCGCCGGCCGGCGGCCCCGTCGCCCGCCGCGCTTCCCTGATCGCCTCGGGCGCCGTAGGAGCCGCGGCCGTCGTGTTCTGCGTGGTGCGTGCCGTCCGTCGTCCGGGACGCCGCTGACGTCCGGGGGAGTTCCGCCGTCCAGGCCGCCGTGTCCGGTGGCCGGGCCTCCTGGCATCCGCCGGTGGCCGCCCCCCCCGCCGCCGGAGGACCCGCCTCACCCGTCGCGGCCGTCGCCGGTCCGTCCGCGGCGGGAACCGGCGTACGCGGCGTCGCGCAGCCGGCGCAGCCGCCCGGTGGGGCGCAGACCGGTCAGGCTGTGGGCGTACGGGTCGTAGGACACGGTGCGGGAGGCCGGCGCGGTGAGCACGGCGTGCAGGCTCAGGGTGGCGAAGGTGCGCCAGGGCTCGTCGGGGGCGGCCGCCCGCAGGGCGAACCGGACGGGCCCGCGGGCGAGCTCCTGCCACAGCGCCGGCCGCACGTCGTCCCGGCGGCCGTCGGGGACCGGGAACGCCGCCAGCACGCGCTCCCGGTCCCCCATCCGGTAGGACAGCAGGGTCGAGTACGGCCCCTTCAGGGCGTCGGGCCGCAGGAGCGGCAGGTGGCGGACGAACCGGCCGGGACGGCTGGACGTGAACAGCAGGTCGAGCATGCCGCCCGGCCCGCCGGCGTCCTCGACGCGGACGGCCAGGCCCAGGCCGTCCGGCAGCCCCCGGGGCAGGCCCAGCGCCCGCGACCAGCGCACCGTCACCGGGTAGGAGCCGGGCCGGTCGAGCCACGGCACGCCCCAGCCGGTGCCCGCGCGGGCGGCGACGGTCAGTGTCCCCGTGCACAGCACCCCGTGGGGGTGCAGGGCCGGCGCCGACCGCCACCGGGCCAGGCGCCGGGCGAGTCCGTGGGCGGCCCGGTCGATGATCATGCGGTCCCTCAGGGTCGGGGGCGGATGACGGCGCGTACGCAACCGTCGGTCTTCTTCTTGAACATGTCGTACGCCGTGGGCGCGTCGTCGAGCGAGAGGCTGTGGGTCGCCAGGTGGGCCGTCTCGATCTCACCCGCGGCCAGCCGGTCCAGCAGCATCGGGATGTAGCGCTGCCCGTGCATCTGCGCGCCGCGCACGGTGAGCCCCTTGTTGATCACCGCGCCGAGGGGGAACTTGTCGACGGCTCCCGCGAAGACCCCGAGGATGAAGACGGTGCCCGCCTTGCGGCAGGCGTGGATGGCCTGGCGTACGGCGGTGGGCCGGTCGGTCTGGAGACGGAGCTGCTGCTTGGCCTGGTCGTACAGGTGCGCCGGGCCGTCGCTGTGCGCCTCCATGCCGACGGCCTCGATGCACACGTCCGGGCCGCGCCCGCCGGTGCGTTCGCGCAGTTCCGCGGCGACGTCGGTGGCCGTGTAGTCGATGGTCTCCGCTCCGACGTACCGCTCGGTCATGGCCAGCCGCTCGGGGATACGGTCGATGGAGATGACCCGCTCGGCGCCCTTCAGGATCGCCGCCCGGGCGGCCATCTGCCCCACGGCGCCGCAGCCCCAGACGGCGACCACGTCACCGGGCTTCACCCCGCCCAGGTCGGCGCCCATCCACCCGGTGGGCACGGAGTCGGAGACGAACAGGGCGCTGGTGTCGTCGATGCCCTCGGGGATCTTGAAGGCGCCGTAGTCGGCGAAGGGGACGCGCACGTACTCGGCGTGGCTGCCGCGCAGGCCGCCCATGGCGTGCGAGTAACCGAAGATGCCGGCGGCCTCGTAGCCGAAGAGGGCCTGGCCGATGCCGGGGTTGGTGTTGGTGTTGTCGCACAGGGACCACAGGTCGTTGGCGCAGTACCAGCACCGCCCGCAGCCGACGAACGAGCAGACGACGACCCGGTCGCCGGCCTTGTGCCTGCGTACGGCGGACCCGGTCTCCACGACCTCGCCGACGAACTCGTGGCCGATGACGTCACCGGCACGCATGGCCGGGATGTAGCCGCCGATGAGGTGCAGGTCGGAGCCGCAGGTGGTGCCCGCGATCAGCCGCACGATGACGTCCTGGTCGTTGCGCAGCTCCGGATCGGGGACCTGCTCGACGGACAGCCTGTTCACGCCTTCCCAGCACAGCGCCTTCACAGCACTCCCTCCCCGCCGGAGCGACGGGTGAACACCTCGACCAGCTTGCCGCCCGGTGTGGGGCGGGTCGTGGGCGGCGCATCGGGCCGCATCACCTCGCCCGCCTCCAGCAGGGACTTCGCGTCACGCAACGCGCGCCGCAGTTCCTGACGCGGGTCCCGCCCGGCCAGACGCGCGGGCACGGAGGCGGACGCGGCGGGCACGGGCTCCTTGAACCGTGCGGCCAGTTCCGTACCGCGGTCGCCCGGCGCCGGCCGGACCCGCACGTCGATCCGTTCCGCCAGGCCGTCCAGGGGCGGTGGCGGCTTCCCCTCCGACCCCACGTCCGCGGGCGACCGGTTGACCGTCACGGTGAGCCAGCGGTCGCCCGCCCGCTCGTCGGCCCGGTGCGCCGGCCGGGACCGCCGCACGGCCGCCGCCCCGGCGGCCGCGACCGGAACCGCCCACCACAGCTTCCTCATCGAACGTCCTCCGTTTCCGGTGCCCCGGCGGACACCGTCGGGCGCCGGGTTTCCGTGGCCGTCCGCGTGAAACGGCGACGGCCGGGACACGGCGGGACCGCGAGGACGCGGGGCCCTCCCGCACACCGGGACACGGGCGGACCGCCCCGCCTGCGGATGCCCTCCACCGCGGCTTCCGGGGCCTCCCGGACACGACGGTGGCGGCCGGGCGGGGCCGGGGAGCAGGCAGGCCGGAGAGTCCTGGGCACTCGCCGCCGCATCGGCCGCCCGTCCGGGGCCCGCCCCGGGCGACGCCACACCGCGATGCGCCCCGGCCGTCACTCCGGCGTGGGACCTCTGCCCCGGGGGCGGTCAGGCGTGTGAGAAGCGGTCACTCACCGGTCGCCTTGTCCACCAGCGCGCTGTAGGTCAGCTGCAGGGCGTCCGCGCCGGCCAGCGCGGTGAGCGCCCCCATGGCGGTGCGGGTGGCGCGCGGCCAGAGCAGCTGTCCGGCGGTGAGGGTCGAGGCCACCCAGACGCTCATGCAGAACGGGCACGTCACCAGCTCGCCGATCGTGTCCTTGGCGCCTTCGGACCGCGCCTCCTCGTGCAGCTCGGCCGGCCCCTGCGGGCCCTGGAACGTGGTGAAGGGTGCCCTCAGCGGGCTGGTCACCGACGCTTTGCTCAGCAGCCGGCTCAGCCGGAAGGTGGCCACCGCGGTCAGTGCCACGTCCCAGGGCACGGGCCGCTCCGGCACGGGACGGCCGCGCATCCTGACGACCGCCGCCCACCCCGCCGTGTAGACGCCGAAAGCCGCCATGGTCGTCAGATAGCCGCGCAGCGGGCGGTCCTCCTCGGCCGAGTACGTGCGTTCGGTGTGCCGCCACCGTCGCCTCAGACGGTCCGCGAAACGGCCTTCAGACGTCGCGCTCATGGCCTGCGCCCCCTCCTTCGGCCCGCGTCCGTGCCCCGTCCGCCTCCGCTCCCGTCGGTGCCTCCTCCGCTCCGTGCCCGGCCGGTGTGTCCGTCCCGTCCGCACGGCGCAGCCCGATCTCCACGTGTCCGTCGACGACGCGGGTGTCGAAGGCGGGCTGGGGTGCGGTGGCGGGGCCGCGGACGTTCCAGCCGTCCGAGAGCCGGAAGACGCTGCCGTGCCAGGGGCACCGGACACATCCGTCGGCGACCGTGCCCTCGGAGAGCGGGCCCGCCAGATGACTGCACCGCTCGGCCAGTGCGTGGAAGGTCCCGCCGGTCTCGCGCACCACCAGGACCGGCACGTCGTCCACGGTGCGCCGCACGGGCCGCCCGGCGGGGAACTCGTCCACGGTGCCGACCCTGTGCCAGCCCTCACCGACGACGTGCGGTACCTCCTCGGCGTGGTTGGCGCCGGAAGCCTGCCGGTAGGCCAGGTGGCCGCCCAGCATGCCGCCCAGGCCGACCGCCGTCAGCCCGAGGAAGCCGTACGCGCGGCCCGCCCCGGCCCGTCCGGTGAGGCGGCAGAGGAGCGAGGCGCCGTACAGTCCCACGGCCGCCGTGTTGGCCACGGCGTGCACCAGTCCCACCCGTTTCTGCTGACGGTGCAGTTCGGCCCAGTCGACCGCGCCCGCCAGCGCGGCGGGGCCGGCCGCGGCCAGTCCGACGCCCACCAGGAGGCCGGCCCCCCGGGAACGGCCGGGCCACAGGTCGAGCACGGCGGCGGACATCCAGCTGCCGACCGGCACCTGCACCATCAGGGGGTGCACGGGATGGCCGAGCCACCTGCCGTGCAACGCGTCCCGTGCGCGGCCCAACGGGAGGGCCCGGACTCTCCTGGTCAGTACGTCGGCCGCCCCGTCCGCCCTGGGATCACGCTCCAGGGCGTCGAGCAGCCACAGCATCCGGTTCTGGCCCGCACGGCGGCCCGGCTTCTCGCTCATGGACGGTGGGTCCCCCCGACGGCAGGGGACAAACAGCCGGCCCAGGACGCGGAGCCGGCCCCTGCCCAGGGCCGTGCGGACGGCGTCCTCGGTCATCCGGCCGCCCGTTCCCGGCACGGGAAAGGGCGGGGCCCGAAGACCCCGCCCACCACCACCGGAACCGGCTCAGGGCCACACCAGGCAGTAAGCCTGATGCCCCGCCTCGTGCAGCCGGTGCGAGAAGTCCTGCCACTCGTGCAGCGATTGGCGGCGGTGGGGCACTGACCTGGGGCTTCTCGGTGAAACGTGCGTTGACCTGCGGAAACCCTTCTTGGTAGTTCTCATGGGTCAACGCCGTTTCCCGGGCTCATGTGCCCTGGATGTGCCCTCCGGAGACGTGGCTGGGGAGGCGCGTTCAGGCCCAGCTTTCGCGCCTAGGGCGCCGTGATGAGGGCAGTGATGCGGAGAAGGATCCCAGTCGGGCAGTGTCCGCGAGGCGTCTTGAGCTGTTTGGCAGGTGTACCCGTACTCATACGGGTTGGATGAACGCGGGGCCGCTGCATGCGGTCGAATCCCAGTGAGGCAGGGTGGGGGCCATGGTGACCTTGGCGAGTTCCCTGACGGGCGGTTCTGTGCGGGAGGCTTCTCGCGCCTTGCTGGAGCCGGGCGGGCAGGCCCGAACTGTCTCTGTCTTCGGGACCGAGGCGCTGTGCTTCTACCGTCTGAACGAGGGCGAGCATGCGCGGCGCGAGGAAGTCTCCGCCGCCAGGGTGGATAAGCTGCCCGACCTTGAGTGCCTGCTGACACTCCCGGTGGACGTTCCTGTTCCGCTGCAATCGCTGGACTCGCCGGCGCGGCGGGCGGTGCGAGGGCTGCCGTCGGGAGCGGTGGAGCGAGACCGGAAGACGGTCACCCGACGTGCCGTGCGGCCCCTGCAGGTGGATCTTGCTGTGGTTCGCGCTTCCGGGTGGCGCCTGGGCCTTGAGCGAGCGGGCCAATTTGCTCCCTTCTGCCGCCGGGCCATGCTGTTGGACCGTCTTCCAGCCCGACTGGATGAGGTCCTCGTCGAGGCCGACTTCTACGGCATCGGCGTGTTCGTCGCCTCCGGAAACGAGGTCGAGCTGGTACTGGAGCCGGAGGACTACAGGCCGCCCCGGCACACCGCTGCGGCCTGGTGGTTCGTCGAGGATGTATATCAGCGCCTACGCTCGGCGGCGGCTGTCTGAGCCGATGTCTTGGCGGCTTCGGGAGCGGTCGACGCCCATCGATCGAGCTGCGCCGGAGACTTGAACGCCTTCGGCTGCCTGATGGACGTGTTGATCAGTTCGTACTGATCGAGAGCTTTACGGCAGCGGTCGAACCACCACTGCTGGCGTGCTGTGCCGGGCTTGACGGAAGTAAGGGCGCGCAGCCACTCCATGAGGACAGCGACGTTGTGGGCCGCCGCTGCGGCAGGAAGCTCGCCGCGGTTGCTTGTGAAGGCGTCCAGCGCGAGCTTGCCGGCGCAGGCCGAGCAGAAGCAGACCGGAGCGTGGGCGCCACCGTAACGCTTGGCGATCGTCTCGCCCAGGAAGAAGGCCATCAGGTCGGGGAAGAGAACGTGCGGTGACTGCACGGGGATGCTCTTGTTGGTCTGCGCTTTTTCGCCGGGGGCGATGATGTGCCGGTAGCGGCTGCTGGCGCCGAAGGCTGTGAAGGCGGCACCGAAGGCCAGGGCGCCGAATGCCGCGAGATCTGTGCGTAGCAGGGAAGCTCTGGGGACTTTTTCGATGACCTGCTTGAGATGACTTACGGCCTTGGCGTAACGGGCCAGGGGGTCCATCTGCCCGCCCAGCATGATGGCCTTCGGCCCCTTGATCATCCGCAGGTAGGCGATGAGCTGGCGGGTCGATTCCTCGTCGCGTAGCCAGGAGACATCAACCGGAGCGGCGAAGATCACCTCTGGATCGTCGAGTTCCAGGACTCGTGTCACGGCGGCCCGGAGGGCATCGGAGTCCTCCCCCCTGATGTAGCCGGTGGGGGTCATGGGGAGCGTTGCTCCGGCGTCCCGCTGCTCGGCCAGAGACAGTTCCAGGGGATCGTCGAGGAAGAGCGTGGGCTCGGCGTCGTAGGGGAAGGGGTTCTCCTCGGTCGCGGCGCTGACCTCGTACACCGCCGGGTCGATCAGGAGCGGAGCGGCGTAGCCGTCCCGGTATCGCAGGGTGCCGGCCTTCTTCACGGCGTCGGTGCCACACAGGATGAGCCCACTGCGTGCCAGGTCGACCTGCCCCTGGACGTAGCTGAGCCGGGCGGTGCTGACCTGGATCAGCATGCGGCCCTGCAGATTGTTCAGGCTGTCCGGCCGGTCTCGCGCACCCACAGCGTCGGGAGGCTCGGTCAGATCGGAGCGTGGACGAGGCAGCGGGGCGGAACGGTCGGTCATGGTCACCTTCGGAAGGCCGGGAATGATGATGAACCGGCGCCCTCGACGTACAGGCGCTGGAAGTCTTCAGGAAGCAGGTGCGCGCAGGCAGCCGCATCCTCCAGAGTCATCTGGCGGTCGGTCAGCAAGGTGTGGACAAGGGCGGCGAGGCGCCGCGGCTGCTCGGGGGGGACATCAACAGGCTCCGCGGTCCGGTAGCCGAGCGCTGACATCTCGATCATCAGGGTGCGGTACTGCCACTCGCTGACAGCGTTGAGCGTTTGGGCACGGCGCAGCAGCGCACTCATGGAAACACCCCAAAGCCGCTTCAGCTCCGTCAGCCTGGCCAGATCGACGCGGTCGGAGAACGCCTGCCGGATATCGGAGGCAGGCATCAAGAACTCGGCAGCGAAGGCGTCGGCCTGCTTCTCCTGTGTTGACCCTGTGCCCGGCTCGTCATGCATCACAAGGTGACCCAGCTCGTGCGCGATGCTGAAGCGACGTCGGTCGCCCGGTGCCCGGGTGTTGACCAGGAGCAGAGGTTGCCCGCCTTCTGCCCACTGGCTTACGGCGTCCAACAGGTCGCTGTCCAGGTCGCGGGTGATTACCAGTGCGCCGGCATGCTCCAGCACCGCGACTATGTTGGGCACCGGACCGGGGGCCATGCACCACTCCCTGCGGACTCGCCGGGCAGCGTCCTTCGGGGTGGTGAGGTCATCCAGCGAGACCCTGAAGAAGTGTTGCGGGACTGGTGGCAATGCCGCTGCGGACGCCAGGCCGTTCAACTGAATCCGTGAGAGCGCCAAATGGGCGTGCACGCGCCGCAGAGCGGAAGCAGACAGAGCTGCTTTCTTGCGGTGGTGGACCAGACCCACTCCGATGCCGCTGACCTGCGGATCCAGGCACAGCAGCTCAGGAGGGTAGCCGAGCGCGGCTGCGTATAGCTCAAGACGCTCGCCAGTGACGACGAGACGACCAGCCTCGGCTCGGCTTACGTAGCCCTGAGAAACCGTAGTGCCACTCAGCGACGCCTTGGTCATAGCCGTGGCGACCTCAGCCTGCGTCAGCCCGCGGGACTCGCGCGCCAGCACGAGCATCCCGGGGTGCGCCCGCAGCTCAGCGATCGCCATACACGACACCACCTCGTATCAGACCTCGAAACAGTAGCACGAAATATTCCACGACTGATTCGAGGCCCTGAGCCCCCTCCGTAAATCTCGACGTGCGGCGGACCCCCCGTGTGCTGCATCCGTTCCCTCCAGGGCCGGGCGGGGGCTTTGGAGATGCCGTCGCGCGTGACACCAGGAGTAGCGTGGGAGCTGCGGAACGGAGTCCCGTCGTCGCACCGGCCCTACAGACGGGTGGTCATCATGACCAGCTCGGATACACCACCTGTTCCCCGGCGCCTGCCCAGTGGCGTCCACGAGGCCGTGCGACCGGGATCTGCGCTTCTCCGGCTGGAGACGACCGAATCACGCAAAGGCGTCCTCGACGGCGCGTGGTGGCCGCGCTCGCGCGACATCGGCGCCGAGCTGCCCGCCCTGTTGAGTGCCCTCGTCGCCCACCTCGGCCCCGTGTCCCGTGTGGGGCTGGATGCCTCCGCCTGGGAGGGTCTCCCGACGCGTATCGTCGTGGACGACCACGTGGTGCACATCGACTCCTTCCCGGTCGGTGACGACACGGTCCTGATCACCCGGGGCGACCGGGACATCTTCTCGCTGCTGGTCGTCCCGCCCGACGCGGCACCGGATGCCGCACGTGCCGCGATGGCCCAGGCGGTCCGGGTGGACAACGTCAGCGACGCGGAACAGATCCTCATCGACACCGGGAGCGGGCGTGGTCCTGTGGGCTGACGGGGCGGCGCGGGGCGCGACCGGCGTACGGCTTGACCGGCGCATCAGCGCTCTCCGTCCGGTGGCCCGTTCCCTGGGGTGCTTCTGTCGACGTCAGGCCCGCTGAGGGCGCGCCCCTCCCGGCCTCATCGGGTAGAGCAGACCGTCGGAGCCCGTGTCCATGAGCAGTCGTTCGGTCTGCGGGGAGGGGTGGTGCAGCAGGAGGAACGCCTGGGCCTCGGCGGCATGCTCCGACACGTCGAGGAAGACGCGCAGGCCGCTGTCGTCACAGCGGTCGACGGTGGTCAGATCGACGTCGATGAGGGTGATCCCGTCCCGCAGACACTGCTCCAGAGCGGCGCGCACCCGGGGCGCGGTGACGGGGTCGATCACACCGGCCAAGGTGACCAGGGCCCGCGCGCCCCGGTCGTGCCGGTAGATGTTCAGCCGCGGAAGAGTCATGACGCCTCGGTTCGGATGCTCGGATCCTCGGGTGCTCCAGAGCCTGCGTCCACGCCCCGTGCTCGCGTCGTCTCGGGCCGGCTGGGCGGTGGGGATGGGCGGCCGGTTGGCCGGTCGGATGCCCGGATGCCGGCCCATGGTGCGGGGTGCGGCTGGGGCGCGCCCCGGCCACGGCGACCGGGCCGGGGAGTGCTGTACCGGTATGCCGCGATCCTGTCGGCGTGCTGGAGCCCGAGCCGGTGGATCACGTACGCCGCCACTGCGACGAGGACCAGGAAAGCGATGGCCGTCAGGAAGGCGTTCACGGCGGCCACCTCACATACCGATGATCAGCCGGCTGGCCGGCCCTGGCGGACCGGTCTGTTCGGTGACGGCCGCGGCCACCGCCGAGGCGCCGCCCTCGGACTCCCCTGCCTCGTCCGGGTCCAGTGCCTGGCCGGCGGGGGAGACGGCGTGCCGGGCCGCTTCCGCGGCGATGAGCGCGCTCGCGGTCAGGAGCGGGCCGTCGTCGTCGGATACGGCTGCCATCAGACGGGCCGCCGACTGCGCCCCGGTCTCGGGCGGAACAACGAGGAGATCCCAGCGGCTGGTGCCGTAGGAGAGCAGCAGCAGCTTGTGCGGGTCGATCTCCGACGTGAACCAGCCGACCTTGACGATGTGCCCGCTCACCGGAATCTTGCGGGGGATGACCGGCCAGTGCTCCGGGTTGACGGCGATACGGGTGATGTGGCCCCACAGGGGGTCCAACAGGTCGGTGAGCGCCGGCAGTTCACTCAGCAGGTCCCGGGACCGTGGCCACCAGGCTCCGTCCAAAAGCCCGCGGGAGGCGCCGTCGGTCTTCAGCGCGAGACGCGCGGCTGGGGCTGCGACGGGCTCGGGGTGCGGCAGGGTGGGGTACAAGGTCGCCGACATGGTGCGGACCTGTCTCCGGGCCACCTGCGCCGCGGCCCGGGTGTCATCCTTCGCCGGGGACGACCCGGCGTGGAAGCCGGTGTGCGAGATGCCCTCGGTACTCCCCACACTACTCCGCGTTCACCAGCGGCGAGGGGTAGTGGCCGCACGGATGTGCGGTACCTGCCGCCGTGCAACGGTGACGGACGGCGGGGACGAGAGGTCAGCCGCGCCACTCCACCATGAGCAGCGTCGCGTCGTCGCTGGTCTGTCCGCCGCGCGCCTGCTTGAGCGTGTGGGACAGGGAGCGCGTCACCGCCCGGATGCCGCGGCCGGTCCTCTCCAGCCGGTTCACACAGTCGATCAACTGGTCCTCGCCGAACTCCTCCCCGCCGCTCTTGTGTTCCTCGACCACTCCGTCGGTGAAGCAGAGGATTCGGTCACCGGGCACCAGCCCCAGTTCGCTCACCCGAGGCTCCGAACCGCCCAGGCCGACGGGAAGGGTCGTCGGGACGACCAGACGCTGTGCGACGCGGTGGTCGCGGACGAGGATCGGCGGCGGGTGCCCGGCGTTGACCCACTGCACCCGCCCCGTCGTCGTGTCCACCTGCAGCATCTGCGCGGTGACGAAATGCTCGGCACCGAACTGCTCGGCCACGGCGCGGTCCATGAACGCGTAGATCTCCGACAGTCCGATGCCGGAGCGGCGGGCATGGCGGTAGGCGCCGATGGCCACGGTGGCCATCGTGGCCGCGTCCAGCCCGTGCCCCATCGCGTCGATCATGACCACGTGGAGGGCATCGCCGTTCAGCGCGTAGTCGAAGCTGTCGCCGCCCACGTCGTAGGCGGGTTCCAGGATCCCGGCCACGGCGACCCGGGGCATGATCATGGCCAGAGGTGGCAGCAGCGACCACTGGATCTCCGCGGCGACGCTCATCCCCTCATCGCGTCGGACGTCGAAGAACAGGTCGGAGTAGCCGTGCTTGGTCACCAGAAGGTCGGCCACCAGGCCGGAGATTCTGAGCAGCAGGCGGCGGTCGTCGTCATCGACTCTGTCCAGCGTCACCGCCATGACCCCCACCTGGTCACCGCCGTCCAGGAGGGGCAGATGGACCCGGATGCCGTCCTGCTCGGGCACCTCCACGGGGACCGCGTCGAGAAAGCAGCGGCCCGCCTCGGAGTCGTCGATCACCTGCGGTTCCCCGCCGCTGAGGCCCTCCCCGGGCAGCGGTACGAGCACCAACTGGCCGTAGTCCTGCAACAGCACCTGCGGACGGCGGCCACCGAGCCGGTCCACCACGTCGGCGACCAGGGGCCCGATGAGATGGGGTGGGAGTTCGTGCGCGCTGTCCAGGATCTTTCCGAGGAGCGCTTCCCCGAAGCTTTCGGACCGGTCCGGGCGCCGTCCTGCCGTCATCCCGTCACCTTCCGCGGTCACGTTTCGGGCGGGGGCGGGCCCGGATGACAAAGGATGTGTCGGTGCCATGGCTCCATCATGCGGTCGTGGATGCCCGTCCCGCCGGTCAGGCGGAGTCGGCCGGGCTGCTCACCTGGGTCCGGCTCCTCCTTCCGACTCCCGTGCGTCCTGTCCGTCGGGGCCGCTCTCGGCGAGTGCCAGCAGGCGCGGAGCCGACAGTGGGTTCGCGGGGTCGGAAGCAGCGGTCAGCAACCGGGTGGCCACTCGGGCCGGCTCGTCCGGGGGGGGGGGGGATCACCAGCAGTTCCCAGCTCCCCACGGTGCCGCAGTCCACGGTGATGGCATGTGCCTCGGCGGCGGAATCGGTCAGCACCACCTCGATCACGTGGCCGGGAGCCATCACCTCCTGCGGGGCATCGGGCCAGGCGGCCGTTTCCACGGTCACGCGGGTGACGGTGCCGATGCCCGGATCCAAGGAGCCGACCAGCGCGGGCAGCTCCAGTTCCAGTGCGTCGCAAAGCGGCCACCATGCGCCGTCCAGCGGGCCATGGCTGACACCTGGCATGAGGCGCAGCCGGCGCATGGGCATCCGGTAGGAGTGTCCGTCATCGGGCACCGCACCTTCGGCGGGCTCTGTGGTGATGTTCATCGTGCGATTCCGTTCCGGGCCGTGCGGTTTCCGGCTGCCCGTGTCTGTCGCTCGCCGGGCACGGCGCCGCCGTCATCGTGCGCCCGGAAGTTCTCGGTATGTCTCAGATTACTCCGGCTGTGGCAGGCGGCGTGGCAGGCGGCCATCGCACTGCCACATCATCGGCGTGCCAAGGGCTGTCCTTCGGCGGACAAGGTCAGCACGCAGGGGGCGAGGGGGCCGGGCAGGCCGATGACCTCACCCATGTTCTGCCAGCCCCAGGACGAGAAGGCGGCTCGTGTTCCCCGGTCGGCAGGATGAAGCAGGGTGACCCCGAGGGAGGAGTGCAGGTCTGTGAGGAGGCGCTGTTGCAGGCGGTGGGCGATGTCGCGGTGCTGTGCGTGCGGATGGGCCACGACCTGGGTCAGGAGGACGAACCGCGTGCAGGAGGTGAGCCGCTGGATGATCTCCTGGAGTGTTCCGCCGCCCTGTCGGCCGTCGGAACCGTCAGAGCCCACCGGAAAACCGAAGGCGCAACCGACCAGCACCGTCGTCTCGGCGACCAGCAGGGCGAAGCCGGGGCGGTGGGCGGTGGCCGCCAAGCGGTGCAGGAAGTCTCCGCGGTCGTGGTATGCCGCTCCGAAGGTGCCCGCGACGGACTCCGCAGCCAGGTCGGCGATGTCCTCGCGCTTGTCTTCTGCCTGCCGGCGGGTCAGCCGGCGAAGGCGGATACCGTCCCAGAGGACCGGCTGGTCCAGCCGACGAGCGGGGGCCTTGGGCGCCCGCGTCGCGGTACTCATGTGGTCGCTGGATGCGGTGGGCGGCACGGGACTCACGGGGGCCGTAAGGAGCAGTGAAGTCGATCCGGTGGCGTCGAGGAGCCGGGCGATCTGAGCGCACGGATGGTGCAGCCGCAGGCGGGCGTGGACCCGGCCGGCGCGCCGTGCTGCCGACAGGAGGACGTCCAAGCCCCGGGCGTCGCAGGAGCCGACCGTGGTCAGGTCGTGTCGATCTCGGTGACGCCGTCCAGCAGACACTGCTCCAAGGCGGCCCGTAGCAGCGGCGTCGTGGTCGGCCCGATGTCGCCGGCAAGCGTGACGAGCGTTCGCTCTCCTCGGTTTCGCCGATGGATGTCCAGCCGGGAAAAGGCCGTCACGTCTCTCCTCGGCGGGGTTGCGGACCTGCGCGGGTGCTCGGCGCGGTTCCTGCCGTGATGAGCTTGCGCTGAGTTGCTTCGACCGCGGCGGACATGGTGCCGACCCGTCTCCGTGCCGGCCACGGGGGCGGCCCGGATTCACTCGTGTCTCGCCGAGGACGACCCGGCATGCGCCGGAGTACGTGATGCCCTCGGTACTTCAACCGTACGTCGGCCGCAACCGGAAGCGGCTGCGTCGAAGGATGCGCACCTCACAGCCGAGGGTCGGCAGGGTAAGAGCAGGGGCGCCAGCCCGTCCCTGCCCTGTCGAGGCAGGTGCGCAGGATGCGCGCCGACTCTGGACCAGCACCGGCCGCCGCGCAGCCCCGTGAACACAGCACAGCGCTGCCGCCCGCGTTCGAAGCCGGACGGCAGTGCGGGTGGACGAATTGAATGCCAGCTCACTTCCGAACCCGCACGCGACGCGACCTCCGCTCACCGGGTCTCCGAACCCCTCCGAGCGAAACATCCCACGCCAGAAGGATTTGCTCCCTAAGTGAAAGCCAGCTTTCGGAAGGCATTGCGGACGCCGGTCAGCGGTTCGCGGTCACGGGTGTAGTAGAGCTTGTTGGTCAGGAGCACCGCCCAACGGCCCTTGGTGGGAGAGATCCAAATGCCTGTGCCCGTGAAGCCGTAGTGGACCCAGACGTCATCCTCAGTGGTGGTGCCGGGAGCGGGATGCCAGAACAGGCCACGAGCCGGCTGCAGCTCACCGGTCCCGATGGTCAGGGAGCGGGTGGTCCACTCGCTGCCGAAACCAGCCCGCACATGGGACGCAGCAGGGTCGAGCATGTACTGGAGGAAGGTGGCGAGGTCGTCGAGGACGGTGAAGACGCCTGCGATGCCGCAGACGCCGCCGAGGAGGCGGGCTGAGAAGTCGTGGGGGACTCCCTTGAGGTGGGTGTCGGTGTCTTGGTCGAGTTCGGTCGGCGCGCAGCGGACGACGAGGTCGGCGGGCAGGGGGCCGAAGCGGGTGCTGGTCATTCCCAGCGGATGCCAGATGCGGGCGGTGGCCAGTTGGTCCAGGGGCTGGCCGGAGAGGTGTTCGGCGAGGTAGCCGAGGATGAGGGCGGCCCGGTCGGTGTACTCGACGGCTCCTCCGGGTGTCCGGTGAAGTTGTTCTTGGAGGACGCCTCGGCGGATCTCGTGGGGGTTGGTGCCGTAGAGGTTCTTCAGCTGCGCCCGCAGTGGGACGCCGGCGGTGTGTGTCAGCAGCTGCCGGGCGGTGACGGCTCCGAGTGGGTGCCTGGCGACTTCCTGCCAGAAGCTGCCGAGTGGCTGGTCGAGGTCGAGGGCACCGTCCTCCCACAAGGCGCCGATGGAGGACCAGACGGCCAGGATCTTGGTGAGGCTGGCGGCGTCGAAGACGGTGTCGGTGCGCATCGGCACGTCCGGCTCGTCGGGGTCAAGGACGCCTGTTGTGCCCTGGGCGAGGGTGCCGGTTGCGTCGCCGGTGGCCCACACGGCGCCCGGGTACATCTTGTCGCGGACTCCCTGGTCGAGCAGGGCTTCGATGCGGTCGCGGTCGTACGTCATGGTCTCCCTCTTCGACGGGGTGCCCCGTCGGTCAGCGTAGTGACGTTCGCGGAGCGGTCCGGGTAGTGGCGGGGCGGGTCGTCCGGCGGCCGGATTCAGGTGAGCTGTCGGCCGAGTTCGGTCAGGGAGCGCGCGGTCGCCGAAAGGGGGTGGCGAGCCGCGTTTGCGTAACCCGCCTGTCGCAGGGCGGTCAGCAGTCCGGGCGTCGCCCTCAGCCGGTCGAGGTCGCGCGCGAGTGCGGCTGAGTTGGCGAAGTCCGTGGCCGTACCGGATGCCGCGAGCGTTTCGCTGAGACCAGGGATGGGCTGGTAGAGGACGGGTAGTCCGCACGCTTGGGCTTCCAGCGCGACGAGTCCCATGGCCTCCAGGGTGGTGGACGGCACGACCAGCACGTCGTGTTCGGTGAAGGCTTTCCACAGCTGAGGACGGCGGAGCCAGCCGAGGTACCGCACTCGTACGCCTGCTCGTTGCATCAGCGGGGCCAGAGCATGGAACTGGGCTCTGGGCGCCGCAATGCTCAGCTCGACGCCGGGCACGGAAGCCAAGCTCTTGATCAGGGCCTCGACGCCCTTTTCGGTGGTCAGGCGTCCTGCGTACAGCAGCCGCAGGTGGCTGGTGGATGTGCGCACTGGCCGGGGCGGCGGGTCGGTGAGCAGGTGGTCGGGGATGCCCCAGGGGATGTGGGTGATCTTGCGGCGTCCGATCTGCGGGGCGAGCTTGCGGAGGCGGTCGGCCATCGCGTTGGTGGGGACGACGACGGCGTCGGCGGCTCTGGCTGTTTCGCGCAGCACCTGGAGCTGGTCTCGGTGTGTCTCAGCGAAGAGCAGGTCCGTGCCGTGGACGAGGGCGATCCGGGGATGTGTCGGTAGAGCGCGGATGAGAGCAGGAGTGGCGCCGAACGCGAGGTGCTGCAGGTGGAGCACGTCGATCTGCGCGGGATCGACCGCGGCTGTGAGTGCTCTGCGAAGGGCGGCGACGTAGCGGCTGAAGGCCGGTCCTTCCAGGCATTTGCCTGCCACGGGCAGCAGGTTGAGTCCGACGGGCGGTCGGGGAGCGTGACCGGGTGGCGCGAGCATGAAGGCGCGGGCCGGGATGAGGGGCTGCTGGCCGGTGTAGAGGTCGAGGAAGAGCTCGACGCTGCCGCCGGGGCTTCCGGCGGGGAGGTCCAGGAAGGTGGCGGCCATCGGGCCGGTGGCCGAGCGAGCATTCACCGTGTGCCTCCGTCGATCTCCTCGTAGAGGCGCGAGATGCCGATGCCTTCTGTGGAGGCGTACTTGGCGGGCTGTTGCTGGTAGCTGGCCGGTGCGCCGAGGGGGGTGAGGAAGACGAGCTTGCCGAAGGTCATGCCCGGATACACGCGCACCGGTCGCGTGGCGCGGATCTCCAGCGTCCACCGGATCGCATGGCCCTGGTGTCCGAGCGGGGCCGACACGTGGACCCAGATGCCCAGGGAGCCGGTGGTGAGGTCGCCGTTCAGCAGCTGCGCGTACATCTCAGAACCGGTCCGCTCCAGGGTGATGCCCAGGTAGAGCAGGCCAGGGCGCAGCACGAAGCCGGTGTCGGGGATGGACTCCTCGGTGAAGGCGGTGGGGGTTGCAGCGTCGAGGTCGTCGTCGCAGACGCGGATCGTGTCGCCGAGCCGCCAGTCGTAGGCGTTGGGGGAGACGCGGCTGGACTCGTAGGGGTCGATGATGATCTCGCCGGCCTGGACAGCGGCGGCGATGGCGGGGCCGGTGAGGATCACGGCGCCACCGCCGGGAGCCGGGCGAGGTCTCGCCAGTAGGCGGAGGGCTGCGGTCCTGCGGCGGCCTGGTACTTGCCGCTGTAGAGTTCCACGGCGCCCGTGGAGACGAAGAACATGATCTGCCCGATCTTCATGCCTGCGTACACGCGCAGCGGCCGGGTCGGGGTGAGCATGAGCGTCCACTGCCCATGGAAGCCGATGTCGCCGATGGGCGAGGTGATCTCGACGAACAGGCCAAGACGTCCGACGGAGGAGCGGCCGAACAGCAGCGGCACGAAGGTGTCGGAGCCGACCTCTTCGAGGGTGTGGCCGAGGTAGAGCTCGCCTGGCTGGAGGACATGCCCTTCCGAGCCGATGGTTGTCTTGTAGGTGGGATTGGGCAGGTGGGCGTCCAGGACTGTGCTCGTGTAGGTGATCAGGGTGGGGCCCAGACGGACGTTGTAGCTGTTGGGGTTGACCTGGTCGGCGGCGAACGGGGTGATGCTGAGGCGGCCGTCGTGAGCGGCAGCGGTGATCTCCGGGCCGGTGAGGATCACTGGCCGCCTCCTTCCGCGGTGCCGGGAGCGGTGAGGACGTGCTGGACGGCGTGGTCCAGGCGCAGGCCGGCCTCGTGCGTGCGTCCGCCGAGGTGGGTCTCGGCGAGGTAATCGGTGGTCAGCACGGTGGTGACGGCGTCCGGCAAGGGATCGGGAGCGGTGACGAGCGGGCCGATCTGGGTGGTCAGATGTGAGAGCCATCCGGGGAGGTCGCTGCGCGCTGACTCGGGTACGTGGGCGTGCACCAGCTGGTTGGCGAACGGCTCGATGGAGAGCAGGTCACCGTGGGTGAGGGTGTCGCCGAGTGGTACGGCTCGTAGCGCCGTCTCGTTGAGGATGACCGCGTCTGCGCCGAGCCCCCTTCGCAGACGGGCGGTGAGGTCCAGAAGCAGGCTGCGCCGGTCGAGGGTCCGGTGGCGGTAGACCGCTCCGAGCGGGCAGAGGGTGGCGGCCAGCTGCTGCTTGACGCCGTCGATCTGGGAGCACAGATCCGCAAGCTCCGTCGGGACGACGCTCGGGACCCGATCGGGGAAGGATGTGGTGCCTGCACCCCATCCCCGGCCCACGGGTGCGGCGATTGCGTAGCCTTCGGCGAGTTCCCGGCCCTTGACGACCAGGGTGCCGTCGACTCGGACCGGCCCGTACTGGTCGCTGTGGCAGTGCCCTGCGAAGACCACGTCGAGGAAGGGACAGGCCGCCGCGAGTTCCCGGTCCTCGTCGAAGCCGGAGTGGCTGAGCAGGACCCAGCTGTCCACCTCGTGGACGTGGGCGAGGATCACGTCGCGCAGGGCCTGGAGGGGATCGGTCACGCAGTGGCCGACTCGCTGGGCGGCCGGGATCGAGTGGAAGGCTTGCCGACCGATCACAGCGGTTACGCCGACGCGCCGTCCATCGACGTCGGCGACGTACAGGCGGCGGAAGAGAGCGTCGCCGGTGCTGGCATGAACGACGTTGGCGCAGACAGTGCGCCGGTGAAGGTCGGGGTCGAAGTGGTGGGACCAGCCATGATTGCCGGGAGCCAGCACGTCGTACAGCCCGAGCAGGATCTCCCGCTCGATCGTGCCGCCAGCGAGGCGGTAATACCCGCTGCCTTCGAAGAAGTCGCCGCAGTCCACGATGAGCGAGGTCGGGCGCAGCGCGTGGAGGTGGGTCAGAAACGGTGCGGCGTTGTCGAAGGCGGAGTGGACGTCCGTCGTGGCAACGATCTGGCGCAGGTTCCGGCCGTCGGTGGTCATGGGGTGACCTCGCAGATGTCGGCACCCAGGGCGCGCAGCTTGCCGGACAGGTCGGCGTGGCCGCGGCGCAACTGGTCGAGGCCGCCGATGGTGGTGACGCCTCGGGCCGTGAGGCCGACGACCATGAGGGCGGAGCCGGTGCGGATGTCTGTGGCTTCAACGCCTGCGCCCGTGAGTAGTTGGGGCCCCGTCAGGCGGCATTCGGTGGGGGAGATCTCCTCGATCTCGGCGCCCAGGCGGGCCAGCTGCGGCAGCAGGTTGCCGTGGCGGCCGGGATTGATCGCGTCGGCGAACAGATGCGTCCCGGGCAGTCCCAAGGCGAGCGCCATGAGCGGTGGTTCGAAGTCGGCATCCAGACCGGCCGGGCTCAGGGAAGCGATGGCCCGCAGGGGGCGACCCGTGGGGGCTGCCTCCTGGGCGCGGACGGTAAGGCCATCCAATTCCGCGACGACGGGGATGCCGAGCTGATGAAGGGCAGCCACGAACGGGCCTACGTCCTTGGCCTGCACGCCGTCGATACGGGCAGTACCGCGTGTCGCGGCGATTGCGCAGGCGAGCGTGGCTGCCTCGATCTTGTCTCCGGGAACTGTCCAGGCAGCGGGGGCAGCCGACGGCGAGGAAGGCGGTGAGAGAGTGAGTACATGCTCGCTGGCGCGCGTCTCCCAGCCCACCGAACTCAGGGCGTCGAGCACGCTGAGGACTTCGGGTGAGAGGTTGGGCTGACCCAGGCGTAAGGGGCGGCCGGTCGTGAGAGCGCTCAGGGTCGCGGCCACGGTCGCACCGCGAGAACGGAACGGCAGTGCGATGGAGACGGTGCCGGTGTGAGAGCCGAGTGCCTCGATGCCGTAACCGGAGCTGTTCAGTCGGCTCCGGTCGCCGAACGCCTCGTACACCTTGAAGTGCAGCTCCATGCCACGCGCGCCGATTCGGCAGCCACCCGGCCAGGGCAGCTGTGCCTGGCCGTAACGCGCGAGCAGGGCGGGGACGAGGTAGTACGAGGCGCGGATGTGGGCTGCCTGCGCCAGATCGGGCTGCCCGCGAGATGCCCCCGATGGCAGGATCACATATGTGGTCGGTTCTCCGACGGGCTGCGTGACATGCCAGCCCGCCTGCTGCAGCAGAGCGAGCATGATCTGGACGTCCGTGCTGTCCGGGACGTTGCCCAGCCGGACCGGGCAGCCGAGGGCAGCCGCGGCGGCCAGGAGCGGCAGTGCGGCGTTCTTGGAGCCGTCGACGCTCACGGTGCCGGCGAGCGGCGACCCGGGGCGTACGGCGATCACCTCGGCGGCCACGCCGGGGGCGTGGGTGGTCGTCATCATCAACTCCTCTGGAGAGGAAGGAAACAGGCGACTTCCTGGATGGGCTTGCTGGTCAGGCCGATCTCGGCCCAGCACCGCTTGCCGGTCTCCGTAGGCTCGGCGTGGTACCGGTCGGCGAGAGCGGCGACGAGGAACAGGCCCCGGCCGCCTTCGCTGTCCACGTTGGGCAGAGCTGGCTGGGGCAGTACCGGACTCGTGTTGCAGACCTCGATCCGCAGGACGGCCGCGTCGAGACAGACCGCGAGCGAGACGGATCCGGCGCCGGCGTACTGGACCGCGTTGGTGATGAGCTCGCTGACCAGCAGTTCGGCTGTCTCCACCACCTCGGCGCCCAGTCCCGAGTCCCAGGCCGCTATCGCGTCCACGACCTGGCGCCGGGCCTCGCTTGCTGCGGCGGGCGTCGCGGGCAGGGAGAGAGCGAGCTGGTGCGCTGCCATGAGCGGCCTCCCGGTGTAGGTGCGGCCACACCAAGCAACCAGCCCGTCGCCGTGAGTGGTGAGCCCTGACGCGGGCGCTGCATGACTTATGCAGGAGCTGCATCACCGCGAACTACGGCTGACCTATGCTCGGTTGAGCAGGCAGGATCAGCGACGGCGGAGGGAGCCGTGGCAGATGGCCGATGCATATGGGGAAGCGAGACGGATCGCAGAACGGATCCGTCGAGCACGGGTGTTACAGCGGCGTTCACAGCACGACGTTGCCGCAGCGCTCGGGTATCACCAGTCCAAGGTGAGCCGTCTGGAGAGCGGTCGCGGCACGGAGGACATCCGCGTACTACGCGCCATCGCGCAGGAACTGAACATCCCGCCTCATGAGTTGGGCCTTGCCCAAGCTCAGGACGCCCCCGCCGCCGATCAAGAAGCTGACGACATGCACCGCCGCACCTTCCTCGCCGCGAGCATCGCAGCGCTCGCGGCCCCGGCCGGCTCTTCGGCCTCGCACACCGCCCTCGTCCAGGCCCTCCTGCCCGGTCCCGGCCCTGCGGGCACCGATGGCCCCCAGGACACGGCCGTCCTGTACGAGCGCGTCGGATCAGCACTCAAGCTTTTCCACACCTGCCACTACACAGAGCTGGAGCGCACCCTCCCGAGCCTGATCGCCGACCTGCGACTGGCGGCCGGTGATGCGACGGACAGGGACACCGTGTCCCGCCTCCTGGCCACGGCGTACCAGACGGCGACGAGCCTGCTGCTCAAGCAGCACGACCAGGGCAACGCATGGCTCGCCGTCGGCCGGGCGATGGCAGAAGCCGAACACTCGGGCGACCCGGTCGTTCTCGCCTCCAGCGTCCGCGTCCAGGCCCACGTCCTGGTCCGCGAGAAGCACGCCACAGAGGCCGTCACCCTGGTACGGCACACCGCGGACCAGCTCACCGGCTCCTACGACCGGCGTTCACCGAAGTACCTCGCCGCCGTCGGACTGCTGCTCCTGCGCGGTGTAACCGCGGCCAGCAGCCGCGGTGATCGCGCGGCCACGAAGGAATTCCTCACCGAGGCCAAGGAAGTCTCCCGGTATGTGACCCTGGACCGGCCCGACGCCTGGGCCACCTTCAGCCCGACCAACGTCGCTCTGCACGAGCTGAGCGCTCTGGTGGCCTTCGGCGACGCCGGCCTCGCCCTTCAGGCGGCCCGGCCCCTCATGCGCCGGCACATCCCGGTGCCCGAACGCCGGGCCGCACTATGGGTCGAAGCGGCCCGCGCCTACAGCCAACAGGGCCGCCTGGCCGACGGCTACCAAGCCCTGCGCATCGCCGAGACCTGCGCCGCCCAGGACATCCGCCGCCCCGACGTCCGCCACCTGGTCGCGGATATGGCAGCCCGCGACCGCCGACGTACTCTGCCGGAACTGCACCACTTCAGTCGTCAACTGGGAGTCCCCGCGTGACCGAGTCGACCGCTCCGGACAAGAAGCCCTTCCTGTACGTCGTAGTGTGCGCTGCAGGTGTTGCCCGCGACGTCGGCAAGCTCATCACGGCTGCCCAGGAGTCGAACTGGGACGTCGGCGTCATCGCCACACCACAGGGGCTCGGCTTCATCGATACCAAGGCGATCGAGGCACAGACCGGCTACCCGATCCGCTCCGCCTGGCGTTCACCGGGGGACCCGCGCCCCCTGCCCCCGGCGGACGCGATCGCCGTGGCTCCCGCCACCTTCAACACGATCAACAAGTGGGCCGCCGGGATCTCCGACACCCTCGCCCTGGGGATCCTGTGCGAGGCGTACGGCATGGGCATCCCGACCGTGGCTTTGCCCTACCTGAACTCCGCCCAGGCTGCCCACCCCGCATACCAGCAGAGCCTGGACCGGCTGCGGGGGATGGGTGTCCTGACCGGTTCCTGCGAACCGCACCGGCCGAGGGCCGGCGGCGCGGCGGAGCGCTTCCGCTGGGAGGAAGCACTGGGCTTGCTGGAGCCTATGGTCAGCACGGCGCGGTGACTGTGTCCGTCACTTGGTAAGAAGGTGTATCCCCATGGCTGACGGCCTCGAGACACGAGGCCGTCAGTGCCGGAATTACCGGTGTCGCGTGGGGTCCGCAGGCCCAGGCTGTGACGGGCTCGGTCGTCTCTGGCCGGAGTGTGCCGGTCGTGGTGTCACCCACGTACGGGCTTGGGCGGCTCGTGCTCGATCGCTGGGGGATTGCCGGGCGGCGAGGCGTTGGACACGCCAGGTGAGGGTCCTGGCGGGGGAGTGGGCGTCGTCCAGGGTGCGCTGGCGGGCGGCATGCTGGAGGAGCAGCTCGGGGTCGTGGCCGGCGGTCTCGGCTTCGGTCAGGGCGGCGGCCAGAGCCGGCCAGGCGGGGTCGTCGAGGACCTGCTGAGCGTGTTCGGGCACGATCATGAGGATCCGCTGGGCGTGCCTTTCCACGGTGCGGGCCGGTGGTCGACGCTGGACCAGGGCGGCCAGCGGCTCGGCAGCAGCCTGTTGGTAGGCGGCCTGCAGATGGACAAGGGCCTGGTGGGCGGCGGCGACCTGCTGGTCGTGCCGGCGGGCCTGGTGCCAGCGGGCCGTGGCGATGACGACGAGGACGGCGAGGTCGAGGAACATGGCCAGCCCGGAGCCGTCGCCGGTGACCGGGGCGGTGCGCAGGGCGCGGACGGCGCCCCGGAGGGCGTGGGCCTGGTCCTGCTGGGCGCGGATGCGGGAGCGGGTGGCGCGTTCGAACGCTGTGGCGGCCTGTTGGAGCTGTCGCCGCAGGTGGCCGGGGGCGAGCAGCGGCAGGACATCGATGGCTTCGCCGAAGGCCGCGATGTGGGCCTGGGCGGCTGCCTCGTCGCCGTGGTCGAGGTGGTGGAGGATGATGCGCTCGGCCGCAGCGGTGGCCTGGTGCCAGGGGCTGGGTCCGCGTCGGCTGCCCGGCTCGGTGACGGGCGTAGCTTCGACGCCGGTGAGGCGTTCGCGGATCTTGGGGTAAGACAGGTCGGGGGCGAGTTTGGCGCCGGAGAACCAGACCGGTTCACCGGCGGCGTTGGTGTCGCCTTCCACGGCGACCTTGTACCCGCGCACGTCGCCGGAGGGGAAGCGCTGGACGTCGACGCGGATGCCCTCGACCCCGTCGAGCAGGTGGAGGAACTCCTCCGGGCTGGTGGCGATGGACACCAGCTGGCGGACGGTGGTGCGCAGGTGTTCGCGGGAGGTCTTGGTCTTGCCGGCGCGGCGGGCCTTCTCCGTCTCGGCGCGGGTGGGGCGCTGGGCGGCGGTGCGGTCGCCGCGCACCACCCGCTTCAGGCCGTATTCCTTCTCGATGGCCGCGAGTTCCTTGTCCGCCGTGAGGTAGTCGTTCCAGTGGCGGGCGGTGCGCAGGTCGCCTCGGACCTTGGTGGCGGCGATGTGGATGTGGTCGTCCGCGTGGCGTACGGCGACCCACCGGCACCCGTCGGGATCGCCTTGTGGCGCGATGCCGGTGGCCGCCACAATCCGGTGGGCGATGTCGGCCCACTCGGCGTCGGTGAGGTGCCGGTCGCCGGGGGCGGCACGTACCGAGCAGTGCCACACGTGCCGCTCGGGCGCCCGGCCCAGTCGGCGGGCTTGCTTGACCCGCAGGTCGAGGTCGGCCACGAGCCGCAGCTTTGTGGCGTCGAAGTCGTCGGCGCGGCCGGGATCGGGAGCGAAGCCGTCCCAGGAGGCGACCAGGTGCGGGTCGGTGTGGTCCTTGGCCTTCTTCGTGTCGAACAGATACCGGATCAGGCCGGCGGTGCTCTTGCCGCTGCCGATCTTGGCGATCACCGGGCCGCCCTCGCGGAGACGGCGTGGTTCATGGTCTGCGCGATGTCGCCGATGGCGGCGCGGACGGCGTCCAGGGTGCGCTCGGTCTGGGCGAGGACAGCGGTGTCCACAGGGTGCGGATCGCCTCCGGCGTTGAGGCGGTGGGCGATCTGGTTGACGTTGTTGCCGACGCGGGCGACCTGGGCCCGCAGGGCGTCGAGCTTGTCGAGGCAGTCGTCGAGCTGGGTGCGCTGCCCAGACAGGCCCACGGAGAGGTCGCCGTCGAGATAGGCCATGATGACGGCGCCGACGAGGTGGGCGCCGGCGATGCCCATCTTGCGGGCACGGGCGAGGATCCGGAACTTCTCGTCGGCGCTGTAGCGGACGTCGACACGCTCTTTGCGCTGGACGCTCTCGCGGGTACGCCGGCGAGCGATACGACGCAGGGTGACTTCGTCGGCGAGCGCGGCGGGGGACTGCTCGGCCGCGCCGGTGGGCGTTTCCTCCTCGGGCACCCCCCGGTGCCCGAGGTCCTCCGCCACCCCCGGGGCGGAGGTGTCCGCGTTGGACCGGCCCTTGGACGGTCCAACGGCATACCTTGCTGGCTGGTTGGCGCTGGTGGCCATCTCGGGCTGCCGAGCCGGGAGTTCGTGGTCGTCATGCATCGGGCGGTTTCTCCAAGCACCGTTGCGGGTGTTGTGCGGACGGAAGTGTCTGTGGCCGTCAGAGGACACCGGCGGGTTTCTTGCCGGGCTCGGCATGACGGGCTGACTCGTCGAGTTGGGCCTGCACCCGGTCCTTGATCTGCGTCAGACGGTCCTTGCCGATGCGGTACCCGGCGGCTCGAATGGCCGTCTCGATGTTGCGGCGTGAGGCGCGTCCTCCGCGTCCCAACGGTGCGGTGCGAGCGACGACGAGCAGTTCTTCAAAGGTTGCGTCGTGCTCGTGGGCATCCGTGTTGGCGTGTGCCTTCTGCGGCACATCGACCGCTTCCTCTGCCGTGTTCGGGGGTTCGGCCACATCGGGCAAGCCTTCGGCCTGCGCCGGCAGACCGGCGTCGTCCTCCGCAGGGGCGAGCGGTTCGATGGTGTTGTGGCCGGGGTCGGGGACGTTGTGGCTCTTTGTGGCGGCCGCTTCGTCGGCCTGGGGTGCGGGGTGGCGGCGGATCACAAGGTCGAGGTGGACAGCGCCGGCGAGCGCGAGTGGGGCGATGGCGGACAGGGCGCCGACGGTGACGTTGTCGAGGTGGAGTCCGGCGGTGTGTGCCTGCTGGTTGAGACGGACGGCGTGGAGGGCGTTCGCCCAGATGCTGGTGACGGTCGCGAGGCCGACGAGTGCCCAGACGTACAGACGAGAACGCCATGGTGCGGCACGAAGGATGAGCAGGGCGGCGACGCCGATGGCGATGAACCCGTCGATCACGAGCGGGAAGGCGTAGGTGAGCACTCCGCGGATGTGGATGGCGACGGCCATCTGCCGCAGGGCGTCGTAGGAGAGGGCGAAGCCGATCGTTCCGACCAGGGCGACCCCGAGGCGGATCGCGGCGGTCAAGACCGGCACGGGGGACGTGGTGGTGCGTGAAGGCAAGCGGCGTACTCCAGGCGGTGGCGGGTGCCATGGGCACAAGGGGCCGGCGGGAAGGGCAGTGACTCGTCGCACCCGTCGCATGCCTGGTCAGGCAGGTACGGATGGCCGCCGTGGTACGGGTGGACTCGTCACAGCGACGACACCCGTCGCGGGGCTGACCTGCGATGCGACGAGTGCGACGAGTCTTTACGGGTGCGGGCTCGGGACGTGGGCGTCGTTCTCGTCGCCGCTGTCGGCCGTCGGCTCTTCGGGGCAGTAGCGGGCCCACGCGTCGATGAAGCGGAGGCGGGCGAAGCCCTTGGCCTGCCGTCCGCCTTCGAAGCGGTGGGTGGCGGCCTTGATGTCGAAGTCCTTCAGGAGGATCCCCAGGTGGCGCGGGCTCAGGCCGGCGGTGCCGTACTCAGCCCAAGGCGCCTCCTGATCCTTGAGGAGTTCGTCCAGGAGGTCACGGGTGCGCATGATGTCGGGATCTCCGCAGCGCGCGAAGGCACGGCGGATGTCCTGCAGCAGGCGCGTCTTCAGGTTGGACTCGTCGTCTTTGCCCGCCTCGGCCGCGCACATGGCCTCACACGCGGTACGGGCCTGCTCGGGCCAGGTGCCGCCGGCGAGTTCGGCGACGATCACCAGTGGCTCCCAGGTGTCCGCCGCACGGTCCTGCACCGGCATCGGCGGTACCAGATCCGCTGCGGTGTCCATCAGGGGCCGGAGCCAGGCGGTCAGCCGGTCGCGCAGACCGTGGAGGGCAGGGATGTCACGGCGGGAGCGGAACTGATCCACCCGCTCACCGTCCTTGCGGCGCTGCATGCGGATCACCACCGCCCGGTCCATGACCGTGTCCGGCAGGTCCCCGATGCCGGCGAGTGCGGCCATCGCGAAGGTGGGGAACGCCTGCGGCTTGTGCTCCGGGCCGGAGATGCGCAGGGCGGGCCGGTTGCGCTGGTGGCCGGCGTTGAGCAGGCCGCGCAGCTCCTCGTTCTTCTCGGCGGCCTTGATGCTGCCGAAGATGGTGTCGGCCTCGTCCACCAGCAGGGTGGGTGGGTCGTCGCCGATGGCGCGGAAGACCACCGCTGGGCTGGTGTTGACCGTGATCAGCGGTTCGCGCACCGTCTCGGTGATCACGTCCAGCAGGCGGGACTTGCCGCACCGCTTCGCCGGCCCGACCACCGCGAGACGGGGCGCGTGCTGGAGCGCGGGCTGGATGTGGGTGGCGGCCACCCACAGCGTCACAGCGGTCAGCGCCTCGCCGCTCGGCAGGATCACGTACCGCGCGATGGCTGCCCGCAACTCGTCCAGTAGCAGGGCCCCTTCATCGGGTCGCGTCGGCTCCTCGTCGGTGGCTGAGGTCGGGGGAGCGGGGGCGGCGGCGGAAGACGTAGGTTCGTCCACAGGCATTCCTCCCTGGTGGGCCGGACGGGCAAGGCCCGGCCCACCGGTTCGATCGTTCAAGGGCGACGGAGCAGGGGCTTTGACCGGCGGCTTCAGGACGCGAGGTCGTACGCGGACTGGCTGGTCACCCAGGCGTCCACCTCGTGCCAGCGGTAGCGCAGGTGGCGGCCGACCTTGTGCACGTTGGGGCCGATGGCCCGGTACTTCCACTGGTAGAGGGTCTTCACCGGCACGCCGAGGTAGGCGGCGACTTCCGCCGGGGTGGCCAGCGGACCACGCCTGGCAGCGTCGGCGGTGGAAGAGGCGTTGGCGTTGCGGGCAGCGGGATTCGGCATACGGCTCCTTTTCGGTCATGGACAGCGTGCCTGGACAACACAGCCACACCGCGAGCGAAGAAGTCCAGCGTTGGTTCTAAAACTCTCCACTAATTCCCTCGGCGTGGCTGGGAGGGGGAATAACCGTAGAGGCGGATCGGCCGTTGACCAAAAAGTCGGCGGCTACGTCCTCGTCCTTGAGCCCACGAGAGGTCCCCTCAGGGTCGGTGCCCGCCGTTGTCGCAGGCCAAAGGGTGACTAGGTAGGTGCGCAAATGAGCTGGAGCGGGCGGTGAGCACATCGGTAGATACCTGCTCAAAACACCCAAATTTTCCGCGCGACGGCAAGTTAGCACAGCGACCGGCGGGAATTGCCCGTCCGCGCCTCGTGAATAGGAGAGATAAACGCCACGCCGCCCACGGTCACCTGGCGGCGAGTTCTGTAGAGTTTTAGAGCCAACTCTTGCCATAAAGGCCAGCTGCAAGTTACAGCTACCTGTCATGGCAACACGACCCGTCGAAATAGGCCCCGCCGGCCTCCACACCGCCCGCGCCATAGAGCGAATACGTATCGCGCGCGGCCTGACCCAGTACCAGCTGGCTGCGCGATGTACCGCGCTGGGCCGTCCGATCTCCAACACCGCCCTCAGCCGCACCGAGCGTGCCCACCGCCGCTGCGACGTCGACGACCTCGTCGCGATCTCCGCCGCCCTCGGCGTCTCGCCCGCAGTCCTGCTGCCTTTGGAGACCTCTCCAATCCAGATCTGGGAGTGCATCCAGGGGGTTCTTCTTGGCTGACGTGTACGACCGCTGGCACAAGTCCCACCCCAAGCCCACCGAGGCCGAGTGCGGTGAACACAAGAGCCGTACGCGGCAGATGGTCCCCACCGCTGATCACGACGTCGGCAAGCGTTGGCAGGTCCGCTACCGCGATCTGGACGGCCGCCAGCGCAAGGAGAACTTCGACACCAAGGCCGAGGCGGACAACCGGGCCGCTGAGGTCGACGTCGAAATCCGGCGCGGCTCCTACGTCGTGCCAGCCGAGACGAAGCAGACGCTCGGCGTCTACGCGCAGAAGTGGCTGGACGCGAACTCCGTCGGTCCGACGACAGCCCTCCGCTATGAGGCGACGGTCCGCAACCACATCGTCGAGCACCTCGGGCGACGCGAGCTGCGTTCCCTCAACCAGCCCTCGGTCATCCAGGGCTGGATCCGCACTCTTCAGGACGCCGGCCTGGAGGTGTCGACGATCGAGGGCATCTTCGACATCCTCTCCAGCATCCTCGGCGCGGCCGTGGAGGACGGGCTGCTGCCGAAGAACCCCTGCAAGGCGAAGTCGGTCAAGCTGCCGACCGCGACCAAGAAGAAGATCATCCCTTGGCCGCTGGAGCGCGTTCGCGCAGTCATCGCCGGCCTGCCCAAGCGCTTTCATGCCGGCGGCAAGCTGGCTTTCGGCTGCGGCCTGCGCCAGGGCGAGGTCTTCGGCTTCGCCGTCGAGGACATCGACTTCAAGGGCGGCTGGATCCACGTGAACCGCCAGGTGCGGCTCGTCGGCACGAAGCCCGTCTTCGCGCTGCCCAAGGGGAACAAGATCCGGTCCGTGCCTCTACCGGCCCAGCTTGCCGCTGCCCTCAAGGCGCACATGAAGGAGTTCCCGCCGGTCGAGGTCACCCTGCCCTGGGCCAAGCCGGACGGCGAGCCGAAGACCTTCCGCCTTCTCTTCGTCGACCAGAAGGGGCGGGCGTACAACCGCAGCGTCTTCAACATGGGCGACTGGAAGCGCGCCCTGGCCGCCGCCGGCGTGATCCCTCCCCGCGAGCGCGGTGCGAGGTACCTCCAGGCGGCCCGGGAGGACGGGATGCATGCCCTCCGGCACGCCTACGCCTCCGTGCTCCTGGATGCGGGGGAGAGCATCAAGGCGCTCTCCGAGTACCTCGGCCACTCGGACCCAGGCTTCACGCTCCGGACGTACACGCACCTGCTGCCGTCCAGCGAGACGCGGACCCGCAAGGCCATCGACGACGCCTTCACGGAGCAGCCGGCACGAGAAGCCCAGGGCACATCAGTGCCCCCGGCAAAACCAATGTGCCCTCAATGTGCCCTGGCCGCCTGAAGGCCCCTTCCGGCACATGACGAGGGCGGGGTCCGAGAACCCCGCCCGCTACACGAGAAACCCCAGCTCAGGGCCACACCAGGCAATAAGGCTGATGCCCCGCCTCATGCAGCCGATGGCTGAAGTCCTGCCACTCGTGCAGCAGTTGGTACACGTTGAACGCGTCCCGCGGGCCGCCGCGGTCCGGGACCGTCGACCAGATGAAGGCCGCCGCGCCGACCGCCTCCTCGCCTATGCCGCGCAGGGGGTCGACGACCGTCATGGGGAGTTTCACGACCGCGTAGTCGGGGTGCAGGACGACCAGTTCCAGGGGCGGGACCTTGTGCAGGGGGACGCCCTCGATGCCCGTGAGGACCATCGCGGCCATGGTCTCCGGCTTGATCTTGGTGAACATGCCGCCCATGCCGAGCTCGTCGCCGCCGAGCTCCTCGGGGCGCATCGATATCGGGACGCGGGCCGCGGTGGCGCCGTCCGGCGCGCCGAAGTACTTGTACGTCACCCCCACCCGACCACCATTCCCGCTCCCCGCCCCCCTCAGGGGGTCGATCCGCTCCGGCTCGCCGCGCGCGCGGCGCGTCTCGTCCGTGTCCTCCGCCTCGCGCCGCCGGTGCCTTCCCCGCCGGGCGCGCCGAGGACCCAGGTCATCAGTCCCCTCGCCCAGTCCGCCACCGCGATGCATATCTCCACCCGACTGCTTTTCTAGGACGCGTGGCCCCCGCCGCGCAACCCGATCATCGTGTCAGTGACCTCCCCCACGGCCGCCCGCCGAAACGTGCGGTGAAGCATCTGCCCGCGGGGTGTCCGCAGCCTCCGGCCGGCTCCGGCCGTGTGAGCTGTGTGTATCAGACGTCAGTTTCGCAGATCATGGCCGAACGGGGGCCGGATGCCGCAGGCCGCCCCTGGCCTACCCTGGACACGTCATACGCACCCGGAGCCGGGAAGCCCCCGGAATGTCGGAGAAGGTCGGAGAAGTCGCAGGTCATGAGCGAACTGCCATATTCATACGAAGCCCGAGCCTCGCAGGCGCTGTTCGACCGTGCCGCGGCCGTCACGCCCGGCGGCGTGAACTCGCCGGTGCGCGCCTTCCGCGCCGTCGGCGGCACGCCCCGGTTCATGGTGTCAGGCACCGGCCCGTACCTGACCGACGCCGACGGACGCGAGTACGTCGACCTGGTCTGCTCCTGGGGGCCGATGATCCTCGGGCACGCGCACCCCGAGGTGATCGCCGCCGTACAGGAGGCCGTCGCGCGCGGTACGTCCTTCGGCACGCCCGGTGAGGGCGAGGTCGCGCTCGCCGAGGAGATGACCGCCCGGATCGAGCCGCTGGAGCAGGTGCGGCTCGTCTCCAGCGGCACCGAGGCCACCATGTCGGCGATCCGGCTCGCCCGCGGCTTCACGCAGCGCACCAAGGTGGTCAAGTTCGCCGGCTGCTACCACGGGCACGTCGACTCGCTGCTCGCCTCCGCCGGCTCCGGGGTGGCCACGTTCGCGCTGCCCGACACGCCCGGTGTGACCGGCGCCCAGGCCGGCGACACCATCGTGCTGCCGTACAACGACCTCGACGCCGTGCACGCCGCGTTCGCCGCGCACCCCGGTGAGATCGCCTGCGTGATTACCGAGGCGTCGCCGGGCAACATGGGCGTCGTACCGCCGCTGCCCGGGTTCAACCAGGGGCTGAAGGACGCGTGCGCCGCGAACGGCGCGCTGTACATCTCCGACGAGGTCATGACGGGGTTCCGGACCAGCCGGGCCGGGTGGTACGGCGTCGACGGCGTCCGCCCCGACCTGATGACCTTCGGCAAGGTGATGGGCGGCGGCTTCCCGGCCGCGGCCTTCGGCGGGCGCGCCGACGTGATGGCCCACCTCGCCCCGGCCGGGCCCGTCTACCAGGCCGGCACCCTCTCCGGCAACCCCGTCGCCACCGCCGCCGGGCTCGCCCAGCTGCGGCTGCTCGACGACGCCGCGTACGAGAAGGTGAACGCCGTCTCCGGGCAGATCCAGTCCCTCGTCACCGAGGCGCTGGCCAAGGAGGGTGTCGCGCACACGCTGCAGAACGCCTCCAACATGTTCTCCGTGTTCTTCACCGACCGCCCGGTGCGCGATTACGAGGAGGCGAAGACGCAGGAGTCGTTCCGCTTCACCGCGTTCTTCCACTCCCTCCTCGCGAACGGCGTCTACCTCCCGCCGTCGTCCTTCGAGTCCTGGTTCGTGTCCACCGCGCACGACGAGCGGGCCGTCCAGCGGATCGCCGACGCCCTTCCGGCGGCGGCCCGAGCGGCAGCGGAGGCGACCGCGTGAGCACCGTGAAGAAGAACGACGACGTCACCGTCGTCCACCTCATGCGGCACGGCGAGGTCGAGAACCCGGACGGGGTCCTCTACGGCCGTCTCGCCGGCTACCACCTCTCCGAGCTGGGCCGGCGCATGGCCGACCGGGTCGGCGAGCACCTCGCCTCCCGCGACATCACGTATGTCGTCGCCTCCCCGCTGGAGCGGGCGCAGGAGACGGCCGAGCCCATCGCCAAGGCGCACGGCCTGGACATCGCCTCCGACGAGCGGCTGATCGAGGCGGAGAACGTCTTCCAGGGCAAGACCTTCGGCATCGGCGACGGCGCGCTGCGCCGCCCGGCGAACTGGAAGCACGTCGTCAACCCGTTCAAGCCGTCCTGGGGCGAGCCGTACGTCGACCAGGTCATCCGCATGATGGGCGCGCTGAACGCGGCCAAGGACGCGGCGCGCGGACACGAGGCGGTGCTGGTCAGCCACCAGCTGCCGATCTGGATCGTGCGGTCGTACGTGGAGAAGCGGCGGCTGTGGCACGACCCGCGCAAGCGGCAGTGCACGCTCGCCTCGCTGACCACCTTCACCTACCAGGGCGACAGGATCGTCTCCGTCGGCTACAGCGAGCCGGCCCGCGATCTCGTCCCCGCGCATCTGCTCGCGGGCGCCAAGCCGGTGAAGGGGAAGAGCAAGGCCTTCGGGGCGTAACGCCCGCCGTCCGGGGCCGGGGTTGCGCCCGTCCGGGCCCGGCGCGGCACCCGCCGCTCGGGACCGGCGCTGCGCCCGTCCGGGACCGGGGGCACGCCCGCCCGGGGCCGGCGCGACACCTGCCGTGCGGGACCGGGGGCACGCCCGTCCGGCACCGTGACGCGGTGCCCGGCGGGAACCACGCTTTCGAAAATCGTTGCGAAACCCTCGCATCCGTCCGGGAACCCCCGCCTCCGTCGCGTCCTCTGAGTGAGTGACCACCAGAGGACGTGACGAACGGGGTTGCCATGCGCAGTCTCACCCGTAGGGGAATGCTCGGGCTCGGGGCGGGGGCCGCTGCCGCCGCCTCGCTGGCCGGGTGCGGCGGCCACAAGGACGCGGACGGCCCCGGCGGGTCCCGTCCCGCCGGCGACCGGCCCGGCGCGCAGGAGCCGAAACCGGACCCGAAGCCGACGAAGACGGCCCGCCCGATCGGCGACGGCTCGACCTCCTTCACCGGCAAGCAGCCCCACCAGCCCGAGGCGCCGGTGCCGCTGGAGCCGGGCCAGACCCCGCCGCAGTTCGTCGTCTTCTCCTGGGACGGGGCCGGCGAGGTCGGCAACGGCCTCTTCCCGCGCTTCCTGGACCTCGCCAAGGAGCACGGCGCGTCCATGACCTTCTTCCTCTCGGGCCTCTACCTGCTCCCCGAGTCGAAGAAGCGCCTCTACGACCCCCCGAACAACCCGCGCGGCGCCTCCGACATCGGCTACCTCACCGACGGTCACATCAAGGACACGCTGAAGAACGTCCGCCGTGCCTGGCTCGAAGGGCACGAGATCGGCACCCACTTCAACGGCCACTTCTGCGGCGGCTCCGGCAGCGTCGGCAACTGGACCCCGCAGCAGTGGCGCAGCGAGATCGAGCAGGCCAAGTCCTTCGTCAAGGAGTGGCGGACCAACTCCGGCTGGACCGACCTGGAGCCGCTCCCCTTCGACTACGACAAGGAGCTCGTCGGCGCCCGTACGCCCTGCCTGCTCGGCCAGGACAAGCTGCTGCCCACCGCCCGCGAGCTCGGCTGGCGCTACGACTCCTCCTCGCCCGGCGGCCGCCAGGTCTGGCCGTCGAAGAAGCAGGGCATATGGGACCTCCCCCTGCAGCAGATACCGTTCCCCGGCCACTCCTTCGAGGTCCTGTCGATGGACTACAACATCCTCGCCAACCAGTCGGTCAACTCGACCAACGCGCCCGCCCACAACCACCCCGGCTGGCGCCGGCAGGCGGCCCAGGCGTACATATCCGGCTTCAAGCGGGCCTACGAGACGAACCGCGCGCCGTTCTTCGTCGGCAACCACTTCGAGCAGTGGAACGGCGGCATCTACATGGACGCCGTGGAGGAGGCCCTCAAGCACATCGCGCGCGAGAAGGAGAAGGGCGGCGACGTGAGGCTCGTCTCCTTCCGGCAGTTCACCGACTGGCTGGACGCGCAGAAGCCCGAGGTCCTGGAGCGGTTCCGCACCCTGGACGTCGGCCAGGAACCGGCCGGTGGCTGGAAGGCGTTCGCGAAGGACACCGGCGGGGCGACCGGAACGGGCCCCGGCAACGGCGCCTGAAATGCGGGTTTCCGCCCGCACGGGGGGTGCGCAAGATCCCCAGAACGGGCATGCGAAACTTTTCACATGAGTGCCGCCAGCCGCGCCCCCCAGCGCTCGAACCGAGCCGTTCACAGCCCGGACCGCGCCCTCCGCGCCCCGCGCGCCCGCCGCCGCGCCACCCTGGCCGCCGGCGCCGCCGCGGCCGCGCTGCTCGTCTCCGCCTGCGGCTCCGGCGGAACGTCCGGCGGGGGCGGCAACACCAACTTCGTCACCGGCGGCGACGGCATCTCCACCGTCCCCCAGGGCAAGCGGGCCGCCGCGCCCGACCTGTCCGGGAAGACCCTCGAGGGCAAGCAGCTCGACGTCGCCGACTACAAGGGCAAGGTCGTCGTCCTCAACGTCTGGGGCTCCTGGTGCAACCCCTGCCGCGCGGAGGCCAAGTACTTCGCCAAGGTGGCCGAGGAGTACGCCGACCAGGGCGTGCAGTTCGTCGGCATCAACACCCGCGACGGCAGCACCACGGCCGCCCTCGCCTTCGAGGAGGACTTCGGCATCCCCTACCCGAGCCTGTACGACCCCACGGGCAAGCTGATGCTCCGCTTCGAGAAGGGCACCCTCAACCCGCAGGCCGTTCCCTCCACCCTGGTCCTGGACCGGGACGGGAAGATCGCGGCCCGCGCGCTGGCCCAGCTCGACGACGAGCGGCTGCTGAAGATGCTCAAGCCGGTCGTCGCGGAGAAGTGACGTGACGGCTCTGCACACGCTGGCCGCCGAAGCCGGCCACAACGGCACGGTGCTCACCCTGGCCGCCGACGCGGGCTACAACGGCACGGTGCTCAACGGCGCCCTGCTGGTCTCCCTGCCCATCGCGCTGCTCGGCGGGCTCGTCTCCTTCTTCTCGCCCTGCGTCCTGCCGCTGGTCCCCGGCTACCTCTCCTACGTCACCGGCGTCTCCGGCACCGACCTCGCCGAGGCCCGGCGCGGCCGCATGGTCATCGGCGCCTCCCTCTTCGTGCTCGGCTTCACCGCCGTGTTCGTCTCCGGCGGCGCCTTCTTCGGCTACTTCGGACAGACCCTCCAGGAGCAGTCGGACGTCCTGTCCAAGGTGCTCGGCGTCCTCATGATCCTCATGGGCGTCTTCTTCATGGGCCTGATGCCCTGGCTCACCCAGCGCGAGTTCCGCTTCCACAAGCGGCCGGCCGCCGGACTGGTCGGCGCCCCCGTCCTCGGCGCCCTCTTCGGCATCGGCTGGACCCCCTGCATCGGCCCCACCCTCGCCTCCGTCCTCACCCTCTCCGCACAGCAGGAGAGCGCCGGACGCGGAGCCATACTGACCGTCGCGTACTGTCTGGGACTGGGCGTGCCCTTCGTGCTCGCCGCCGTGGCCTTCCGCAAGGCGCTCGGAGCCTTCGGCTGGGTCAAGCGGCACTACGTCTGGGTCCTGCGCGTCGGCGGCACGATGATGATCGCGACCGGTGTGCTGCTGCTGACCGGCGCGTGGGACAGTCTCGTGGCGGAGATGCAGACCTGGTCCAACGGCTTCACTGTGGGGATCTGACCCGATGAGCAAGACGACAACCGACGACTCCCACCGGGCCGCCGACGACACCTCCCGGGCCGCCGACGACCAGGACCTCGGCGCCGCCGGCTCCCAGTTGTCCACCGCGCCCACGGAGGACGCGCCGAACCTGCCCTCCCTCGGCGTCATCGGCTGGGCCCGCTGGTTCTGGCGGCAGCTCACCTCCATGCGGGTCGCGCTGCTGCTCCTGCTGCTGCTGTCGCTGGGCGCGATCCCCGGCTCGCTCATCCCGCAGACCGGCATCGACGAGACGGCGGTCGCCGACTTCCGCGAGCGCCACGACGTCCTCGCGCCCCTCTACGACAAGCTCGGGCTCTTCCACGTCTACAGCTCGGTGTGGTTCTCCGCGATCTACATCCTGCTGTTCGTCTCCCTCATCGGCTGCATCGTGCCCCGCACCTGGCAGTTCGTGGGCCAGTTGCGCGGCCGCCCGCCGGGCGCGCCCCGCCGGCTGACCCGGCTGCCCGCCCACACCACCTGGCGCACCGAGGCCGAACCCGAAGCCGTCCGCGAGGCCGCGCTCGCCCTGCTGAAGAAGCACCGCTTCCGCGCCCACCTCGCCGGTGACGCCGTCGCCGCCGAGAAGGGCTATCTGCGCGAGGTCGGCAACCTGCTCTTCCACATCGCGCTGATCGTGATGCTGATCGCCTTCGGCTGGGGCCAGCTCTTCAAGTCCGAGGGCAACAAGCTGATCGTCGAGGGCGACGGCTTCGCCAACACGCTCACCCAGTACGACGACTTCAAGTCCGGCAGCCTCTTCACCAACGACGACCTGGAGCCGTTCAGCTTCGACGTCAAGGAGTTCACCGGCACCTACGAGCGCACCGGCCCCAACAAGGGCACCCCGCGCACGTACGAGACCGAGCTCACCTACACCGAGGGCGCCGACGGCGAGGAGAAGACGGCCCTCGTCAAGGTGAACAAGCCGCTGGAGATCGGCGACGCCAAGGTCTACCTCGTCAGCCACGGCTACGCGCCCGTCATCACCGTCCGCGACGGCAAGGGCAAGGTCGTCTACCGGGACGCCGTGCCGATGCTGCCGCTCGACGCCAACGTCACCTCCTCCGGCGTGGTCAAGGTCCTCGACGGCTACCGCAACCCCGGGGGCGAGAAGGAACAGCTCGGCTTCAACGCCTTCTTCGTGCCCACCTTCGGCGGTTCCGCCACCGGCACGATGCTCTCCCAGTTCCCCGCGCTGGACTATCCGGTGCTCGCGCTCTCCGCCTACCACGGCGACCTGAAGGCCGACTCCGGCATTCCGCAGAGCGTGTACCAGATGGACAAGACCAAGATGAAGGAGTTCAAGGACTCCGAGGGCGAGCTGTTCAAGAAGCTGCTCACGCCCGGCGAGACCATGACGCTCCCGAACGGCGCCGGCTCGGTCACCTTCGAGAAGGACGTCAAGGAGTGGGCCGGCTTCCAGGTCGTCCAGGAACAGGGCGGCGGCTGGGCGCTCGGCGCCGCCGTCGCCGCGATCGCCGGCCTCGCCGGCTCCCTGTTCATCCAGCGCCGCCGCGTGTGGGTGCGCGCGGTGCGCGGCGACGACGGTGTGACCGTCGTCGAGATGGCCGGCCTCGGCCGCAGCGAGTCCGCGAAGGTGCCCGAGGAACTCGGTGACCTCGCCGGAATCCTCTACGACCGGGCGCCGAGCGCGCCCGATCCCTCCCCGGACCCGACCGGTCCCACCGACACCGACACCGATCCCGAAGCCGTACCTGCCGAAGGGGCTGAGAAATGACTCTCGCCGCCGCAACAGATCTGGCCGCCGCGGCCAACGAGAACCTCGCGGAGATCAGCAACGTGCTGATCTACTCCGCGATGGCGGTCTACACCCTCGCCTTCTTCGCGTACATCGCGGAGTGGACCTTCGGCAGCCGCAGCAAGGTCGCCCGTACCGCCGCAGCCCTCAGCCCGAAGGCGGGGGCCCAGGAGGGGAAGGCACCGGCCGTCACCGTGAAGCAGGCCGGCGGCACCGCCGTACTGGAGCGGCCGAAGGTCGTCGTGCGCGCCGCCACCGGCTCCCGCGACGTGCCCGACGGACCCGGGGCGCACGGCGGCGACGAGAAGGGCGACCTCTACGGACGGATCGCCGTCTCCCTCACCGTGCTCGCGTTCTGCCTCTCCTTCGGCGGCGTGCTCACCCGCGCACTGTCCGTGGAGCGGGCGCCGTGGGGCAACATGTACGAGTTCAACATCACCTTCTCCACCACCGCGGTCGGCGTGTACCTCCTGCTGCTGGCGCTGAAGAAGGACATCCGCTGGCTCGGCCTGTTCCTCACCACCACGGTCCTCCTCGACCTCGGTCTGGCCGTCACCGTCCTCTACACCGAGAGCGACCAGCTCGTCCCCGCCCTGCACTCGTACTGGCTGTACATCCACGTCTCCACGGCGATCCTGTGCGGCGCGGTCTTCTACGTCGGCGCGGTCGGCGTGATCCTCTACCTGTTCAAGGACGCGTACGAGAACAAGCTCGCGAGCGGCGGCAAGCCCGGCAGCTTCGCCACCTCCGTCCTGGAGCGGCTGCCCGCCGCCGCGTCCCTCGACAAGTTCTCCTACCGGGTCAACGCGGCCGTCTTCCCGCTGTGGACGTTCACGATCATCGCGGGCGCCATCTGGGCCGGTGACGCCTGGGGCCGCTACTGGGGCTGGGACCCCAAGGAGGTCTGGTCCTTCATCACGTGGGTCGCCTACGCCGGCTACCTGCACGCCCGCGCCACCGCCGGCTGGAAGGGCCGCAAGGCCGCCTACCTGGCCCTGCTCGCCTTCGGCTGCTGGCTGTTCAACTACTACGGCGTGAACATCTTCGTCTCCGGCAAGCACTCGTACGCCGACGTCGGCCTGGGCGCGCTGGGGTCCGTCGGGTTCTGAACCCACGCACCACGAAGGCCGGTTCCCTGTGACCTGAGTCACGGGAACCGGCCTTCGTCGTCCGGACAGGCAGAAGGACGTGGACACGAATCTGCGGAGACGCATCCGCGTGGGGGACCACGACGCCTTCGGTGACCTCTTCGACGCGTACGCGCGCTCCGTCTACAACCATGCCTACCGGCTCACGGGGGAGTGGAGCACCGCCGAGGACGTGGTGTCCCTGACGTTCCTGGACGCCTGGCGGCTGCGCGGGAAGCTCGACGAGGAGGGCGGGTCCCTCAGGCCCTGGCTGCTGGGCATCGCCACCAACGTCACCCGCAACACCCGCCGCGCCGCCCGGAGGCACGCGGCCGCGCTCGCCCGTCTCCCGCGCGACGAGGCCGTACGGGACTTCGCGGATGAGGTCGCCGGGCGCCTGGACGACGCGGGCCGGCTGGCCCTCGTCCACGCCGCCCTCGCCGCGCTGCGCCGCCCCGAGCGCGAGGTGCTGGTGCTGTGCGTGTGGTCCGGGCTGGACTACGCCGCCGCGGCCCAGGCGCTCGGCGTGCCCGTCGGCACCGTCCGCTCCCGCCTCTCCCGTGCCCGGACGAAGCTCGCGAAACAACTCAAGAAGCAGGAACCGCCCGTGTCCCGCGGACAGATGAGAGGTGACCGCATCACAGCGGTCGGGCCCTTGAGGGAGGAAAACCGATGAACCAGCTCCCCGAACTCCCGGAGAGAGACCTTCCGCCGGCCCGTCACCGACTCCTCAAGGAGCATTTGATGACCGAGATCCGGCGAGACGAGCTCACCCCCGCGCGCACCCGCACCAGGTGGCTGCGCCCCGCGCTGATCGTGGGAGCCGTGGCGGCCGTCACCGCGGTCGCCGTCACCGTCGCGGTGCCTTCCGGCCGGGCGGAACCGGCCGCGTCCGAGGAAGCCGTGGCCCTGCTGGAGGACATCGCGCTGGCGGCCGAGCACGCGGACGTGCCGGAGGACATCCGCGACGACCAGTTCGTGTACATCAGGAGCAGGGTCGGCTGGAGCGAGCAGGAGGGCGACGGACCCGCGAAGCTGGAGCCGCTCCACCAACGGGAGGTGTGGCTCTCGGTCGACGGCAGTCAGCAGAGCATGCTGCACGACCCCGTCGTCAGGGCGGACCACGAACTGCTGGAGAAGCAGACCCCCGGCATCCCGTCCAACAGCAACTACCGTCACCTCCAGACACTGCCGACCGATCCCGACGAGATGTTCGACTGGCTGCAGGACAACAGCTCCGGCCACAGCAGCAAGGCCGAGGCCACCTTCGCCCTCGTCGGCGACCTCGCCTCCGAGTCCCTGATGCCGCCGGCCCAGGGCGCCGCCCTCTACCGCGCGGCGGCGAAGATCCCCGGCGTCTTCGTGATCGACGACACCGTGGACGCGGCTGGGCGGCACGGCGTGGCGGTCGCCCGGGTCGACGCCGGAGAGCGCGTGGAACTGGTCTTCGACAGGAGGACGAAGGAACTCCTCGGTTCACGGGAGGTGGCTGTCGAGGACCTTCCGTGGGGCTACGAGAAGGGCGAGATGACCGGCCGCACCGCTGTCCTGGAGCGCGCGGTCGTGGACGAGCGGGGCGAGCGGCCCTAGAAGGCTGCCGGGCATCCGGTGTCGCGGTCCCGGCTCGGTGGAGCCGGGGCGGGCCTACGGCAGAGGAAGGGGAAGGGGCCGGGGAGACGGCCGGTCCGCGTGTGCCGGGCACCGCTGTCAGTGGTGCCCGGCACACTTCCGATCATGGATTCGAAACTGCGAACGGCCATGGACGACCTCGGGCGCAGGACCGGTGTTCCCGCACCCGTGGTCGAGGAGGTCCTGCTCCGACTGCGTCCCTCCGTCCGGCTGTGCCCGGACGCGCCCGGACAGGACGAGAACGCTCCGCCGGCCGCCAGGCTGGGCGGACTGCCCCGGATGCCCGAGGACATGGCATGGCCCGACTGGCAGGCGCACATCGCCACCATCGACTGCGCCGCGCTGCCGAGGAACGTCCTGGACATCGCGCTGCCCGAGGACGGTCACCTGCTGGTGTTCGCCGACGTCGTCGACCCCGACGGCTCCGCCGCCGTGCGGTACGTCCCGGCCGGCTCCGGGACCGTCGAACGGGGACCGAGGATCACCGACGAGAACGGGGACTCCCACGACGTCACCGTCTACGAACCGATGCCGCTCCATGCCGTGGTCGTGCCGAGCTTCGACGACCACTGGGAGAGCCTCCCCCTCGCGCACGAGTTCATGGAGCGGGACCCCTCGGGGCTGGTGGCACTGGAGGATTTCAACAGGGGGTTGGACGCCCTCCTGGACACGTCCCGCTTCGCGAGCATCCGGATCGGTGGGCACTCGCGCTACTTCCAGATTCCTCCGGAGGAGGACGGACTGACCCACTTCCTCTCGGTTTTCGGCGACCCGATCTGCGGCAGTCCGTTCGACGTCGCCCTCGCCGGGACGCCGGAGGACATGGCGGCCCGCCGGTACGAGGAGCTCCAGGTCTACCTGGGGGGCTGACCGGTCCCCGTGGTCGCCCGGCCCCCGCCGGACCCGGCCGGGCGCCTCTGTACCCTGGCCCGATCATCGCCGCGCGGGCGCTGGTCGGGGCTGGGAGGAACGTCATGGGTGCGCCGGTACTGGAGGAGTTGCGGGAGGTCTGCCAGCCGCGGGCCAAGATGGACAGCCGCAACGGCGAGCACTGGGCCGGCCGGCTCTACATGCGGAAGATCTCCCTGCGCACCACCCGCCACCTGGTCCGCACCCCCGTCACCCCCGACCAGCTCACCTGGACCATGGTGGTGTGCGGAGTGGCCTCCGGCGCCGCGCTGATGATCCCCGGCCTGACCGGCGCGGTCCTCGCCGTGATCCTCATGCAGCTGTTCCTGCTCTTCGACTGCGTGGACGGCGAGGTCGCCCGCTGGAAGGGCCAGAACAGCGCGGCCGGCATCTACGTCGACCGGCTCGGCGCGTATCTCGCGGACGCGGCGCTGATGGCGGGCGCCGGCTACCGGGCCGCCGAGTCAGGCGTCGGCGGCTGGCTGTCGGTCGGCATCGCCACCGCCCTCGGCGTCGTCCTCCTCAAGGCCTCCACCGACCTGGTGGACGTCGCCCGCGCCCGCCGCGGCCTGGCCGTCGCCGACGACGAGTCCACCCGCCCGCGCTCGGAGGGCGTCGCCACGGTCCGCCGCATCGCCGCCGCGTTCAAGCTCCACCGGGTCACCAACGGCATCGAGGCATCCCTCGTCCTGCTCGTCGCGGCGATCGCCGACGCGGTCACCGGCGGCATCGAGCCGACCCGCTGGGCGCTGGGCGCGCTCGCCGTCATCACCTGGGTGATGGTCCCGGCCCACCTGCTGTCGATCCTGTCCTCGTCCCGCCTGCGCTGACCCCCCGGGAGCGGCGCCCGCGGAGCCACCTCGTCGAAAACGCGTGAGCACTTTCCATGGAAGTGCTCACGCCCTTCACATCTGAGCGCCGCATCAACGGAATCGACCAAGCTGTTCACTCAACCGGGGCCCCTCGTCGGTCGGCCGGAACGTGGCAGCGCTCCTCGCACGCGGCGTCCGATTCACTCGCGTGGGTGAACATCACTGGTTTGCCCGCTTTCGGGGTCCCGCTTTCCTTACGTTTGGCGCACATGCCGCCGACATATGTCACTCCCCTTCAGGGGCTGACATGAAGGAGACCCATGGCCAAGCCGCCCCATGAGGCGATGCACCGCATCTTCCAGCACGATCCCGGACTCTTCAGTCGTGTCTCACGCTTCCTCGGAGTCGACATCCCGAGGCCCGTCAAGGCCACCCCCCTGCCGACCGACCTCACCGAGACCAGCCCCGTCGAACGCCGGGTCGACACGGTCCTGCGGTTCGAGACCGCGGAGCAGGGCGACTTCCTCCTCGCCATCGAGGCCCAGGGCGGCAGGGACCCGGACAAGCCGGCGAGTTGGGCGTACTACACCAGTTACCTGTGGACGAAGTACCGGCTGCCCACCGCGCTCCTCGTCGTCTGCCAGGACCACGCCACCGCCAAATGGGCCCAGCGGACGGTCAGCAGCGGACCGCCCCAACTGCCCACCCTCACCCTGCGCCCCGTGGTCGCCGGTCCGCACAACATGCCCGTGATCACCGACCCCGAGGAGGCCCGCGCCGACCTCGTCCTGACCAGCCTCGCGGCCATCACACACGCCGCCGAACCCGCCGTCAATGCGATACTGAAGGCCCTCTCCACCGCACTGCGGGACGTGCCCGAAAACATCGCGGACCCCATCGTCGAATTCACCGCACAGGGCCTGGGCAAGCACCCGGCCAAGCACATCTGGAGGAACCTGGTGGCTGTGGACCTCTCCTTCTACAAGTCCTACCTCGTCGAAGAGATCCGAGAAGAAGCCCGCGCGGAAGCCCGCGTCGAAGGCCGTGTCGAAGGCCGTGTCGAAGGCCGTGTCGAAGGCCGTGTCGAAGGCGAGGCGCGCCGCGCTGCCGAGGATGTCCTGCTCGTCCTGGAGCAGCGCGGCCTCGACATCTCCGACGACGTCCGCAGCCGCGTCACGGACTGCGGCGACCCCGACCTCCTCCGCCGCTGGCTCACCCGCGCCGTCACCGCCCCGAAGGCCGAAGAGATCTTCGAGTGACGCTGACTCCCTGGTCGCCCGGCTCCGTGTGGAGGCGCAGCGCGGCGTTCAGGAAGAGGGCGATGGTCGAAGTGCCGTACGGCGTGCGGCACTTCGACGAACACGGGTGCGATTGGCTTTATGCTTGGCCCTGCCCGCATGGGCCGAGATCGCACGCCGGGAGGCATTTGTGTCAGCGCTGGAGCCGGACGACCCGGGCTCCGTCGGGGGATACCGGTTGATCAGCCGGCTGGGCGCGGGCGGGATGGGCCAGGTGTTCCTCGGGCGTTCCCCGGGCGGGCGGCTCGTCGCGGTCAAGGTGGTGCACGCCGAGCTGGTGCGCAGGCCCGAGTTCCGGGACCGGTTCCGCCGCGAGGTCGAGGCGGCCCGCAAGGTCAGCGGCGCCTTCACCGCCCCGGTCGTCGACGCCGACCCGGACGCGCCCCTGCCGTGGCTGGTCACCAGCTACATCGCCGGTCCCTCACTGGAGCAGGCGGTCGTCGAGCGGGGGCCGTTCGAGGCGGGGGCGGTCCTCGCGCTGGCGGCCGGGCTGGCCGAGGCGCTGGTGTCGATCCACGCCGTGAACCTCGTCCACCGCGACCTCAAACCCTCCAACGTGCTGCTCGCCGAGGACGGGCCCCGGGTCATCGACTTCGGGATCGTCCGCAGCGTCGAGGCCGACTCGATCACCGGCACCGGCCTCGTGGCCGGCTCGCCCGGATTCATGTCGCCCGAGCAGGTCAACGGTGACACGATCACCCCGGCCAGCGACGTCTTCTGCCTGGGCGCGGTGCTGGCCTTCGCGGCGACCGGCGCCCATCCCTTCGGCGAGGGACCGACCCCCGCGCTGCTCTACCGCGTGGTGCACAACACCCCCGACGTCGGCGCCGTCACCGACCCGGCGCTGCACGCCCTCATCGGCGACTGCCTCGCCAAGGACCCGGCCCGCCGCCCCACCCCGCGCGAGATCCTCGCCCGGGTCGGCGCACTGGGCAACGAGAGCACGATGGCCCTGCGGCACCCCGGCCCCTGGCCGCGGCAGGGCAACGCCGCCGGGTCCCCGACTCCGGCCGGTACGCCCGTCCCGGGTGCCCGTGCCACGGACCCGGGGGCCCCGACGAACGTACTGCCGCGCGACGCCGGGCCCGGCGCCCTCCCACAGCAGGCGACCATGGTGGCGCCGCACTTCCACGACCAGGCCACCCGGGTGGGTGCCACCCCGGAGCACGCCCCCGCCGCGACGGAGCCCACCGGCCGCCGGGCGGGCCGGGAGCGCGGTGGCAGCCGACGGGCCTTCCTGCTCCTCGGCATCGGCGGGGGCGCGGTCGCCGCGGCCGGCACCGGAGCGGGGTTCTGGCTCAACCGGTCGGCCGCCGCCGACCGGGACCGGGCCACGCCCCCCTCCTCGGCCTCCCCCTCGTCCTCATCCGCCGCCGCCCCGCAGCCCGCCCGGCCCATCGGGCACTGGCCCCTCGACGAGACCTCGGGCACGGTCGCGCGGGACACCGCGGGCGGCCACGACGGCACCGCGACCGGCGTCACCTGGGTGCCCGGCGGAGGCGGAGCCGTCTTCGACGGGCAGGGCGGCCAGATCATGACCGGGGGACCGGTGGTGGAGACCGGGGAGGGCCGGAACTTCACGATCGCCGCCTGGGTCCGGCTCTCCGCCGCCCCGGGGGGCTGGGCCACCGCCGTCAGCCAGGACGCCGGGGACGCCAGCGCCTTCTACCTCCAGTACGCCGTCGACGAGAACCGCTGGGCCCTCTCCCGCCCCGGCCTGCGCGCCGCCGGCCGCAGCGAGCCCGCCGTGAACGTCTGGACCCACCTCGCCGGCGTCTGCGACGGCCCGGCGCGCACCCTGCGGCTGTACGTCAACGGCGTACAGGAGGCGGAGGCCGAGGACACCAACCCGATATCCGCCACCGGTCCCTTCATCATCGGCCGGGCGTCGTACGGCGGTCAGGCCGTCGACTTCTTCCCCGGCGCGGTCCGGGACGTGCGGGTCTTCGACCGGGCCCTCACCGCCGCCCGGATCAAGAACCTCGTCGGCTGACCCGCCCGGCGTCCTGCCCGCGCCCACCCGCGCCCACCCGCGCTCACCCGGGGTCCGCGCTGATCGACCGCCAGATCCGGTCCGGCAGGACACGGGCCGCCTCGTCGAGGTCCACGTCACCGAGGGTCAGCCAGCGGCGGCTGACCCCGACGACCGGTCCCAGGACCATGGACTCGAGCAGGGGCACCGACAGGGGCGCGACCTCGCCCGACTCGACGTGCCGGCTCACCCACGCGAACAGCGGTGACAGCCGGGCCTCCTGGGCGTCCCGCAACTGCCTCGCCTGGCGCATCCCGATCTCGTCGGCGCGGGAGGAGTGCAGGAGGAGGCCCGCGTCCCGGTGGTCGCGGATGAACGCGAGATACGCCTCCACGAGGGCGTGGACGCCGGCCCGGGCGGAGTCCGACTGCTCCAGGGCCGTGACCATCCGGACCAGCAGCCGTTCCAGCCAGCGCGTCAGCAGGGCGGTCAGCAGGCCGTCCATGCTGCCGAAGTGGTGGTAGAGACTGCCGGGACTCACACCGCTCGCCGCGGTCACCGCGCTGACCGTGAGGCCCTGCTCACCCGACTCCCCGTAGACGCGCAGCGCCGCGTCCAGAAGCTGTTCGGCGGTGACCTCACCACGGTGCTGCTTGGGGCTCATCGCAGGGTCGCTGTACCTTCCAGGCGCTTCTGGAGTGAATTTCTAGAATTTCCTTCCAATCCTAGCCCGCGCTGGTCCAGACTGACCCGTGCCGACGTGCGGTCCGCCCGGCACGGGGGAACGGGCGGGCCGCCGTCAGTGGCGCGGTGACGGAACACGACGACGGGGCAGGCGTGATCGAGCTGGGCGGAAGCGGCGCCGAGCCGCTGGAGGACGAGGACCCGCGACGGATCGGACCGATCCCGCTCGTCGGACGGCTCGGAGCCGGCGGCATGGGCCGTGTCTACCTCGGTGTGCACGAGGGACGGTACGCCGCGGTCAAGCAACTGCTGCCGTCGGTCGTCGCCGAGGACAAGGACTTCCTGCGCCGCTTCGGACACGAGCTGGACAACCTGGCCCGATTGCCGGAACACGCCACCGCCCCGCTGCTCGCGGGCGACCGCACCGCCCGGCCCCCGTGGTTCGCCACCGCCTACGTCCCCGGCCTCACCCTGCGCGAGGCCCTCGAAGCCCACGGGGGGCCGCTGCCCGCCGCCGCCCTGTGGCTGCTGCTGCGCGAGGCCGCGAAAGGGCTCGCCGCGGTGCACGCGCTGGACATGGTGCACCGGGACATCAAGCCGTCCAACGTCATGCTCACCCTTGACGGCCTCACCCTCATCGACTTCGGGGTGGCCCGAGCCGCCGAGCAGAGCAACATCACCATCAGCGGCATGGTGGTGGGCACCCCCGCCTACATGTCCCCCGAGCAGGCCTCGGGGGCGCGCAGGTCGACCGGGGCCGTCGACGTCTTCGCGCTGGGTTCGGTCCTCGCGTACGCGGCGAGCGGCCGGCCGCCCTTCGGGGACGAGTCCGGGCACGGCGTGCTGTACCGGATCGTGCACGAGGAACCCGACCTCGACGCCGTACGGGCCCTCGACCCCGAGCTCGCCGAGGTCGTCGCGGCCTGCCTGGACAAGGACTACGAGGGCCGGCCCACCGCCGCCGAACTGGTCGGACTCGCCGACCGGCACGGTCCGTTCACCCCGCCCCTGTGGCCGGAGGCGGTCACCGCGCAACTGGCCGAACGGGCCGCGTTCGCGGAACGGACGCCGACCGTCCCGGACCTCCCGGAGGAGCCGGAGGAGCCGGCGGGACCGGCGGGACCGGCGGTACCGGCGGTACCGGCGAAGCCCGAGGAACCGCGGGCGCCCGAGGTGTCCGGGCCGGCGCGGGAGAAGCGCGGCCGCCGGACCCGGGTGATCCCCGTGGTCATCCCCGTCGTCGTCACGACGGGCGCCACCCTCGCCTTCACGCTCCTGCCGTACACCTTCGACACCGGCGACGAGGCGGGACCCACCCCCTCCGCGTCGGTCACGGTCTCCGCCATCGCGACGCCGTCGGGGACGGCCGGCGGGTCCGGGAAGCCGTCGCCGTCCGCCGACGCGTCCGCCACGAAGGACTCCGAGGACCCGAAGGACCCCGAGGACGCGAAGAACTCGGACAAGCCGGGATCCGGCTCCCGGGAGTCACCGGCCGCGGCCGGGGCGGAGGGCACGGGCGCCGGTCCGGACGCGGACGACGGAGCCGCGAAGGGCGGCGGCAGCGGCGGGGACGACTCCTCCTCGGACACGGACACGGAGGCCGGGGCCCCGTCGACAGACGGCTTCACCCTGCGCAACGGATCGAGCGGGCGGTGCCTCACCGCCTCCGGGGGAGCCGGTTACGGCAGCGTCTCCATGGGCGACTGCACCGCCGGGGCGGCCGGCTGGAGCCTGCGGAGCGTCTCGTCCGGCACCTACCGGATCGTCCACCGGGCGTCCGGCAACTGCCTGTCCGGCTACGGTTCGACGCACAGCGCGTCCTGTGGCGCGGACACGGCTCAGGAATGGCGTCTCGGTTCCGGCGGCACCGTGATCCTCACGAACACCGGCAGGTGTCTGGAACACTCCCGGCCGAGCGGCATGGTCATGGTGCGGGTGTGCGAGGGGACGGCGACCCAGAGCTGGACCAGGAGCTGACGAGGGCGGAGGCGGTCAGCCCGCCCCGCCGCGCCCGCCGTCCCCCGGCCGGTCGTCCTTGTCCTCGTCCAGCGACCTGAGGAAGTCCGGGTTGTCGTCCGGGGCCACCCACTGCTGCCGGCCGCCGCCCCGGCCCCAGGCGGAACCGGCGGAGCCGCCCGCGGGATGCCGCTTCTTGCCGGCGATCAGCCAGGAGACCGAACCGACCAGCGGGAACAGCAGCACGAGGATCGCCCACAGCGGCTTGGGCATGTGCCGGATGTCGTCGTCCTTCGTACTGATGCAGTCGATGAACGCGTACACGCTCAGGGCCAGTGGCACGAGGAACATCAGCACCCGCAGCATGGGCCTCTCCAGCGAAAGCGGTGGGCGGTACAGGGCCAGCGTAACCGCTCGGGGATACTTGACCGCATGGCTTACGACGATCTTCGCTCCCTGCTCAGGGCGCTGGAGCGCGAGGGCGACCTCAAGCGCATCAAGGCCGAGGTCGACCCGTATCTGGAGGTCGGTGAGATCGTCGACCGGGTGCAGAAGGCCGGCGGTCCCGCGCTGCTCTTCGAGAACGTGCGCGGCTCGGACATGCCCCTCGCGATGAACGTGTACGGCACGGACCGCCGCCTGCTGAAGGCGCTGGGTCTGACGTCGTACGCGGAGATCTCCGAGAAGATCGGCGGGCTGCTGAAGCCCGAGCTGCCGCACGGGTTCGTCGGGGTGCGCGAGGCGTTCGGGAAGCTCGGCGCGATGACGCACGTACCGCCGAAGAAGGTGAAGGACGGGCCGGTGCACGAGGTCGTCCTCACCGGCGACGACGTGGACCTCGACCGGCTCCCCGCGCTGTTCACCTGGCCCAAGGACGGCGGCTCCTTCTTCAACCTGGGGCTCACCCACACCAAGGACCCGGAGACGGGCGTCCGCAACCTCGGCCTGTACCGCCTCCAGCGCCACGACAAGCGCACCATCGGCATGCACTGGCAGATCCACAAGGACAGCCGCAACCACTACCAGGTGGCCGCCCGGCGCGGCGAGCGCCTGCCCGTCGCCATCGCCTTCGGCTGCCCGCCCGCCGTGACGTACGCCTCCACCGCGCCGCTGCCCGGCGACATCGACGAGTACCTGTTCGCCGGGTTCCTGCAGGGCAAGCGGATCGAGATGGTCGACTGCAAGACCGTTCCGCTCCAGGTCCCGGCGCAGGCCGAGGTCGTCGTCGAGGGCTGGCTGGAGCCCGGCGAGATGCTGCCCGAGGGGCCGTTCGGCGACCACACCGGCTTCTACACCCCGCAGGAGCCGTTCCCCGCACTGACGATCGACTGCGTGACGATGCGCAAGCGCCCGCTGCTCCAGTCGATCGTCGTCGGCCGTCCCCCGACGGAGGACGGACCGCTCGGACGGGCGACGGAACGCTTCTTCCTCCCCCTCCTCAAGATCATCGTCCCGGACATCGTGGACTACCACCTCCCCGAGTCCGGGGGCTTCCACAACTGCGCGATCGTCTCGATCGACAAGAAGTACCCCAAGCACGCGCAGAAGGTCATGCACGCCATCTGGGGCGCCCACATGATGTCCCTGACCAAGCTGATCGTGGTCGTCGACTCCGACTGCGACGTCCACGACCTGCACGAGGTGTCCTGGCGGGCCCTCGGCAACACCGACTACGCCCGTGACCTCACCGTCGTCGAAGGCCCCGTCGACCACCTCGACCACTCCTCGTACCAGCAGTTCTGGGGCGGCAAGGCGGGCATCGACGCGACGAGGAAGTGGCCCGAGGAGGGGTACACACGCGACGGCGGCTGGCCCGACATGGTCGAGTCCGACCCGGACACCGCCGCCCTCGTCGACCGCCGCTGGAAGGAGTACGGACTGTGACCTCGGCCTCCGCAGCGCTCCCGCAGCAGCCGGGACGCACGAAAGCCTTCCTGCGCCTGGTGATGATCGAGCACTCGGTCTTCGCCCTCCCCTTCGCCTACATCGCCGCCCTCACCGCGATGTACGAGTGGGACGAGAACATCCACTGGGGCCGGCTGTTCCTGGTCACCCTCGCCATGGTCGGCCTGCGCACCTTCGCCATGGCCGCCAACCGGATCATCGACCGCGAGATCGACGCCCGTAACCCGCGCACCGCCCACCGCGAGCTGGTCACCGGCGCGATGTCGGTCCGGCACGCCTGGACGGGCGCGCTCGTCGCCCTCGCCGTCTTCCTGGGCGCGGCGGCCCTGCTCAACCCGCTCTGTCTCGCCCTCGCGCCCGTCGCCGTGATCCCGATGGTGGTGTATCCGTACGGCAAGCGGTTCACGAACTTCCCGCAGGCCATCCTCGGACTCGCCCAGGCCATGGGCCCGGTCGGCGGCTGGCTGGCCGTCACCGGCTCCTGGTCCTGGGACGCCGTCGTCCTCGGCCTCGCGGTCGGCGTCTGGATCGGCGGCTTCGACCTGATCTACGCCTGCCAGGACGTCGACACCGACCGCGAGATCGGCGTGAAGTCGGTCCCGGCCCGCTTCGGCATCCCCGCCGCGATCCGGGGCGCCCGCGCCTGCCACACCGTCACGACGGCCCTGTTCGTCTGGTACGCGCTCCTCACCGGTGCCGGCGCGTTCTTCTGGCTCGGCCTGCTGATCGTGGCCGGCGCCTTCGTCTACGAGCACACGATCGTCCGCCCGAACGACCTGTCCCGTCTCAACCGGGCGTTCTTCAGCGTCAACGGCTTCATCGGCATCGCCCTGTTCGTGTGCGCGCTGCTGGATCTGCTGGTGCGGGGGCTGACCGTGTAGAGCGCCGGTGCGCGGCCGGGAACTCAGCCCTGGGGCTCCTGCGGCTTGGCGTCGACCTCGCGCAGGCCCTGGTCCCTGAGTTCGGTGCGGGCCTCCGTGCGGTGGCCGCGGGCGATGTAGTCCCGTATGACCACCTCGATCGCGTCCTGGGGCGAGCCGACCCCCGCCAGGACCATCACTTCCACCACGAGTTCGGCGTCGAGACTGATATTGACCTTGGCCACCGTGTCCCCCTCATCGCGTCGCACCGGCACTCTAGCCGCCCGGGGCGCGGCGGTACGCGGTCGAGGCCCGACCGGTGGCCATGTAACCGCCCTTTAGTGCCCCCGACCGGTCCTGAGCGCGGACGCCCGGCGCCCGCCGGTAGGCTCAAGACGTGAACGCAGGAGAAACGCGGCGCAGGCCTTGGATCGTGGGGGTGTCCGGGGCGTCCGGTACGCCCTACGCAGCCGCTGTGCTGCGTGCGCTGCTGGCGGCGGGGGAGAGTGTCGACCTCGTCGTCAGCCGGGCCTCCCGGCTGACCCTGCTGGACGAGACCGGCATCGCCTTCCGGGACGCCCACTGGCGGGACGACCTGCGGGAATGGCTGTCCCGGGGGGCGGACGGCAAGCCGGACACGTTCACCGTCGACCTCGACGGCGTACGGCACTGGACCGCCGGTGACCTCGCGGCCGGGCCGTCCTCGGGGTCGTACCCGAGCAAGGGCATGCTGATCGTGCCCGCCTCCACGGCCTGTGTGGCCGGGGTGGCGCTCGGGCTGTCCAAGGACCTGTTGCAGCGGGCGGCGAGCGTCACCCTGAAGGAGGGGCGCACGCTGATCGTGGCCGTACGGGAGACCCCGCTGAACGGCCAGACCCTGCGGCACCTGGTGACGCTGGACGACGCGGGCGCGACCGTGGTGCCCGCCTCGCCGGCCTTCTACGCGGGCGCGACGCACATCCAGGACCTGGTGGACTTCGTCGCCGGACGCGTACTCGACGCGGCGGGTGTCGAGCACCGGCTCTACCGCCGCTGGAAGGGCGAGCTCGGCGGCGGATCCCGCCCCGACTGAGCGCTTCGGCGGCATTCCAGCACGTGCAGAACTTCAGACCTCTTCAGCGGAAGGCTTCGATCGCATGGACGCGGTGGACAGGCAGCTCATCCAGGCCCTGAGAGAGAACGGCCGGGCCTCCTACGCGGAGCTGGGGCGCCTCGTCGGCCTGTCGGGCCCCAGCGTCACCGACCGCATCAACCGGCTGGAGGCGGCCGGTGTCATCACCGGCTACCGCGCCACCGTGGACGCCGCCTCGCTCGGCCTCGGCGTGACCGCCCTGATCGGCATCTCGCTCTCCGACGCCGCCGACCACGAGGACGTGGCGCAGCGGCTGAAGGAGCTGAAGGAGATCGAGGACTGCTGGTTCATCGCCGGCGACGACTCCTTCATGCTCAAGGTGCGGGCGACCGACGTGGACGGCCTGGAGAAGATCATCCGTCGGCTGTCCGGCACCAAGGGCGTCTCCCGGACCCGTACCACCATCGTGCTCTCCACCAAGTGGGAGAACCGCGTCGGTGAGCTGCCCGAAGAGGTGGAGTAGCCGGGGCGCGGAGCGCCGTTCGGGGGTCCTCCCGCCCGAAGGGCGGGGGAGTACGGTTGACCGGGTCTGTCTGACGAGGAAAAGAGGGATCGGCATGGACGTCGGGCTCAAGCGCGAGCTGGAGGAGAAGGTCAGGGCGGGCGAACGCCTGACCCGTGAGGACGGCATCGCGCTGTACGAGTCGGACGACCTGGCCTGGCTGGGCGGGCTGGCGCACGAGGTGCGGACGCGGCTGAACGGCGACGTCGTGCACTTCAACGTCAACCGCCACCTCAACATGACGAACGTGTGCACCGCCTCCTGCGCGTACTGCTCCTTCCAGCGCAAGCCGGGGGAGAAGGACGCGTACACGATGCGCATCGAGGAGGCGGTGAAGCTCGCCAAGGCGATGGAGGGGGAGAACCTCACCGAACTGCACATCGTCAACGGGCTGCACCCGAACCTGCCGTGGCGCTACTACCCGCGCTCGCTCAGGGAGTTGAAGGCCGCGCTGCCGGAGGTCTCGCTGAAGGCGTTCACCGCCACCGAGATCCACCACTTCGAGACCATCTCCGGGCTGTCCGCCTCCGAGATCCTCGACGAGCTGATCGACGCCGGTCTCGAGTCCCTCACCGGCGGCGGCGCGGAGATCTTCGACTGGGAGGTGCGGCAGCACATCGTCGACCACCGCACCCACTGGGAGGACTGGTCGCGCATCCACCGGCTGGCGCACGGGAAGGGGCTCAAGACGCCGTGCACCATGCTGTACGGCCACATCGAGGAGCCCCGCCACCGCGTGGACCACGTGCTGCGGCTGCGTGAACTCCAGGACGAGACCGGCGGTTTCCAGGTCTTCATCCCGCTGCGCTACCAGCACGACTTCGTGGACATGAAGGACGGCAAGGTGCGCAACCGGCTCCAGGCGCGGACGCAGATGGCGACCGGGGCGGAGGCGCTGAAGACGTTCGCGGTGTCGCGGCTGCTGTTCGACAACGTGCCGCACGTCAAGGTGTTCTGGGTGATGCACGGCGTGCAGACGGCGCAGCTCGCGCTGCAGCACGGGGCGGACGACATGGACGGGTCGGTGGTCGAGTACAAGATCACGCACGACGCGGACGACTTCGGCACGCCGAACAAGCTCACCCGTGAGGATCTGCTGGACCTCATCCGCGACGCGGGGTTCCGGCCGGTGGAGCGGAACACCCGGTACGAGATCATCCGGGAGTACGAGGGCCCCGACCCGGCGCGCCGGGAGTCCCCCCAGCCGATGCGGGTGTGAGGCGAAGGGGCCCCGCCCCTCCGGCCCCGTCAGGGGGCTCCCGCCCCCTGGCCCCCGGCCCATGCCCACCCCCTTCTTGAGTGCGCCACCCCCGGGTAAGGGCTAGCATCGCCGCATGCCCCTTACCTTCACCCTCGATCCCGTCGTCACCCCCGAACTCCGCGACGGCATCCTCGACCTGTGGACCGACGTCACCAACGCCGGCGGAGCGGTCGGCTTCGTACCGCCCGTGACCCGTGAGGACATCCGCCCCGGCCTGGTGCGCCAGTTCGTGTCGATGGCGGAGGAACGCTCCCGCCTGCTCGTCGGGCACGACGAGGAGGGCGGGGTGGCGGCGACGGCGTTCCTCACCTTCAACACCCACCACCTGATGACCCACTGGCTCTGGCTCTACACGGTGATGGTCCACCCCCGCCACCAGGGCAAGGGCTACGGCCGTGACCTGCTCGCCGCCGCCGAGCGGTCCGCCCGCACCGTCGACGGCATCGAGGCGATACGGCTCGCCTGCCGCGGCGGCCTCGGCCTGGAGCGCTTCTACGCCTCCTGCGGCTACAAGGAGGTCGGCCGGGTGCCGAACGCCATCCGCGTGGCCCCCGGCGACGACCGCGACGACATCATCATGCTGCTGCCGCTGACCTGAGCCCCGCACCCCGCTGAAAGATCCACGCCCGGTCGTGCTTCACTGGACATCGTCCCTTTGGGGCGTTCTGACCGTACGCAGGGAAGAGTGGATGAGATGCTCCGCTACACACTGATGCGCCTCGGGATCTTCGTGGGCTGCCTCGTGGTCGTCTGGGGCCTCGTCTACTCCGGCCTCGCCCCGCGCGGCCTCGGCGACTCCAACGGCCTGTGGATCGTGCTGCTCGCACTGCTGATCTCGGCCCCGATCAGCTTCGTCGTGCTCCGCGAGGAGCGGGACCGGGCCTCCGAGCGGATCGTGCGGCGGGTGGACCGGGCCAAGGCCGGCCTGGAGGCCAACCGCGCCATGGAGGACACGGCCGACGACACCGCCCGCACGCAGGGCCAGACCTCGTAACGTCCGTCACACCCGCGCACCGTACCCGGGCGCCCCGGTTTCCGAACACCCCCGGAAACCGGGGCGCTTTGCGTTGTGTGGGCGCCTTTGGGTCCCCACCTCTCAAAGCAAGGCTTTGAGGATCCCAAAGTTCAGGTGTTACGGTCCTCGGGTGAAGTCAGCAGCCGTGTTCCCCACGCCCCGGAGTGTTCCGCTCGTGGCGCGCCTGCACGTGGACCTCTGCCGGGTCACCGCCGCGAACTGTCGTCCCTGACGCTCCGCCGCCACCCGCGTCCCCCCGTTCCACGTCACCGTCACATTCCTCACGCGTCCCCTCAACGGAGCATGTCCGTGTCCACGAACACGCAGTTCAAGCTGCCCGTCCGCGCGCCCTTCTGGGCCCAGATACTCGCCGGCCTCGTCCTGGGCGTCCTGCTCGGCTGGCTCGCCCGCAGCCAGGACGTCTCCTGGCTGGTCACCACCCTGGAGAAGGTCGGCGGCACCTTCATCGGCCTGCTGAAGCTGGCCGTCGCCCCGCTCGTCTTCTTCGCGATCCTGGTCTCCATCACCAACCTGCGGAAGGTCAACAACGCGGCCCGGCTGGCCTCGCGCACCCTCCTCTGGTTCATGATCACCTCGCTGATCGCGGTGGCGATCGGCCTGGTCATCGGCCTGGTCACCAACCCGGGCGCCGGCACCGGCCTCACCCCGGCGGACGGTGGCGAGCCGGAGCACACCGGCTCCTGGATCGACTTCCTCACCGGCATCGTGCCGACCGACGTCATCACGCCGTTCACCGAGCTGAACGTCCTCCAGATCGTCTTCATGGCCGCCGTCGCCGGTATCGCCGCCCTCCAGCTCGGCGAGAAGGCCCAGCCGATCCTCACCCTGAGCGAGTCCGTCCTCGAACTCCTCCAGAAGGCCCTGTGGTGGGTCATCCGCCTCGCCCCGCTCGGCACCGTCGGCCTCATCGGCAACGCCATCGCCACCTACGGCTGGGACCTGATCGGCAAGTACGCCACCTTCACCGCCGACATCTACGTCGGCTGCGCGCTCGTCCTCTTCGGCGTCTACCCGGCGCTGCTCGCGACCGTCGCCAAGGTCAGCCCGATCCAGTTCTTCAAGGGCGCCTGGCCCGCGATCCAGCTCGCCTTCGTCTCCCGCTCCTCCGTCGGCACCATGCCGCTGACCCAGAAGGTCACCGAGCGCCTCGGCGTACCGAAGGAGTACGCCTCCTTCGCCGTCCCGTTCGGCGCGACGACCAAGATGGACGGCTGCGCCGCGATCTACCCGGCCATCGCCGCGATCTTCGTCGCCCAGATCTTCGACATCCAGCTCGGCGTCGGCGACTACCTGCTGATCGCGTTCGTCTCGGTGGTGGGCTCCGCCGCCACGGCCGGCCTCACCGGCGCGACGGTCATGCTCACCCTCACCCTCTCCACCCTGGGCCTGCCCATGGAGGGCGTGGGCCTGCTCCTCGCCATCGACCCGATCCTGGACATGATCCGCACGGCCACGAACGTCGCGGGCCAGGCGCTCGTCCCGGTCATCGTCTCCGCCCGTGAGGGACTGCTCGACCGGGAGGCGTACGACTCGGTCCACTCCTCGCCGGTCGACGAGACCCCGGCCGACGAGCCCCGGCGGGTCCCCGCGGCGGCCTGACCGTCACCGTCCCCGGGACCGCGGACAAGCGGACCCGGGGACCTCACCCACCCGTCTCTTCCCGTGCTGAGGCGGTGTCCTCTCCGCGCGGCACCGTTTCAGGCGACCCGTCGGAAAACTTGATCGCCGATGTCGGTGGCTGTTGTTAGCCTCCTGTCGCTCGACTGTTCGAGGGTCGGGCGTGATCCGGGGAGGGATGTTCGTTCATGTCGGAGAGACGGGGCAAGAGAGCTTTACTGCTGGGCAGTTGCCTTGCGGCGGTGGTGGCGGGGACGGTCACGCCCGGCGCCGCGTACGCGGCGGAGCAGGCGAATCTGCCGCCCGCCGTCCAGGACCTGCGGACCGAGTTCGAGGACTGCGCGGCGGGCGACGAGCCGGCCTATGTGGAGAGCCCTCCGGTTCTCACGGCCCGGCTGACCGATCCGGCCGAGGACGACCGCATCGGATACCCGGAGCGGGTCACCGCCGAGTTCGAGATCTGGTGGTCGGACCCGGACGGTACTGAACAGCGCCGCTCCTTCACCACCCAGCCGACCTACGTGGACCGGATCCACCGCATCACCGTGCCGTCCGACATCCCGTCCGACACGGTCATCTCCTGGCACGTCCGGGCCAACGACGGTACGGCGAACTCCCCCTGGAGTTCGGAGGCACCCGGCGCCGCGTGCCGGTTCGTCCACGACGACGAGAGCCCGGCCGCTCCCGTCGTGAGCTCACCGGAGTACCCGGAGGAGACACGGTGGGTCGGCGGGGTCGGCATCTACGGCAGCTTCACCATGGACTCCCCCTCGGCGGACGTCGTCGAGTACCGGTACACCTTCCTCGGCGGCCCGCAGCGCACCGTCCGCCCCGCCGAGCCCGGCGGCCCGGCCACCATCCGCTTCGTCCCGCTGAGCAACGCCCCGCAGCGCCTCAGCGTCCAGGCCCTCGACCGCTCCGGCCGGATGAGCGGGCGCACCGACTACACGTTCTACCCGAAGGAGGCGAGCGCGCCCGTCTCCCGCTGGAAGCTCGATGACGAGGCCGGCTCCACCACGGCGGCCGCCGAGGGAGGTGAGCCGGCCCGGGCGGGAGGCGGCGTGACCTTCGGTGGTCCCGTGCCCCCGGGTGTCCCGCTCACCTCCGCGGCCACCCTCGACGGCAGCCGTCACGGCTTCCTCACCACGGACGCCCCGGCCGTCGACAGCGGCAGGACCTTCGCCGTCGGCGCCTGGGTGCGCCCGGCGGAGGACGACCGCCCCATGACCGTGCTGAGCCAGGACACCGCGTCCGGTACGGCCTACGCCCTGGCTCTGGAGGCCCCGCGGGACGCGACCGCCTCCTGGTCCTTCACCCTCGGCGACGCGAAGGTCACCGGCGGCGCTCCCGAGGCCGGTGAATGGGCCTACCTGCTCGGCGTCCACGACACCGAGACCGGGCACGCCCAGCTCTTCGTCAACGGCCACGAGGTCGGCACCAAGGCCGAGGCCGCTCCGGTCAGGGCGGACGGCGCGTTCCAGATCGGCCGGATCCGTGGCGAGAACGGCTACCGGCAGCGCTGGCACGGTGACATCGGCGACGTCCGGGCGTACGACCGCCTCGTCGTCCCGCAGGAGGTGACCGAGCTGGCCCACCGCAAGCCGAACCTGCTCGGTCACTGGTCGTTCGGCACGGCCGACGACGGCACCACGCCCGAGAACAAGGGTGGTTCGCCCCTGCGGCTCTCAGCGGGCGCGTCGATCTACCGCGGTCCGGACGACTCCTGTATCCCCGACCTCGACCCCGACTGCCCGTGGAAGCCGTACCCGCTGGTCGGCGAGGGGCACCTGACGCTGGACGGCGAAGGCGGTCACGCGGTCCTCGACACCCCCGTGGTGGACACCGGTGACAGCTTCACCCTCGGAGTCGTCGCCAAGATCGAGGAGGCCGAAGCCACCCGGCCGATGACGGTCCTCTCACAGGCCGGTGAGCACACCGACGCGTTCAAGCTGCGCTACGACCCGTCGGCGTTCGCCTGGCAGCTGGTCATGCCGGAACGGGACGAGGCAGGCGCGCCGGAGAAGGTCGTCTCGCAGGTCACGAGGCCGGACGGCAGCAGCGGCTACGGCACGCAGCTGACCGTCGTCTACGACGACGCGACCGACACGGTCAAGCTGTACGCCGACGGCTACACGAACACCGGGGCCACCGCCCGCCTCCGCGACGGCTGGACGAGCACCGGCCCGCTCCAGGTGGGCCGCGCCCGCACGGCCGACGGCTGGGGCGAGTACCTGAAGGGCGACGTCGACGAGCTCCAGGCGTACGCGGGCGCCCTGCGTGACCACGACGTCATCGGCCTGGGCCACGAGACCGATCCCTGCCTGTGCGGCTGACATCCGCCGGCGGGACGAGGGGCGCTTTCCGGCAACCACCGACAGGTGACCGTTGCTGGGAGCGCCCCTCGTCCCCGTCCGCCCGGTGGTGTGGAATCACCTGGACCACGTGCCTCACATGACGCACGTGGTCCACAGCGATGATCCGGCAGGAGACGGACCGTACGCTGTGTCCCATGGGTGCCGTGAAGACGAAGCGGATGCCGCGTGCGGTCCGTGAGCAGCAGATGCTGGACGCCGCCGTACGGACCTTCGGACAGCGGGGGTACATGGCGGCGTCGATGGACGAGATCGCCGAACTGGCGGGTGTGTCCAAGCCGTTGGTGTACCTGTACCTGAACTCCAAGGAAGACCTGTTCACCGCGTGCATCCGGCGCGAGGCGAAGGCCCTCGTCGAGGCCGTGCGCGCCGGTGCCCGCCCCGGTCTGCCGGCCGACCGCCAGCTCTGGTCGGGTCTGACGGCGTTCTTCACGCACACCGCCCGGCACCCCGACGGCTGGGCGGTGCTGCACCTCCAGGCCCGCACCCACGGTGAGGTGTTCGCCGCCGAGGTCGCCGCGATGCGCGCGGAGATCGTGGCGTTCGTGACGCAGCTCATCCTCATCGCCGCCCGCGACGCCCACCGGGACCCTGATCTGCCCGAGCGTGAGGTCTCGGGGCTCGCGGAGGCCCTGGTCGGCGCCGCCGAGTCCCTCGCGGACTGGGCCAACGCCACCCCCGGTGTCACGGCCCGGCAGTCGGCGGCGACCCTGATGAACTTCGCCTGGGCGGGGCTCGGCGACCTGATGGCCGGCCGCCGCTGGACCCCGCCGGACGACGAGCCCGTCCCGGGGACGGCTCAGAGCGGGCTGACCTCACCGGTCAGGTGAACCCGGCCGCCGTCGCCGCGCAGCGCGAAGCGTCCGCCCCGCGCCGCGTACGTCACCGTCCCCGGCAGGAGCACCGGCGCCCGGAAGTCCGCGCGGACCCGTGCCGCGTCCGGGGTGCCGTGGGCGGCGAGGCAGCGGGCCACGGTCCACATGCCGTGCGCGATGGCGCGGGGGAAGCCGAAGAGCCGGGCGGTGAGCGGGTGCAGGTGGATCGGGTTGCGGTCGCCGGACGCGGCACCGTAGCGCCGTCCGACGTCCCCGGCCAGCCGCCACTCGTCGACGGCGGGCAGGGGCTCGCGTTCCCCCTCCTGGTCCTTCCGCTGTCCGGAGGCGGTCCGGTGGCGGGCCAGATACGTGCTCCGTGACTCCCACACGACGTCCCCGCCGTCCCGCATCTCGGTGACCACGGCGGCCTGGGTGCCGCGCCGGTGCGGGGCCAGCCCGTCGACGTGCACCGTCAGTTCGTACGCGCCCGTGGCCGGTGTCGCCCGGTACCGGGTGATCCGTATCGACGTGTGGACCAGGCCCAGCAGCGGGAGCGGGAAGTCCGGCCCGCTCATCAGGCGCATGGCGAGGGGGAAGCCCAGCACGTGCGGATAGGTCACCGGCAGCGCGTCCCCGGGGCTCGCGGAGCCGGTCGGGAAGCCGCACACCCGCTCGTACGCGGTGAGCCGGGCGGTGTCGACGCGCAGGGCGGGCAGCACAAGGCGGGTGCGGGGGTAACCGGCTTCGGGACGCGGGCGCTTGAAGGGGGAGAGCAGGGCGCCGCGGGCGAGGAGCGGTGCGAGAGCGGGGGGTGCGGGGAGTTCGATCGTGGGTGTCATGAACCCTCTCACGCCCCCAGCAGGCTCTGGCCGCAGACCCGTACGACCTGCCCGTTCACCGCGCCCGAGGCCGGGTGGGCGAGCCAGGCGATGGTCTCGGCGACGTCGACGGGCAGGCCGCCCTGGGCGAGGGAGTTCATCCGGCGGCCCGCCTCGCGGATGAGCAGCGGGACGGCGGCCGTCATCCTCGTCTCGATGAACCCGGGCGCCACCGCGTTCACGGTCACCCCGTGCCCGGCGAGCGCGTGCGGCGCGAGGGCGCGGACCAGGCCGGTGATCCCGGCCTTGCTCGCCCCGTAGTTGGTCTGGCCGGCGTTTCCGGCGATCCCCGCGATGGACGCCGTGGCGACGATCCGCCCGCCGCGCCTCAGGGTCCCGGCGTCGAGCAGCGCGTCGGTGGTGCGCAGCACGCTCGCCAGGTTCACCTCCAGCACCGGACTCCAGCGCTCGGCGGGCATGTTGACCAGCCGCCGGTCACGGGTGATGCCCGCGTTGTGGACGAGGACGTCGAGGCCGTCGGGGAGGGCTTCGGCGATGCGGGCGCCCGCGTCGGCGGCGGTGATGTCGAGGGGGAGCGCCCTTCCGCCGAGCCGTTCGGCGACGCGCCGGGCGTCCGCCTCGGCCCCCGGTACGTCGAGGACGACCACCTCGGCGCCGTCCCGGGCCAGCGTCCCGGCGACCGCCTCGCCGATGCCGCGCGCGGCGCCGGTCACCAGGGCGGTACGGCCGGACAGGGGGCGGTCCACGTCGTACGGGGCGGGGGGCTCGTGCGTGCCGACGCCGATCACCTGGCCGCTGACGTAGGCCGATCTGGGGGAGAGCAGGAAGCGGAGGGTGGACTCGGCGGCGGGGGCGTCGGTGAGGCGGACCAGGTTCACGGTGACGCCCCGGCCGGTCTCCTTGCCGAGGGAGCGGGTGAAGCCCTCCAACGCCTGCTGGGCGGCGGCCTGATGGTGGTCGGCGGGGTCGAGCGGTGCGCCGAGCACCACGATCCGGCCGCTCGCGGCGAGGGACCGTACGACGGGGTGCAGGGCCGCGTGCACCCCGGCGAGCCCGTCGACGTCCCGTATCCCGGTGGCGTCCAGGACGACGGCGGCGGGCCGGCCGGTGTCGTCCGGGGCGGGTCCCGTGCGGGCGAGTACGGGGGCGAGGTCGAGGCCGGACTTCCCGGCTGTCAGGTGGAGCAGGCCGCCGTCCAGCTCCGGCCGCTCCGGTGACCAGCGCCGCAGCGTCGCCGGCTGGGGCAGGCCCAGGCGGCGTGTGAGGAAGCGGCCGGGCGCGGTGCCGGTGAAGCCGAGATAACGGTCGGCCATGGGGGATTCCTCCGTGACTGCTCCGAGGCGTGCTTACTCTGGAGTAAGGTTACCGGAGGTAAGACTATGTCACGGTGAGGAGCAGGTCGAGATGAGCACCTCCAAGCCCGCCGCCGTCCGGCGCGTCGTGGTCGTCGGCGGCAGCCGCGTCCCCTTCGCCCGCTCCGACGGCCCCTACGCCACCGCCTCCAACCAGGAGATGCTCACCGCCGCGCTGGACGGACTCGTCGAGCGGTACGGACTCCGGGCGCCGGGCGCCGTCGGGGAGTTCGTCGCCGGGGCGGTCCTCAAGCACAGCCGTGACTTCAACCTCGCCCGCGAGACCGTCCTCGGCTCGGCGCTCGACGCCCGCACCCCCGCCTACGACATCCAGCAGGCCTGCGGCACCGGACTCCAGGCGGTGATCGCCGCCGCCAACAAGATCGCCCTCGGCCAGACGGAGGCCGCGATCGCCGGCGGCGCCGACACCGCGAGCGACGCGCCCCTCGGCGTCAACGACGCTTTGCGCAAGGTGCTGTTGGAGGCGCGGCGGGCGAAGACGCTCGGCGGCCGGCTGAAGGCCCTGGCGAGGGTGCGCCCGGGTCACCTCGTCCCCGACATCCCGCGCAACGCCGAACCGCGCACGGGCCTGTCCATGGGCGAGCACGCCGCGGTCACCGCACGCGCCTGGGGCATCACCCGCGAGGCGCAGGACGAACTGGCGGCCACCAGTCACCAGCGGCTGGCGGCGGCGTACGAACGCGGGTTCTTCCAGGACCTGGTGGTGCCCTTCCGGGGCCTGGCCCGCGACCAGAACCTGCGCCCCGGTTCGACGGTGGGGAAACTCGCCGCGCTGAAACCGGTGTTCGGCCTCGACGGCCCCGAACCCACCATGACGGCGGGCAATTCGACCCCGCTCACCGACGGTGCCGCGCTGGTGCTGCTGGCGAGCGAGGAGTGGGCGGCGGAGCGCGGCCTGGAACCCCTCGCCCATCTGACCGCGTACGAGACGGCCGCCGTGGACTTCGTGCACGGGGACGTCGCCGGTGGCGAGGACGGCCTGCTGATGGCACCCGCCCACGCGGTCCCGCGCATGCTGGAGCGGGCCGGTCTGGGCATGGCGGACTTCGACCTGATCGAGGTGCACGAGGCGTTCGCCTCCCAGGTGCTGGCCACGCTGGCCGCCTGGGAGAAGCGCGGCCTGGCGCCCGTCGACCGCGCCCGGCTGAACGTGGCGGGCTCGTCCCTGGCCACCGGCCACCCCTTCGCCGCGACCGGCGCCCGCATCGTGGCCACCCTGGCGAAGCTCCTCGCCGAACGGGACGCCCCCGCACGCGGACTGATCTCGATCTGCGCGGCGGGCGGCCAGGGCGTGACGGCGATCCTGGAGCGTACGTGAGTGACCCTCACGTAACCCACAACATTGCACACCCCCGGCCCGGGACCGTCCCCGAACCCGCACAGACCTTCCACGTCAGGGCCGTACGATCTCCGCACCGACCGGTGGTAACCCCTTTCTCCCGCGGCCACCGGTGAGCGCCTCGGCGTGCGAGGCACGTATGTCGTGGCAGCACGCAGTTCCCCCTGCACGTCCCAGGAGCCGCCCGTGTCCACCGCCTATTCCTCCGCTCTCGACGACGACGTCTACGGAGCACCCGTCCTGGTCGAGCCGGAGATCCGGCGGCTGGACGGCGTCGTACGGGAAGTGTCCGTACCGCCGTTCGCCCGGCAGGTGCGGCACGGGTCGCTCGCCGACCTGCCGTTCGAGAACGCGAGCACGGCGCCGGACGAGGTGGTGCTCAGCCGGAAGACGGCGGACGGCGACTGGCGGGACGTGACGGCGCGGCGATTCGCCGACGAGGTCCTGGCCGTCGCGAAGGGGCTGATCGCCGAGGGCCTGACGCCGGGCGACCGGATCGCGGTCATGGCCCGCACCCGCTACGAGTGGACGCTGCTCGACTTCGCCGCCTGGGCCGCCGGACTGGTCACCGTCCCCGTCTACCCCACCTCCTCCGTCTTCCAGACCCGCTGGATCCTGCACGACTCCGGCGCGGTCGCCCTGGTCACGGAGACCGCGGGACAGGCCGCCGCCCTCGGCCCCGAGCTCGCGCACCTCCCCGACCTGCGGCGGGTGTGGGTCGTGGAGAAGGGCCACGTCGACGCGCTCGCGGAAGCCGGCGCGCACGTACCCGACCAGGAGGTGGAGGTGCGCCGCGGCGTCCTGGGCCCCGACACCCTCGCCACCCTCGTCTACACCTCGGGCACCACCGGCCGCCCCAAGGGCTGCGCCCTCACCCACGGCAACTTCTTCGCCGAGGTGGACAACGCCATCGAGCTGCTCTACCCCGTCTTCAAGGCCCGGACCGGCGAAGAGGCCTCCGTCCTGCTCTTCCTGCCGATGTCCCACATCTTCGGCCGGATGGTCGCCGTCGCCTGTGTGCGCGCCCGGGTACGCCTCGGCCACGCGCCGAGCCTGGCCGCCGAGGACCTGCTGCCCGACCTGGCGAGCTTCCGTCCCACCTGCCTGCTGGCCATCCCGTACATGCTGGAGAAGGTCTTCAACACCGCCCGGGCGAAGGCGGAGGCGGGCGGACGGCTCTCGGCCTTCGACCGCGCGGAGTCGGTGGCCCGCCGCTACGGCGAGGCCGTCGAGGCCCGCCAGACGGGGGCGGGAGCCGGCCCGTCCCGCTCCCTGAAGACGGCCCGCGCCTTCTACGACCCGCTGGTCTACCGCAAGATCCGCAACGCCATGGGCGGCAAGGTGCGGTACGCCATCTGCGGCGGCTCCCCGCTCGGCCCCCGCCTCGCCGCGTTCTACGCCGGTGCCGGCATCGAGATCTTCGAGGGCTACGGCCTGACGGAGACCACCGGCGCCTCGACGGTGACACCCCCGATGAAACCCCGTCTGGGCACGGTGGGCTGGCCGCTGCCGGGGACGCGGATCCGCATAGCGGCGGACGGCGAGATCCTGGTCGGCGGCGAGCACGTGCTGCGCGGCTACTGGGACTCCCGGGCGGGCGGAATCGTCCCCGCAGCCCCCGACGGCTGGCTGCACACCGGCGACCTCGGCGAACTGGACGACGAGGGCTACCTGACCATCACGGGCCGCAAGAAGGAGCTGATCATCACCTCCGGCGGCAAGAGCGTCGCCCCGGCCCCGCTGGAGAACTGGCTCCGCTCGCACCCGCTGATCTCCCAGGTCATGGTGGTCGGCGACAACCGCCCCTACGTCTCCGCCCTGATCACCCTCGATCCCGCCGGCCTCACCCACTGGCGCCGTATGAACGGCAAGCACCCGGTCCCGCCGGAACTCGTCCTCGACGACGAGGAGCTGTACGCGATCCTCCAGCGCGCGATCGACGAGGCCAACAAGATGCTCTCCCGTCCGGAGTCGATCCGCCGCTTCACCGTCCTCCCGGTGGACTTCACGGAGGAGGCGGGCCACCTGACCCCGTCGATGAAGCTGCGGCGCGAGGAGATCCTGCGGGACTTCGCGGCGGAGGTGGAAGGGCTGTACGGGGGGTAGGCCCGGGTCACCCCGCCGCCGCGCGGGCGATCAGGAACGCCTGGGGCGTCGACTCGCCCTGGTCCGTGTCGGCGGTGCGCACCGTGTGCTGGACGAGGGTGAAACCGGCCGCCTCCAGGAGCGCGACGACGCGTTCCGGGCGCATGCGCCGGAAGTCGAGGGTGACCGGGTGGCCCCAGGGGCGCTCGTGGCGGCGGGGTTCGTCGCCGCACTGGAACGCGAGCAGCAGATGGCCCCCGGGCGCCAGGACCCGGCGGAACTCGGCGTAGACGGCGGGCAGCTCGTCCTGCGGGGTGTGGATGGTGGAGTACCAGGAGACGGCGCCGGCGAGGGCACCGTCGGGGAGGTCCAGGTTCCGCATCGAGCCCTGCTCGAAGCGCAGGCCGGGGTTCTCGCGGCGGGCGATCGCGAGCATCCCCTCCGACAGGTCGAGACCGAAGACGGAGAGCCCGAGGGAGGCGAGATGCGCGGTCACCCGTCCGGGACCGCACCCCAGGTCGGCCACCCGGCCGCCCTCACCGACCAGTTCGGCGAAACCGGCCATCACCGCCCGGTCCAGGGGCATGACGGAGAGGGAGTCACGGAACAGGGCGGCGTAGTCCTCGGCGATGGCGTCGTAGAAGGTGCGGGTGGCGACGGTGTGATCGGCGTCGGTGGCGGTCATGGGCGGTGACCCTACTCGCCTCCACCGACAGCTCCGGGGGCATGGGGCGAAACCGGCCTCGCGCTCTTCGCGGCCGGGCGGGCACGCGCCGGACGCACGGGCGCGACGTCTGCGCGGTGGGGCCGGAACCGGGACCGTACGCGCCTTCGAGCCGCACATTCCGGGGATCGTGGAGCACATCGTGGTCGGCGCGGGACGGGTGAAGGCGGGGCCCGGCGGAGAGAGCGGGGAGAGCGGAGAGAGTGGGGAGAGCGCGGAACTCGGCCCGGAGGACCGCATGACGTACCGCGGGGATGTGCCGCACGCGTACGAGGCGCGTGTACGAGGCGTGGGAGGCCGGTACGAAATTCGTACTGATCATGCAGCACGTATGAGAGGAATTCCCCGAATATTCACCGAGGTATTTCGATGGCGGGATCGGGGGCGGGAGGGAAAAGGCAGGAGCCCCGTCGCCTGACGGCGCGGGGCTCCTTGGGTACTGCTAGTCGTTCCCGGATCGGCGAGGATCAGACCGGGGTGACGTTCTCCGCCTGCGGGCCCTTCGGACCCTGCGTGACGTCGAAGGACACCTGCTGGTTCTCCTCAAGGGAGCGGAAGCCGCTCGCGTTGATCGCGGAGTAGTGGACGAAGACGTCGGGGCCGCCGCCTTCCTGGGCGATGAAACCAAAGCCCTTTTCGGCGTTGAACCACTTCACGGTTCCGGTAGCCATAAGCCCTCCTTGGGCCCAAAGGGTTGCCCTGCTCCAGAACCAGCAAGTGTGAAGACTATTCCGCACAAGTGCATCCGTCTGAGAACGACGAGAGCCCGCGGTCACATGCTCCGCAGGCTCTGTACTGCAAGGGAAACCAAACTGCAACTTGCGACGAGCCTAGCACGCAGACTCCCGAATGCAATAGAGGTCAAGATCACGTCACCCGAATGTTTGAACACTCCGTCCGTCACGGGCGTTCGATCGAACATGTGGGCGATCGAGGGGGTGAGGGGGTGAGGGTCCGCCCACCGGGGACGAGGACTAGCCTCACGATGTGGACAATCCTCGCACCCGGCCGCGCGTCGGCCACATCCAGTTCCTGAACTGCCTGCCCCTGTACTGGGGGCTCGCGAGAACGGGCACGCTCCTCGACTTCGAGCTGACGAAGGACACCCCGGAGAAGCTCAGCGAGAAGCTGGTGCAGGGCGACCTCGACATCGGGCCCATCACCCTCGTCGAGTTCCTCAAGCACGCGGACCAGCTCGTCGCCTTCCCGGACATCGCCGTCGGCTGCGACGGCGACGTCATGTCCTGCGTGATCGCCTCGCAGGTCCCGCTGGACCGGCTGGACGGAGCACGGGTCGCCCTCGGGTCGACCTCCCGCACCTCCGTACGCCTCGCCCAGCTCCTCCTCGCCGAGCGGTACGGCGTCCGGCCCGACTACTACACCTGCCCGCCCGACCTGAGCCTGATGATGCAGGAGGCCGAGGCCGCCGTCCTCATCGGCGACGCGGCCCTGCGCGCCAACATGCTCGACGGCCCCCGCTACGGACTCGACGTGCACGACCTGGGCGCCCTGTGGAAGCAGTGGACGGGCCTGCCGTTCGTCTTCGCGGTGTGGGCGGTGCGCCGCGACTACCTGGAGCGCGAGCCGCTCATCACCCGCAAGGTGCACGAGGCCTTCCTCGCCTCCCGCAACCTCTCCCTGGAGGAGGTCGACAAGGTCGCCGAGCAGGCGGCCCGCTGGGAGGCCTTCGACGAGGCGACCCTGGCGCAGTACTTCACCACCCTCGACTTCAGCTTCGGCGCCCCGCAGCTGGAGGCGGTCGCCGAGTTCGCCCGCCGGGTCGGGCCGACGACCGGGTTCCCGGCCGACGTGAAGGTCGATCTGCTCCGGCCCTGAGGCCGCGGGCGGCCCGCCCACTACCCTGCTGGAGGATTCCGGCGTACGGGCGTGACGGGGGAGGGGTGGACGCCATGCGGCCGCTCGAAGCGGACGAGCCCACGGCCGTGGGCCCCTACCGGCTGCTCGGCCGGCTCGGCTCCGGCGGCATGGGCCGCGTCTACCTGGGCCGCAGCGCGGGGGGCCGCACGGTCGCGGTGAAGATCGTGCACCCCCACTTCGCGCTGGACGACGAGTTCCGCGCCCGGTTCCGACGCGAGGTCGACGCCGCCCGCCGGGTCGGCGGCGCCTGGACGGCCCCCGTCCTGGACGCCGACCCCGGCGCCCGGGTCCCCTGGGTCGCCACCGCCTACGCGGCCGGCCCGTCCCTCGCCGCCGCGGTCACCGACACCGGCCCGCTGCCCGCGCCCACCGTACGGGCGCTCGGCGCGGGCCTCGCCGAGGCGCTGACCGCCGTCCACGCGCTGAACCTGGTGCACAGGGACGTGAAACCGTCCAACGTCCTCCTCACCCTCGACGGCCCCCTCCTGATCGACTTCGGCATCGCCCGCGCCACGGACAGCACGGCGTCCCTGACGTCGACGGGCGTGTCCATCGGCTCCCCCGGCTACATGTCCCCCGAGCAGATCCTCGGCAAGGGCGTGACGGGCGCGGCGGACGTCTTCTCCCTCGGCGCGGTCCTGGCGTACGCGGCGACGGGCAGCCCGCCCTTCCCCGGCGACTCCTCGGCGGCGCTGCTGTACAAGGTCGTGCACGAGCCGCCCGAGCTGGACGGGATGGACGGGCTGGACGGCGAGCTGCGCGAGCTCGTCGCGGCGTGCCTCGACAAGGACCCGTCCGCCCGCCCCACCCCTGCCGAACTGGCCCGCCGCCTGGCCCCCGAGGGCGGCGCGGCCCGCCTGATGACGGCCGGCTGGCTGCCGGGAGCCCTGGTGGAGCAGGTGAGCCGGGCCGCGGTACGACTCCTGAACCTGGAGGCGACGGGGGAGGGGCCGTCGGGGCCGGTGGGGTTCAGCAGGCCGTCGGTGGGGGAGCCGGCGGGCGGGGCTCCGGTGGGCGAGGGCTTCGGTGATCCGGATGTGGGGGGTTCCGTGCCGGCCGGGGGCCTCGGTGATCCGTCCGAGGGGGGTTCCCCGGGGGGTTCCCCGTCGGCCGGCGCGGTGTCCGGGGGCTTCGGCCCGCCGCCCGTGATGCCGGTGACACAGGGGCCGGGCGTGGCCGCCGTCCCCGAGCCACGCGACGCACCGTCCCACGCCCCCGCGACCCCGCACCCGCCCACCCAACCGGTGGACCGGGGCAGCCCGGGTGACCCGGATGGCCCGGACGGCCGGGGCGGTCCCGGGAAACTCTCCGTCTCCTTCGCGGCCGCCTCCTCCCCCGACCGCGGCGGCCGGGGCCGGCGCGTCAGCTGCACGGTCGCCCTCGCGGTGGCGGGCGCGCTGGCCGCGGTGACCGTCGGCTCCGTCTTCGTACTCGACCTGCTGCCGGGCGGCTCCAAGGGCGGCGCCGCACAGTCCGACGACGGGGGCGAGTCCGAGGAACCGGCCTCCCCCGTCACCGTCCCCGCCGCCTACCTGGGCACCTGGGAGGGCCAGGCCAACTCCCGCGAGAGCATCGCCATTCCGCTCGGCACGTTCCGCGTCACCCTCGAACAGGCGGAGATCGGCGAACAGGTGGGCACCCTCCGCCACACGGACATCTTCGGCGGCGTCTGCGACGACGTCCTCACCCTGAAACAGGTCACGAGGAAACAGCTCGTCACGACGTCCGTCGGCGCGAAGTCCAACCGCGACGTCTGCAACCAGGCCGAGCACACGGTCCGCCTCACCCCGGCCGGCGACGACCTCGTGTACGAGTCGGACAGCAAGGAGTCGGGGTCGCCGAAGGCCCGGTTGTCGAAGATCAAGTAAGTGCCCTTCGGCTCCTCCCGGTCGCTGTCCGTCTCCCCGCACTCACTAATGTGTCTGCGTCGGCGAACGACACCAGGCGCAGCACATGCCGCACGGGCATCATGACGGGGAAGGCCACCATGGAGACTCTGCAGCCGGACGACCCTCGCGAGCTGGGCAGTTACCGCCTGCTGCGAAGACTGGGCGCCGGCGGCATGGGGCGGGTGTACCTGGCGCGTTCGCCCGGTGGCCGTACCGTCGCCGTGAAGGTGGTGCGCCCGGATCTCGCGGCGGACGCCGGCTTCCGGGAGCGCTTCCGGCACGAGGTGGAGATCGCCAAGGCGGTGTCCGGCCGCTACACCGCGCCGGTCGTGGACGCCGACCCGGACGCGTCACTTCCCTGGCTGGCGACGTCGTACGTGCTCGGTCCCGACCTCACGGACGTGGTCGCCGCGCACGGCGCGCTGCCGGAGCGCACGGTCCGTGCCCTGGCCGTCGGCCTCGCCGCGGCACTGCAGGAGGTGCACGCGGCGGGTCTGATCCACCGCGACCTCAAGCCGTCCAACGTCCTGCTGGCCGCCGACGGCCCCCGTGTCATCGACTTCGGCATCGCACGGGCGGTCGACGGAAGCCGTATGACACAGACCGGAGTCGTGGTCGGATCGCCCGGCTACATGTCCCCCGAGCAGGCGCAGGGCAAGGACGTCGGCACGGCGGGCGACGTCTTCTCCCTGGGCGCGGTGCTCGCCTTCGCGGCGACCGGCCGGGGGGCCTACGGAGACGGCGCCTCCTCGCACGCCGCGCTGCTCTATCAGATCGTGCACGGCGAGCCCGACCTCACCGGCGTACCGCAGTCGCTGCTGGGCCTGGTCCGCGCCTGCCTGACGAAGGACCCCGCACAGCGTCCCGCACCGGCGCAGATCGTGACGTCACTGGCCCCGCAGGGAGTCGGGCCCGTCCTGACCGACTGGCTGCCGTCGGCGGTGGCGTCGACGATCGCGACGCACGCCGCGGGGATACTCGACCTCGACGCCCCGGAATCGGCCCCGGCCGTGGCGTCCTTCGGTCCGGCGCCGACCATGACGGCGGGGCCCGGTGCGAGCAACCCGGCCCAGGCGTACGGCAGTCACCCCGGCGGTACGCCGGCCCCTGGATACGGTGGCACGCCGACCCCCGGTTACGGCGGCGCGCCCGCACCGGGTCATGGCGCTCCCGCTCACGGAGGCGCTCCGGGCACCTCCCTGCCCGGCACGGTGCGGCTCGGCGAGCCGGGCACCGGCACCGTCCGGTCCCGTCGCCACGCACTCGGCCTGGCGCTCGGCGCCGCCGGTGTCGCCGTGGCCGGAGGCGGAGCGGCCTGGTGGCTCACGCGGGACGGAGGCGACTCCCCTTCCACGACGGACGAGGCGGGCCGGGGCGGCTCGGCCGAACCGGCCGGGGAACGGTTCACCACGCCGCCCCCCGGCGTCGCGCCCCAGCCCCTGTGGCACACGTCGGTGGCGGAGGACAGCACCAGCGCGCTCGTGCCGCTGCTCACCCACGAGGGCCTGCTGCTGATCAGTGGCGATCCGCTCGTCGCCTACGACGTACGGACGGGCAAGGCCCGTTGGTCGAAGAAGGAGGCGTGCCGCCCGGGAGAGCCCCTTCTCTTCCACGACGGCAAGGTGTTCCTGGCCGACGGCGGCTACGACGGAGTGCTCGTCGCCCTCGACGTGAAGACCGGCGAGGAGGTCTGGCGGAGCCGGCTGGGCGAGTCCCTGTCGGTCGATTCCGCCATCGCCGTCGACGACAAGAACGTCTACGTCACGGCCAAGGACTTCGGCGAGTCCAGGAGCGCCACGGAATACCGCACGGCCGTGGCCGCCGTCAGCCACACCACCGGCAGGAAGACGTGGCTGCAGAGACGGGACTGGGGCACCAAGGACTACGACGTCCAGGGCAGTGTCTCCGGCAAGCACCTGGTGTACGCCGACTCCAACCACAACCTCACGGTGCGGGACACCGCCACGGGTGCGCAGCTGTGGACCAGGAAGATCGGTGAGGACTGGACCTGGCAGCCCACGGTCGCGGGCGGCCTCGTCTTCCTGCCGGGCGACGAGCTCACGGCCCTCGACGCCGACACGGGCGACACCCGCTGGACCCTGTCCTCCAACGGCCGCCGGGCCTTCCGCAACCCCTCGGTGATCGACGGCGTGCTGTACGTCAGCGACCACGACGACGGCGTCTGGGCGGTGGACGTCAAGACGGGCAAGCGGACCTGGCTCTGCGACGACCTGGAAGCCGACGGACCTGAGACGTTCCTGCGCGCCGGCTCCTCCTTGTACGGGGCGACCGGCGGCCTGTCCGGCGGCGGCGTCGTCGCACTGGAAGCCCGGACCGGCAAGGTCCGCTGGGTCTACGACGACACCAAGGACAACGGCGAACCGTGGCAGGTGACCCTCTCCGGCAACCGGCTGCTGGCCACCCACGGACCGGAGATCTACGCTCTGCCCGCCGTCTGAGGACGTGGTGCATACCGTGATGAAAGGCGGAGAAGACCATCGTAAAGAGAGGCGATCGCCGCATGCCCGGACCTGAATCCTCCGTGTACGAAGTCCGATACCCCTGGACACCTTTTCAACTCCTCGGCGGAGCCTGGACGGGGCGACTTGTCGCGTTCCGCGTCGACGACCGGGGCGTCACCTTGGGCGGAGCGCCCGCACGCCATGCCGACCAGACCGCGTTCGTACCGTGGCACGACGTCTCCGCCGTGGTTCTCTGGCAGCAAGAAACGGCCGCGCTGACCCCCATGCGCTACGTGGGGCTGCGTCGTCGGCCGGGGGCTCCGGCGCTTCCTGGGCCGAACGCATCGCTCAGCCGAGACCAGACGGCCCGGCTCGCACCGCACATTGATCATGACCTGTTCCTGGCGAGCAGGCACATCAATCTGTGGACCCTTGACCGTGAACGTCTCGTGAACGCTCTGCGCGCATTCGCCCCTCAGATGCCGTTGGAGGAAGTGGGACAGAACGGGGCTGACGGTTAGACGGTCTCGCCCCATGGACAACAAGGCGACGGCAGTCGCGGGCGGTGGCCGGGGCCCGCTTCGCCCCTGGCCACATCGGTGAGCTCACCCGGCTCATACCTTTCGAGATGGTCGACGAGGCACTGAAAGCCACCGGTCGGGTCCAGTCGAGGTTGCGGGATCTGCCGTCCCGCGTGGTCGTCTGCCTGCTGCTGGCCGCGTTCCTGGTGTGACGCAAGCTCACCGGCGCGCTGGCCGGTCTGTCTCTCGCCACGCCGTCGGCGAGCGCATTGGCCCAGGCCCGCAGCCGTATCGGCGCCGCACCACTGAAATGACTGTTCGACCTGTTGAAAGGATCCGTGGCCGGTCCGCGGACACCGGGGCACGACGGCGCGGGCTGCTGGTGGTCGCGCTGGACGGCACCACCATGACTGTGTCCGACAGCCCCGCGGTCCTGACCGGGTTCGCCAAGCAGGAAGGTAACCACGGCGGGACCGGCTACCCGCAGGTCCGCCTGCTGGCTCTGGTGGCCTGTAGCACCCGCGCCCTCATCGACGCCGTCTTCGGACCCACCACCTCGGGCGAGACCACCTACGTCCCGCGCATGTCGCGCAGCCGACAGCCCGAGATGATTTTGCTGGCCGACCGCAACTCCGCCGCCCAGAAACTGGTCAAAGACATTGCAGACGCTGGATCCGAGGTCTTGGTCAGGCTCAAGAACGGCCGCCGCATGCCGGTGCTGGCCCGCTACCGGAACGGCTCCTACATCTACACCCTCGGTCCGGTACCCGTGCGCGTCATCGACTGCGAGATCACTGTCAGAACAACGGCGGGACAGCACACAGGCCTTTTTACCGGCTCGCCACCACCCTGCTCGACCACCGCCGCCACCCAGCAGCCGAACTGGCCACCCCCTGCCACCAGCGGTGGGAGATCGGGGCCGCCTACCTGGAGCTGAAGTCCACCATCCTCGGCGGCCGTGTCCTGCGCGCCCGCACTCCCGAAGGTATCGACCAGGAAATCTGCACCCTGCTCGTGGTCTACCAGCTGCTTCGGACCGCCATGGCAGACGCCACCAGCACCCGGCCCGGCACCGGCCCGGACCGGCTAGCTCCGTTGGACCTACAGCGACAGCAAGGCTGTCGGCGAGTTGTGGCAGACCACCCCCTCGGGCAACCGGCTGCTGGCGACGCACAGCCACGAGATTTACGTGCCGCCAGCGGTGTAGCGAGGACGACGGGCGGCCGGGGCCCATCACATCGGCGTGGTGACCGTCAGATGCTCCCCGCTGCCGAGGTGCAGCATGCCCTTGCCCGGAGTGACCTGGCCGCCGACCATGCTCCGGTTCGTGCGGATGCCGATCAGCTCTCCCGCGGAGCTGTCCTGTGGCGACAGCAGGATGCCACGGCGAGCCTTCTTCATGTCGACCTGCCAACCGGAGAAGCCGTCGCAGATCTCCTCCTCGTCACCGGCGATGACGACGGCCAGGCCGTCCTCCACACCGCGTTCGACGATGCGCTTGAAGATGTCCTCGGCGTCACAGTCGTCGTGCACCTCTGCGTCGTCGACCAGGACGACGATCGGCTGCTCGGGGCTGGCCGACTCGATGAGCTCCTCCATCTCGTCCTCGTCGATGTCCCGGCCGGTGAAGACCTTCAGGACGCCTCCCGTCCCCTCCAATTCGCGTAGTGGGGACGGGCGAGGAGCCGCCACAATGAGCCGTACGCCCTGGGTGAGGTAGGAGCGCGCGACGTTCAGCAGTACCGTGCTGCGCCCGGACTTCGCGGGACCGCCGATCACGAATGCCGGAACACCCTGGGCGAGGTCGGGGCCGAAGGCAGTGAGCTCGTCGCCGCCGACACCCACCAGCGCCCACAGCAGGGAGGTGCTCGCCGCCGGGTCGCGCATGGCCCAGGCATCGGCGAAGGAGATCCGGCTGGGCAGGACGTCGACGCGGAACGGGCGGCGGGAGCGCGGCAGCCCAGCGTCCCGGGCGGTCGCCGCCTCGCCGATCGCGACGAGCGCGGCGGCCTGACCCTGACCGGTGGTGTCCTCGGCGAGCAGGGCGAACTGGGTCTCGGTCGCCGTCCCGCTTGCGAAGCCGCGGCCGGGCGGGATCTCCTCGGGGATCTTGCGCGCGTTGATGTCCAGCAACGAGAAGTCGCCGCGGTCCGCGAGGCGCAGACCGTACTTGTCCTCGGTGAGGGAGGAGATCCGTCCCGCCAGCAGTTGACGGTCACCGGTGATCACCAGGTGCAGGCCGACGCTCGCGCCCTCGCGCATCATCGCCATCACCTGGTCGGTGAGGTCGCCGTGGTTGTACTCGCCGAGCGTGGGCAGCCAGCCTTCCCAGCGGTCGAGGAAGACCACGAGGTGGGGCAGTCGCTCGTCCTCGGCCGCGGCGGCTCGCTGCTCCCCTATGTCGGCATAACCCTTCTCCGCCAGCAGATCCTGTCGCCGGGTGAGTTCTCCAGTGAGCCGATTGAAGAGCCGGATGACCCGCTCCTGCTGATTACGGCTGACGACCGCGCCGCAGTGGGGCAGCCGAGTCAGTGCGTTCAGCGCGCCGTTGCCGCAGTCGATGCCGTACAGATGGACGTCGGCGCTCGACAGGGTGCGGGCCAGGGAGCCCGCGATGGTGCGCAGTACCTGTGAGCGGCCGCTGCGCGGGCCACCGGCGATGAGCAGGTGTCCGAAGGTGGCGAAGTCGACGACGACCGGACGGCGGGCCTGGTCGGCCGGCAGGTCCGCGATGCCGTACGGAGCCGCCGGAAGCGTCCCCTGGCTGTGCACCTCCGGAATGTCGTCCAACAGCAACGACTCGTCCAGAGCGGGCAGCCACGGAGAGTGTTGGGCCGGAATGCCGAGGGCCTCGTTGGCCTCCCGGATGGCGTCCACCAGGACCTTGAGATCAGTGAGCTCGTCGTCCTCCCGTACTTTGGACTTGGGCTTGGTGAGCCCGGCCCGTCCCAGTTCCTGCCAGGAGAGCTCTCCGGCCCATGGGGCGAGCGCCGCCGGATCGGCGGCGCCCGGCCGCCGCCCACCGACGCGGCCGGACTGGAAAGGGATGAGGGAGGCGTGGCCGAGACGGACGTACGCGCGGCCCGGTGTGCTTTTGGCGATGTGACCGGCATCGGGAGCGTCGATGACATCGGTCGACTCACCGGCGTCGGTCACGCGCAGCGCGATCCGCAGGTTGGTGTTGGCGCGGATCTCGGGCGATACGACACCACTCGGCCGCTGTGTGGCGAGCAGGAGATGGATGCCGAGAGAGCGGCCTCGCTGGGCGATGTTGACGAGACCCGTCACAAAGTCGGGCAGATCGCGGACCATGGACGCGAACTCGTCGATGACGATGAGCAGTCGGGGCACGGGTGCGTGGGACGGATCCCGGCGCACCAGGTCCTGGTAGTCCTCGATGTCTTTGGCATCGGTGGCGGCGAGGATGTGCTCGCGGCGCTTCAGCTCCGCGCCCAGCGACTCCAGGGCGCGTTCGACGAGGTGGGCGTCGAGGTCGGTGACCATGCCGACGGTGTGCGGGAGTTTGACGCAGTCCTTGAAGGCGGAACCGCCCTTGTAGTCGACGAGGACGAACGTCATGTTCTCGGGAGTGTTGGCGACGGCGAGCGCGGCCACGATGGTCTGGAGCAGCTCCGACTTACCTGAACCGGTCGTACCGGCGATGAGTCCGTGCGGGCCGTCGCGTCGGATGTCGATGCCGAAGGGACCGTCGTACGACTCACCGATGACCGCCATGGTGGACTGTCCGCCCATGCGCCAGCGCGCGGCGACGTCGTCGCGTGTCGGGGGCTCCAGCTGGAGCACATCGAGGAGTCGGCTCGAGGACGGGAGCGCGGAGTCCTCGGTCTCGCCACTGATGTCACGCAGGGGGGACAGCGCCCGGGACAGCCGGGCACACCAAGCAGGGGAGACGAGGTCGGGCCGCACACCGGACCTGCGCCGGGTGCCGGTCTGCTCGACGCGCAGTCGCAGTTTGAGGGCCCGTTCGGCGGCCTGCTGGAGCTGTGGGGAGCCTTGGTACCAGGCATGGAAGGAGGGGAAGCCACCGGCGGCGGCCTGAGGGGAGTTGCCGGGCCGAGCGGCGACGGGGTCGGTCTGGTGCAGCGGTTCGGCGACGACGAAGGCCTGGCACTCGCCGGGCAGGAAGCGCTCTTCCTCGTCCAGGCAGATCGCGTACATGGCGACCGCCGGCCCTTCCCGCAGGAGTCGTACGACGCCCGGCAGCGACCTCAGCCGACGCGACCCGTCCCATACGACGACGATGTCCGGGTCGGAGAAGGCAGGACCGGCGCCACTCCGGTTGTTCTCCTTCAGAGCCTTCTGCCTGGCGTCGAGCAATTGCGTCAGCTCACCGACCCGGGCGCTCACGGTTTCGGAGTCTGTCCCGATCAACACGTTGACGTCCTGGCCGTTCGCAGGGCGGACGTGCGGGAGCCAGCGGATCCAGTCCCAGCGCGGCTGTGCGTGGTTTTCCGTGAGCACGTAGAACTGAACATCCATCGGGCTGTGTAGCACCACGGTCTGCGCCACGGCCCATCTTGCTAGCGCCTGTGCCGAGTCGCCGGGCCCCGCGATACCGATGACGCCTAGGTCCTTCAGAGGCAGTGCGACGGGCGAGTCCTCGATCTCCCAGGTGACTTGACGCTTGTGCTCGTCCTGCTCTGGGTCGTCGAGAACGACTTCGGACGGCACACGGCCGGTGCCGACCCGAAGGAGCAGATGGTCGGCGTCTGTGCGTCGCCTCTCCCACAGTCGAGTACGGGGACCGGTGCCGAAGGCGAGCACAGAGGCGGGATCGGGAATGGCGCTGCGTCGGTCGAACCGCTCCAGCCGCAGGGCGTCCTGAGCGTCCTTCTCGATCCGCTCCTTGGTCTCCTTGTACTCCTTGACCTGCTTCGCGTGGGACTTGCGTCCGTGCTTCTTGTCCATGAAGTAGTTGCCGAAGAGCATGACCGGGCTCAGCAGAGCCATGATCATGTAGTACCAGCGCCCGAAGATCATGACGGACACGACCGCGCCGACCAGCGGGAACAGAGCCATCAGCCACGGCAGCGGCCGGGCTTCGTACTCATTAGGCGGAGAAGGCAGCCGGAAGTGAGTCTTGCGCTCTGCCGGGCGCAGCCGGGGAGGCCGGTTGTAGTCGAGCCCTGCTCCGTCTTCCGACCACTTCAGGGCGGCGTCGGGAGGGGTGTAGCCGTCAATCTCCAGGAGTGTGTTGCCGAGGGCGAGTTGGGAGCCGAGGGGCCAGGATCCGCCGTCGAAGTCATCACCGTCGAGCCGGGGACGATTGCTGTCGTGCTCCTTCTCCTCCTTTTCCCCCTTCTCCTCCCCCTTCTGCTTCTTCTTTTTCTCCTCCTCCTCCTCCTTGACCCCGGTGTTCTTCTTCTCGACGCCGTGAAGGGCAACGTCGCAAGTGCCGTCCATGGCTATGGACAAAGTGACGGCGCGTGGGGCGAGTTCGGGATCGTCAATGCGGATGTGTGCGGCGGGGCCGCTGCCGATGTCGTACCGACCGACGCCCAGCCGGTGCACGGCACCGGCGGCGGGACCGCCGGCCACGCGGAACTCCACGACACCGGTCGGTTCACCGGGAACGCAACCGGCCGGATCGTGCAGACTGACCACAGCTCCCTCGCGCAGCGGTGAGCCGACGATGTTGGCGTCGGGATCGAGGGCGTAGTTGTCGACGAAGGCCTGCGGTGTGCCGCCGGGGCCGGGACGCCCGCCGATGGGGATGATCTCTGCACCACCGGCAACACCGACATGGCGAGCCAGCTCCCGAGTGATGTCGCCGACCGACGACTCTGGATCGGCGTCGAGCACCACATCGGCGCTGGTTCCGCCGATCGGGTCGACGACGGTCAGACTCAGGCGCACGTTCGTCCTCCTCGCTGGGCTGAGGCCGCCCCCGGAACGCTGAACACAGTGGAGTGACCTTAGCCGCCGTACCTTGCCCTTGTGCAACGGGATGCACACCGCCTTCACAGGTCCGGGATGTGCACCGGTTCACGCTTCCGCTGTTAGGTATCCCTGTCGCCCCAAGAGCCCCGCCCGTAAGATCTTTGCTCATGCGGACGGCCGGTGGACAACCGGGTGGTCCGCGCCAGTCAAGCCACGGGGGAAGGCCCTGCGGCGACGGGAGGGAGAGCTGCCATGGCCAAGGATGCAGACCTTACTTATGCCGAGATGGAGAAGAAGGCCACCGACCTCATCAAGGCGATGGGCGAGATGGAAGACATGCTGAAGGCCATCGAGAAGGGCGTCGAGGAACTCGTCACCAACGGCTTCACCACGCAGAAGGCCTCCGGTGCCTACGACGAGTCCATCAAGGACTTCACCAAGGGTGCGGCCAAGACAGTCAAGGGCCTGGAGGGTTTGTCTAAGTTCCTCACCAACGCCAAGAAGGCGTACGAGGACCTGGACCAGCAGCTGGCGAAGACCGCCAAGGGCTAGTGGTGTCGGCTGCGGCCACTAAGCCGTCCGAGCGTGGTGGGCTTCATGCAGTGGCCCACCGCGCTCGGGCATGTCGCCCCTTGCTCCGAAGTCCCATTACTACGTTCACCGATAGTTCAAGGACGATGGCAATTCGGCCGACGAGTACGGTGGCGTTCGACGTCGCAACTTAGCGTCAAAGGGACTGCTGAGGCTGGGTGGTTGACTCGGGAGCCGGTATGTAAGTACATCGACATTCTGTCGTCACCTGGCGAGCAGTGGTCGCTGGCCGAGCCGGTGAGCACCGCGTGGAAGGCCACGTCCCCTCGGTCAGTGGTCTCTGAGGGCAGTATGAGAAGCCGTATCTCAACCGGATATGATTGTGTGTCATAGGGGGGCCAATGTCGGATCAGACTGCCGACCTCACGCGTATCAAGGAGAGCGGCAGCGCTCTTTCCAAGATTCACCGCGACTTCAAGAACCGGGCGAACCCGGCGGAAGGTCTGGGCGTGAGCACGTTGGGTGACCAGAGCCTGGTCAAGGTCTTTGACGACTTTGGCGACAACTGGAAGATCCACCGTGAGCGTCTCATGGAGGAACTGGAGAAGCTGTCGAAAATCCTCTCCACGGCAGCCAAAGCTTACGAGGACATTGATCACCAACTTGCCGAGGCTCTCCGGGGAACCGACAAGAAGAAGCCCAGTGCCGACGGGGGAACCAAGTGACGCGTCCTAGAGCTGACGAGTGGGCAGTCATAGGAGAGTCCGGGGATCCGATCCCCGGTGACCCAGAGGAAGTCGCCAGACTCGGCAAAGATCTGCGAAAAACGGCAGAATCCATCAGAAAGCAAGCGGACGAGATCAAAGCGCTCTCGTCGGTTGAGGCGTGGAAAAGCAAAGCAGCCAAGGAATTCCGCGAGCAGGCCGAAGAAGCCGAGGGCAAGCTACGCAAGGCGTACAAGCGTTACGACACCGCTGCTGATGCCCTGGGCGAGAAGGTGATGGAAGGCGGATCCTTCACCGAGTACGCCTCGGAACTTCATCGCGCACAGAAAATGGCCGACAAGGCGTTGCGTGATGCTCAGGACGCCGACCGTGAGCACAAGGCGAGCGGTGGCGCCATTGACAGGCTGCCCGAGGATACGGCTGACGACGATCCTGAGCGCAAGAAGCTGAAAAAGCGCCAGGAAGAGGCGACTTCAGCCATGGAGCGAGCCAGGAAGGCGCTTGAGGCCGCCAAGGATGTCCGGGATGCGGCTGCCAAGAAGGCCCGTGAGTCCATTAGCTACGCCATCGAGAACGATGGGTTGAAGGACGGCACCTGGGACAAGTTCAAGGACTGGGTGAACGATAACGCCGGCTGGATAGAGAAGGTTCTCAAGGTATCAGGTTGGGTCTCTACCCTCTGTGGCACCTTGGCGCTCATGGTCGGTTGGATCCCGGTCATCGGTCAGGCGCTTGCAGGAATCCTCGGCACCATCGCCCTGGCCGCCACCCTGGTGTCGCTTGTGGGGCACACCCTTCTGGCTCTGGCTGGTAAGGGCAGTTGGTTCGATGTCGCTCTCGACGTCGTTGGCCTTGCGACGCTCGGCATTGGTCGGGCTGCCCTCGCGGGAGCGAAGGGAGCGTCGGCCGCGGCGCAGAGCGTTGGGCGTTCGGCCGCCTACAAGGGATTCATGCAGGGGGTCAAGGCGAAGCCCGGCACGGCTGCCTATAACAAGGCCGTCAATCAGGCATGGAAGAAGGCAAATGCTGTCAGTGGCGGCGGTGTGCGCGGAAAGGCTGCCGCCGAGGCTGTCGCCAAGGCGCCGAAGGGGTGGTTCCCCGGTGCTCAACGGGTGGCGGACGCCTTCAATCCGAAGTTGATTTACCGTGATTCGATCGACAGCCTCAAGGGCGTAAAGGACTTGAGTTGGAGCAACGTTCGGAAGCTCGGACAATCTGATACATGGGCAGGGGCCAAGCTGGGTGACCCAGGCATCAACGACGCGGCCAAAGGTATCGATCAGATGTCCGATGCTCTGCGGGCTGAGAGTGCGGTCACGGGAGCGGCAGACGTGCTCCAGACGCAGACTCGGATCTGGGCCGGCTCGACTGCCGTCGCGTCGACCACCGACGCTCTCGACAAGGGGGAGATCACCGGTTGGATGGGCGATCACACCGGGATACAAGGGCTGGATGACGGAGTCTGGTCGGCCACGGGGGTCAAGGACGCCACGACGACGAGTGATGGGTGAGTGAGGCAAGCCATGGGCGAGTGGGCGACTGATGTCTGAGCAACCAGGCCGAAATGGTGTACTGCGGCAGCCGGGCGAGCCGGTGGTACGACCAGCGGGCATGCCACCGCACAGCATTCACGTGGTACGCCGGGCTCGGCTGTACGCCGACGGGCCGAACTTGGTCGTACGCGACGCCCGATGCCGAGAGCGTAGGTACGCCGTTGGTGCCGACGGCATTCGACGCGCGGTCTTCTATACGCCCCAAGAGGTGTGGGGAATCGTACAGAAGCGCCCGACCGACCGCTGGGGTGTCCTAGTCTTCGAAGGGGAGAACGGGCGGGACCTCCTGCACGTGCCCCTCGCGGGGTGGCTTCCAGAGGCGGGGAGTATCGGTGCCATGGATCTGCGGCCGCATAAATGCCTAAGCCGCACTGGGCTTAGGGAGCTCGTTGAAACACTCGGCATTCCCCTGGAGGAGAGCCCGCAGCCCCTCACTGCCCTGGGAGTGCCAGACGGCCGGGAATACAGGCCGTATCGGGTGCTCTATGCCGGATTGCCTCGATGGCACACCTGGGTCAGAGGCGTTGGCCTTGTCGGGTGGTTCATCGCTCTCGTGATCGGCTTTGTTGCCGACCTCAGCTGGGCCATGACGGTTGCTGCGGGGGCACTCTTCCTCCTCCCAGCAGCTGATGCGGTGGTACGCGTTCGGGCTTGGTACCGCAACAGACAGCATGGCCTTCTTGTCGAAAAGGCGGAGATCAGGCCGTCTCCGGCAGCAGGAAGCGGAGTGACGCGGCGATTCTTGCGCACAGCATCTGTGCGTGTGCTCCCCCATGACCTAATCCTGACCAATGCGCTCGGTGAGGAGCGCTGGCTCGGGCGCACCGGCAAGCATGGAGTGGCGCGGCTGGTGCGGTTGGTCGACACCACGACTGGGGAGCCACTCGGTGTCGAGGTAAGGGATGAAACGGGCGAAGCGCGGGCACTACTGCCCTGGTGTTCCTGGTTCGCGGGCTCGCAGGGAAGTGATGGCTGTGCGGCATTGGTAACAGCGCTGGGAGTGCCGTTCTCGGACGAGAAGTGTCAGCAGTCAAAAGCTGCGCAACCGTGGTGGCGGGGTCACGAACTCGCGGGGGACGCACGCAAGATGTCACCGATGGAAGGCAAAGTAGCTCGTAAGCAAATCGGCTGGTACAGCTCGGTCGTCGGTGCAAACGAACCCTTGGTTCTCCCGTTCTTCAGCGGACTGCTGCTGGTCGGGCTCATGAGCGACGAGGTGTCAATGTTTCTCGCCGGTCTGCTGTCCACTCTGACCATCATGCTGTCGCTGGGACCGGCCACGGCGAGCGCGCTGGTCAGCCGCATCTCGTACGACAGAACGCTTGAGGCGGAGTAGGGCAAGACGTGATACGAGTTGACGACAACGGAGCACCAGTGACCATGCCCCCAGACAGCCACATGGCGCCGCCCTCTGATTACCGCCTGCTCATGCCCGAGGGATGGTTTCGTCTGGACATCGACCCCGAGCGACGTGAACGTTCGGTCGATGCCCTGGTGAACCGTCGCTTCGAGGGCATGGACCATGTGCCGCACATCAAACGGCAATTGAGGCAGGACTTGCTGGCACAGGCAGCCGCTGCGTTCCGCGAGGGCGGGATCGAGCTGTACCTCAGCTTGCAGCAAGCAGGACCCCTGACGATTCCGGCCTCCCTCCTGATCACCTTCTTGCCGGCCTCGTCCAGCGGAACCACCCCGAGCCTTGAGGATGTCGCCACTCGGCTGGCGTCCGACGGGCAGGCGGAGGCTGAGGTCGTCGAGCTTGCCGCGGGAACAGCCATACGCGTTCGCCGAGCAACAGGTGGGCCCGATCAGGCGCCGCCGGCCGGCCTGCCGGGGAAAGCTGAGGAAGCGCTGCCTTCGGTCACGCTTGACTACCAACTGCCGGTGCCAGGAACTGGGGCTCACTTGCTCATGACTTTCTCCACGCCGCTGGTACAGATCGCCGACGCCATGGTTGAGCTCTTCGACGCTGTGGCAGGGTCGCTGACATGGATGGACGGTGATGGCACCGGTGAGTGACATCAGCGAATGCGGCATCGTGGTCCCAAACGACTGGGTGCCACTCCCGATTGAGCCGTCGGACGATGTCCGAGGCTGGTCCAAGGCCACTGCGGCGGAACTCCGGGATCGAAGCAAGGCAGCAGGTTATGACCTCGACAGGGCGACTCTGCGGAAGGATTTGCGGTCCCGGGCCGAGGACAGTCGAAGCCGCGAACCCTTCTACGCCTTTGCTCTTTACCCCAACGGTTTCGACTTTGCCCTTGCGATCCTGGAAGTCGACCTAATCCATCCCGACGACACAGTCCCGGAGATCACTCTCGACTGGCTGGCAGAGACCTTCAGCGCCGACGATTTCGGTCCCTCGGAGATCTCCCACACTGACCTGCCGATCGGCCCCGCTGTGCGCATCAGGCAGAACTTTGCCGCAGATACCCGTTCACGTCGCAGCCCGGGAATCCTCATGGAATCACTAACATACGGGGTTGTGCCGACCGGTGCCGAGTCTGCGGTGATGCTGCTCATGTCGTGGACTGTGCCGGGCTTGTCAGAGGAGATGGGGAACGCTGCGGACAGTATCGCGAAGACACTGACCGTGGGCTTTTAATACTCCAGCTGTAGATCGCAATCTTGCTGGTTGGACCTCAAGTCCCGGGGCGAACTGCTCTCCGCCTCGATCGCGATCTACAGCTGGAATACTAGTGACCTGAAAGAGCTTTTTGTCCCGTCGGGGTGCCTGGTTCCGGTATGCGTGGCCGAGCGGGCTGGGAGGCTGAGGCTAGGATCGCTATCCGTGACGTGAGAGACGGCTGACTCGATTGCCGGAGACGTTTCCGCCCGTTCGCTCCTGTCTGATCCCAAGGCGCCCCCAGTCACCCCTGTTTGCGCCCTGTGGCTGCGTGTCTGCTGACGGGACTATCAAAACGTGTCCCGACAGCGGCCGTACCCGAGTGACCTGTCCGATGCCCGATGGGAACTGCTTGAGCCCATTCTGTCGACCTGGCGGGCCGAGCGGAGAGGGAAGGGCCTGGACATCGGGCGGCCACCCGAGCACGACCTGCGTCGGATCATGGACGCGGTCTTGTATGTGGACCGGACAGGGATCCCCTGGCGCTACCTTCCCCACGACTTCGCGCCGTGGAAAACCGTCTACGGATACTTCGCCGCCTGGCAGAAGGACGGCGTGTTCGACCAGCTCAACGGCTTAGACGTTGTCTCATTTGGTGAGTCTGCGGTGGCAGATGAGGGTGCAGGCGATGGCGAGGAAGTGTTCGGCCTTGCGTTCATAGCGGCGGTGCAGGCGGCGGCAGCCGGCCAGCCAGGACATCGTCCGTTCGATGGTCCAGCGGTGGCGGCCGAGCCGGGTGGAGGACTCGATGCCCCTGCGGGCGATGCGGTGCCGGATGCCCCGCTTGCGCAGCCATCGTCGCAGGTCGTCGTAGTCGTAGCCCTTGTCGCCGTGGAGTTTGGCGGGCCGGCGCCTGCGCGGGCCGCGGCGGGACCGGATCGGCGGGATACCCCGTACCAGCGGTTTCAGGGCCTGGCTGTCGTGGAGGTTCGCACCGGAGATGCCGACGGAAAGGGGTAGACCGGTCCGCTCGGTGATCAAGTGGACCTTCGAGCCTTTCTTGCCCCGGTCCACCGGATTCGGACCTGTCAGGTCCCCCCTTTCAAGGCCCGCATGTTCACCGAGTCGATCGCACACCGCGACCAGTCCAACTCACCGCGTGAGCCCAGCTCGTCCAGGACCAGACGGTGCAGCTTCGCCCAGACCCGGGCGGCACTCCACTCGGTGAAACGCCGGTGCGCGGTCGGCCCCGACGGACCGAAGACCGGCGGCAACTGCCGCCAGGTGCAGCCGGAGGTGGCCACAAAGATGATCGCCGCCAACACCTCACGGTCGCCGTACCGGCGCCGCCCACCACCCTGCGGCCGTGTCGGAACAGGTGGCACCACCCGCTGGAACAACTCCCACAACCCGTCCGGGACCAGCCGCTCCACGATCGTCATGCCTCAAGATTACGAACCCAAATGAGACAACGTCTAACTTCGCCGACTAGCTCGGGAGGCCGCGGGCCGGGATGCCGAACCGAGCGCGTGCGTGCTGGACGCCCAGAGCGTCAAGACCTCTGCCAACGTCCCGACCGCCGGGCAAGGCATCGACGCGGGCAAGAAGATCGCCGGACGCAAGCGCCATATCGGCGTCGACACCCTCGGCCTCCTCCTCGCGGTCTGGGTCACCGCGGCCAGCGTCTCCGACAACGCCGGCGGCATCCACCTGCTCTCCCACATCGCCAAGGACCACCCCACGATCACCAAAGCCTGGGCCGACACCGGCTATCGGACCAAGGCCATCGAACACGGCACCATCCTCGGCATCGACGTCGAGGTCCCCCCGCGACCCGGGCCAGAAAGGCTTCAAGGTCATCCCACGGCGCTGGGTCGTCGAGCGGACCTTCGGCTGGCTCATGAACCACCGCCGCCTCGCCCGCGACTACGAAACCCACCCACACCGCTCCGAAGCAATGATCCGCATCGCGATGATCGACCTGATGAGCCGCAGGCTCACACGAGAATCGACTCCGAACTGGAAGGACTCATAGCCGCCGGGCCACGCTGACCCGCGCGTCCTCGCCCCTCATTTCCTGCGGCCAGCGGTCATCAATGACACCCGCCGCCTCCCGGCAGGCACTACAGGCGTTCCCCCACTCCGGCAGCCACCAGTGATCCGAAGGCGACATACCGGCTATCTGGATTCCGCACAACGTCCTGTCGAAGACGCCGAAGGCGTGGGAGACATCGGCGGGAAGGCCGTCCGCGACGGCCCTCTCCCAGCGCATCCCCACGGGCAAGTACGGCGGCCGCGAGATCTCGAACCACTCGCCACCCACATGCGTGACGGCATGGCACCAGGAACAGGACCAGATCTCCTCTTGCAGCACAGCCGGCTGCACCGGCCATCGCCACATCGGCCTTCCATATACATCGCACTCCACGGGCGGATACTCACACGCTTCCGTGCGTGGCCCTAAGAAGTCATCTCATTTGGCTGGGTAAGCTGCCGGTCGTGGCAGGGATTGTTGAGCGGCTGGTGCCGGACGAGTTGTGGGAGTTGTTCCAGCGTGTAGTGCCGGAGGCGCCATCGCGGCCTCAGGGCGGTGGCCGACGTCGGCACGGTGACCGCGAAGTGCTGGCCGCGATCGTGTTCGTGGCGACCTCGGGCTGCACGTGGCAGCAGTTGCCCTCCGCCTCGTTCGGACC